>NZ_CP108032.1:2428495-3035618 GCF_036169555.1 Streptomyces sp. NBC_00306 | reverse complement strand
GCCCGGTCCTCGTGCAGGAGCCGATGTATGTCGGGATGCATGCCGGATGTCCTTTTCAGGCGGTGGTGCGCGGGAAGGAGTGCAGGTGCATACGGACCTGAGCGGCGTCCTCGGCCTCCGGGCCGGGCGCCAGATCGCGGTAGCTCTCGATGACCGCGTGCAGCTTGTCGTTGAGCTCTCTCGCCTGCGCGGGCGTGAGGCGGAGGGTGAAGTCGCTGAGGTCGGAGCTGCGGCGCCAGTCCTCCGGCCACTCCCGCGACGTGCCCAGCCAGGTGCCGACCTCCTCGGTGTGGTGGGTGGCGACCTCGTGCATGAAGAGGTCGGCCGCCCCGCGCACCGCGGGATCGGGGTCGCTGTAGAGGGACTCGTCGAACATCGTGCCCTCGACCACCGCCCGCCACCATCGCTCGCGGCCCTTGCCGCGTTCGGGGTCGTCCTCGACGAAGCCGTGGGCGGCGAGCTGACGCAGGTGGTAGCTGGTCGCACCGCTCGACTCGCCCAGCCGCTCCGCCAGTTGGGAGGCGGTGGCGGGGCCGTCGTGGCGCAGTGTCTTGAGCAGGCGCATCCGCAGGGGGTGGGCGAGACCGCGCAGGGATCGCGGATCGAGATGGCGGATCGGGCGGGGATCGGGCTCGGTCATGTTGCAAAGGTAGCTTTGCAACAAGATGCTTGCAAGCACTTCTTTGCAAAGAGTGCTTGGTAAGTTTCGGCGGCCGCGGCGGCCGCGGCGGCCGCGGCGGCCGCCCACGGGCCCCCGCCCGAGCAACAGGCCCTAACCCTCCTTGATGAACCCCTCCTCGATCAGCCAGTCCTTCGCCACCTCGTGCGGGTCCTCACCCTCCACGTCGACCTTGGCGTTCAGCTCCTGGGCGATCGCCGTCGTCAGCCGCGCACTCAGGGGGTTCAGCAGGCCGGCGATCGCCGGCCACGCCTCGATCGTGGCGGTGTGGATCACGGGGGCGGCGTTGTAGTTGGGGAAGAAGTGCTTGTTGTCCTGGAGCGTGTCGAGGTTCAGCGACGTGATCCGGCCGTCGGTCGTGAACGCCTCGCCCAGCAGGCACGAGTCGGACTTGGAGACCTGGGTGTAGATGATCCCGGCGTCCATCTTCTGGATGTTCCCCGCCGGGATCTTCATCCCGTACGCCTTCTCCATGCCCAGCAGCCCGTCCTCGCGGGCAGCGAACTCGTTCTCCACGCAGACCGTCACCGCCGACGGGTCCTTCTGCGACAGCGCGGCGACGTCCGACAGCGTCCTGAGCCGGTACTTGGCGTTGTTCTTCTTGCTGATCGCCAGCGTGTACGTGTTGTTGAGCCGGGACTGCGGAAGCCAGGTGACACCGTTGCGCCGGTCGGCGTCGCGCACCGCCTGCCACTGCTGCTGCGGATCCACGATGGGCTTCTCGTTGCCGAGATAGGTGATCCAGGCCGTGCCCGTGTACTCGTACATCGCGTCCGCGTCGCCGTTGATGATCGCTTCGCGGGCGCTGATGGAGCCGGGCAGATTGGTGCGGTCCAGCACTTCGGCGCCGGCCGCCTTGAAGATCAGGCCGATCATCTGGCCCAGGACGATGTTCTCGCTGAAGTTCTTCGACGTGACCGTCAGGGACGCGCCCTTGAGCGGTTCACCCCGGCCGACCGAGCCCGGCACCACGTCGTCGACCAGCGGGGAGCCGCTCTTGAGGCCGCAGCCGGCCAGTACCAGAGCGAGGGCGACGGCGCCGGTCAGCGACGTCCGCACGGACGGTCGTGTCCTCACGGACGGTCGTGTCCTCACGGACGCCCGCGTCTTCGGAGACCTCCGCGGATACCGCATCAGCTCTCCAGTCCGCGCGGCGTCAGCGTCAGCTCGACCAGCGAGGCCAGCCAGTCCACCATGAGGGCGAGCGCCACCGTGAGCACCGAACCGATGATGAGGACCGGCATCCGCTGCGTCTGGATGCCGGAGGTGATCAGGTCGCCGAGGCCGCCGCCGCCGACGAAGGTGGCCAGCGTCGCCGTGCCGACGTTGAGGACGAGCGCGGTGCGCACCCCGGCCAGGATCAGCGGCACGGCCAGCGGCAGTTCGACCTTGCGCAGGGTCCCGGTCCCCGACATGCCGATACCGCGGGACGCCTCCACCAGCTGGGGGTCGATCGCCCGCAGGCCCGCGACCGTGTTGGAGAGCACCGGAAGGATGGCGTAGATCACCATGCCGACGATCGCGGTCGACGCGCCGATGCCCAGCCAGATCACCAGCAGCGCCAGCAGGCCGATCGCCGGGGTCGCCTGGCCGATGTTGGCGAACACGACGAAAGGCGGCGCAGCCCTGGTCAGGCCCCGCCGGGTCAGTGCGATGCCCAGCGGGATGGCGATGATGAGCACCCAGAAGGTGGAGATCGCGGTCAGCTGGATGTGCTGCCACAGCCGCAGCTGGACGTTGCCGCCGGACAGCGAGTTCTCGGCGATCGCGTCGAGCTGGATGTTGGAGTACCACAGCCAGGTGGCCAGCAGGACGAGGGCGACGACGGACGGCAGGAACACCAGCTTCTGCCAGGTGATACGCCGGGAGGGCGGGGCCGGCGGGGGAGTGGGCTCCTCCTCCTCGTCGCGGAAGGCGTGGCCCCCGACGTCGTGTTCGCCCGGCGGGCGTTCGGGAGCGGTACTCATGCGCCTCCCTCCAGCTCCTGTTCCGTGCGGTGGTGGCGCAGTTCCTCCAGATTGTGCTGGTGCTCGATGGCCGCCAGCCGGTCGGCCTCCAGCAGCTCCTGCACGGAGTTCATCAGGGTCTCCATGTCGACCACACCGATGAACTCGCCGCGCCGTCCGGTCACCGCCACCCGCCCGCCGGAGTCGGTCAGCACGGCCTCCAGCGCGTCGTGCAGGGTCGCGTCCCGGGTCACCGTGTCGTGCACCAACTGCCCCGCACGGGCCAGCGAGCCCTTGGCACGCATCAGGTCGCCGCGCCTCAGCCACTTGTAGGGACGCCCCCGCCGGTCCAGCATCAGCAGCTCGTTGTGCAGTTCGGTGCGGAGCCTGTTGAAGATGGACTGGAGGGGGTCGTCCACGGTCACGGTCGGGAAGTCCGCGATCTCGACATCCCGTACGCGGGTCAGATTGAGCCTCTTGAGCGCCGCGCCGGCGCCCACGAATCCGGAGACGAAGTCGTCGGCCGGGTTGGTGAGGATCGCCTCGGGGGTGTCGAACTGGGCGATGTGCGACTGTTCCCGCAGCACGGCGATGCGGTCGCCGAGCTTGATCGCCTCGTCGAAGTCGTGGGTGACGAACACGATCGTCTTGTGCAACTCGTGCTGGAGCCGGATCAGTTCGTCCTGGAGATGGTCGCGGGTGATCGGGTCGACCGCTCCGAACGGCTCGTCCATCAGCAGTACCGGGGGGTCGGCGGCGAGCGCCCGCGCGACGCCCACCCGCTGCTGCTGACCGCCGGACAGCTGGCGCGGATACCGGCCGTGGAACTCACGCGGATCGAGTCCGACCAGGTCGAGCATCTCCTCGACCCGGGCTCTGACCTTCGGCTTCGCCCAGCCGAGCATCTTCGGTACGAGCGCGATGTTCTCCGCGACGGTCATGTGCGGGAAGAGGCCGGAGGACTGGATCGCGTAGCCGACCTTGCGCCGCAGCTTCACCGGATCCATGTCGGTGACGTCCTCGTCGCCGATCCTGATGCGGCCCGACGACGGCTCGATCAGCCGGTTGATCATCTTCAGCGTGGTCGACTTCCCGCAGCCGGAGGGCCCCACCAGGATCACCGTCTCGCCCGGCTTGATCTCCATCGAGACGTTGTCGACGGCCGGGTTCGGATTGCCGGGGTAGCGCTTGCTCAGGTTCTCCAGCTGGATGCCCGCGCCGGATGTCTCAGTCACGGATCCCCCTGGAGATGGTCAGGCGCCCGATCAGGACGTACGCCGCGTCGAAGAGCAGCGCGAGGATGACGATGCCGATGGTGCCCGCGAGCACCTGGTTGATGGCGTTGGCGCTGCCCAGCGAGGCGATGCCGCGGAAGATCTCGTTGCCGAGGCCGGGCCCGGAGGCGTACGCGGCGACCGCGGCGATGCCCATCAGCATCTGTGTGGAGACACGGATGCCGGTGAGGATCGGGGGCCAGGCGAGAGGCAGCTCGACCCGGAACATGCGCGCGGCCCGGGACATCCCGATGCCCTTCGCGGCGTCCACCAGCGACGGATCCACGCCGCGCAGCCCCACGACGGAGTTGCGCACGATCGGCAGCAGCCCGTACAGGGTCAGGGAGATCACCGCGGGCGCCACCCCGAGACCCACCACCGGGATCAGCAGACCGATCAGGGCCAGTGAGGGGACGGTGAGGACGGTGGCCGTGGACAGGATCGCCAGATTTCCCGCCCAGGTGCTGCGATAGGTGATCGCGCCGATGAGGATGCCGAGCAGAGTGGCGATGACCATGCACTGGAAGACCAGGCTGGCCTGCTGAAAGGCGTCCGTGAGCAGCTGCTGGTGCCGGGTGGCCACATACTCCCAGAAGCTCACGCGCGCTCCACTCAGGCTGGTTCGTCCTCCGCGGCCTGCTCCACCAGCGGGATGATCCGCAGGGGCACAGGGTTCTCCATGACGATCGCCGTGGAGGCCCGCACGATGCCATCAAAACCGACAACCCGGTCGATCACCCGCTGAAGATCGGCGTTGGACCGCGCCACCAGACGGCAGAGCATGTCGCCGTGCCCGGTGGTCGTGTGCAGCTCCAGCACCTCGGGCACACCCGCCAAATGGGCCCTGACATCGGCGCCTTGGCCCTGCTTGATCTCCAGGGTCGCGAAGGCGGTGACGGGATAGCCGAGGGCCGCGGGGTCGACGTCGGGTCCCAGTCCGCGGATGACTCCATTCGACTGAAGCCGGTCCAGCCGGGCCTGCACGGTGCCGCGGGCGACCCCCAGCCGACGGGACGCCTCCAGCACGCCGATGCGCGGCTCACGGGCCAGCAGCACGATGAGCCGGCCGTCCAGATGATCGATCGCCATGGCGCACCCCCGGGATGGGCATCCTGTACAGAAAGCCCCTCCATACTGCTCTCAGGCTGTACAGATTGACCAGGGGAATCACGAACTATTGCGCACCTTGTGGAACGGAGAGAGCCTGCGCTCATGACTGAGACCATCAAGCACCCGACCACCGCGCGCGAGGCCGACCCCTTCCCGGTCAAGGGAATGGACGCGGTCGTCTTCGCCGTCGGCAACGCCAAGCAGGCCGCCCACTACTACTCGACCGCCTTCGGCATGAAGGTCGTCGCCTACTCCGGGCCGGAGAACGGCAACCGCGAGACGGCGAGCTATGTGCTGGAGAACGGCGGGGCGCGCTTCGTCCTCACCTCCGTCATCAAGGCCTCCACCGAGTGGGGTGCGTTCCTGTCCGGTCATGTCGCCGAGCACGGCGACGGCGTCATCGACCTGGCCATCGAGGTGCCGGACGCCCGGGCCGCGTACGCGTACGCCACCGAGCACGGTGCCCGCGGCATCACCGAGCCCTACGAGCTCAAGGACGAGCACGGCACGGTCGTCCTCGCCGCGATCGCGACGTACGGCAAGACCCGGCACACCCTGGTCGACCGCTCCGGCTACGACGGCCCCTACCTGCCGGGCTACGTGGCCACCGCCCCCATGGTCGAGCCGCCCGCCAAGCGCACCTTCCAGGCGATCGACCACTGCGTCGGCAACGTCGAACTCGGCAGGATGAACGAGTGGGTGGCCTTCTACAACAAGGTCATGGGCTTCACCAACATGAAGGAGTTCGTGGGCGACGACATCGCCACCGAGTACTCCGCGCTCATGTCGAAGGTCGTCGCCGACGGCACCCTGAAGGTGAAGTTCCCGATCAACGAGCCGGCGATCGCGAAGAAGAAGTCGCAGATCGACGAGTACCTCGAGTTCTACGGTGGAGCCGGCGTCCAGCACATCGCGCTCGCCACGAACGACATCGTCTCCTCGGTACGGGCCATGCGGGCGGCCGGAGTTCAGTTCCTCGACACCCCCGACTCGTACTACGACACCCTCGGCGAGTGGGCCGGCGAGACCCGGGTGCCGGTCGAGACCCTGCGCGAGCTGAAGATCCTCGTCGACCGTGACGAAGACGGCTATCTGCTGCAGATCTTCACCAAGCCGGTCCAGGACCGGCCGACCGTCTTCTTCGAAATGATCGAGCGGCACGGCTCGATGGGCTTCGGCAAGGGCAACTTCAAGGCGCTCTTCGAGGCGATCGAGCGCGAGCAGGAGAAGCGCGGCAACCTCTGAGCCGTCGAGTCCCGGTAGGGAATACCGGACCACGATCCCGGTGCCGGACAGGCCTGCACAGCAGGCCTGTCCGGCACTTCGTGCCTGCCGACCGCTTCCGACTGCTTACGATCGCGGCGTGAGCGCACATGTCATGGTCGCCGAGGACGACGAGAAGCAGGCCGAACTGGTCCGCCGCTATCTGGAACGCGAGGGCCACACGGTCACGCTCGTACGCGACGGCCGCGCCGCCGTGGAGGAGATCCGCCACAGAGCGCCCGACCTGCTCGTCCTCGACGTGATGATGCCGAAGACCGACGGTCTGGACGTCCTGCGCATCCTGCGGGCGGAGACGTACGAACTGCCGGTTCTGATGCTCACCGCCCGCTCCACCGAGGACGATCTGCTGCTCGGCCTCGACCTCGGGGCCGACGACTACATGACCAAGCCCTACAGCCCGCGCGAACTGATGGCGCGGGTCCGTACGCTGCTGCGCCGGACCCGTCCGCCCGCCGCGCGGCCGGCGGCCGAGCCCGTCCTCGCGGTGGGCACCCTCGTCGTCGACCCGCACCGCCACGAGGTGAGCGTCGACGGCGCACGCGTCGAGTGCACGCCCGGTGAGTTCCGCATCCTGGCCGCGATGGCCGCCGAGCCGGGACGCGTCTTCACCCGGCAGCGGCTCCTGGAGGAACTGCACGGCTACGCCCGCTACATCGGCGACCGGACCGTCGACGTGCACATCATGAATCTGCGCAAGAAGATCGAGCCCGCCCCGCGGCGGCCCGCCCGCCTCCTGACCGTCTTCGGCGTCGGCTACAAGCTCGCGGACCCGGCGAAGGGCGCCGGCCGTGCGGTTCCGTAGCCGTGAGCGGCAGCCCGGCCGCGGCGAGCGGCGGCTGCCGCTGCGCAAGAGTCTGCTGGGCCGTCTGCTCGCCGTCTCCGCGCTGGTGGCCGCCTGTTCGGTGGCGGCGACCGCCTGGCTGGCCGTGCAGACCACCTCCGGTGCCATCAGGCAGGAGCAGGGCCAGAACCTCACCGACGACGCCCGGATCTACCACGCGCTGCTCGGCCGCGCGGCGACGCACCCGCAGTGGGACGGTGTCGAGCCGGCCGTGCGGGCGCTGGCCCGGAAGTACGGCCGACGCATCGCGCTGACCACGCAGAGCCGTGCCCCCATCGCCGACTCCGCGACCGAGAAGACACCGCCCGCGCTGCCGCCCCAGCCCTCGGCCGTCGTCGACCCGCTCTCCGCCGACAGCGCGCTCACCCCCGCGACCGAGCAGAGCGGCGGCGGCCCGGCGGACCGTATCGACCCGCGTGCGGTGGGACCGTTCCGGCTGCCCGCCGCCGAAGGGGCACAGCTGCAGAAGACCGCCGACAGGGTCGTGAGCTGTCTGCGCGAGTACGGACTGGCCTCGGACATCCTGCGAACTCCCAGCGGCCGCCCCCGTATCCAGGTCGTCGGCAACGACATCGACCGGATCGAGGGCACCCGCTGCCCGCTCGACGTCCTGGACGAACCCACCCGCAGCGAACGCGCCGCGCTCGCCACCCTCAACAAACTGGCCGACGCCTGCCTGGACCGGCAGGGCCGCGCGGGCGTCCGGCTCGGCCTGGACCTGTCCTGGAAGCGCGACACCGAGGCCCGCCCGGTCCCGCGCCAGTCCGCGGAATCCGGCGGACTGCCCACCCCGGGCGAGCCCGCGCCGGCCGAGCCCGCGCCGGTCGTACGCGGCCCGGCGGGCAGCCTGGAGGACCGGGCCATCGCCTCCTGCGTGGGCACCGCCCGACGCGAACAGCTCAGCTCCTACGTCTCCTCGCCCGCGCTGCTGTTCATCGGCGACCCCGACAGCACCACCGTCCCCGGCTTCGACCTCTCCCCCGCGAACACCGCACGCATCGCGGGCGCCGCAGCCCTCGTCCTCGCCCTCACCGTCGGCGCCTCCCTGCTCGCCGCCACCCGCCTCGTGCGGCCGCTGCGCGCGCTGACCGGGGCGGCGCAGCGGATGAAGGACGGCGAGACGACGGCGCCGGTGGCGGTCACCGCGGACAACGAGATCGGGCGGCTGGCCGCGGCGTTCAACGACATGTCCGCCCACCGCGCCCGGCTGGAGGCCCAGCGCCGGGCCATGGTCAGCGACGTCGCGCACGAACTGCGCACCCCGCTGAGCAACATCCGCGGCTGGCTGGAGGCGGCCGAGGACGGACTCGCCGACCCCGACCCGGCGTTCGTGTCCTCGCTGCTGGAGGAGGCGGTGCAGCTCCAGCACATCATCGACGACCTCCAGGACCTGGCCGAGGCCGACGCGGGCGCCCTGCGCCTGCACCCCGAGCCGGTACAGATCGACGAGCTGCTCGGCCAGGTCGCGGCCGCGCACCAGGCACGGGCGGAGACGGCCGGTGTCACGCTGGCGGTCTCGGTGCCCGGCGGCACACCGGCGCTGACCGCGGACCCCGTGCGGCTGCGGCAGGCCGTCGGCAACCTCGTCTCCAACGCCCTGCGCCACACCGGGACCGGCGGCACCGTCACCCTGCGCGCCCGGGGCTCCGACGGCGGGGACGAGGTGGCCGTGGAGGTCGCCGACACCGGCAGCGGTATCCCGGCGGACGACCTGCCGTACGTCTTCGACCGTTTCTGGCGCGCGGAGAAGTCGCGCAGCCGGCGCACCGGCGGCAGCGGTCTCGGACTGGCGATCGTGCGCAAACTGGCGGAAGGGCACGGCGGTTCGGCAGAGGCGGCCAGCACCGAGGGGCAGGGGTCGGTGTTCACGCTCCGGCTCCCGGTGAGCCCGCCCGTCCCTGGCCGGCGGGAGGCCCCCGGCAACCCTGATACGCCCATCACAGCGATCTGACAGCTTCCTCACAACTTCAGGACAGCCTGACGCCCATGCCGGACGCCGCGTTGCGACGCCGTCCCGGCATCCCTGGTCCGAGCTGGAATGGAGCCACATTCATGTCCCACCGCCTCTCCCTGCGTGTCCTCGCCGTCGCCACCGCCGCGACCGCGGCAATGATCGTCCCGGCCGGCGGCGCCTTCGCCGACTCGACCCCGGCTCCCGCCAAGCCGACCGCGGACCGCCCCTCGCAGCCGGTGCGCGAAGCGGCGCCCACCCCCGCCCCCGCGCAGAAGGGAACCGGCCGTCTGCCGCGCGGTGGTGTCGACGCGGGTGACAAGCCCGCCCCGGCGCAGGAGCGGCCCGGCCGTCTGCCGCGCGGTGGTGTCGACGCGGGGGAGCAGCCCGCCGGCGCCGGGAGCGGCAACAGCACCGCTCTCGCCGGATCGGCAGCCGGAGTCGCGCTGCTCGCGGGCGCCGGTGCCGTCGTGATCCGCCGTCGTACGGCGGGCCGTCGCCACGGCTGACCCACCCCGCCGCGGGGGTGGTCGCCGCTCACGGCGCCGCCCCCGCGGACCTCTGCCGCCTCAGGAGTTCCGATGACCCCGCCGCACCGTCCCGGTCAGCCCGCCTTCGGGCAGGCGCGGACCGGCGCGTCCCGCGCACCCGCCCGTCCCCTTCGTGCCACCGCCCTCGCCCTCGCCCTTCTCGCCGCCGTCACCGGCTGCTCCGCGGCGGCCGACGAGGACCCGGCCGCGGGCACACCGCGCGCCTCCGCCACAGCGCCCTCCGATCCCGCCCGTCAGCAGAAGGCCGACCCCGCCCCGAAGCGGAAAGCCGACCCCGTGGAGGTGAGCATCCCCTCGATCGGTGTGACCGGCCCGCTGATGCGACTCGGCCTCAACCGGGACGGCACCGTCGAAGTCCCGCCCGCGGACCGGGGCATGACCGCGGGCTGGTACACCGGCGCGGCCGTCCCGGGCGACAGCGGGGCCGCCGTGATCATCGGTCACAACGACACCCGCCACGGCCGCGCCGTCTTCCACGACCTCCGGAAGATCGCCCGGGGCGCGGACATAGCGGTGCGCAACGCCGCGGGAGCGACCGCCCACTTCACCGTCACCGCCACGGAGACGGTCAGCAAGCAGGCCTTTCCCACCGAACGGGTCTACGGCCGCACGGCGGGCCGCGAGCTGCGGCTGATCACCTGCGACGGAGCCTTCGACGCGCAGGGCCACCCGGTCGACAACCTCATCGTCTACGCCACCCTCCGCTGACCCCGGCTCTGCGCCGGGGCCGGTCGCCCGCGACGGTCAGTTGCCCCCCGGCCGCGCGTTGCCGGGCCCGCCGGACGCCGGCGGCTGGGCGTTCGCGTTCTGCCGCGGCGCGGTGCCCGCGGACTGCCCGGGGGACTGCTGCGACGGCGGTGCCTGCTGCCCGGCACCGGAGCCCTGGCTCGTCCCCCGGCCCGTACCGCCGGAGTGCGAGCCCGAGGAGCCGGTCGCGGACGATCCCGCACCGGAGGCATCCGTACCGGACGAGCCCGTGCCCGCGCCTGCTCCGTACCCCGTCCCCGCTCCGTCGGCGGACGGGGTCGCGCTGCCCGACCGGGCCCGCTCGGAGGGTTCCTGCTTAGGCCTCACCGGGCCGCCCGTGACCCCGTCGCCCTGCACGGGATCCGCGTCCCGCTCCTCCCCGGTCACCTTCTTGGGACCGCCGTCCGGCAGTTCCCCGAGCGCGGCGAGGGCGTCCGTGGCCAGCGGAGCCAGCAGCGGCGAGAAGTGCGGATTGATCCGCAGCGCCTCCGCGAGGTGCCGGCGGGCCGGACCCCACAGACCGAGCTCCCGCTCGATCTCCCCCCGGTGGTAGGAGAACTGCGGGCTGCGCAGGCCCTCGTCCGTCGCCCTCTTCGCGTACGGCAGCGCCTCCTTCGCCCGGCCCGCCTTGAACAGGGCCCAGCCCAGCGCGTCCGCGACCTGGATGCTGCGGTGCTTGCGGTTCCACTCGCCCTCGAGCCGGCGCACGGCGGCCTCGGGGTCGCCGTGGTCCGCCTCGTACAGCGCGAGCACCAGTTCCTGGTTCACGCCGTGCTCGCCGGCCTTCGTGGCCGAGGTGCGCATCAGCTCGTACTGCGACTGGGCGTCCCCGTTCAGCCCGAGCGACTCGTACAACTCGCCCGCCTCCAGGGCGTACTGCGGCAGCGGAAGCTCCTCCAGAGCCGCCTGGTAGTCGCGGAAGGCCTCGTCGGTACGGCCGAGTGCCGCCAGCGCGCGGGCCCGCGACGCCAGGGCCGGGTGGTGGTCCGGCGCGAGTTTCAGGGCACGGTCGTAGGCCTCGACGGCCTCCTGCGGCTCCCCGCGCTCCCAGGCCAGATCGCCCAGCTGCTGGAGGGCGACCGCCTTCTCCGCGCGGTTCGAGGCGCTGCCCACGGCGTCGTACGCGGTGGCTGCCGCGTCCTCGCGCCAGCCGCGGTTGCGGTAGACCCGCGCGGCCAGCCCCAGCGCCTGCGACCCCGTGTGCAGCGACGTGAGGGTGTCCATCGCCTTGATGACTGCCTTGTAGTCGCCGAGGCCGTTGCAGGCCTCGATCAGTGCCGGGTACGCCGTCCACCGCTTCGGCCGCTGCTTGACCGCTCGCTCGGCCAGGGCGCGGGCGGTGACGAAGTCCTGCCGGGCGTTGGCCAGAGTGGCGAGGCCGATGAGGGCCTCGGTGTTGCCCTCCTCCGCCGGCAGCGCCTCCAGAGACCTGTGCAGGGCGCTCTCGGCCTTCGGGAACGCGGTCCAGTCGGCGAGCCGCATGCCCCGCTCCACATACGCGGAGCCGAGCAGTGCCCACGAGTCCCCGTCCCGGGGGTGCGCCTGGAGCCAGCGCTCCCGCTCGGCGATCAGAGCGGTCAGGTCGTCGAGGGCGGCCGGAATGCCCGTCGCCGTGGCGGCCAGCGCCCGGGCGCCGGGGCTGCCGGGTGCCGGGCGGGGGCCCAGCTCGTCGCGGGCGGGAACCAGCACGACGACTCCGGTGACCAGCGTCGCGGCGACCAGGGTGCTGATCGCGGCGGTCTTCAGATGTTCGCTGTTCATGGCGCTCACTGTGCGTCAGCGAGCAGTAAATACGAAGAACACACCCGGCCCTGTGAACCGGAACGCAGACGGGTTCACACCGATGGCCCCTGGTGCGACGCTGGGTCCATGGACGATCTTCTCGAACGGCTGCGTTCCGGCCTGCCCGCCGATGCCCTCATCACCGATCCGGATGTGACGGCGTCGTACGGACACGACATGGCGAGCTTCTGCGAGGCGGGCACACCCGCGGTCGTGGTCCTCCCGCGCACGGTGGAACACGTGCAGCACGTCATGCGCACCGCGACCGAACTGCGTGTCCCGGTCGTTCCCCAGGGCGCCCGCACCGGCCTGTCCGGCGCCGCGAATGCCTCGGACGGGTGCATCGTGCTCTCGCTCACGAAAATGGACCGGATCCTGGAGATCAGTCCGGTCGACCGGATCGCCGTCGTGGAGCCCGGGGTCGTCAACGCCGTGCTCTCCCGCGCGGTCAACGAACACGGGCTCTACTACCCGCCGGACCCCTCCAGCTGGGAGATGTGCACGATCGGGGGGAACATCGGCACCGCGTCCGGCGGACTGTGCTGCGTCAAGTACGGCGTGACCGCGGAGTACGTGCTCGGCCTGGACGTCGTCCTCGCCGACGGCCGGCTGCTGAGCACCGGCCGCCGCACCGCCAAGGGCGTCGCGGGCTACGACCTCACCAGGCTCTTCGTCGGCTCCGAGGGCAGCCTCGGCATCGTTGTCAAAGCGGTGCTGGCCCTCAGGCCGCAGCCGCCCGCCCAGCTGGTGCTGGCGGCGGAGTTCGACTCGGCGGCGGCCGCCTGCGACGCGGTCTGCGCGATCATGGAGCGCGGCCACACCCCGTCGCTGCTGGAGCTCATGGACCGCACGACGCTGCGGGCGGTCAACGCCATGGCGAACATGGGGCTGCCCGAGACGACCGAGGCCCTGCTGCTGGCCGCCTTCGACACCCCGGAGCCGGCCGCCGACCTCGCCGCCGTCGGAGTGCTGTGCAAGGCCGCGGGTGCCACCGAGGTCGTCCCGGCCGACACGGTCGCCGAGTCGGAACTGCTCCTCCAGGCGCGCAGGATGTCGCTCACCGCGCTGGAGACCGTGAAGACGGCGACCATGATCGACGACGTCTGCGTACCGCGCTCGAAGCTCGGCGCGATGCTGGAGGGCACGGCCGGCATCGCGGAGAAGTACGACCTCACCATCGGCGTCTGCGCCCACGCGGGAGACGGCAACACCCACCCCGTCGTCTGCTTCGACCACACCGACGCCGACGAGTCCCGAAGGGCCCGCGAGTCGTTCGACGAGATCATGGCGCTCGGCCTCGAACTCGGCGGCACGATCACCGGCGAGCACGGCGTCGGCGTTCTGAAGAAGGAGTGGCTCGCGCGCGAACTCGGGCCGGTGGGAGTGGAGTTGCAGCGCGGCATCAAGGCCACCTTCGACCCGCTCGGCATCCTCAACCCCGGCAAGCTCTTCTGAGCCCCGGGTCCTCGGTCCAAGGTCTGCCGGGCCGTCGGACCGATGGCCGATGCCCGGCCGTCCCCGTGGTCCTAGCGTGGAGACATCGGCCCGGCGGTCCTGCCGCCGGGCAAGCGCCCAGGAGGAGGCAGCCGTGCCCGCACGCCTCGACCACACCATCGTCCATGCCCGTGACCGCTTCGCCGCCGCCCGCTTTCTCACCGAACTCATCGACGAACCCGAGCCGAAGGCCTTCGGCCCCTTCGCGAGTGTCGCCCTGAGCGGCGGGGTCACGCTCGACTACTACGACCGGAGCGGGGACGCCGAGATCGTCTCCCAGCATCTGGCGTTCCTCGTCTCCGAGGAGGAGTTCGACGCGATCTTCGCGCGGATCACGGAGCGGGAACTGCCGTACTGGGCCGACCCGGCGCACGCCGAGCCGCAGCGGATCAACCACCTGTTCGGTGGCCGCGGGGTGTACATCGACGACCCCGACGGCCACTCCATCGAGTTCATCACCCATACCTACGTCTGATCCCTCTCACGCATGGGCGTCGCCCTCCTGCGACTCGTCCGACGGCCAGGGGCTGCGCAGCCACAGATCGTCGGCCGGGGTGGGCGCCAGCAGCTCGGCGAGACCGTCGTCGATGCCCAGCCGCTCGGACTCGGAGCCCGGGGGAACCACCCGCAGCGTCCGCTCCAGCCAGGCCGACACCACCGTGGCCACCGCCTCCAGCAGCGCGTCGCCGTCCGGTGAGCTGAGCGCCATCAGGACGACGTTTCTGCCGTCGACCTTGGTCGGCCAGACCCGGACATCGCCGTGGCCGCACGGCCGGAACACCCCCTCCACCAGCAGCTCCCGTGCGAAGGTCCACTTGACCGGACTGTCGGAGCCGACGTGGAAAGTGACGTGCACGGCGTACGGATCGTCCGTGCGATAGGTCAGCCGGGCCGGAACGGGGACGCTCCGCTCGGGCGACAGTACGAGTTTCAGCTCCAGTTCGCGTTCCACCACTGAGTGCATGACAGTGCTCTTCCCTTCGGGTACGAGGCCCGTGGGCGGGCCCTGCAAGGGGAGAGCGCGGTCCCCGCCGGCTATGACGCGGGTTCGGGGAACAACTTTCTGTGATCGGAGGGTGACCGGAAAGTGGTCGTTACGCCGGGACCGGCCCGGGGACACTCAAGGGTCTGATAGATGTGGTGCCTTGTATTGAGGCTCTCGAGGAGATACGGGACCACGGTGATGAGCGCCCCCACCCCGGCCACCGGCGACGGAAGTCCGACGCCCGGCTACTACCCGGATCCGTCCATCCCCGGATACGTCCGGTACTGGAACGGCGCTGCCTGGGTGCCCGGCACGAGCCGGCCCGCTCCGAACGCCGGTGAGGCGATGGATCCGGGGCCCGGCCAGGCAGCCCCCGAACAGACCCCGGCAGCCCGGGTCGAGGAGACCGGACCGCACTTCTTCGACGAGGAGCCGTCCGACCAGCCCTCCCGTCCGGAACCCGCGACCGCCTGGGCCGCCGACACCTCCCGGCAGACCGGCTTCGGCGGCGACCGCGACAACCGGGTCTCGTGGGGCGGTCCCCAGGACCCGCGCACCCCGGCCGCCCACGGCGGACCGGCGGCGGGCGTCCCCGCGGACCCGCGGCTTCCGTCCCAGGCCGGCGACCCGACCGGCGGCGCGCTGCCCGGCGTGCGCTCCCTCGGCGGGGACGACGCCGGTGAGTCCCGGACGGACAACACCGCCGCCATCCGTGCCATGCGCTCCCGTCAGGGAGTCGCCGCCGACGCCGGCACCGCCGACCCTTCGGCGCCGCAAGGCCCGCAGGCTCAGCCCCCGGTCGACCACACCGTGACGATCCGCGCCCTGCGGGCCGCCGCCGCGGCCGCGGGACGGACCGACGAGGGTCTCAGCGTCCGGTCCATGACCCCCGGCGCGTCCGCACCCGCTCAGCCGCAGACGCCGCAGACGCCGGACGTGCCGCAGCAGCAGGCACCCGAGCGGGCCGGCCACGCTCCCATGACCGACGGCCCCGGCGGCGGTTCGGCCTCCTGGGCGCAGCAGGTCCACCGACTCGCCCGGGAGACCGACAACGACCCGCCCGTCACCCCCTGGAAGCCGCCGGTCAACGACCCCTTCCTCGCGGCCGCCCAGGCGCAGGCGTCGGCCCGCCCGGCCTCGCTGGGCAAGCGGTTCGCCGCCCGGCTGATCGACACCGTGCTGCTCGGCGCGGTCGTCGGAGCCGTGGCCGTACCGGTCGGCTCGCAGGCGCTCGCGCACATCAACGACAAGATCGACGCGGCGAAGCAGTCCGGTGAGACGGTCACCGTCTGGCTGATCGACGGCACCACCTCCGTCCATCTCGCGATCATCCTGGGCGCCCTGCTGGTGTTCGGGGTGCTGTACGAGGCGTTGCCGACGGCGAAGTGGGGCCGCACGCTGGGCAAGAAGGTCTGCGGTCTGTCGGTCATGGACATCGAGTCCCACGACCCTCCGTCGTTCGGTGCCGCGCTGCGCCGCTGGCTCGTCTACGGCGTGCTCGGCGTCATCGCGGTCGGCGTCGTCAACGTCCTGTGGTGTCTGTTCGACCGGCCCTGGCGGCAGTGCTGGCACGACAAGGCGGCGCACACCTTCGTCACCGGCTGACCCGTCCGGACCGGCGCGCGCGGGGGTCCCCCGAACGGCACGCGAGCCGTTGCGGGCACCCGCTCGGCGCGGTGCACTGCCCCCATGAGCAACGACGCGCCGACGCCGGGCCAGCCGCCCGAGGACGACCCTTTCCTCAAGAAGCCGCAGGACCCCACGCCGCCGTCGGCGGGCGGTCCGCAGGAGCCTCCTCCGGGGCCGCCGCCCGGTTCCGGACAGGGGCCGCCGCCGGGTTCGCCGTACGGCGGGCAGGGTGGTGACCCGTACGGAAGCGGCCGCCCCGGCGCGGGCGATCCCTACGGCGGCGGCGGGCCCGGCGGGCCGTACGGCGGAGGACCGGGCGGTCCCTACGGCGGCGGTCCGGGCGGTCCCTACGGCGGGGTCGATCCCCTTGCCGGGATGCCGCCGCTGGCGGAGTTCGGCCGGCGGTTCCTCGCCCGGGTCATCGACGCGCTGATCGTGTTCATCCCGCTGTTCCTGCTGTCGTTGATCTTCGGCGGCTGGGGCGTCGACGCGAACGGCGACACCTGGGACGACATCGCGGGCGACCTGAACACGGGCAGACAGTGGCTGTGGTCGCTGATCTCCCTGGTCGCCTACGTCGGCTACGACACCCTCATGGTCAAGAGGAACGGCCAGACCGTCGGCAAGAAGCTGATGAAGCTGCGGGTCGCGATGCTCAACGACGGGAGCGTGCCGGACACCGGCTCCTCGCTGCTGCGTGCCGTGGTGCTGTGGGTGCCGGCGCTCGTCTGCTGCTTCTGTATCTGGTGGCTCGTCATCATCATCACGATCCTGACCGACAAGCCCTACAAACAGGGCCTGCACGACAAGGCCGGCAAGACCGTGGTGGTGTCAGCGGCGTAGCGAGTGCTCGCCGACCCTGGCCTCGGCGCCGACGCGGGCGCGGGGCCCGGGCACCCGGTTGGTGAGACCGTCGGCGGAAGCCGCGGCATGTTTCACGCGGGCGGTGCGCGCGGCCTGAGCGGCCCTCGCCGCCTGTGCGGCCCGGCCCATCGGCAGGGCCACCGCGACCAGCAGTCCGAGCGCCATGGACGCAACGCCGATGGCGGCGACGCCGACGGGGTGGGCGGTCCGCGTCAGCAACAGCAGCGCGAGGGTCGAGAAGACGACGGTGGCCGAACCGTAGGCGAGCTGTGCGGCAGTCGGACGCGGCATGACGGTATCCGTCCTCGGGACGTCGGGGGCTGGCTCTCAACGCGGTCGCACTGACAAGGGACTGTACGGCGATGGATGCCCGGCGGGAACGGGTGGTAAGCGTGACCTAACCCACGGTGCTGGTGCATCGGGGGCGCACGGAGTCATTCGATGCATCAAGTGGCCTGATACGTGCGCCCGTTGGCCGGTCTGCGGCTCGTCCGGATAACGGAACTGTGCTCCTGCATAGTGCAGTTGGCCTGTTCAAGTCAAGGTCTGTCTTTTCTCCGGCAACTCCGGTCGAATGTCGTCACTTGTGACGCGTGTACCGCGCCCGGACGACCCCACATGAGTCCGGCTGCGAACGGTAGCGCGGGGGAGGACCAATTCAAGTGACCATCAAGCGACGGACGATCAGAACGTCCGCGGTGCTCGTGGCTCTGGCGGCCACGGCCGCCTCGGCCTCGGCGTTCACCAGCGCACAGGCCGAGGACCAGGGCTCCACGGCGCCCGCGAGCATCGAGCGCCGTGACCCGGCGCCGCAGAAGGACCACGTCGAGCACGACCTCGACGGACCCTTCAGCAAGCAGCAGGAGCAGCAGCGCGAAGCCGCTCTGGAGCAGGTCATATCCGGCGACGCGACCGTGCAGAAGCGCGGTGGCTCCCAGGTCGTCAAGCTCGGCGACAAGAAGTACGTCGAGCTCGGCCGGGAGAAGACGGACAAGATCTTCACGATCCTGGTGGAGTTCGGCGACAAGGTCGACGACACCACGATGTTCGACCCCGACGGTCCGGACGGACCCGAGGCGCCGGTGAAGAAGTACGGCGGAGCGCCCGGCCCCCTGCACAACAAGATAGCCAAGCCCGACCCCAAGCTGGACAACTCCACGGCCTGGCAGGCGGACTACAACCAGAAGCACTTCCAGGACCTCTACTTCGGCACCGGTAAGGACAAGAAGACCGGTCAGCAGAAGGAGTCCCTGAAGACCTACTACGAGAAGACCTCCTCGGGCCGTTACTCGGTCGAGGGCGGCGTCTCCGACTGGGTCAAGGTCGACTACAACGAGGCCCGCTACGGTTCCAACTACTGCGGCGACTCCAACTGCGCCAACGTCTGGGACACGGTCCGCGACGGCGTCACCGCCTGGGTCGCCGACCAGAAGGCCAAGGGCCGTACCGACGCGCAGATCAAGGCGGACCTGTCCGGCTACGACCAGTGGGACCGGTACGACTTCGACAACGACGGCAACTTCAACGAGGCCGACGGCTACATCGACCACTTCCAGATCGTCCACGCCGGTGAGGACGAGTCCGCCGGCGGCGGCGCCCAGGGCCCCGACGCCCTGTGGGCGCACCGCTGGTACGCGTACGGCACCGACGCGGGCAAGACCGGCCCGGCGAACAACCGGTCCGGCGGCACCCAGGTGGGCAACACCGGTATCTGGGTCGGCGACTACACCATGCAGCCGGAGAACGGCGGCCTCGGTGTCTTCGCCCACGAGTACGGTCACGACCTCGGTCTGCCCGACCACTACGACACCTCGGGCAAGGGCGAGAACTCGACCGGCTACTGGACCCTGATGTCGGCGGGCTCCTGGCTCGGCACCGGCAAGGACTCCATCGGCGACCTGCCCGGTGACATGACCGCCTGGGACAAGCTCCAGCTGGGCTGGCTCAACTACACCAAGGGCAAGGCCGCGAAGGCGTCCACCCACAAGCTGGGTGTCTCGGAGTACAACACCAAGCGGCCGCAGGCGCTCGTCGTCGAGCTGCCGAAGAAGGCCGTCACCACCACCGTCGTGAAGCCCGCCGAGGGCTCCAAGCAGTGGTGGAGCGACATGGGTGACGACCTCAAGAACACCCTGTCCCGCCCGGTGGACCTGACCGGCAAGTCCAAGGCCTCCCTGGAGCTTTCGGGCTGGTGGGACATCGAGACCGGCTACGACTACCTCTACGCCGAGGTGTCGACGGACGGCGGCGCCAACTGGACGCCGGTGGACGGCACCGCCGACGGCAAGGCCGTTCCGCGCGACGCGGGCGACAAGCCGGCGCTGACCGGCACCTCCGGCGCGTACAAGAAGCTCGTGTACCCGCTCGACGCGTACGCCGGCAAGAAGATCGACGTCCGCTTCCGCTACCAGACGGACGGCGGCGCGGGCGGCAAGGGCTTCGCGGCCGACGCGATCACGGTCACGGCGGACGGTACGGCGCTGTTCACGGACAACGCCGAGGGCGACGACGCGGGCTGGACCTCGAAGGGCTTCTCCCGCATCGCCGAGTCCTTCACCAAGCAGTACGAGCAGTACTACCTGGCCGAGAACCGCCAGTACGTGTCGTACGACAAGACCCTCAAGGTCGGCCCGTACAACTTCGGCTTCAAGGCTCCGAAGGACGGGTGGGTCGAGCACTACCCGTACCAGAACGGCCTGCTGATCTGGCTGTGGGACACCTCCCAGAAGGACAACAACACCAGCGCCCACCCGGGCCAGGGTCTCGTCCTGCCGATCGACGCGCACGCCAAGCCGCTGAAGTGGGCCAACGGCACGCTGATGCGGAACAAGATCCAGACGTTCGACTCGACGTTCAGCCTGCGTCCGACCGACGCGTTCACGCTGCACAACGCCGATGTCGCCCAGCGGATCAAGGCGCAGAAGGGCACCTCGGTGTTCGACGACCGCAAGGGCGTCTACTGGTACGCCGAGAACCCGACGGCGGGTGTCAAGGTAACTGACACCAACACCAAGATCTCCATCGTGAGTGAGCCCAAGAGCGGTGAGTCGATCACCGTGAAGGTTGGTCCGTCGACCAAGTAAAAGGTATAACCGCAGGTCAAACCATGATCGGCCGTCGCCCTCTAGCGGGCGGCGGCCGATCGTGTTTAGGTGCGTCCTACCGGATCCTTATTGACACGCCATCTCACGGGGGAGTGGTTCCGCATGCCTGGCGGAGGTTTCAGCAAGTTGCCCAACGGCAGCGTGGTCGTCGCGCTCAGCCTGCCGAGCCCGCTCGGCGACGGGAGCACGGCCCGCTTCCTGGTCCTCGCGAGGAACCGGGCGCGGGCGCTGACGCGACTGCGGAACCTGGGGCTGCGGGCGGTCTATCTGCGAGGCAACGTCGAGCCGCCGACACCGGACGAGATCACCGCCGTACTGCACCATCCGGACGGCCTGCTGTGGCGCGGCCAGCCGGGGGCGACCCAGGAGCTCTGGCACCCGATACGGGCGCTGCTCCAGGACGCGCGAGTGCGGGAGGGCTAGAGCGGCGCCCCACCGGGTCGCCCGGCCCCGCCCCGGGCCCGTGTGGGGCTCCGGGCCGACGGGGCGAGGGCGGGACCACCGGGGGACCGGCCGGGCGTCAGACGACCGGCTTGCCGGACAGCTCCACGCCCGCGCCCCGCAGCTCCTCCAGAGCCCGCTCCGTCGACTCCTTCGCCACTCCCGCCGTCAGGTCCAGCAGCACCTGCGTCGTGAAGCCCTCACGGGCCGCGTCCAGCGCCGTCGCCCGGACGCAGTGGTCCGTCGCGATGCCGACCACGTCGACCTCCGTCACCTCACGCGCCCGCAGCCACTGCGCGAGCGTCGTGCCGTTCTCGTCCGTGCCCTCGAAGCCGCTGTACGCGGCCGCGTACGCGCCCTTGTCGAAGACGGTGTCGACCGCGCCCGACGCCACCGCCGGAGCGAAGTTCGGGTGGAAGCCCACGCCCTCCGTGCCCGCCACGCAGTGGGGCGGCCAGCTGTGGGAGAAGTCGGGGTGGTCGGAGAAGTGGTCGCCGGGCTCGATGTGGTGGTCGCGGGTGGCGACCACGTGCTGATAGCCGGCGGGGGCGGCGGCCTCGCCGATCAGGTCTGTGATGGCGGCGGCGACCTCGGCGCCCCCCGTCACCGCGAGGCTGCCGCCTTCGCAGAAGTCGTTCTGGACGTCCACGACGATCAGTGCGCGGTGCATGGCGGGGGTCCTTAGGGGTCCGGGGAATGGCGGCGGGGGCATGCGAGCGGCGATATCGAGCCTAGAGACTCGGGCGGCTCAGCGGGAGAGGGCTTCACGCTGCGTTCATACGTACTCCGTCGGCAGGACAGGCTCTCCCTTGGACAGCTGGATCGCCGACATCGGCAGCCCGGACCGCGCCGCCCGGTGCCGGTCCCGTGCCGTGTCGAGCGGCTCGCGGCCCACCACGGTG
This sequence comes from Streptomyces sp. NBC_00306, assembly GCF_036169555.1. GTDB lineage: Bacteria > Actinomycetota > Actinomycetes > Streptomycetales > Streptomycetaceae > Streptomyces > Streptomyces achmelvichensis. The sequence continues at coordinate 3,014,034 of NZ_CP108032.1, read as the reverse complement.
CCGCCCTTGACCAGCTCCACCTGGAGCTGGTGGTCGGCGAGTTCGGCCGGCACCGGACCGACTCCGATGACCTCCGCCTCCGCCACCCCCTCGGCGTCCAGCCGGCGCGCGGCCCACTTGCGCCCGCCCCGCGAGGACTTCGCACCCATCGACTTCTTCGCCACGGGCTGGAGCGGGGCCTGCGGGTCGGCCGACTGGGCACGGGCGACGATCTTGTAGACCATCGAGCAGGTGGGGTGCCCACTGCCGGTGACCAGCTGCGTGCCCACGCCGTAGGCGTCCACGGGCGCGGCGGCCAGCGAGGCGATCGCGTACTCGTCGAGGTCGGAGGTGACCACGATCCTGGTGTCGCGTGCGCCCAGCTCGTCGAGCTGCTGGCGCACCCGGTGCGCGACGAGCAGCAGGTCGCCGGAGTCGATACGGACGGCGCCCAGTTCCGGCCCGGCGATCTCCACGGCGGTACGCACGGCCTCCGCCACGTCGTAGGTGTCGACGAGCAGCGTCGTCCCTCGTCCGAGTGAGTCGACCTGGGCCTGGAAGGCGTCGCGCTCGCTGTCGTGGAGCAGGGTGAAGGCGTGCGCGCTGGTGCCCACCGTCGGGATCGCGTAGCGGAAGCCGGCGGCCAGGTCGGAGGTGGAGTCGAAACCGCCCACGTACGCGGCGCGCGCCGAGGCCACCGCGGCGAGCTCGTGCGTACGCCGCGCGCCCATCTCGATGAGCCCCCGCCCGATCGCCGCCGACGACATCCGGGAGGCCGCCGCGGCGATCGCCGAGTCGTGGTTGAGGATCGAGAGGATCACGGTCTCCAGCACGACGCACTCGGCGAAGGAGCCCTCCACCCGCAGGATCGGCGAACCCGGGAAGTACACCTCGCCCTCGGGGTAGCCCCAGATGTCGCCGGTGAAGCGGTACGAGGCGAGCCATTCGAGCGTCGGCTCGTCGACGATCCGCTGCTCGCGCAGAAAGCCGAGCAACCCGGCGTCGAAGCGGAAGTTCTCCACGGCGTCGAGCACCCGGCCGGTGCCCGCGACCACGCCGTAGCGCCGCCCCTCGGGCAGTCTGCGGGTGAAGGCCTCGAAGACCGAGCGGCGCCCCGCCGTACCGGACCGGAGCGCGGCCTGCAGCATCGTGAGCTCGTACTGGTCCGTGAAGAGCGCTGTCGAGGGCACATCCACCGGCAGGCCAAGGTCCGCATGGTTCACGACGGTCAACCTCACACTTCTTGTCCGGGCTGCCGGTCGGACCGACCGGGTGCCGGGGGTCGCCCCCCGGGTGACGCAGCCATGACGTGAGCGTAGCGCACATCTCGTCAGAGTGACGAGATGTGAGGCCCGTTTGTGCGATGGACCCCTGCGGGTGGCAGCATGGACCGGGTGAGTGTTGCTCCTACAGAGATCGAACGCCCCGAATCGGCGGAGGAGACCTTCGCCGTTCCCGAGCCGGATGTGCCCTGGGTGACGCTGGTCCACAACGACCCGGTCAATCTGATGAGCTACGTCACCTATGTCTTCCAGGCCTATTTCGGCTATTCCAAGGACAAGGCGCACAAGCTGATGCTCGACGTGCACCACAAGGGACGGGCCGTGGTCTCCAGCGGCAGCCGCGAGGAGATGGAACGCGACGTGCAGGCGATGCACGGATACGGGCTGTGGGCGACGCTCTCCCAGGACCGCAACTGATGGCGGGCCACTTCGAGCCGATCCCCGGCGGCGGCGCGGCCGTCCCGCTCGACGAGGTCGAGATCTCCATCCTGCGCTCCCTCGCCGTCCAGATGCTGGAGCTGATCGGCCCCGGCGACGAGCCGGTCGAGGGCGAGGACCCGCTCGCCGCGATGTTCGCCGAAGGGCCGAGCGAACCGCCCGCCGACCCGGCGCTCGCCCGGCTGTTCCCCGACGGCTACACCGGACCGGACGCGGACGAGCAGGACGAGGAACTGCGCGCCGCCTCCGCCGAGTTCAGGCGCTTCACCGAGAACGACCTGCGCTCCCGCAAACGGGACGACGCACTCTGTGTCGTCCGCTGCCTCGACGCGCTCAGCGCCGGCGGCGAAGGCGGAGCCGTCCTGAAGCTCGGGCCGGACGACTGCGCGCGCTGGCTCGGGGCACTCAATGATCTGCGCCTGACCATCGGCACCCGTCTCGAGGTCGGCGACGAGGACGAGAACAACGAGCTCTACCGGCTGCCGGACGACGATCCGCGCAAGCCGATGGTCATGGCGTACCTCTGGCTCGGGGTGCTCCAGGAGACGCTCGTCGAGACACTGATGCACTGAGGTCGGCGCGCCGGAGCCACGGCTTCGGCGCCCGGCCCGCGCGCGTCCCGGCCCGCGTTTCCAGGACCGCTTTCTGTCATGCTCCCGCCGGATTCCATTCGCTCAACGGACACTCAAATCCGGATAACGATCGTGTCACCAAGCCTTCGTGCTTTGCGATTTCGGGGGAGTTTTGTCCCCTTCTTCCTGTGCCGTGCGCCACACTCGCTGCGACCGATCAACGTTGCAGTCGTGATAAATCTTCCGGACCGCCGGGGGCGCCACCCATGTTCCCGGGGGCGCTGGGGCCGGCAGATCGCCGGTAGCACTCCATCCACATCCGGGGGGATCAGGACCTGATCCGCAGCCGCGCGACGCAGCGGGCGCGGTCAGCATGGAGAAAGGGCGCATCACCATGACCTCGGTGCAGGTCGACAAGAAGCACGGCGGCGACGATGCCGCCGACCAGGGCTACCAGCGAGGACTGGGTGCTCGTCAGATCCAGATGATCGCGATCGGCGGAGCCATCGGCACCGGCCTCTTCCTGGGCGCCGGCAAGGCCATTTCCAAGGCCGGACCGAGCCTCATCCTGGCCTACGCGATCGCCGGCCTGGTCATCTTCTTCATCATGCGGGCGCTGGGCGAACTGCTCATGTACCGCCCCGTCTCGGGCTCGTTCGCCGAGTACGCACGCGAATTCGTGGGCCCCTTCGCGGGCTTCGTGACCGGCTGGACGTACTGGCTCTTCTGGGTCGTCACCGGCATCACGGAAGTCACCGCGGCAGCCACGTACATGACGTACTGGTGGGACATCCCGCAATGGCTCTCCGCACTGGTCTTCACGATCATCCTGTACGGCGCGAACCTGATCTCCGTGAAGCTCTTCGGTGAGCTGGAGTTCTGGTTCTCCATGGTCAAGGTGACCGCCATCATCGGCATGATCCTGATCTGCGCCGGTGTGCTGACGATCGGCTTCTCCGACGCCGGCGACACGGCCTCCATGACGCACCTGTGGTCCGAGGGCGGGTTCTTCCCCAAGGGCATCGGCGGCACGCTGATGACGCTGCAGATCGTGATGTTCGCCTTCCTCGCGGTCGAACTGGTCGGCGTCACCGCCGGCGAGTCCAAGGACCCGGAGAAGACCCTCCCCAAGGCGATCAACACCGTCCCGTGGCGTATCGGCGTCTTCTACGTCGGCGCGCTGATCATGATCCTCTCGGTCGTGCCGTGGACCGCGTTCGAGCCGGGCGTCTCGCCCTTCGTCGCCGCGTTCGAGCGGATGGGCCTCGGCGTCGGCGCCGCGATCGTCAACTTCGTGGTCCTGACCGCGGCCCTGTCCTCCTGCAACTCGGGCATGTACTCCACCGGCCGGATGCTGCGCGACCTCGCGCTCAACGGCCAGGGCCCGGCGTTCTTCACACGGCTGACCAAGAGCGGCATCCCGCTGGCCGGAACCACCTTCTCCGCCGCGCTGATGCTGGTCGGCGTCTGGATCAACTACCAGTGGCCCGGCGACGCCTTCAACTACGTCGTCTCCTTCGCCACCATCTCCGGCATGTGGGCCTGGATCATGATCCTGGTCAGCCAGATCCGCTACCGCGCCAAGGCCGACCGCGGCGAACTGCCGCAGTCCACCTTCAAGGCGCCCGGCGCCCCCTGGACCAGCTGGTTCGCCCTCGCCTTCATCGGCATGGTCATCGTGATGATGGGTGTCGACAAGGACGCGCGGATCTCGCTGTACTGCGCGCCGCTGTGGGCGCTGATCCTGGGCGTCTCCTACCTGGTGCTGAAGGGGCGCAACCCCGAGGGGGCGGCGTTCGTGAAGCGTGACGCGACGAAGAAGGACGTGGAGCGCTAGAGGCTCCGCAGGGAACGGCGCCAGGTCCTCCTGCCGGCCCCGCCCCTCGACCTCGAAGGTCCAGTATCCGGGCCGGCTCGTACCACTCCTCGGTACGGCCGGCCCGTCTGCTTATCCTGTCGCTCATGCTGACCATCACCCAGGCTCTGTTCGACCGGATCGTCGAGCACGCACGCGCCGACCACCCCGACGAGGCGTGCGGGGTCGTCGCCGGCCCCGAGGGCAGCGGCCGTCCCGAGCGCTTCATCCCCATGCTGAACGCGGCCCGCTCGCCCACCTTCTACGAGTTCGACTCCACGGACCTGCTGAAGCTCTACCGCGACCTGGACGACCGGGACGAAGAGCCGGTGATCATCTACCACTCGCACACCGCGACCGAGGCCTACCCGTCGCGTACGGACATCAGCTACGCGAACGAGCCCGGCGCCCACTATGTCCTGGTCTCCACCGCCGACGCGGAGGCCGCGGGCCCCTTCCAGTTCCGCTCGTTCCGCATCGTGGACGGCGAAGTGACCGAGGAAGACGTCAAGGTCGTCGAGGCCTACTGAGCCCGCGACCGGCACGGCAGCGGCCACCGGTTCCTCCGCCTGACCACATCGTGAGCCGGATGCGTCCAGGATGCGAGAACCCCCTCCGGGACACGGAGGGGGAATCGATACGATGACCGCATGGTTCCTTCTGACGTGAGCGACAAGACGCCGAGCACCCTGCTGCTCGTGGCGCGGCTGCACGTCGACCTGTGCCGCCTCGCCAGCGCGATGTGTACGGCCCGCGCCGCGTCCTGACCGACGGCCCACCGGCCCCACGGCCCGAGCGCACCCAGCACCGAACCCCTCGCGCGGGGGCAGAGCCGCGCGCCCCCAAGCCTCACTCCCGACAGGAGCCCACGCCATGGCCATCGAGGTCCGCATCCCGACCATCCTCCGCACCTACACCGACGGCGCCAAGGCCGTCGAGGGCAGCGGGGACACCCTCGCCGATCTCTTCGCCGACCTCGAGTCCCGGCACAACGGCATCAGGGAGCGCATCGTCGACGGCGACCAGCTCCGCCGCTTCGTGAACGTGTACCTGAACGACGAGGACGTGCGCTTCCTCGACGGCATCTCCACCAAGCTCGCGGACGGCGACAGCGTCACGATCCTGCCCGCCGTGGCAGGAGGCTCCGCCGCCGCGCAGCAGCGTCCCGCCGAGGTGATGGCCGCGCGCCAGGCGGGCATGCGCTGATGCGTTACGACTCCCCGCTCGCCGCGGTCGGCAACACCCCGCTGGTCCGCCTCCCGCGACTGTCGCCCTCGGACGACGTGCGGATCTGGGCCAAGCTGGAGGACCGCAACCCGACCGGCTCGATCAAGGACCGCCCCGCGCTCCACATGATCGAGCAGGCGGAGAAGGACGGCCGGCTCACCCCGGGATGCACGATCCTGGAGCCGACGTCCGGCAACACGGGCATCTCCCTGGCGATGGCGGCGCGGCTCAAGGGCTACCGCATCGTCTGCGTGATGCCCGAGAACACGAGCGAGGAGCGGCGGCAGCTGCTCGCCATGTGGGGCGCGGAGATCATCTCGTCCCCCGCGGCGGGCGGCTCCAACACGGCGGTCCGCGTGGCCAAGGGGATCGCCGAGGAGAACCCGACCTGGGTGATGCTCTACCAGTACGGCAACCCCGACAACGCCGGCGCCCACTACGCGACGACCGGTCCCGAGATCCTCGCGGACCTGCCGTCCATCACCCACTTCGTCGCCGGCCTCGGCACGACCGGCACGCTGATGGGCGTCGGCCGCTATCTGCGCGAGCAGGTGCCGGGCATCCGCATCGTCGCCGCGGAGCCGCGCTACGACGACCTGGTCTACGGGCTGCGGAACCTCGACGAGGGCTTCGTACCCGAGCTCTACGACGCGTCCGTCCTGACGACCCGTTTCTCGGTCGGCTCGGCGGACGCGGTCACCCGCACCCGTGAACTCCTGCAGCAGGAAGGCATTTTCGCGGGCGTCTCCACCGGCGCGGCACTGCACGCGGCGATCGGCGTCGGCAAGAAGGCGGTGAAGGCGGGGGAGCAGGCGGACATCGTCTTCGTCGTCGCGGACGGCGGCTGGAAGTATCTGTCGACGGGTGTCTACACGGCGGCCACGACGGAGGAAGCGATCGAGACGCTCCAGGGCCAGCTCTGGGCCTGACGCCGGTACGGACCCGCGGGCCCGCGGGTCATGCCGACAGGTGACGGACCTGGTCCCACACGGTCGGGTCCACGATCCCGACCCTCCGGCGGAACTCCCACACCTCGACCGCCCGCAGCTCGTCGGTCTCCAGGAAGCTCGGGCGGCCCTGCGCGTCACCCACCGTGCCGGGCGGCAGGGAGATCACGCCCGGGCGCTCGTCGTGGTACTTGCTGGTGATCTTCGCGACCTGGGCGGTGCCGCCGCGCACCGACAGCACCAGACAGGGCCGGTCCTTCGAGCCGGGCCCGTCCTCGTAGGGAACGTCCGCCCACCAGATCTCACCGGGCTGCGGCTTGTGCTTCGTCCCGCGCCGGGGGCCGGTGGGCCGCCCGGGCGGCCGGGTGCGCCCGGCGGGCCGCCGCGGGCCGCGCCCGTACCCGTCGGCCACCGCGGCGACCAGCGCGATCACGACGACGGCGGCGACTGCGAGCCACCAAGACGTATCCATGCCCCGGAAGGCTACCGGCCCCCTGCCCCGAGGTCGCGCACCCGGCGGCACTGACAGCCCCCGCACCCGCCTTCGGCCCAGGCGCCCCACCCCGCCAGTGCCGCCCGCACCCCGCTTTGAGCGCAGGCTCTGCGACGCCCGGCCGGTACTACTACCACCCGGCCACAGCCGCCCGCACCCGTCTTCGGCCCGGGTTCCGCGACCACCGGCGTGTACCACTACCACCCACCTGCCCACCCGGCCACAGGGCATCGCACCCCCGAACCGGTGACAGCGCAGGTGAGTTCCCCCACAACCCCCCTCTCTGGAGGAGCGACCCGCCCTTTCGCGCCTTACGCTCGACAGACCGCACGACCCGCCCCCCAGCCCTCCTCGTCAACGGAGGTTCAAGCTCCATGAAGCTCACCGTCGTCGGCTGCTCGGGGTCGTTCCCGTCCGCGGAATCGGCCTGCTCGAGCTACCTCGTAGAGGCCGACGGCTTCCGGCTGCTCCTCGACATGGGCAACGGCGCCCTCGGCGAGCTGCAGCGCCACATCGGTCTCTACGACCTCGATGCCATCTTCCTCAGCCATCTCCACGCCGATCACTGCATCGACATGTGCGGATACTTCGTGGCCCGGTACTACCGTCACGAAGGCGGCCGCTGCGAGGCCATCCCCGTCTACGGACCCGAAGGCACCGAGCAGCGCCTGACCACCGCCTACGCCGACACCCCGTCGAAGTCCTCCATGAGCGAGGTCTTCGACTTCCACACGCTCAAGGCGGGCACCTTCGAGCTGGGACCGTTCTCCGTCCGCACCGAACGCGTGGCCCACCCGGTCGAGGCCTACGGCATCCGGCTGGAGCACGAGGGCAAGACGCTGACGTACTCCGGCGACACCGGCGTCTGTGAGCCGCTCCACCAACTCGCCGACGGCGCCGACCTGTTCCTGTGCGAGGCCTCCTTCACCCATGGCAAGGAGGACGTCCCCGACCTCCACCTCAACGGCCGTGAGGCGGGCGCGCACGCGCAGCGGGCGAACGCGGGCCGGCTGGTCCTCACGCACATTCCCCCGTGGACGGACGGCGAGCGGAATCTGGCCGACGCCCGCGCCGTCTTCAGCGGCCCGAGCGAGATCGCGGTGCCGGGGGCCGTCTACCACCTGTAGGAGCCGGCGGGAGGCCGTGTCGTGGACGTTCCGGCGTGCACGACATCCGGCCGACAGGTCGATCCCGGGCCTACGCTCTAAAATCACATATGACCGGACACATCGCCTGATCTGTGAGGAAACATGGCCGATGACGTCGCGGACAGACGCCCGCAGCCCAGCCCGGAAGCTGACCTGAAGCACAACGCGATCGGCTTCGTCGACGCGCTCGTCATCGGAATCAACTCCACCTCCCCGGCCTACTCGCTCGCGGCCGTCATCGGCCCCGTCGTGGCCCTCGTGGGCATCTACGCCCCAGGCGTGATCCTCGCGTCCTTCGTGCCGATGCTGCTGATCGCATCGGCTTTCTTCTATCTCAACAAGGTCGACCAGGACTGCGGCACCACGTTCTCCTGGGTCACCCGTGCCATGGGCCCGTGGGCCGGCTGGATCGGCGGCTGGGCGATCATGATGACCGGCGTGCTGGTCGTCGGCTCGCTCGCCGACGTCGCCATCGGCTTCGGACTGCTCGCCGTCGGACTCGACAGCTGGGCGGACAACGCCGTCGTACGCCAAACGCTCACCGTGCTGCTGATCCTCGTGATGACGGCCGTGTGCGTCATCGGCACCGAGGCGTCGGCGCGCGTGCAGAACGTGCTGATCCTCGCCCAGATCGCCTGTCTGCTCGCCTTCGCCGTCGTCGCGATCTACCGCGTCTACGCCGGCACCGCCTCCCTGCCCTCCATCGAGCCGAAATTCTCCTGGCTCGACCCCTTCGGCGCGGGCGGCGCCGCGCTGACCGGCGGTCTGCTGCTGGGCGTCTTCATGTACTGGGGCTGGGAGTCGGCGGTCAACCTCACCGAAGAGGTCGAGGACTCCGCCAGCGCCCCGGGCCGGGCGGGCATCTGGTCGACGATCGTGCTGCTGGTGTCGTACCTGTCCGTCGGCATCGCGGTCGTGGCCTACGCGGGCCCGGCCTTCCTCGCCGAGAACGCCGGAGAGGAGGAGTTCATCTTCGGTCTGCTCGCCGGCGAGGTCATGGGCGGCTGGGACTGGATCGTGCTCCTGGCGGTCGCCACCTCCGCCCTCGCCTCCACGCAGACGACGATCATCCCCTCGTCGCGCACAGCCTTGTCGATGGCCCGCAGGCACGCGCTGCCGTCCGTGTTCGCCCGCATCCACCCGCGCTTCCACACCCCGCACGTGGCCACCTGGGCCGTCGCCGTCGTGGCCATCCTCTGGTACGTCGTCGTCAATCTGATCAGCGAGAACGCACTCTTCGACTCGCTCACCGCGCTGTCGCTGCTCATCGCGTTCTACTACGCGCTGACCGGACTCGCCTGCGCCGTCTACTACCGCCGCCACCTCACCGAGAGCGTCCGCAACTTCTTCCTCATCGGCGTGGGCCCGCTCGTCGGTGCCGCCCTGCTGGCCTGGCTGCTCGTGGAGTCGATCGGCGACATGTCCGACCCGGCGAACTCCTACAGCGGAGTCTCCTGGTTCGGGCTCGGACCGCCGCTCGTCATCGGCATCGGCATCGTGCTCGTCGGCCTGATCATCATGGTCGCGCGCCGCCTGACGTCCGCCGAGTTCTGGCGCGAGCGGGCCGGTGTGTGCGACCCGGCCATGGTCCGCGCAGGCAAGAAGGAGTCGTGACATGTCTGTCGTCCTGGGATACGACGAGTCACCGGGCGCGGTCCGCGCGCTGAACGTGGCGATCGAGGTGTCGGCGGCGTTCGGCGAATCCCTCGTCCTGGTCTACGGCGCCGCGGTGCCGGGTCACATGGGGGACGAGTACCGGGCTCATCGGGACGCGCTGCGGGAACTGGGCCGCACGGCGCTCGAGCACGCGGTGGAGGCGGCGGACGAGGCCGGTGTGCCCACCACCGTCGAGATCATCGACGCCAAACCCTCCGAGGCCCTGCTGGAGGCGGCGGCGAAGCACGAGGCACGGGTGATCGTGGTCGGCACCTATGCCGAGAGCCCCATGCGCGGAGCGCTGCTCGGCTCGACGCCGCACAAGCTGCTGCACCTGTCGTCGATCCCGGTGCTGTGCGTACCGGCGCCGGTGACGGGCTGAGGCGAACACGGCGGAGCCCGTGCCCCCTCCTGGAGGGCACGGGCTCCGCCGCTTCAGACCTGAGCGTCTGCGCGTGAGGTGCGAGCGCGTGAGGGCTACTTCGCCTCGGCCTTCTGGAGTTCCGCCAGCTCTTCGTCGGACTCACGGCCCGGCGTCGGCAGGTTGAACTTGGTGATCGCGAAGCGGAAGACCACGTAGTAGACCGCCGCGAAGGCGAGACCCACCAGGGCCAGACCCCACGGGTTGGACGCGATGCCGAGGTTCAGGAAGAAGTCGACCGCGCCGGCCGAGAAGCCGAAGCCGTCCTTCATGCCGAGCGCCCAGGTCAGCGCCATGGAGACACCGGTGAGCACCGCGTGCAGGGCGTACAGCACCGGGGCGATGAACATGAAGGTGAACTCGATCGGCTCGGTGACACCGGTGACGAACGAGGTGAGCGCGAGCGAGAACATCATGCCGCCGACGACCTTGCGCCGCTCCGGGCGGGCACAGTGCACGATCGCGAGGCAGGCCGCCGGGAGGGCGAACATCATGATCGGGAAGAAGCCGGTCATGAACTGTCCGGCGCTCGGGTCGCCGGCGAGGAAGCGCGCGATGTCGCCGCTCTTGCCCTCGTACGTACCGGCCTGGAACCACGGGAAGGAGTTGAGCAGGTGGTGCATGCCGATCGGGATCAGCGCACGGTTGGCGACACCGAAGATGCCCGCGCCGACCGCGCCCGAACCGACCAGCCACTCACCGAAGTTGTGCAGTCCGGTGCCGAGGACCGGCCAGATGAGACCGAAGAGGATGCCGACGACGAGACCCGCGAAGGCGGACAGGATCGGTACGAGGCGGCGGCCGCCGAAGAAGCCCGCCCAGTCGGGCAGCTTGGTGCGGTAGAAGCGCTGGTAGAGCAGTGCGACAACGATGCCCATGACCACGCCGCCGAGAACCTTGGCGTCCACCGGGGCCTCGGTCATGACTATCTTGCCGTCGACGACCTTGGCGACCTTGTCGAGGTTCGGGTCGGTGAACGTGGCCAGCACGTTCTTGAAGACGAGGTAACCGGCGACGGCGGCGAGGGCCGTGGAGCCGTCCGACTTCTTGGCGAACCCGATCGCGATGCCGACGGCGAAGAGCAGCGGCATGTTGTCGAGCAGGGCGCCACCACCGGCCGACATATAGCCGGCGATCTTGGTGATGAAGGTCGGGAAGGACTCCTTGCCCAGCATGTCGGGCTGCCCGAACCGGACCAGGAGCGCCGCTGCGGGCAGCACCGCGACCGGCAGCATCAGGCTGCGGCCGATACGCTGCATGACAGCCATCGCGCCGGCGCCCATCTTCTTCTTGTCCGCCTCGGGGGCGGCGCTAGCCGTGGACATCAACTTCCTCCAGGAGAGCAAGGCGCCGCCGGGCAGGGAAAAACGGGGGTGGACGGCGTCTCGAGGGGAACGCGGCGACCGCCGCGTGGTCTACACCACTGAGTGGTGTAGACCTGTTGTAGCACGTGAAGGATAGATAAGGAACCTGCGAATTCTGTGGCCAGGTTCATACCGTGAGAAGTCATGACAAAGGCCCCCGGACCGGGTGGTCCAGGGGTCTTCTGTGTCAATTCCTTCCAGGGGCTAGTCGCCCGGCGGAGTGGTGCCGAGCCCGCCCGGCGCAGCTACTTGGTGGTCTCCTGCTCCATCTCCTCCTGGAGCTCCTCCGGCTCGCGTCCCGGAGTGGGGATGTTGAAGACCGTGATCACCACCCGGAAGACGACGTAGTAGACCACCGCGAAGCACGCGCCGATCGGCAGGATGAGCCAGGGCTTCGTATCCAGATGCCAGTTGACGATGTAGTCGATCAGACCCGCCGAGAAGCTGAAGCCCGCATGCACCCCGAGCGCCCAGGTGATCGCCATGGACGCGCCGGTCAGCAGCGCGTGCAGGCCGTAGAGCAGCGGCGCCGCGAACATGAAGGAGAACTCGATCGGCTCGGTCACACCCGTGACGAACGAGGTGAGTCCGACCGAGAACATCAGGCCCGCCACCCGCTTGCGGTGCTCCGGCTTGGCGCAGTGGGTCATCGCGAGCGCCGCGGCCGGCAGGCCGAACATCATGATCGGGAAGAAGCCCGACATGAACTGGCCCGCCGACGGGTCCTCGGCGAAGAACCGCGTCAGGTCGCCCTGCACCACCGTGCCGTCCGGCTTGGTGAACTCACCGGCCTGGAACCAGAAGAACGTGTTCAGGAACTGGTGCATGCCGATCGGGATCAGCAGCCGGTTGGCGACACCGAAGATGCCGGCGCCCCAGGCGCCGAGGTCGATCAGCTGTTTCGCGAACACGGTCAGCGCGTCACCGACGGGCTCCCACAGCAGGCCGAACAGTACGCCGAGGATGCAGCAGATGAAGGCCATGATGATCGGCACGAGCCGGCGGCCGTTGAAGAAGCCGAGCCAGTCGACGAGCTTCTTGCGGTGGTAGCGCTGCCAGACGACCGCGGTCAGCAGGCCGATCAGGATGCCGCCGAGGACGCCGGGGTTCTGCGGCTTGCCGTCCGGGAGCAGTTCGGTGATCGAGCCGTCGACCGGGAACGCCTTCAGGACGCCGAAGTAGACGAGGAACCCGGCGACCGCGGCCAGCGCCGTCGAGCCGTCGGCCTTCTTCGCGAAACCGATGGCCACACCGATGCAGAACAGCAGCGGCAGACCGAAGGCGCCGTCCAGGATGGCGGTGCCGCCGAGGGTGAGGACCTTGGCCGTCTTCACCCAGAAGTCGCCGTGCAGATAGGCGCCGAAGAGATTGCCGAGGCTGACGAGCAGGCCGGCAGCGGGCAGGACGGCCACCGGGAGCTGAAGGCTCCGGCCGACCTTCTGGAGGCCCTGGAACAGTCCGTTCCACCAGTTGCGCTGAGGTGCTGCCGCACTCCCGGTGCTCATCGGCGTCCTCCTGGAACATGCTGTATTTGGCAGGTGTTGCAGACTGGTGTAGACCAGTTGCGTACGACCCCGGCGCCCGGTCTCGGGACAGGGCGCCGGTGATCGTCATCTTTCGGTACGTCCCGGTTACCCGCCCGTGAAGATGGGCCAACCGTGCGTTACCGTGACAAAACGGACCCATGGCGGGCCGGGGCAGCGCTGAGCGCCTGTGCGGGCGCTCTTCGAACGCAGGGAGAAGACATGGCCAGCAAGGCTGAGAAGATCGTCGCCGGGCTCGGCGGGATCGAGAACATCGAGGAGATCGAGGGCTGCATCACCCGTCTCCGCACCGAGGTCATCGACCCGGCCAAGGTCGACGAGGTCGCGCTCAAGGCCGCCGGCGCACACGGCGTCGTCAAGATGGGCACCGCGATCCAGGTCGTCATCGGCACCGACGCCGACCCCATCGCCGCCGACATCGAAGACATGATGTGACCCGCTGACCCCGGTCGGCACCGCACGCAGAGGGCCCCGTTCCGCCCGGAACGGGGCCCTCCCGCGCGACCGATAGGCTCAGCGGCATGTCTCGAATCGACGGCCGCACCCCCGAACAGCTCCGCCCGGTCACCATCGAGCGCGGATGGAGCAAGCACGCCGAGGGCTCCGTCCTCGTCTCCTTCGGCGACACCAAGGTCTTCTGCACCGCCTCGGTCACCGAAGGCGTGCCCCGCTGGCGCAAGGGCAGCGGCGAAGGCTGGGTCACCGCCGAGTACTCGATGCTCCCGCGCTCCACCAACACCCGCGGCGACCGCGAATCCGTACGCGGCAAGATCGGCGGCCGCACCCACGAGATCAGCCGGCTCATCGGCCGCTCGCTGCGCGCCGTCATCGACTACAAGGCCCTCGGCGAGAACACCATCGTCCTCGACTGCGACGTCCTCCAGGCCGACGGCGGCACCCGCACCGCGGCGATCACCGGGGCGTACGTGGCCCTCGCCGACGCCGTCACCTGGGCCCAGGGCAAGAAGCTGGTGAAGGCCGGCCGACAGCCGCTCACCGGCACCGTCGCCGCCGTCAGCGTCGGCATCGTGGACGGCACCCCGCTCCTCGACCTCTGCTACGAGGAAGACGTGCGCGCCGAGACCGACATGAACGTCGTCTGCACCGGCGACGGCCGCTTCGTCGAGGTGCAGGGCACCGCCGAGGCCGAGCCGTTCGACCGCAAGGAGCTCAACGCCCTGCTCGACCTCGCCACCGGCGGCTGCGCCGACCTCGCCGCGCTCCAGCGCACGGCGCTCGATCGGACTGCTGGGTAAAGCAGAGTAAAGAAGCAACCAAGAACGCCCTTGTAGGCGTCGTTGAAGTCACGGGCGCACGGGCCGAACCGTGCGCCCGGCCGTATCCGGGGAGGGACCGTTCCATGCTTGCGCGCCGCCGCATCGCACTCACACTCGCCACCGCCGCACTGGTCATACCGATCACCGTCGGCTGCAGCGCACTCGACAAGGCTCTCGACTGCGTCGAGACGGCCGACGCCATCGCCACCAGCGTGGACAAGCTCCAGAAGGCCGTCTCCACCGCCGCCGACGACCCCACGCAGGCGCGTGAGGCACTCGACGACATCGACAGGGAACTCGACAGCCTCGGCGACAAGACGGACAACGCCGACCTGAGCAAGGCCGTCGACGACCTCGGCACCGGGGTGGGCAACGTCCGCAAGGCGATCGAGGGCGGCGACGCCACTCCGGACATCACGCCGGTCACGAACGCGGCCGCCGAGATCGGCAAGGTCTGCACGCCCGGATAATCGGGGGCATGACCCGTCTCATCCTCGCCACCCGCAACGCCGGGAAGATCACCGAACTCAGGGCCATCCTCGCCGACGCGGGTCTGCCACACGACCTCGTCGGCGCGGATGCGTACCCCGACATCCCGGACGTCAGGGAAACCGGCGTCACCTTCGCCGAGAACGCCCTGCTCAAGGCCCACGCGCTGGCGCGGGCCACCGGCCTGCCGGCCGTCGCCGACGACTCGGGACTCTGCGTCGACGTCCTCGGCGGCGCCCCCGGCATCTTCTCCGCCCGCTGGGCGGGCACCCACGGCGACGACGCCGCCAACCTCCGCCTGCTGCTGGCCCAGCTCTCCGACATCGCCCCGGCGCACCGGGGCGCCCACTTCGCCTGCGCGGCCGCGCTCGCGCTGCCCGACGGCACGGAACGGGTGGTCGAGGGCCAACTGCGCGGCACGCTGCGCGACACCCCGCAGGGCACGGGCGGCTTCGGTTACGACCCGATCCTCCAGCCGGAGGGCGAGACGCGCACCTGCGCGGAACTGACCCCGGCCGAGAAGAACGCGATCAGCCACCGGGGCAAGGCGTTCAGGGCACTGGTGCCGGTGGTGCGGGAGCTGCTGGGCTGACCGCCCGGCCACCGGACGGACCGGACAGGCCGGACACAGAAACGGCCTGTGAATCAGCGCGATTCACAGGCCGTTCAGGGTGCGGCGGAAGGGATTCGAACCCTCAAGCCGTTTCACGGGCCACAGATCCTAAGTCTGCTGCGTCAACCACCTGCGCCACCGCCGCGAGCCGCCTGCCATGGTAACCGGCCCGTGGTTCACAGGACACCGAGATTCAGGCGCGGACCGGGTGCTTCAGGAGATCGGCGATTCCTCCCGCGGCCGCGGCACCATGTGTCGGTCAGGGCGTGGCAGTTCGGGCAGAGGTAGCGGAGATTTGCGGCGCGGTTGTCGAGCCAGTCCCCGCTGATGTGATCGATCTGCAGGGTGACCGGCCGCCCGAGCCACTCGCCCCGGTTGCCGCACGACACACACCGGTAGGGGACGCCGATCTCCTGAAGCGCCCGGTGCAGCCGGTCCCTGGTCACCCGCGCGGAACCGGCCGCAGCGACGCGCAGCACGTCCGGTGCGACACGGCGAGGCGCCGCCGGACGCGCCGAGGCCCAAGGACGCCGAGCGAAGTGGGACGTGTCGAGCCCGAGCCGGGCGACCGTACGCCGTAGCCGCCGGTGGTTCGTGGCGTTCACGGTCAGGCCCAGAAGGCGCATCACCTCGGCGTAGCCGGTCGCCTTCGGCACAGCCGCCCGCAGCGCCTCGTCCGGGACGGCGACGCGCGCATGGCGGAAGTGACCGGTGTCGATGCCCTGTTCCTTGAGCACGCGCCCCAGGGCCGCGCGGGTCCGGCGGTCGTCCGGTACGCCGAGTTCCTGGACCAGGTCGCGCATGCTCCCGCTGCTGCGGACGGCGGCGGCCAGTTCATCGAACGTGCAGGGCAGGTCCACCGGCCGGCGGCCCACGCCCTTGAAGTGGCTGATGTCGATCCCGGCGGATTCGATGCGCCGTCCGATATGCGTCATCGCGCCGGGGGCGGGGGTGATGCCGAGCTTGCACACCACCTCACGCAGCGTGCCGGACGACGCCACTGCCGCGGCTATGGCTTCGTCCGGGTACTTACGCCAGACGCTGCGCCGGCCGAAGTGGCTGGTGTCCAGGCCCAGTTCCGCGACCTTCCCCTGAAGGACCCGCCGCTGACCGCCGCTCTCCTTGAGCCCCAGGTACCGGATCAGAGATGCCCAACCGTGTGTCGCGGCGACCGCCTCCGCGAGTCGTTCCCGCGTGTACCTCACTGCCATCGCCCCTCCCCGATCCGGCTGCCCGTTCGTCCCTCGCACTGACCAACGAACCGTCCGTCGGAGAGTCACACCCGATCGCGGAAACGAGACGCGCACACAGAAGGGCCCGCACCCCGTCGTCCCGGTGCGGGCCCTTCCCCAGCCACGTAGTCCCCGTCAGCAGGTCAGAACTTCGGCTCCGCCACCTGTGCGTGGACCAGTTCCGCCGCCTCCTCCTTCGTGCCCACCGCCGGAGGCGAGCCGTCCAGGGGCTTCTGGGCCGTCTCCTTCATGCACGCCACCGCGATCACACCCACCAGCGCCGCCGCCATCGAGTAGTACGCCGGCATCAGATTGCTGCCCGTGACACTGATCAGTGCCGTGATCACCAGCGGGGTCGTCCCGCCGAAGAGGGACGCCGACAGGTTGTAGCCGACCGACAGGGAGCCGTAGCGGACCGGTGTGGGGAACAGCGCGGGGAGCGCCGCCGACATCGTGCCGAGCAGGCAGAGCAGCGACAGGCCCAGCATCAGCATGCCCGCGACGATCGCCGGGATGCTGCCCTGGCCGATCAGCAGGAACGCGGGGAGCGAGAGGACCAGGAAGCCGAGCATGCCCGCCATCAGCAGCGGCTTCCGGCCGAAGCGGTCGCTCAGCTTGCCCACCTGGTTGATCATCAGCATCAGCAGCACCATGACGCCCAGCAGGATCAGCAGCCCGTGCGTCTCGCTGTAGCCGAGTTCGTCCGACAGATAGGTCGGCATGTACGACAGCAGCATGTAGTCCGTGACGTTGTACGCGCCGACCAGGGCGATGCACAGGATCAGCGTCGGCCAGTAGTCCCTGAAGATCTTGGCGAGGTCGCCCTTCGTCGAGGTCTCGATCGTGTCGGCGGCCTCCGACGCGTGCGCGCTCTCGTCCTCCAGCTTCTTGAACGCCGGTGTCTCGTCCAGCCTCAGCCGCAGATACAGACCGACCAGGCCGAGGGGGCCCGCCACCAGGAACGGCAGGCGCCAGCCCCAGGCCTCCATGGTGTCCGAGCCGAGCCAGGCCGTCAGCAGGGTCACCAGGCCGGCCGCGCCCACGTAGCCCGCGAGCGTGCCGAACTCCAGGAAGCTGCCGAAGTACCCCCGGCGCTTGTCGGGCGCGTACTCCGCGATGAACGTGGACGCTCCGCCGTACTCACCGCCGGTGGAGAAGCCCTGCACCAGCCGGAAGAAGATCAGCAGGACCGGGGCCCAGAAGCCGATCGAGGCGTACGAGGGGATCAGGCCGATCGCGAGCGTGCCGATCGCCATGAGGATCATCGTCAGTGCGAGGACCTTCTTGCGCCCGATCCGGTCGCCCATGGGGCCGAAGAACATGCCGCCCAGAGGCCTGACGAGGAAGGCGACGGCGAAGGTCGCGAAGGAGGACAGCAGCTGCGCGGTGTCGTTCTCGGAGGGGAAGAAGACATGCCCCAGGGTCACTGCCAGATAGCTGTAGATCCCGAAGTCGAACCACTCCATGGCGTTACCGAGCGACGCCGCCTTCGTGGCCCGCTTGACCGCCGCCTCGTCGGTGACGGTGATGTCCGTACGCCTGAGCTTGGGGTTCTTCCGCTTGGCGATGGTGCGGAAAAGTATCCGGTGGCGTCTGACCGCCTGGGGATCGACCGGTGTCTCCGGGCCGGTGGCCGCCATGAACGGGTTCCTCTCCTGGGTGCTGAAATCCAGAAGAACACCTTCTCGATCGTGGCGCCTGCAAACCGGGGCTCTGCGAAACCGAGGTCCCCTGTGACGGGGACCTCGGTCACACAGCCGCCGACGGGAGCGGGTGGCTCAGATGCCGAGATCCTTGATGATCTTTGCGACATGGCCGGTGGCCTTGACGTTGTACAGCGCCCGCTCGACCTTGCCCTCCTCGTCGACGACGATCGTCGAGCGGATGACTCCGGTGACGGTCTTGCCGTACAGCTTCTTCTCGCCGAAGGCGCCGTAGGCCTCCAGGGTCTCCTTCGACGGATCGCCCACCAGCGTGACCTTCAGGCTCTCCTTGTCGCGGAACTTGGCGAGCTTCTCCGGCTTGTCCGGCGACACGCCGATGACGTCGTATCCCGCGCCCGTCAGCAGCTCCAGGTTGTCGGTGAAGTCGCAGGCCTGCTTGGTGCAGCCGGGGGTGAGCGCCGCCGGGTAGAAGTAGACGATCACTTTCCGGCCCTTGTGCGCCGCCAGCGAGACCTCGTTGCCGTCGGCGTCGGGCAGGGTGAAGTCGGGTGCGGGGTCGCCGGGCTGGAGTCGCTCGCTCATGGTTCTCCTCGGAAGGCGTGCGGATGTACGCCGTCGAGCGTAATGGGGGTGCCGTGGGGTGCGGGGGCCGCCGAGCTGACAGACTGTCGAGGAAGGACTACCGGACACGACGACGGAGGCAGCGCGGTGTCGGACGCGAGGACCCCTGCGCAGATCGAGGCGGACATCGTCCGCCGGCGCGACCAGCTTGCCGAGACGCTGGACGAGATCGGTGTGCGAGTGCACCCGAAGACGGTCATCGGCGACGCGAAGGCGAAGGTTGCCTCCACGGTGGACCGGACTGCGGGACGCGCCTTCGTGGCGGTGAACCGTACGGTGTTCGATGTGCGGGCGCAGTTCGTCCGCGAGGACGGCGCACCCCGCCTGGAGCGGCTCGTTCCGGTGGCCGTGGTGGTCGTGGGCCTGGTGGGACTCCTCACCCTGTCCGCGCGCAGGCGCCGCGGGTGACCCTCGGACGTACGGATCGGCCCCGGACAGGTAGGTTCGAGGTGTGAGCGCCAACAGCCATGAGCCCAGCCAGCAGCACGACAAGCTGCCCATCCGGATGCTGCACGACCGCGTACTGGTGCGGACCGACATCCCGGAGGGCGAGCGGCGTTCCAGCGGTGGCATCGTCATCCCGGCGACCGCGGCGGTCGGCCGGCGCCTCGCGTGGGCCGAGGTGGTGACGGTCGGGCAGAACGTACGGACCGTGGAGCCGGGCGACCGGGTGCTGTACGACCCCGAGGACCGTGCCGAGGTCGAGGTACGGGGTGTGGCGTACGTGCTGATGCGTGAGCGGGATCTGCACGCGGTGGCGGCCGACCGCTTCCAGGGTTCCGAGGACTCCACCGGGCTCTACCTGTAGCTCTGCCGAGCCACGTGGGCCTGTAGTGACGAGAGGGCCGGTGACCGAGGTCACCGGCCCTTCTGTCTGCCCTTTGCTACCGTGGAGACACCCCGACGAGACGCGCCGTACCGGGCTGGCAAAGACGACGCACCCCGTTGAAGTTCCGCGTCTCGGAGGTGCCGTCATGGCCTGGGTTCTGCTGGTGGTCGCCGGTCTGCTCGAAGTCGGCTGGTCGATCGGGATGAAGTTCACCGACGGGTTCACCCGGCTGTGGCCGAGCGTGTTCACCGGTCTCGGGATCGTCGCCAGCATGCTGCTGCTCTCGCACGCCGCCCGGACGCTGCCCATCGGCACGGCGTACGGGGTGTGGGTCGGCATCGGTGCGGCGGGTGCCGCCGTGGTCGGCATGATCGTGCTCCATGAACCGGTGACCGCCGCGCGGATCTTCTTCGTCTGTCTGCTGCTGGTCGCGGTGGTCGGACTGAAGGCGACCTCGGGTCACTGAGACCAAGCGGTCGCGACCCACCGAGGTGGACCGGAGCGGACCGAAGACGACATCGGGTCACTGCGGCCGGACGGGCCGGCTGGGGGTGCTGCCCGCGCCCCCGCCGGCCCCGCCCGGGTCGCCGCCGGCGCCGGTGGGCCGGCTGTCTCCGGCTCCTCCGGTCGTCGCTCCTTCCGTGCCGCCGGTCCCGCCCCCGCCCGTCTGCCCGCCGGGCCGTCCCGCGGTGCCTTCGTCGCCCCCGGTGCCGCCGCGGGTGTCGCCCCCGGTGGGCGGCCCCGCGGTCTGCCCCCCTGTCTCACCCGCGGTCTGACCCGCGCCCGTCGGCTCGCCGATCCCCGGTCCCGGCGTCGTGCTCGGGCTTCCGCCGGGCGACGGTGTCTGCCCGGGGGACTGCGACGCCGGTGACGACTCGGTGGGGGACTCCGCATCGGACGGCGGCAGCTCCTCCTGCGCGCCCTCCTCCAGCTCCAGGTCGAACTCCACGATCTCGGAGCCCTCCAGGGCGGTGCCGGTGTACTGGCCCCAGATCTTCGCCGGCGCCCCGCCGCCGTTGATCCGCGGCAGCCCCAGCGCCCCGTACAGCGGTTTCTGCGCTCCGGTCACGGGATCCTGGCCCATCACCGCGACCACGGTCGCCAGTTGCGGGGTGTAGCCCGCGAACCAGGCGGCCTTGTCCTCCTCGGCGGTCCCGGTCTTGCCCGCCGCCGGGCGCCCGGCGGACTGTGCCGCCGTCCCGGTGCCGCCTTCGACCACGCTCTGCAGGATCGAGGTGGTCGTGTCGGCGGCCTCCCGGCTGACGACCTGTCCGGCGCTCTTCTTCGGCATCCGCACCTCCTGGCCGTCCTTGCTGACCCGCTGGACCAGGGTGTAGGCGCCGTGCCGGCCGTGGTTGGCGAGCGTGGCGTACGCCCTCGTCATGTCGAGCACGCTGGCCGTCGCGGGGCCGAGGGCGATGGACGGCGATGCGGTGAGGTCCGGGGTGCTCGCCGGGATGCCGAGGTCGATCGCGGTCTGCTTGACCCTGGCCGGGCCGACGTCCATGGCCATCTGCGCGTAGACCGCGTTGACCGACTTGTCGGTGGCGGTGCGGACGGTGATGGGGCCGTAGGAGTGGCCGTCCTCGTTCTCGGGGGCGTACGGCCTGCCGCTCCAGCCCTCGACCGTCCGCCGGTCGGTGCCGTCGTAGACGGTGTTGGGCGTGATGGGGCGGTCGTCCTGGGTGACCGAGCCGTTCTCGACGGCGGAGGTGAAGACGAACGGCTTGAAGGTGGAGCCGACTTGGTAGTCGCGGCGGGTCGCGTTGTTGACGTACTGGCGGGTGTAGTCGACGCCGCCGTACAGGGCGACGACCTTGCCGGAGGCGGGGTCGATCGAGGCGCCGCCGACGCGGACGTTGCGGTCGGCCTTGCGGGTGTCGCTCAGCTTGGACGTCACCTGGTCGTCGACCGCCTCGGTGAGGGCGGTCTGTTTGGCGCGCTCCAGGGTGGTGGTGATCCGGTAGCCGCCGAGGGCGAGCGTCTTCTCGTCGATGATGTCGTTGCCGGTGAGGTAGTCCTCGACGGCCTGGACGATGTAGCCGCGCTGCCCGGACAGACCGGTCGCGGGCTTGGCCCGCTCGGGGACCGGAAAGGTGAGCGCGGCGCGGTCGGCCGGGCTCAGCCACCTCTTCTTGACCATGCCGCCCAGCGTGTAGTTCCAGCGGCCGAGCGCGGCGGCCCGGTTCTCGGGGTGGGTGGCGATGTCGTAGGCGCTCGGGGCGTTGAGCAGCGAGGCGAGGTACGCGCCGCGGGCGGTGTCGATCTCCTCGATGTCCGTGCCGTAGTAGGCCTGGGCGGCGGCCTGGATGCCGTACGCGTTGCGCCCGAAGTAGCTGGTGTTGAGGTAGCCCTCGAGGATCTCGCTCTTGCTCTGCTCGCGGCCGAGCTTGATCGCGATGAAGAACTCCTTCCACTTCCGCGAGACCGTCTGCTCCTGGCCCAGGTAGTAGTTCTTGACGTACTGCTGGGTGATCGTGGAGCCGGACTGCCGGCCCTTGCCGGTGACGGTGTTCCAGGCGGCGCGGACCATGGCCTTCGGGTCGACGGCGCGCTCGGAGTAGAAGTCCCGGTCCTCGGCGGCCAGTACGGCCCGCTGGACCGTCAGCGGGACCTGCGAGAGTTTCACGTTCTCGCGGTTGACCTCGCCGTCGCGGGCGATCTGGCTGCCGTCCTCGTAGAGGTAGACATTGGACTGGGAGGTGGCCGCGGCGTTGGCGGGCGGGATGTCGACGAGCAGATAGCCGGCGATGAAGCCGCCGATCAGCAGCAGGGCGACGAGGAGGATTCCGCCGAGCAGCATCCGCCAGGTGGGGAGGAGCCGGCGGAAGCCCGTACGCCTGCGGTTCCTCTTCTCCGGGAGGGGCGCCGGTCCGACCGCGGTCGCGTCCCTGGGGTTCCAGCCGTGCTGCGGCTCCACACTCATACGGCCATACTGCCCTTTTCACGCGCATATCCCTCGGATCCGACGGAACGCGGCATCTCTCCGGGGGACAGCTTTCGGACCCCGCGCCCGAAAAGGGCTCGCGGTCCGGGGGGCAGCTTTCGGACCTCCCGCCGGAAAAGGGCTCGCGGCGGGTCTCGCGACACCGCTAGGGTCGGGCGCTTTGGTGTCGCCGCTCCCGTCCGGCGTCACCGGGCGAAGGGGGAGACGTGCGGCTGTATGCGGTCGTTGCCGTCGGTGGGTTCCGGCGCTATGCGACGTACCGGGTGGCGACGGTGGCAGGAGTGTTCACCAACACCGTCTTCGGCTTCATCATGGCGTACACCTATATCGCCCTCTGGGACCAGCGCCCCCACCTCGGCGGATACGACGTCTCCCAGGCCCTGACCTTCGTGTGGCTCGGCCAGGCGCTGCTGATGACCTGCGCCATGATGGGCGGCGGCTTCGAGGACGAGATGATCGAACGCATCCGCACCGGCGACATCGCGATCGACCTCTACCGGCCCGCCGACCTCCAACTGTGGTGGCTCGCGGGCGACCTGGGCCGGGCCGCCTTCCATCTGATGGGCCGCGGCATCGTCCCCATGATCCTCGGCGCGCTCGCCTTCGACCTGGCGCTGCCGGTCTCCCCGCTGACCTGGATCGCCTTCCTCGTCTCGGTGACGCTCGGCGTGGTCGTGAGCTTCGCCCTGCGCTTCCTGGTCGCCCTCTCCGCGTTCTGGCTGATGGACGGCGCCGGCGTCATCCAGATCTGCTGGCTCGCGGGCCTGTTCTTCTCCGGGATGCTGCTGCCGCTCAACCTCTTCCCCGGCACGCTCGGCGACATCGCCCGGGCCCTGCCCTGGTCCTCGCTCCTCCAGGTTCCCGCCGATGTCTTCCTCGGCAAGCACACCGGCTGGGGACTGCTGGGCGCCTACGCCTTCCAGTGCGGCTGGGCCGTGGCGCTGCTCGGTGCCGGGCGCGTCCTCCAGTCCGTCGCGACCCGCAGGGTGGTGGTCCAGGGTGGTTGAGACGCTCACCGCCGGACTGCGGACCTACCGCATGATCGCCGCGATGTGGATCCGCTCCACGATGACCTACCGCACGTCCTTCCTGCTGACCGCCTTCGGGAACCTCGCGGCCACCGCCTTCGACTTCGTCACGATCCTGCTGATGTTCTCGCACGTCGACGCGCTGGGCGGCTACTCCCTGGGCGAGATCGCCCTCCTGTACGGGGCGACCGGCACCGCCTTCGGAATCGCCGACCTCGTGATGGGCTCCATGGACCGCCTCGGCCGCCGGGTGCGCGACGGCACGCTCGATGTCCTCCTGGTACGCCCCGCGCCGGTGCTCGCCCAGGTCGCGGCCGACCGGTTCGCACTGCGCCGCCTCGGCCGGATCACCCAGGGCCTGCTGGTCCTCGGCTACGGACTGCTGACCGTGGATGTCGACTGGACGCCTCTGCGGATCCTGATGGTGCCGATGATGCTGCTCAGCGGCGCGGCCATCTTCTCCTCGGTCTTCGTGGCGGGAGGCGCCTTCCAGTTCTGGGCGCAGGACGCGTCCGAGGTGCAGAACTCGTTCACGTACGGCGGCAACACCCTGCTGCAGTATCCGCCGACGCTCTTCGCCAAGGACCTGGTGCGCGGGGTGACCTTCGTGGTGCCCCTCGCCTTCGTCAACTGGCTGCCCGCGCTGTATGTGCTGGGGCGGCCCTATCCGCTCGACCTGCCCCACTGGCTCGCCTTCCTGCCACCGGTGGTCGCCGCCGTGTGCTGCCGGCTGGCGGGGTTCGCGTGGCGGGTCGGGCTCCGTTCGTACCGGAGCACAGGGAGCTGAACTGTGGAGCACGCAGAGACCACGGAGAGCACGAACACGGCAGAGACCACGGCGACCTCGGCGACCTCGGCGACTGCCGGGACCACGGCGACCGCCGAGACCGCCGCCTTCATCGAACTCGACGGCATCGAGAAGGTCTTCGACGTCCGCCGCAAGGCAGGCCGGCTGCGCCGGGTGAAGCACCAGGTGCGGGCCGTCGACGGGATCAGCTTCCGGGTGCCGCGCGGCGAGATGGTCGGCTACATCGGGCCGAACGGCGCCGGCAAGTCCACCACCATCAAGATGCTCACCGGCATCCTCACCCCCAGCGCCGGACGGCTGCGGGTCGCCGGCATCGACCCCTCCCGCGAGCGCACCCGGCTCGCCCAGCGGATCGGCGTCGTCTTCGGCCAGCGCACCACCCTGTGGTGGGACCTCCCGCTGAAGGACTCGTACCGGCTCGTGCACCGGATGTACCGCGTACCCGACCGGCGCTTTCGCGACAATCTCGACCGCTGCGTCGAACTCCTCGATCTGGCCGACCTCCTGGACGTCCCCGTACGCCAGCTCTCCCTCGGCCAGCGCATGCGCGGCGACATCGCCGCCGCTCTGCTGCACGATCCCGAGGTGCTCTACCTCGACGAGCCGACCATCGGGCTCGACGTGATCTCCAAGGCGAAGGTCCGTGAGTTCCTGCTCGACCTGAACGCCGAGCGCGGCACCACCGTCCTGCTGACCACCCACGATCTGACGGACATCGAGCAGCTGTGCAAGCGCGTGATGGTCATCGACCACGGCCGGCTGATGTACGACGGAGCGCTCGCCGGGCTGCACGAGATCGGCGAGAGCGAGCGGACGCTGGTGGTCGACCTGGAGCGCGAACTGCCGCCGGTGGAGCTGGAATCGGCCCGTACGGTCAAGGTCGAGGGACCTCGCCAGTGGCTGGCGTTCCCCGCGTCCCAGTCGGCCGCGCCGCTGGTGGCCGCGCTCGCCGACAAGTACCCCGTGGTCGATCTGTCGGTCCGCGAGCCGGACATCGAGGCCGTGATCGCCAAAATGTATGCCGAGCGTCCGGGCTTGTAGCCCCAGCGCTGGGAGCCGGGCGCCGCGCTGGATATTCTGCCCGCATGAGCGAACTCCCTGAGATGCGCGCCTCCGACGCCGAGCGCGAACGGATTGCCGAACGGCTCCGAGACGCGGTGGCGGAGGGGCGGCTGGACATGGAGGAGTTCGAGGAACGCCTCGACGCCACCTACAAGGCCCGTACGCACGGTGAGCTGGTGCCCCTGGTCAGCGACCTCCCGCTGACGGGCGCCCCCACCGTGGCTCCGGTGGCGGCGGGCTCCGGACGGTGGGCCGACCGCATCGGGGGGCCCGCGACCTCCAGGGGCGCGTTCGCGTTCTGGGGCGGCTTCAGCCGCAAGGGCACCTGGACGGTCCCGCGGCTGTTCACCAGCTTCACGATGATGGGTGGCGGCGAACTCGACCTGCGCGAGGCGCGGTTCGAGGACCGGGAGACCGTGATCCGCTGCTTCGCCATCATGGGCGGGGTCCACATCGTCGTACCGCCCGACCTGAACGTCGAGGTCAACGGCATCGGCTTCATGGGCGGTTTCGGCGAGGAGGGCGACGGCGAGTCGGAGCCGGACCCGACGGCACCGCGCGTACGGATCACAGGCTTCGCGCTGATGGGCGGCGTGGGCGTCGAGCGCAAGCTCCGCAAGGCCGAGAAGCAGCGCCTCAAGGCGGAACGCGCGGCGGAGCGGGAGCGCCTGGAGCAGGGCGGCGAGAGCGGCCGGCTGAAGAAGGGCGACGGGGGCGGCCGCAAGGAACTGGGCTGATTCCTCCGGGAGTTGGGTTCGATCGGGGGCGGGGTCCGGCGCGCTGAGTCGCGGCCGAGCCCCGTCGTCGGGTGGAGCTGAGTCGCGGCTGACGTGCTGACGGTGGCGGCGGGTCTCCGGGCCGGGAGCCGGGCGCGTCCACGGTCGTGACGCGCCCCCTCGACGGGATATTTACCCGTCGAGCGGCCCCGACCGATGCTGCGCGGATCAGCCCGTGCGGCCCGGCGTCTCACAGCCGCGCCGGGTCCACCGCCGTCGCCATGCGTGCGAAGCCCGCGTCGCTCGGGTGCAGATGGTCCCCCGAGTCGTACCGCGGCAGCAGCCGTCCCGGTGCGTACGGATCCCGCAGCGCCCGGTCGAAGTCCACCACCCCGTCGAAGATCCGCCCGCCGCGGACGGCGGCGTTGATGTCCTGCCGTGCCTCCTGCACGGCGCGGGTGCAGCGGTCGTGCCCCGCGCAGGGCAGCAGGGTCGCCCCCAGGACCCGCAGATCGCGCGCCTGTGCCCGGCGGGCCAGCTGGGTGAGTCCTGCCGTGACCGAGGCCGCGTCCGGCTCGTAGGAGGCCCGCAGCAGGTCGTTGATGCCGATCGCGACGATCACGGTCCGGACGCCGGGCCGCGCGAGCACATCGCGGTCGAAGCGGGCGAGTGCGCTGGGGCCGCGCCCTTCGAGCAGGAGCCGGTTGCCGCTGATGCCCTGGTTGATCACGGCGAACTGCTCGGTGCCGTGGGCGTTCAGCCGCTCGAAGAGCCGGTCGGGCCAGCGGCGGTTGGTGTCGATGGTGGAGGTCACCCCGTCGGTGATCGAGTCCCCGATGGTGACCACGGCGCCCCGGACGTCCTGCGTCAGCACGTCGACGGCGGTCAGATGCCGCCAGGCGAAGGTCTGCTCGGTGTAGGAGTCGCCGGAGACGTCGTCCGTACGGTCGCCGTCGGCGAGGTACGAGGTCTGCCGTGCCCGCGGGTGGAGGGTGACCGGCCCGTCGGCCGGTGTGTGGATGCTGACCAGCAGATCGCCGTCGTACGGGATTCCCAGCGTGACCGGGTCGCTGACGAACTGCCCGCCCGGGGCGATCGTGACGGCCTCCGCCTTGCGGAACGTCACCCGCCGCAGGGTGCCGGGGACGGCCGCGGCGGTCGTGCCCGCGCGCAGCGCGAGGGAGACCCGGGCGATGTGCAGCGGCTCGCGTCCGGCGAGGTTGGAGAGCGTGAGCCGGGCGGCGGATCCGCCGATACTGGTGTGGACGACGTTGCGTACGGACCGGTCGCCGCGGGCGGTGTCCTGGAGGTCGGCCTGCACGGGTGCGGCGGCCCAGGTCCCGACCCAGACGGCGGGTGAGCCCACGGCCGTCCGGACGGCGGTGCGGCCCTGGGCTGCCTCGACTCCGAGGTATATCGCGCTGCAGATGAGGACGATGACGGCGGTGACGCCGGCGAGAGTCGCGTATCCGCGACGCATGTTCATGAACACATCATCCGATATGGCGTGGGAACTCGTGATGCGCCCCAGGAGTACCTGGGGTAGGGACTATGCGTACGGGGTGCGCGCGGACGGGTGGAGCGGATGAACCACACAGAGCGAGATGGACCGGACGATCCGGAGAAGACGCAGGCCACTGCGGCTGCGGGCGGCGAGGACGCCCGCGCGCGGCGGCCTGGGCGGGCTGCCGGGCCGGGGGAGGGGGGCGGCGCGGGGCAAAAGGAGCGTACGGCTGGTGCGGGCGGCGCGATCGGGGGCGCAAAGGCTTCCCCGGGCGCCGCGACGAGTTCGGGGGGCTCGGCGGAGGGGGCTCCGCGCTCCGCGGATCAGGCGGCAGCAGCGGGGGGCTCGGCGGACGGGCCGGTGGGTTCGGACGGTGCGGCGGGCTCGGCGGACGGGCCGGTGGGTTCGGACGGTGCGGCGGCCTCCGCGGGCTCGGCGTCGGGCTCTTCGGACGCCGCTCCGGGCTCGGCGTCGGGCTCTCCGGACGCCGCTCCGGGCTCGGACGGCTCCGTGGCGGGTTCTTCGAGCGACGACGCGACGACCTCCGGGCGGGCCTCCCGAGCGACCTCCGGGGCGGGGGCTGCGCCGGGCCGCAGCCCCCGTACCCGGACCACGCTCCCCGGATTCGCGTACACCGAGGCCGACGAGGAGAAGCAGCGCGGCGTACGGCGCATGAAGCTCACCGCGCTCGGGCTGCTGGTCTTCGTCGCCATCGTCTTCGCCCTCGCCACCTGGGCGGGCAAGGCCGGCGCCGGCCCCTGGACCGGCTATGTCGCCGCCGCGGCGGAGGCCGGCATGGTCGGTGCCCTCGCCGACTGGTTCGCCGTCACCGCGCTGTTCCGCCACCCGCTCGGCATCCCCATCCCGCACACCGCGATCATCCCCAACAAGAAGGACCAGCTCGGCGCCTCGCTCGGCTCCTTCGTCGGCGAGAACTTCCTCTCCGGGGACGTCGTGCGTGCCCGTCTGCGCGCCCTCGGTATCGGTGGCCGCCTCGGCTCCTGGCTCGCCGAGCCCGCCCACGCCGACCGCGTCACCGCCGAGCTCTCCACCGCGCTGCGCGGCGCGCTCACCGTCCTGCGGGACTCCGACGTCCAGGCCGTCGTCGGCGAGGCGATCACCCGGCGCGCGGACAACGCCGAGATCGCGCCCGGCGTCGGCAAGACCCTCCAGAAGGTGGTGGCGGACGGCGCCCACCACCGCGCCGTCGACCTCGTCTGCGCCCGTGCGCACGACTGGCTGGTCCTGCACTCGGACTCCGTGATGGACGCCGTCGAGGGCGGCGCCCCCGGTTGGACCCCGCGGTTCGTGGACCGGAAGGTCGGCGAGCGGGTGTACCGGGAGCTGCTGCGGTTCGTGACCGAGATGCGGGACATGCCCGGCCACCCGGCCCGCGGCGCGATCGACCGCTTCCTGACGGACTTCGCCGCGGACCTCCAGTCGGACACGGACACCCGCGCCCGTGTGGAGCGGATGAAGTCGGACCTGCTGGCCCGCTCCGAGGTCCAGGACGTGATCGCGTCGGCGTGGTCCTCCGTACGCGCCATGATCATGTCGGCGGCCGAGGACGACCGCAGCGAGCTGCGGCTGCGGGCCCGCTCCTCGCTGCTGTCCCTGGGGGCGCGCCTCGCCTCCGACGGCCGGCTCCAGTCGAAGCTGGAGGGGTGGATCGAGGACGCGGCGGTGTACGTGGTGACGACGTACCGTGCCGAGATCACCTCACTGATCTCGGACACCGTCGCGAGCTGGGACGCCGAGCACACCTCGCGCAAGATCGAGGCGCACATCGGAAGGGACCTTCAGTTCATCCGGATCAACGGCACGGTCGTCGGTGCGCTCGCCGGGCTGCTGATCTACACCGTGGCACACGCGCTGGGCGGGTGACGGGCCCCTTCCTGACCCGTCACCCGCCCAGACACTCAGGGGAGGTGTGAGGGAGTACGGACGGCGGTGCGGATGTGTTCAACGCCCGCCGGACGGCTCCGCAAGCGGACCGCCGTACGCCCACCGCGCCTCCCTCGCCGGGCGGTCGCGCCCCGGTTTTCGCACTGGCTCCCCGTCAGTGGAAGAGCTGCCCGCGGACCGCGCCGTCGGCGAACTCGGCGGTGTGGATGTTGGAGTAGTAGTTGCGCGGGTTGGCGCGGACGCGCTGGACGACGTCCGGGTTCTGACCCGTGATCCTGCCGGAGACGGCGAAGACCCCGTCCGGCACGGGCCGGTTGAAGAAGTCGAAGACGACGTCGCCGTTCTTGCCGAACGCGCCCTTGTGGATGTGCCCCTTGGTCGGGCTCTTGAGGTTGATCCAGGCCAGGGAGTAGTCGACGTCCGTGCCCTTGGGGTGGATGAACGTCACCGCGTGCCCGTCCGGGTCCCCGACCTTGGAGGCGTCGTTCTTCGGCACTTCCTGGGCCCCGTTGGACAGCGCCCGCAGCTTGCCGCCCTTGATGATGTCGAGCGGGTTGATGTTCTTGTGCAGCGGCTTGAGCTGCCCCCGTACGGCACCGCCCGGGAACTCGGCGCTGTGCAGGTTCACGTAGAAGCCCGCGGGGTCGTTACGGATGTCGCGCGCCAACTTGGCGTCCGTCAGGGCCACCTGCCCTGCCGCGGAGGTTACGGAGTCGGGCATCGCCGTACCGAACAGCGGCACCTTGACCTCGCCGTTCTTCCCGGCCGCACCCTGGTGGATGTGCCCGAGGCTCGGCACGAAGCCCTTCCACCGGAGGGCGAAGGTGACCCGGTCGCCCTTCACCTTCACCAGCGCGACGGCCTTGCCGTCCGGGTCGTTGACCGCGGGCCCGCCCGCGACGGGCACCTCGTCGGCGCCCGACAGCTCGGCGGCGAAGGTGAGGGCGCGTCCCGTGGACGGCTTGGTGAACGTGCTCGCCGCGCTGCTGCTTCCGCCCTGCTGCGTGCCGTGTCCGTTGCCGTGGCCGCCCCCGTGAGCGATTGCGGGAGAAACACCCGCAACACCGAGCACAATTGCACTTGCCGCCACAGAAATGAATCGCTTGTTCATTGTTCTTGTTCCTCCCGTTGAGGCCGAATGGTCGGGTCGGTCGCATGGAGGTACGCGTCTCCGGCGCGGGTTGTTCAACGCGAAATTTCTGCAATTCAGTTGAACCACCGATCAGTTGCTGCCGTACAACCGGGCAGACCACGGCACACCCAACAACCGGGGGAACAACCATGAGCAGGAACCGCTTCACCATGCCCGCCGCCGTCTCCGCTGCCGCGCTCGCGCTGCTCACGCTCAGCGCGTGCGGCGGTTCGGACGGGGCGTCGGATCCGGCGCCGGGCGCGGCGGCCGGGGGCGCCGCGAAGCCCGCGGCGGGCGCCGTCATCAAGATCGCGGACTCGCCGGTCGGCAAGATCCTCGTCGACGAATCGGGCCGTACGCTGTATGGATTCACCAAGGACAAGCCCGGAAGCAGCAGGTGTGACGCCGACTGCATCGCGGTCTGGCCGGCCCTCACCTCCGCCAAGGACGTCACCCCGGGCACCGGCGTGCAGCCGGACCTCCTCAAGGAGGCGAAGCTCGGCGAGGGGGCCGAGCAGGCGGTGTACGGGGACTGGCCGTTGTACTACTACGTCGGCGACGCGACCGCCGGAGACGTCAACGGTCAGGGCCTGGACGGCGAGTGGTTCGTGGTCGCGGCCGACGGAAAGCTCGTCAAGAAGGCGGTCTGATACGAGAAACTCATCATTCCGTTACAGAATCCGGACCTGATGAATTCCCGAATGCGGGGGAATGCTTTGGGAATTCGTTCCACCCCATGAACCTGCGGCGGCCGGGTCGTCCCTCCCGGCCGCCGCAGCCCTGCCCATTCCCGGTGACCGGAGGCCGACATCCCCCGCCGCTGACGGCCACCGGGAATGCGGCGCGGCAATCGTCCTCACTCGCAGGCGATGCCGTCGCCGTCCCGGTCGAGGTGGCGCCCGTAGCCGGGGTCACCGGTACGGATGGGCGCGGCACCCGCGGCCCGCACCTCGGAGCAGTTGGCGTACGAGACACTGCCGCCTCCACCGCCCGTGGAGCCGCCCCCTGAACTCCCGCCGGACGAACCGCCCCCGCCGGAGTAAGGCTCACACCCCACGCCGTCGCCGTCCCGGTCCAGATGGCGTCCGTAGCCCGGGTCGCCGACCTCTACGGGCGCGGCACCGGCGGCCTCGGCGGCGGCGCAGTTGGCATACAACGTCGCCGGCGCGGCGGGCTTCTTGGGCGCGGCGGGCTTCGCCGGCGGCGCGGGCGGGTCCACGGTGATCCGCACCACAGCGGTCCCGGACACGGCCTCGCTCCCGGTCACATCCACCTTGTACGTGAAGGTGTCCTCGCCGTCATACCCGGCAACTGCCTTGTACACGACGGTGTTGCCGTCGACGGTGGCGGTGCCATGGGCGGGAGGCGAGTCCACGGTGACGGCGAAGGTCTCGTCGTCGAGGACCATCTGCACATTTCCGCTGGTCCCGCTGCCGAGGGTGACGGTGTCGTTCTGGAGCACTTGGACGACGATCTCCTCACCGCCGGCGCTCTCCTGGTCATCGACGAGCTCGAGCAGAGCCTTGACGGAGGGCGCCGGCTCGGCGGCCGCGGACGCGCTCGCGACCTGCTCGGCGGCGGGCTCGGCGTCCTGAGCACTCTCACCCCCACACCCGGCGACCCCCACCACCGCCATCACGACACCAACTGCGGCCACGGCGATGCGCCCCTGCGTACGTATCCGAGTCATGTGCCCCCCAAGGCTGACGGATCCGGACTGAGGGAGCTGAGCATTTCATTCCGGTTAACGGGTGATGGGGTAAGTGGGGATGTTTGTGGCTGAGTTGTGATGGGGGTGTGCGGGGGGTGACGGTGGGTGATGGGGGTGGGATCGGGGGAGTGGGGTGGCGAGTACTTGCAACGGTGGGTGACGGGCGTCGCACCAGGGGCAGATCTCGATCATGCGCACTCTCACCAGCAGCCTGATCAACCGCCAGGACCGCCTGGCGACCTCCCGCCAATTGGCGGACCTGGGATGGTCCCGCTCGACCATCGCCCACCGATGCGGCAAGGGCGGCCCGTGGCAACGCGTTCTGCCGCGGGTGATCCTCCTCCAGACCGGAGCCCCGAGCCCACGCCAACGGTTACGTGCGGCGCTGCTCTACGCGGGGGAGGGGGCGCTGCTCACCGGGGCGGCCGCATTGACGCTGTACGGAGTCCGTGGCTCGGGTCCGCCTGACAAGGCGCCCCCGGTGGACGTTCTTGTTCCAGCCGGCCGCAACCCCCGAAGCCGCGCCTACGTCCGCATCCACCGAACCCGGAACGAGGTCCGCCGCCTTCCGGTGGAAGGCCTGCCGTGCGCGCATCTGGCCCGCGCGGTCATCGACGCGATCCCGTACCTGGGTGACGGACGTGCGGTGACGGCCCTCCTGGCAGAGGCCGTCCAGCGGGGTCGCTGCACGCTCGACGACCTCACGTCGACGCTCAAGTCGGTGCACCGCCGGAGTGATCCGCGGATCACTCCCACGATCGAGGGCCTGACAGCGGGCATCCGCTCGGTCGCAGAAGCGGACGCTCGCCGCGTGCTTGCGGCAGCAGCCATCGTCTCTCCTGTGTGGAACCACAACCTGTACCTACGCGACGGCACCTTCCTCGCCCGCCCCGACGCGTACTGGCCGGAGGCAGGCCTGGTGCTGGAGATCGACTCCCGCGAATGGCACCTGAGCCCGAGCGCCTGGGAACACACCATGACCCGCCGCAACCGCATGGCCCAGCACGGCTTGACGGTCCTGTCGGTCTCGCCGTCTCAACTCCGGGACAACCCGGACGAGATCGTGGCGGCGATCCGAGGGGCATTGGGGGAGGGTGTCTGTTCGGCGGAGGTGGTGGCGGTTGGGGACGGAGGCGATTGAGGGGGAGCGAGGGCTCTCGGTTGGTGCGCGCGGGAGCTCCCTTGTGAACCAAATGTCCAGCAGGCTTGGGCGGTGGGGACACGAGGGCCTCAGCCGCTCGACTAACCCCACGATCTGGCCACTTCTCGATCGAATATGGACACGCTTGGCTGTGGTCTTCCTGATTCGATCGAACATGATCGCCACATCGGCAGCATGTTCGCATGGCTGCAGAAACCTATAGAGCTGTCTTTGGGCACGTGGGAGGCATCCTCCCCGGTACGGCTTTCGAGTCCCGCCAAGAGGTCAAGGACGCCAAGCTGCACAAGGAACAGCGCGCCGGGATCTCCTGGGGGCGTGACGAAGAGGGGGAGCGTGCCGCTGACGCCATCATCCTCAGCGAGGGCTACGAGGACGACCATGATGACTGGGACAAGATTCTCTACACAGGCGCGGGTGGTCGCGATGCGAACACCGGCCGGCAGGTCTCCGACCAGGACTGGGAGAACAACGGAAACGCCGGGCTGCGCCGGAGTCGTATCAAGAAGTACCCGGTTCGGGTCATTCGTGGGCGTGCCAGGGACCTCAACTACGCACCCAGCAGCGGCTATCGCTACGACGGGCTGTACGAGGTCATTGGGGAAGCGCGCGAGAAGGGGATGTCTGGGTTCCAGATCTGCCGGTTCTCCCTACGCCGGCTTCCGGAGGCAAGGCAGGAGCTGACTCCGATCGAGCAGCAAGTACAAGAGCTCCTCGATGGAGCTCCGCCTCGAGTGACGAGCACCGTCGAGCGTGTCGTCCGGGATACGGCTGTAGCGCGCAAGGTGAAGCGGTGGTACGACCACACGTGCCAGATATGCCGAACTCCCCTCGTTGTTGGCGCTGGCGTGAGCTATGCGGAGGGTGCTCACATCCAAGCGCTGGGACGGCCCAACAACGGTCCTGATGTTGAAGGCAATGTTCTCTGCCTCTGTCCGAACTGCCACATCCGCCTCGATCGGGGAGCGATCTACTTGACCGACCGTCTAGAGGTCGTGGATCGGTTCGCTGCTGATGCCTCAGCTGCTCGTGCCGTGGCGTTGCTGACGGTGGAGAAGCATCGGATCCAGGCAACGTTCCTTCGTGCGCATCGGCGCTTCTGGGGGATCGACCGCGCGTGAGGCTAAGGGCGGGACAGCCTTAGCTCGCCGCAATTGTCGAGTACGTCCACACATCGGCCGGCATCTCGTGGCGTAGCTTCCAGGTGATCCCCATCGGCTTGCTGCTTTCGTGGCGGACATAGTCCGCGGGGCCAAGCAACATCCAGGGCTGAGGGCCGCCGACGTCCGTCTTCTTGTACCGGCGAACGAAGAGCATGACGTGAGTGCCCTGCGCCTTGTGCGCCTGGTACCGCACACCGGTGGGGGAGGTGCTTGAGGTTTGGTTCTGGGACTCCCAATGAAAGAGGGAGTCGTTCATGGCGTAGTCCCGGTAGCGCGTCTGCGGGGAGAAGTCCTTCTCGTCCTTCTCCAAGGTGATCAGTAGCGCGTCCGTCTGGATGCTCTCGCACCACCGCACTCCCTCCCGGAAGTGTCCCGGCATGAACCCCCCGATGGACGACTGCTCTAGGGCCGGGAGGATCTCCTCGCGGCTGTAGGAAGCGTGCACCGTTAGCGGGAGCCCGGCGAGGTCATCGACCAGAGGGACTGGCATGTGGTCCGCTCTGTCGAGGGCATACGCCAATACTTGGCGAAGCTCGTCCCGGACGGAGTGGTGGGGCTCCAACTCGTCCAGCGCTTCCTGGTAGGTGGCATGCCCGCCAAGAGGCCAGAGGGAGAAATAGAGCATGCGGGCGTACGCCTGACCCCGTGCGCTGAGATCGTCGTAGTGTGGGGGGTTGTCCTCGAGGAGCTGAGAGTAGGCCGCCACCCGCTCTGGATCATCGACGTGGAGGAAGGCGGAGATTCGCTTGAGGAGCCCCTCTTCGCCTTCAGGGGGTGGGCCATCCAGTAGGCCGGAACGCCGCAGGAGCCCTGTCCAGGAGTTGCCGTTGCCACGGTAGATCTCCTTCAGCTCCCGCCCGCTCTCCCTGAGGTAGGCCGCGAGTCGTGACTCGCCGTATTGACGCACCTCCCGGGCGAGTTGGGTGACATTCACGCTGATTTGGCTACGGATGTTGTCGAGGATCAGATCCTTGGCCTTGGGCTCCAGGACGATCTGGCAACCAGAGGGAAGCTGCGGGAAGTCATGCTCGATGTTGGCGAGCAAGCGGTTGCGCGTCAGGTTGGTCAGAGCGCGGAACTGCTCTTCGAAGCGGAACTCTTTGCGATGCTGGCCGATGAAGTCCAGGACCGTGAGTACGGCCTTACCCTCGCTCCTTCGAAGTCCTCGTCCCAGTTGCTGGAGGAAGACAGTGGCACTGGACGTGGGCCGCAGCAAGAGGAGCGTGTCGACGTCGGGGATGTCGAGACCCTCGTTGAAGAGATCAACCGAGAAGATGACCTGCACGTTGCCGGACCGTAGAGCATCCAGTGCCGTTCGGCGGTCTTCGTGCGGGGTCTCCCCGGAGAGCGCGATGGCGTTAAGGCCGGCTCGGCGGAAATAGTCGGCCATGAAGTGAGCATGCTGGACCGACACACAGAACCCTAGGGCCCTCATTGATCCAGGGTCGGTGACCTTGTCCATCACCGCCTGCACGATGAGGCGAGCGCGAGCATCGTTCCCCGTCACCAGGTTGCTGAGCGCTGACGCATCGTATGCCCCACGCTTCCATGCCAGCGCGCTCATGTCGGTGTTGTCGGTGACGCCGAAGTAGTGGAACGGACTCAAGAGTTCGTTTTCCAGTGCCTCCCAGAGCCGCATCTCGGCTGCGATGCGGCCATCAAAGAACTCGTCTTGGACATTCCGGCCGTCCATGCGTTCCGGAGTAGCCGTCAGGCCGAGGAGTTCAGCAGGCTGGAAGTGGTCGATGATCTTTCGGTAGGTAGGAGAGACGCCGTGGTGGAACTCATCAATGACGACGACGTCGAAGTGATCGGGAGGGAGGCTCTCCAGGGAGCGGGAATTCAATGACTGAACGCTTGCAAAGACATGCTTCCACTGCTCGGGAACGATGCTGCTGTGCAGCTCTTCGCCGAAATTGGCGTCGATCAGAACGTCTTGATAGGTGCGCAGGGACTGCCGCAGAATCTCTTGGCGGTGCGCGACGAAGAGGAGACGCAGATCCCGTCCGTGCTGGTGACGCAGATGCTTATAGTCGAGGGCGGCCATGACCGTCTTGCCTGTCCCCGTGGCGGCGACCAAGAGATTGCGGTGCCGATCGTGGACCGTACGTTCCACCTCAAGGCGCTCCAGCATGTCGCGTTGGTGAGGGTAGGGGCGTACCTCGAGTCCCGAGAGGGTGATCCGGCGCCCTGCCGGCGTGCTAGTCCCTCGACCTGCCACATGCAGGGCTTCATCGAGACGGCTGGAGTCGCGCTCGGGGTCGTAGAGCTCAAACGCCGATTCGCTCCAGTAAGAGTCGAAAGTGGCTTCAAACTTGCGCAGCACATCAGGTGTGGCGACAGAGGAAAGGCGGACGTTCCACTCCAAGCCGTCGAGGAGCGCAGCCCGCGAAAGATTGGAGCTCCCCACGTATGCAGTGTCGTAGCCGCTGTAACGCCGGAAGAGCCACGCCTTAGCGTGGAGGCGCGTAGACCGCAGTTCGTAGTTGACCTTCACCTCGGCGTTGAACTTCTGGACCAATCTGTCCAACGCTCGTCGCTCGGTCGCGCCAATGTAGGTGGTCGTGATGACACGAATAGGTACACCACGGGCATGAGCGGCCTCTAGTGACTGCTCGATGATGCGCAGTCCGTGCCACTTCACAAAGGCGCAGAGCAAATCCACACGGTCTGCAGTTGCTAGCTCAGCGCGCAGTTCGAAGCCGAGACTTGGATCATCTGGAGAATTGGTGATGAGCGCGGTTTCCGACAGGGGAGTCGCCGGGCGGATTGCGTAGACCCCCTTGGCCTGTTGCTCCGCGATGGCCAGCAACTGACGTGGGCCGTCAGCAACAAGGTCCACCCACTCCTGAGCCCCCTCGATGGTGTTCATCGACTCAAGGATGTGATTGGCAGCATGGACGCGTTCTGCCGCCGGCAGTCTTTCCAGCACGCGCTTCATGGTGTCGGCGACATGACGTGCGATGACCCGGGGAGACGACTCCGGTCCTACCTCATCGTCGATGGCATGCCAGTCGCCATTGGCGCTGAGCGTCGTGAGCTGCGTCTCAAGACGCAAAGTGATCAGTTGCTCATATAGCCCTGCGATCGGCTGGCTCGCATCGACAGACCCTGTCATCGCGCCCCCTCTTCCTGCTTGATGTGGCAAGAACTATCAGAGGGCGCTGACAGTGAGGTCAGTTCTGCTCGCCCCCGTGACACCCCCTGTACGCCCTCCCCGACCCGCACCAGCAGTCCGCCCCCTTCGCCGGCGGCCACGCCACCGCCTTGCCCCTCGCCGCCAGCGTCGTCGCGTACTGCGGGAGCAGGTCCGCGTTCGACGGGGAGGACTGTTCCGAAGCTGCGAAAGCCTCGTAGGACGGGACTGTCGCCGTCACGATGCCCAGGTTGGCCGTGCCCGTGGAGGACAGATCGCGGAGCGAGGCCTCGATGTCCGTCAGGTGGGCCGTGTGGGTCGGGTACTCGGATTCGAGTTCGGGGTACGCCGTCAGGAGTTCCGACAGTTCGCCCTCCGGCCAGTGGAGCACCGCCACCGGGAAGGGGCGGGACAGCGCCGAGCGGTAGGAGCCCAGTTCCGAGCGGAGGCGGGCGATTTCGGCCTGGAGTTCGGCCGGGTTGTTCGAGCCCAGGGCCCACAGGCGGTTCGGGTCGTGGAGTTCGTCCAGGGAGATCGACGCGTGGGCCGTGTGGACCTTGTCCGCGAGCGCGTCCCAGTTGTCGTGGGCGCGGCCCAGCATGCGGCGCACGCGGTGGCGGCCGGTCAGCAGGGACTGGGTGTCGTAGGGGACGTCGTCGTCGCCGGGGGTGAGGAGCAGCGTGATCGCCGTGGTGAAGCAGTCGTGGGACGCCTCGAGCTCGTCGTGGGACTCCAGCGTCTCGGCGATGATCTCCCACGGGGCCGGGTCCGCGGGGGCCGCCGTGCGGATGCCGGTGATCAGGGCGCGGGCCTCGGCCTCGTGGCCGTACTCCCACAGGTTCGCCGCCTGGAGAGCCTTGACGAGCAGGGGGCGCTCGGGGCCGTCGGCGAGGAGGCGGTCGTAGAGGCTGGAGGCGCTTTCGCGGTCGCCGGCCAGTTCGAGGTGGGCCGCGGCCTGGAGCAGCAGCGACTCGTTGTCCTCGGGGTACTGCGTCGCGGTACGCAGCAGGCGCTCGGCTTCGGCGTTGTGATCGGCAGGCGTGTCGGGGCGCATGGGGGACACGGTACTGCCGTACGGGGGTTCGGCGGGGGGCACGTTCGCGTGATGGCGGACGTGCTGTGTACCACTCTGGTGACTTCGGCGATCAGCGCCTAACCTGCGCCCGTGCGGGAGCGGATACCGGTCGTGGTCCAGGGGCGCGGCTCGCGGGGGCGGGCCCGGTTCGCGGGTGCGCTGTGGGCAGTTGCCGAGATCACCGTCACACTCGGCGTCGTGGTGCTTCTGCTGGTGGTGCACCAGTTGTGGTGGACCAACCGGCAGGCCCGCGAGGGGGCCGAGCGCCGCGTCCACGCCCTGGAGCGGGAGTGGGACGCCTCCGTCGGTGAGGCCCCGGAGGTCGCGCCGTCCGACGATCCGCCGGGTGGCGAGGATCCGCCGGTCGCCGAGGGTGGGGGACGCGACCCCGGGCCCCGCGAACGGGAGTCCGTACGCCCGCCCGCGCCCCGCTGGGACCAGGCGTACGCCGTCCTGCGCATCCCGCGCCTCGGTGTTGTCGCCCCCGTCGCCCAGGGGATCAGCAAACAGGGCGTCCTGGACAAGGGGTACATCGGGCACTATCCCGGCACCGCGCACCCCGGAGGCGGTGGCAACTTCGCCGTCGCCGGGCACCGCAACACCCACGGCGAGCCCTTCCGGCACATCGACCGGCTGCGCAAGGGGGACGAGATACGGGTCGAGACGCGGAGCGCGGTGTACGTGTACGCCGTCGACCGAGCCCTCAGCCGGACGAGCCCCCGGGACACCGGCGTCATCCGGCCCGTTCCCCGCAGTCTCGTCACGCCGTCCGCCGGGTACAGCGCGCCCGGCTACTACCTGACCCTCACCACCTGCACTCCGGAGTACAGCTCCCGGTACCGGCTGATCGTCTGGGGGAAGCTCACGTCGATGCGGCCGCGTTAGCGCGTCACGGCTAGGGTCCTGACGTGCTCAAGCGTCGTCCTCAACTGCTGTGGCTGCTCGTGCCGTACGTCCTGTTCGTCGGTGCGCTGCCGCTGGTCAACCGTGTGCGGCCCGTCGTGCTCGGGTTGCCGTTCCTCTTCGTCTGGCTGCTCGGGGCGACGCTGCTCACTCCGCTCGCCGTCTGGCTCGCCCGGCGGGGGGACCGCAGGTGAACGCCGCCGTCGCCACCTCGATCTTCGGCCTCTTCATGATCGGCACCGTCGCTCTCGGGCTCCTCGCCGTACGCGGGCGGGGAGGTGGGAGCGGCGGGCTCGCCGAGTGGTCCGTCGGCGGGCGCAGCCTCGGGGCCGTCTTCATCTGGGTGCTGATGGCCGGCGAGGGCTATACGAGTTTCAGCTATCTGGGGGCAGCGGGCTGGGGCTACAACTACGGCTCACCCGTGCTGTATGTGGTGGCGTACATGTCCTGCGGCTACGCCGTCGGTTACGTCGTCGGGCCCATGTTGTGGGCCTACGCCCGCAAGCACGGTCTGGTGGGGATCACCGATATGGTCGCCCACCGCTACGACCGGCCCTGGCTCGGCGCCCTGGTCGCCTTCCTCGCCACCGTCTTCCTGCTCCCCTACATCCAGCTCCAGATCACCGGCATGGGTGTCGTCGTCTCGACCATCTCCTACGGTGCCATCAGCCTCAACTGGGCCTACTTCCTGGCCTTCGCCGTCACCACCGGCTTCGTCGTGGTGAGCGGGCTGCGCGGCAGCGCCTGGGTGTCCGTCCTCAAGGACGTGCTCGTCATCGCGACCCTGGGCTTCCTCGCGATCTATGTGCCCCAGCACTACTTCGGAGGCTACGAGGAGTTCCTCGGGCGGCTCGTCGCGGAGAAGAGCGAGTGGCTGACGCTGCCCGGGCACGGGGGCGGCGGTTTCGGGGAGCTGTGGTTCGCCACCACGACCCTGCTCAACTCCCTGACCGTCGTGATCT
This sequence comes from Streptomyces sp. NBC_00306, assembly GCF_036169555.1. Lineage (GTDB taxonomy): Bacteria > Actinomycetota > Actinomycetes > Streptomycetales > Streptomycetaceae > Streptomyces > Streptomyces achmelvichensis. The sequence goes on along the minus strand of NZ_CP108032.1, from coordinate 2,973,171 downwards.
TCCCGACCACCGTCGCCGGCTACCTCGGCGCGCGCAACGCCGACGCCCTGCGCCGCAACGCGATGTGGCTGCCCGCCTACAACGTCCTGCTCTTCGTGCCCATGCTCCTCGGCATGGCGGCCCTTTTCGTCGTGCCGGGACTCGTCGGCGCGGAGTCCAACCTGGCCCTCTTCGAACTCGTCGTGGACTCGCTGCCGGCCTGGGCGGTCGGGATCGTCGGGGTGGCGGCGGCCCTGTCGTCCATCGTGCCGATGGCGGTGTTCATGCTCGTCATCGGCACCATGTGGGGACGCAGCGTCCTCTCCCTGGTGCCCGCGCTGCGCGAGCGGCAGAAGGGTGCGGCCCAGATCGTCGTCGTGGCGGCCGGCGCGATCGCCCTGCTGCTGACGTACATCGCCCCCAACACGCTCGTACGGCTGTCCCTCATCTCGTACGAGGGGATGGCGCAGCTCCTGCCCATGCTGCTGCTCGGGCTGGTGTGGCGGCGGCTCACGTTCGCGGGTGCGCTGACTGGTCTCGCCGTGGGGGTGACGATCGTCTGCGTGCTCGTCTTCACCGGGCGCGATCCGGTGTGGGGCATGAACGCGGGCATCGTCGCCCTCGCCGCGAATCTGGCGGTCGCGCTGGCAGTGACGTACGCGCGCCCGGCCGACCGTGATCCACGGCCCGACGGGGAGGTGCTGGCCGAGGATCCCCTCCCTGCGGCCGATCCCTCCCGCGAGGCGCATCCTGTATAACGGCTGGAAGGTGTCCCGAAGGTGTTCGGGCAGCAGAGCGAGGAAGTGAGGTGGGAGCACATGGACGGCCGCCGGCTGTCGCGATGGGTGCACCCCTCCGCGTTTGCGCTGTTCCTGCTCTTCGAGATCCTGATCGCCGACGGCAGCAGCCTCTCCGCCGCCGTCGCGCTCGCCGCGACCGCCACGGCCTCGGCCGGTTCGGCACTGGTGGTCTGTGCCCTCATCAGCGCGCGCTGCGTGCCGGCCGTGCCCGTCACCCGGGTGCGTACCGCTCTGCGTGACCGGCGGCGGCGCACCGCGTTCCTGCCGCAGCGGGATCCGGATGCACGGGGCCGCACCAGGCCCAGGGCTCCCGGGCGTCTCGTCCTGACGACCGCGTAGGGGCGCAACCGCTCGCCGCAGGCCCGCTCGCCGCCGGATCACTCGCTTCCGGGTAGCTCGCCTCCGGGCAGTCGCTTCCGGGCTGTTTGCGTGCGACGGATCGCTCGAGCGATGGACCGCTCGGGCCGGCCCGGCACTTCCGCAGCCTCCGCACCCCCTCGCGGGTCGTCATGCCGCCATGACCGCATCCCGGCACGACGAGACCCACGGAGGGCTCACCCATGTCCGTATTCGCCAACCTGGTCGAGCAGCTCGCCGACCTGCTCCAGCCGCTCTTCCACGCATCGGCGACAGCCGCCGCGATCGTCCTGTTCACCGCACTCGTACGGCTCACCGTCCACCCCCTCTCACGTGCCGCCGCGCGGGGGCAGAAGGCCAAGGCCCGGCTCTCGCCGCAGATCGCCGAACTGCGCAAGAAGCACGGCAAGAACCCCGAGCGCCTGCAGAAGGCGATGCTGGAGCTGCACACCAAGGAGAAGGTCTCGCCGCTCTCCGGGTGTCTGCCGAGCCTGTTGCAGCTGCCGGCGTTCTTCCTGATGTACCACCTGTTCTCCAGCAGCCGGATCGGCGGGGAGCCCAACCGTCTGCTCGGCCACACCCTCTTCGACGCCCCCCTCGGCGACCGCTGGGCGGATGCCCTCGCACACGGCGGGGTGTTCGGAGGTGCGGGCCTCGTGTACCTCGTGCTCTTCGCGGTCGTCACAGGCGTCGCGATCTTCAACTTCCGGCGTACGAAGCGCCAGATGGCGGCCTCGCCGCTGCCGCAGGGGGACACCACGGGCATGGGCGCGATGATGAAGATCATGCCGCTGATGTCCTTCGCGACGCTGATCACCGTGGCTGTGGTGCCGCTCGCCGCCGCGCTGTACGTCGTCACCAGCACGGCCTGGACCGCGGTCGAGCGGACGGTCCTCTACCGGGACATGCCGACGGCCGGCGCGCTGGCTACCGCCGCGTAACAGTCCAGGTTGTGAACGGGGTCTTGCGGAGTGATCCGATGTCTTGGAGGATCAGCCAATCCTCCGAACCCCTCCGATGGCCGCTACCCATCGTCCGGGCTCGCACCGAACCAGGGGAGACAGACCATGAAGCTGCTGCGTGTCGGCACCTCGGGCGCCGAGCGCCCGGCCCTGCTCGACGTGGACGGGACCCTGCGCGACCTGTCCGGCCTCGTCACGGACATCGACGGAGAACTGCTCGCCGACGCCTCCGCCCTGGCTCGGATCCGGGCCGCGGCACAGGCCGGCGAGCTGCCCGCGCTCGACGCCGACGGGCTGCGCACCGGCCCGCCGCTCGCCCGGATCGGCAAGGTCGTGTGCATCGGGCTGAACTACCACGACCACGCGGCCGAGACGGGGGCGGAGGCCCCCGCGGAGCCCGTCGTCTTCTTCAAGGCGGCGGACACGGTCGTCGGGCCGAACGACACGGTGCTCGTGCCGCGCCGCAGCCGCAAGACCGACTGGGAGGTCGAGCTCGCGGTCGTCATCGGGCGTACGGCGCGCTATCTGGAGGACGACGAGGACCCGCTGTCGTACGTCGCCGGATACGCGATCTCGCACGACGTGTCCGAGCGCGAGTTCCAGATCGAGCGCGGTGGTACGTGGGACAAGGGCAAGAACTGCGAGACGTTCAACCCGCTGGGCCCCTGGCTGGTGACGGCGGACGAGGTACCGGACCCGCAGGCACTGAGCCTGCGGCTGTGGGTGAACGGCGAGCTGAAGCAGAACGGCTCGACGGCCGACCAGATCTTCCCGGTGGCCGAGGTGGTGCGGTACGTCAGCCAGTTCATGACGCTGTACCCGGGAGACGTGATCAACACGGGTACGCCGGCGGGGGTGGCGATGGGGCAGCCGGAACCGAAGCCGTATCTGCGGGCGGGGGACGTGGTGGAGCTGGAGGTCGAGGGGCTGGGGAGGCAGCGGCAGGACCTCAAGGACGCGTAGCGCGCCTGGCGGCGCGGGGGTTGGGGGTGCGGGGGCGGCCCCCCGGGGCCTGGGGGTGGGGCTTTGGGGGGCCGACCCCGGGTCGGGGGGATGTCGGCTTCGGGCCGGGGGTGCGGGGCTCCGGGGTGCGGGCTTCGGGTTCCGGCGCCGGGGCGGTGTGCTGGGGCCGGAGGTCCGGGCCCCCGTCCGTGGGCAGGTACGGCCTGCGGCCGTGTCCTCAAGCGCCGGACGGGCTGGTTTTGGTTGGACTGGTTCGGATGGTTCGGCTCGTGGGGTGGCACGGCCTGCGGCCGTTGTCCTCAAGCGCCGGACGGGCTGGTTTTGGCTGGGCGCCCTTTGCTTGTGGCCGGTTCCTGAGGAGCCGGCTGGCCCCGGATTTGGCGGTCGATTCGAGCTGCCTGCCCGGGGGTGTGCATGGCCTGCGGCCGTTGTCCTCAAGCGCCGGACGGGCTGGATGTGGCTGGGCGCCCTTGGCCTGCGGCCGCTGTCCTACAAGCGCCGGGCGATCTGAGGATGGCTGGGCGTGGCCCGGTCAGGTGCCCGGTGGGGTGGAGGCCAGGAAGCGGGACAGGGCGTCCACCACCATCGCGTGGTCCTCTGCCTGAGGGAGGCCCGAGACCGTGACCGTGCCGATCACTCCCGCGCCCTCGACCGTGATCGGGAACGATCCGCCGTGCGCCGCGTACGTGTCCGGGTCCAGGCGGGACGACTCCTCGAACGTCGTGCCCTTCTCGCGGTGCCTCGTGCCGACCAGGAACGAGCTCTCGCCGTAGCGCTCGACTACCCGCCGCTTGCGATCGATCCAGGCGTCGTTGTCCGCGCTCGAACCCGGCAGTGCGCAGTGGAACAGCTGCTGCGCGCCGCGGCGGATGTCGATGGCCACCGGGGCCTCCCGCAGGTGCGCCATCTCGACCAGCATGCTGCCGAGGGCCCACGCGTCGGCGTGGTTGAACCGGCGCAGGGTCAGGCGGCGTTCCTGGTCGACCAGCTCATGGATGGTGGGGGGCGTTGTCATACGGACACCTCCACGGTGACGCCCTCACGGGCGGAGCGGCGCGCGGCCTCCAGGACCTCGAGCGCGGCGGCCGCCTGCTCGGCGGTGACCGGCGGGGGAGTGCCGTTGCGCAGGGCGTCGGCAACGGCCGCATAGTACGCAGGGTAGTCGCCCGGGAGCGTCTCCACCGGGTCGCCGCCGCCCGTGAGCGGTGACTCTCCGCCGCCGAGCCGGCCCCACTGCGACTCGTCCTCCACGCCCCACGGCTTGTGGGTGTCCGGGCGCTTGCCGTCGCGGAGGTCCGCTTCCTGCGGGTCCAGGCCGTACTTCACATATCCGGCGGCCGAGCCGAGGACCCGGAAGCGCGGGCCGAGCTGGGCGGTGGTGGCGCTGGCGTAGAGGTGCGAGCGGACGCCGTTCGCGTGGGTGAGCGCGAAGAAGGTGTCGTCGTCGGCCTTTGCGCCGGGCCGGCGCAGGTCGGACTCCGCGTACACGCGGGTGACGGGGCCGAACAGCGTCAGGGCCTGGTCGACGAGGTGGCTGCCGAGGTCGTACAGCAGACCGCCGATCTCCTGCGGGTCGCCCGACTCGCGCCAGCCGCCCTTGAGCTGTGGGCGCCACCGCTCGAAGCGGGACTCGAAGCGCTGGACCTCACCGAGCGAGCCGTCCGCGATCAGCTTGCGGAGGGTGAGGAAGTCGTTGTCCCAGCGGCGGTTCTGGAAGACGGAGAGCAGCAGACCGCGGGCCTCAGCGAGCGCGGCGAGCTCACGCGCCTCGGCGGCGGTGCCGGCGATCGGCTTGTCCACGACCACCGAGAGACCCGCTTCGAGGGCGGCGGTGGCGACGGGGACGTGGGTCTTGTTCGGGGAGGCGATCACGACGAGGTCGAGTTCGCCGGCGTGGGCCCACAGCTCTTCCGGCGTGGCCACGAAGCGCACATCCGGGAACTCGGCGCGGGCCTGCTCCTGCCGCTCCGGGGTGGACGTGACGATCGTGTCGAGGACGAGGCCCTCGGTGGCCGCGATCAGCGGGGCGTGGAAGACGGAGCCCGCCAGGCCGTAGCCGACGAGTCCGACGCGGAGGGGAGTGCCGGTGCCAGTCATGCTCCCACTTAAGCAACGGTGTTGCCAAAGTGCAAGCGAGGGGGAGAATAGGTGGCGTGAACACCAACGGGAGCGGTTACGGGACCGGGCAGGGGAACGGACTCGGCCTCGGCAGCGGGGGGCCGTCGGGGGCCGAGCTGCCCGAACTTCCCGGCCTGTCGGGACTGCGCAGCGCGAACGCGGCGCGTGTGCTGGAGCTGTTGCGTGTGGCGGGCGAGGGCGGGATCAGCCGTCTCGAACTGGCGGAGGGCACCGGGCTCACCCCTCAGGCGGTCAGCAAGATCACGGCGCGGCTGCGGGGGAGCGGGCTGGTGGCGGAGGCGGGCTACCGCGCCTCCACCGGCGGGAAGCCGCGTACGGTCCTGCGGCTGGTCCCTCCGGCGGCGCACGCCGTGGGGCTGCACCTGGACCGTGACGAGCTGACCGTGGTGCTGCTGGACCTGGCGGGCGTCCTCGTCGGCCGGCGCGTGGTGCCGCTGGATCTGGGGGCCGGGGCGGAAGCGGTGGTGGAGGCGGTGGCCGTCGAGGTGGAGTCCCTGCTGACCGCCTCCGACCCGGGCGGGGCCCTGTCCGCCGGGCCGCTGTCCGGGCCGCTCTCCGCCGGGCGGTCGTCCGCGGGGCAGGTGTCCGCAGGGCAGCCGGGTTCCGTGCCCGCCCAGGTGCCCGCCGCCACGCCGGCCCCCGGACATGCTGGATCGGTCGCCGGACCCGGACCGGCTCCCTGGCCGGCCCAACCTGCCCCGCAGCCCGCCGAATCCGGTCCCGACACCCACACCTCCCACCGTGTCCTCGGTGTCGGCGTCGCCATGCCCGGACCGCTCGATCACACCTCCGGCATCCCCCATCGCGTCACCGGGTTCCCGCAGTGGGACGGTTTTCCCCTGCGGGACGCTCTCGCCGAGCGGCTCGGGCTGCCCGTCGCGCTCGACAAGGACACCAACGCCGCCGCTCTCGGCCTCGCCCTCCAGACCAATGCCGCAGCCCTCGGGCTCGCGCTGCAGGGGAGCGGGGACTCGTTCGCGTATCTGCATCTGGGGACCGGGCTCGGGGCGGGTCTCGTGCTCGGTGGCGGGCTCTACCGCGGAGCGCGGACCGGGGCCGGGGAGTTCGGGCATCAGGTCGTGCAGCTCGACGGGCCGTCGTGCGGGTGCGGCCGGCGGGGGTGCATCGAGGCGCTCTGTCTGGAGGCTGTCGCCGACGGGGACCTCGCGGGAGCGGCGCGGATCCTCGGCGTCGGCGCCGCCAACCTCGTGGAGCTGCTGGACATCGACCGCGTCCTGCTCGGCGGCCGGGTCGTCGAGGCCGCGGCAGGCACCTTCGTCCGCGGAGTGGGCGAGCAGGCGCCCGTGCCGGTGGAGCTCGCGAACGGTGGTCCGCACACGGTCGCGCAGGGCGCGGCACAGCTCGTGCTCGCCCCGGTCTTCGGGCGGGCCGACGCCGCCTTCTCGTCACCGCTCCCGCCCTCGCGTACCGGGCAGAAAATACGCTGATAGGGCGGAGTTCGGCCGTTCGGGGACGTGCCTCCCGGGTCACCGGGCGCCCGCGTGGCAGGGTCGCGCCCACGTCCCCTGCCCGCACCGGCCGAACAGCAAAGGTCAGCCATGCGACTGCGCAATGTCCTCGCCGCCGGCGCCGCCGCGGCCACCGTCGTCCCCGCCGCCCTCGCGGCCCCGGCGGCCGCCACCGCCGACCCGGCTGTGCGGGCCGCTGTCTCCGAGACCGCCGCCAATCAGGCCGCCCCGGGCAATGCCGCCGCCAACCAGGCCACCCCCAGCACCATCACCGCGAACAAGGCCACAGCAAGCAACGCCACAGCGGACAAGGCCGCCGTCGGCGTCACCGCCGTCCGCGCCCCCGGGGATGAGCCCACCTGCGGCGCGGTGGCCGCCAAGAGCTTTCCGATCGACTCCCGTATCCACGGCGGCCCGCCCGTGCACCACCCCGGCGGCGGCTTCGAGCAGTGGTCCGTCGACCTCGCCAACACCACCGCGGAACCCTGCCGCAACATCCACCCGGTGATCGTCTTCGCCGCGCGGGACCGCGGGCTGACCCCGCCCAGGGTCACGCTCGAGTTCTACGACGAGGACGCCTCGCGCTGGCGGCCCGCGTCCCTGGAGACCACCGCCCAGGACGAGGTCGTGGGCGTGCTCGACGACGGCGCGTTCGCCGGTTTCGCGGTGCCCGCCCGCGCGACCGTCACCGTCCGCGTCCGGTTCGCGCTGACCGCCGACACCCCGCCGAACCAGGTCACCGTCAATGCCGCCGTCGTCCAGCGGCGCGGCGACGACGGCGACTGGGTCGGCGAGTCGGCCGACTACCGCTTCGCCGTCATGGACGACGACGGTTCCGGCCTCTCGGTCACCCGCGACGAGCTCGCCACCACGGGCACCGGGGCGCTGGCCCGTCTCGGCATGGCCCTCGGCACGATCCTGCTGGGAAGTGCCGTCGTGGTGCTGGCCTCCAGGAAGCTGCGAACGGGCCGCCGCTGATCGTTCATATGCGTCTGCGAGCATCAGGCGGTGGACTACCCGAACGACCAGGCGCCCGGCGCCCCTGTCCGCTCCGGCATTCCGGAGCACGGACGCATCCCCAAGTACTACGCCGTCAAGGCCCGTGTCTCCGCCCTCGTCGACGAGTCGGCCGAGGGCGATCCGCTGCCGACCGAACGCGATCTCGCGCTGCGGTTCGCGGTGTCGCGCGAGACCGTGCGCCAAGCGCTGCGCGAACTCCTGCTGGAGGGACGGCTGCGCCGTCAGGGCCGCGGCACCGTCGTCGCAGGCCCCAAACTGGAGCAGCCGCTCTCGCTCGCGAGCTACACCGAAGGTGTGCGCAGGCAGGGCCGCAGGCCCGGCCGTAATCTCATCGGCCTGGACCGCTTTCCCTGCTCGGCAGCGCTGGCGGCGGAGATCGGCGCGAGCGTCGGCGAGCCGGTGTGGCACATGGAGCGGGTGCTGCTCGCCGACGACGAGCGCGTCGGGCTGGAGAGCACGTACGTCACCGTCGCCCGGGTGCCGCGCCTGGACGCCGACTTCGACCCCGACTCCTCCTTCTACGCCTATCTGCGGGAGCGGCTGTCCATCGCCTTCGGCGACGCGGACGAGCGGATCGAGACGGTGCTGGCCACACCGCGCGAGGCCCTGCTGATCGGTACGCCGCCGGCGCTGCCGATGCTGCTGCTCCACCGTCTGTCGCGCGACCCGGACGGCAGTCCGCTGGAGCGCGTACGGACGCTGTACCGGGGCGACCGCTTCAGCTTCACCACCCATCTCGGCAACGGCGGCTGACCGGCCGCGACACCTGCCCGAGGGCCGGCGGGCGACCGCACGCGACCCGTACCGGACCCCTCGCATCATCACGGAACGGTAACGGGTCTAGTCCAAGCTTGACGGCCCGTTCACCGTCCCGTTGCCGGTCGTCCCCGAGCGGGACACCGGCCGCGAGCAGCGTTGCGGCCGTGAGAGTCATCGTCGTAGGAGCCGGCGTGGTGGGAACCATGCACGCCTGGCACGCAGTGGAACGCGGCCACGAGGTCGTACAGATCGAGCGGGAGCAGGAGGCCCGGGGCGCGAGTCTGCGCAACTTCGGACAGATCTGGGTGAGCGGTCGCGCGGGCGGGGAGGAGCTCGAAACCGCCCTGCGCGCCCGTGAGTTGTGGCAGTCCATCGGGCGGCGCGTGCCGGAGCTCGGCTTCCGGGCCATCGGTTCGCTCACCCCCGTGCGCAACGAGCGGGAACTGGCCGTCGCCGAAGCGGCGGTCGCCCGCCCCGACGCCGCGGCCCGCGGCTACAAGCTCGTCACCACCGCCGAGGCGCGCGACATCAACCCCGCGCTGGGGGGCCGGTTCATCGCCGCCCTGTGGTGCGAGCAGGACGCGGCGGTGGAGCCGCGGCCCGCCCAACTGGCCCTGAAGAAGGCCCTGCTGGAGTCGGGCCGGTACACCTACCTCGGCGGGCGCGAGGTCCGTGACGTGGTGGGTGAGGCATCCGTCCGCGACGACCACGGCGATGTGCACACCGGTGACGCCGTCGTGCTGTGCCCGGGCGCCGCACTCTCCGGGCTCGTCCGCGAACTCGCCCCCGCCCTCCCCGTCCGCCGCGTCCGGCTCCAGATGATGCAGACCGACCCACTCGGCGAGCCGCTGACCACCTCCGTCGCCGACGCCGACAGCTTCCGCTACTACCCCGCCTACGCGAGTGAGGCGCTGGACGCGCTGAACGCCGGTCAGGCGCAGGCCCCGACGGCCGCCGAGCACAGGATGCAGCTCCTGATGGTGCAGCGCCGCGACGGCGGGCTGACCATCGGTGACACCCACGAGTACGAGCACCCCTTCGCCTTCGACACCCTCGACGACCCCTACGAACACCTCACCGGCGTGGTCGAGTCGTTCCTCGGCCGGCCGCTGCCGAAGGTCCGCCGCCGGTGGGCCGGGGTGTACGCGCAGTGCACCGACACGAGTCGTGTCGTCCACCGGGAGCAGGTGCGTGACGGCGTGTGGCTGGTGACCGGTCCCGGCGGGCGTGGCATGACCTGCTCGCCGGCGATCGCCGAGAAGACCGCGAACGAACTGGGCTGGTGATTACTGATGACCCGAACGAACCTCGTCGTCCTGGACATGGCCGGTACGACGGTCGCCGACGGCGGACTGGTCGAGCAGGCCTTCGCCGCGGCCGCCGAACGCCTCGGTGAGGCGCCCGAAGCGATGATCGGCCATGTCCGCGCCACCATGGGCGAGTCGAAGATCTCCGTGTTCCGGCACCTCTTCGGCAGCGAGGAGCGCGCACAGCAGGCCAACCGCGCCTTCGAGGAGGCCTACGGAGAACTGGTGGGCGCCGGACGGATCGCCCCGGTCCCCGGCGCGGCCGAAGCCGTCGAGAAGCTGCGGTCCCAGGGTCGCACCGTGGTGCTGACCACCGGTTTCGCCCGCACGACCCAGGACGCGATCCTCGCCGCGCTCGGCTGGCAGGACCTGGTGGAGCTCACGCTCTGCCCGGCCGACGCGGGCGGCCGCGGACGCCCCTACCCGGACATGGTGCTCGCCGCCTTCCTGCGGACGGGTGCGGTGGACGGCGTCAGCGAGATAGCGGTCGCGGGCGACACGTCGTACGACATGCTCAGCGGAGTGCGGTCCGGGGCGGGCGTCGTCGCGGGTGTGCTCACGGGAGCGCACGACAGGACGCAGCTGCTGGACCACGGAGCGACCCATGTGCTGGCGTCCGTGGCCGAGTTGCCGGATCTGCTCGCCGGGGTGGACGACCGATGAGCAGCGGCATCCGTTTCGAGAACGTCTCGGTCGTCTACGGCTCGGGCAGCGGCGGGAACACGGTTCTGGACTCGTTCGACCTCACCGTCGAACCCGGCGAGGTCATGGCCCTGCTCGGCCCCTCGGGCTCCGGCAAGACCACCGCCCTGCGCGCGGTCGCGGGCTTCGTGCAGCCGTCCTCGGGGCGGATCCTCATCGGCGACCGCGATGTCACGGGCCTGCCGCCGCACCGGCGCGGGATCGGGATGGTGGTCCAGCAGTACGCGCTCTTCCCGCACATGAAGGTCGCCGACAACGTGGCCTTCGGTCTCAGGGCCCGGAAGACACCGCGGCGCGAGATCGCCGGGCGGGTCGCCGAGGCGCTGGAGATGACGGGGATGGCGGCGTACGCGCAGCGCCATCCGCGGGAGCTCTCCGGCGGGCAGCAGCAGCGTGTGGCGATCGCCCGGGCGCTCGCGATCCGTCCCGGGGTGCTGCTCCTGGACGAACCGCTGTCCGCGCTGGACGCGCAGCTCAGGTCCGGGATGCTGGCCGAACTGGCCCGGCTGCACCGCGAGTTGCCCGATGTCTCGATCCTGTACGTCACCCACGACCAGGTGGAGGCGCTGACGCTGGCGGACCGCATCGCGGTGCTGGACAAGGCGCGGCTCCAGGACTGCGGCACCCCGCAGGACCTCTACCGGCGGCCGACGACCGAGTTCACGGCCTCGTTCGTCGGCAACGCGAATCTGCTGCCGGTGACCGTGGCGGACCGGGGGGTCTCCTTCCAGGGCGCCGCACTCGACGTGGCCGTCGGGGAAGCCGCGCCCGGCGCGGGCGCCACCCTGTGCGTACGCCCGCATCTCGTCGGCCTGGGCGAGGGGCCCAACGCCCTGCGCGGACGCGTCGCCGAAGTGCAGTGGCGGGGCGCGACCCACCGGCTGTATATCGAGGTCGACGGGCACCGGGTCACGGCCGATGTCCGCGAGCTGCGGGCGGTCCCGCTGCTGGGTGAGGACGTGACCGTCCACTTCGCGCCGGAGGATGCGGTGCTGCTGGGAGCGGGGGTCGGCCATGACCGGTCCGGCTGAGTCCGTGATGGTGGCGGAGCGCCCGGCCCCGGCCCCGGCGCCTGCCCGTACGGCCCCGGTGCGCCGGGTACCCGCCGCGGCCCTGTGGAGCCTGCCGCCCGTCGCGGTCCTCGCTCTCGTCTTCCTCTACCCCCTCGCGCTCGTGGTGCAGGAGTCGCTCGAACCGGGCGCCTACGGACGGGTCTTCGGCTCCGACGCCTTCCGCGAAGCGCTCTCCACGACGGTGTGGCTCGCCGTCGGCGCCACCGTCGGCTGTCTCGTCCTCGGGTTCGCCCTCGCGCTGATCATCGCCTTCGTCCCGTTCCCCGGCGGGAAGGCCGTCGCCAAGTTCATCGACGTCTTCCTCTCCTTCCCGTCCTTCCTGATCACGCTCGCGCTGCTGTTCGTCTACGGCACGGTCGGGATGGCCAACGGTGTGTGGACGGACGTCACCGGGGCGGGCAGCGGACCGTTCCGGTTCCTCACCACGCCGTGGGGCGTACTCCTCGCGGAGATCACGTACTTCACGCCGTTCGTGATGCGTCCGCTGCTCGCCGCGTTCTCGCAGATCGACACCGCGCAGCTGGAGGCCGCCTCCTCGCTCGGGGCGAAGCCGGCCCGCATCGTCCGGCAGGTGATCCTGCCCGAGGCGCTGCCCGCGCTCGGCGCCGGCGGCAGCCTCGTGCTCGTCATGTGCCTGAACGAGTTCGGGATCGTCCTGTTCACCGGGGCCAAGGACGTCACCACGCTGCCGATGCTCGTTTACGGCAAGGCGATTCTCGAGTCCGACTACCCCGCCGCCTGTGTGGTCGCCGTGGTCAACATCGCGATCTCCGTCGGCCTCTACAGCCTCTACCGAATGGTCAGCCGTCGTGTTGGTGCATAGCCGCAAGGGCACGTGGGCCTGCTGGGCCCTCTTCCTTCTCCTGTTCGTGCCGCTGTTCGCGCTGCCGCTGCTCGTCATCGTCATCGCGTCGTTCTCCACGAACTGGTCCGGCGCCTTCCCCTCCGGGCCGACCGCCGCCCACTACACGTCGGCGGTGCGCGGGGAGTCGTTGCGGGCCCTGACCACCAGTCTGGTCACCGCGGTGACCGCGAGCCTGCTCGCGCTGACCGTCGGCAGCTGGGCCGCACTCGCCGCCGCCGGTCTGAAGAAGCGTGGACGCAGGCTGCTCGACGCGCTGTTCGTGCTGCCGGTCGCCGTCCCCTCGGTCGTCGTCGGCCTCGCGGTCCTGGTCGCCTTCTCCCAGCCCCCGATGCTGCTCAACGGCACCCGCTGGATCGTGATCCTCGCGCACACCGTCCTGGTCACCGCGTTCGCCTATCAGTCGGTCGCCGCCGCCGTCACCCGTCTCGACCCCATGTACGAGCAGGCCGCGGCCAGTCTCGGCGCCCGGCCCCTGTACGTCCTGCTCCGCGTGAGACTGCCGCTCCTGCTGCCGTCGCTGAACGCGGCCGCGGGGCTCTGCTTCGCCCTGTCCATGGGCGAGTTGAGCGCCACGATGATGCTCTACCCGCCGGACTGGATGCCGCTCCCGGTGCTCATCTTCACCGCCACCGACCGCGGGTCCCTCTTCACCGGCTCGGCCGTCGCGGTCGTCCTCATGGCGACCACGCTGCTCGTCCTGCTCGCCCTTTCCCGCATCCGTACCAAGGCCTCATTCCGCTAAGGAGCGCACCACGCCATGCTTACGCACCCCCTCAGGCCGATCGCCGCCGTCGTCGGCAGCCTCGCCCTCGCCGCCTCCCTCACCGCCTGCGGCGGCACCTCCGCCGCAGCCGACGAGAAGGTCGTCACCGTCTACAGCGCCGACGGCCTCAAGGGCGAGAACGGCGACGGCTGGTACGACCGCATCTTCAAGGACTTCGAGAAGCAGACCGGGATCAAGGTCGAGTACGTGGAGGGCGGCTCCGGCGAGATGGTGCAGCGCGCCGTCCGCGAGAAGTCCAACACCCAGGCCGATGTCCTCGTCACCCTCCCGCCGTTCATCCAGCAGGCAGGCTCCAAGGGACTGCTCCAGACGTACCAGCCGCAGGGCGTGGACAAGGTGAACGGCGCGGACAAATCCGCCGACGGCACCTGGACCTCGGTCGTCAACAACTACTTCGGGTTCATCCACAACACCGAGCAGCTGCCGAAGGCCCCGGGGACCTGGGAGGCGCTGCTGGACGGCAGGTTCAAGAACAAGCTCCAGTACTCCACGCCCGGCGTCGCGGGCGACGGCACCGCGGTCGTCATCAAGGCGATGCACGACTTCGGCGGCAAGGAGCCGGCGATGGAGTATCTGAAGAAGCTCCAGGCCAACAACGTGGGACCGTCGTCGTCCACCTCCAAGCTGGCGCCCAAGGTCGACAAGGGCGAGATCCTCGTCGCCAACGGCGATGTGCAGATGAACCACGCCCAGTCCGCCTCCATGCCGAACCTCGGCATCTGGTTCCCGGCGAAGAGCGGCGGCCGGCCGACCACCTTCGCGCTGCCGTACGCGGCCGGGCTCGTGCAGGACGCCCCGCACACCGCGAACGGCCGCAAGCTGCTCGACTTCATGCTCAGCGAGACGGCGCAGCGCCAGGTCAGCGCGATCGGCGGCGGCTTCCCCGCCCGCTCCGACATCAAGCCGACCGACGACAACGCCATCGCGCTCGCCAAGGTGATGGAGGGCGTGGAGATCTTCGAGCCGGACTGGAAGGACATCGACAAGAACCTCCCGTCGTACATCGATGCCTGGAAGTCCGCGACCGGCAGCTGAGAGTTCACCCGGGCCATCTGGTCCGCGCAGATCTGTCGCGGAACGATAACGGGTACGGACCGACGCCCCTGAGGAATCAGGGGCGTCGCTCTGCCCACTTCACCCTCGAACCCACCCTTGACGGAGGATCAGATGCCGATCAACGGCATGTCCCGCCGCTCGGTACTCGCCGCAGGAGCCGCGACCGCCGCGGTCGCCGCCGCCGGCACCCTCGCAGCACCCGCCGCCTACGCGGCCCCCACCCTCCCGAACGGCACCAGCAAGGACAAGGTGCTCGTCATCGGCATGGACGGTCTGCGCCACGACCGGATCGACGCCGCCAACGCCCCGCATCTGAAGTCCCTGATGGCGAACGGGACGTACGGGCTCTCGCTGCTGTACGCGCCGCCGATGGCGGCCACCTCCTCCGGCCCCGGCTGGTCGACGATCGCCACCGGCGTCTGGCCCGACAAGCACGGCGTCAAGGACAACTCCTTCGCCGGCAAGAACTACGGCGCCTACCCCGGGTTCCTGGCACGGCTGGCGCAGGTGCGCCCCGAGCTGTCCACCTACGCGGCCGTCGACTGGAAGGCGCTCGACGACCAGGGCACCGTCACCCCGGGCGCCGACGGCAAGCTCGTGCTCGACGGGGACCGCGACGGCTACCCGGGCCATGACGCGACCGTCGCGAACGAGACCGAGTCGGTCCTGCGGTCCCAGAACCCGGACGTGCTCTTCGTCTACCTCGGCAACACCGACGCCGTCGCACACAGCTCCGGCACCGGGCAGCGCTACCTCGACGCCATCGCCGTCCAGGACGGCTACCTCGGCCGCTTCCTCGCCGCGATCAAGGCCCGCCCGTCCTACGCCACCGAGCGCTGGACGGTCATCGTCTCCACCGACCACGGTCACGCCGACGCCGGCGGCCACGGCGGCAGCTCCATCGAGGAGCGGCGGACCTTCGTCCTCGCGCAGGGACCCGGCATCGCGGCCGGCGCCCGGCCCGCCGACACCCGGCTCGTCGATGTCGCCGCCACCGTCTTCCACCAGCTCGGCATCGTGCCGGACCCGTCCTGGGGCCTGGACGGCAAGCCGGTCCAGCAGCGCTCCACGGACCCCTTCGACACCCTGCTGCCGTCCCTGACCGGCCGCGTGGACGAGACCGGCATCCCGGCGGGCGTCCTCGGCTTCACGCACACCGCGCCGAGCGGCTGGTCCGTCATCAACAGCGCGATGGGCACCGGCGGTATGACGGAGTGGCGCGGCTGGGCCTTCGCCACCGACGAGTTCTGGTCCCGGTCGCAGCGCGACCAGTGGCGCGAGCTCAATGTCCGCTCGCGTGGTGTCTTCGCCGTCGCCGACTCCGACGAGTGGGCCGACAAGGCGAACTCGGGGCCGTACGACTCGACGCTGGTGACCCCGGCGTACGGGGTGTCGGGGAGGACGACCGTACGGCTGGACTTCACCACCCTCTACCGGCACGAGGGCGGTCAGGGCGCCGAGGTCCTCGCCTCCTTCAACGGCGGCACGCCGGCCCGCGTCAAGAGCTACACGGCGGACGTGGTGTCGAAGCCGCAGTCGCTGAGCGTGAGCGTTCCCGCGGGGGCCTCCAGCGTCAGTTTCCGCTTCCGCTGCACGGGGGCGAACAACTGGTACTGGGTGATCGACGGGGTCAAGGTCACCGCATCCTGATTAGGCTGGTGGCGCCGGGGGGCACAGCGGCGTGTCCCCGGCGCCACCAGCACACTGCGTACGGCAGGAGTCCCGTCACATGGCAGAGCGCAAGCCGATCGAGTCCTGGCTCACCGACATGGACGGTGTCCTGATCCACGAGGGTGTGCCGATCCCCGGCGCGGACGCCTTCATCAAGAAGCTGCGGGAGACCGGGAAGCCGTTCCTGGTCCTGACGAACAACTCCATCTACACGGCGCGCGACCTGCACGCGCGGCTCGGCCGCATGGGGCTGGACGTGCCGGTGGAGAACATCTGGACCTCGGCCCTCGCGACCGCGCAGTTCCTGGACGACCAGCGGCCCGGCGGCACGGCCTACGTCATCGGCGAGGCGGGTCTCACCACCGCGCTGCACGACATCGGCTACATCCTCACCGACCAGGAGCCGGACTACGTCGTCCTGGGGGAGACCCGGACGTACAGCTTCGAGGCCCTCACCAAGGCCATCCGGCTGATCAACGCCGGGGCGCGGTTCATCTGCACCAACCCGGACGAGACCGGTCCCTCCGCCGAGGGCCCGCTGCCCGCCACCGGGTCCGTCGCGGCCCTGATCACCAAGGCGACCGGCCGCGATCCCTACTTCGCGGGCAAGCCGAACCCGCTGATGATGCGCACCGGCCTGAACGCCATCGGCGCCCATTCCGAGACCAGCGCGATGATCGGTGACCGGATGGACACCGACGTGCTCGCGGGCCTGGAGGCGGGCATGGAGACGTTCCTGGTGCTCACCGGGGTGACGACGCCGGATCACATCGACCGCTATCCGTTCCGGGCCTCCACGGTCGTCGACTCGATCGCGGACCTCGTCGACCGGGTGTGACGCCCGCCCCGCGTCACCCTCACCCAGCGTATTTGTGCAGGTCAGGGGTGTAAGGGTCGGGCAAGATCGCTCCAGCGGATGCGAAAACGCGCCAGACGCGTGAATCTTTCGGTGTCAGGAGGTTCACAATGCGTTCAAGTTCGATTGCTCTCCGTGCCGCTGGTGTGGCCGCCGTCCTGGTGCTTGCACCCTTCGCCCCCGAGGCCCGCGCGGACGATGCCGTGGATGTCACGGTGTCCCCGGCCGACGCCGTACCGGGCGACGAGGTGGAGGTCCTGGTCAAGGGCTGCAAGACCACCGCGGGTGCCGCGACGTCGGTGGCCTTCGTCTCCGCCGCCGAGCTCGCCTGGCAGGACGGGCAGCGCTCCCGGCTGTTCGTGGAGACGCGGGTGAAGTCCTCCGTGAAAGTCGGCACCTACACGATCGGTGTGACGTGCGACGGCCGCAAGCACCCGGACGTGGGTGTGCTGAAGGTCGTCGAGCGCCGCGCGAAGGCGTCCCCCTCGGCGGAGCCGACCCCGGACGCGCCCGTACGGGCCGGCGGCGGCGGTACGGCGGCCCTGGCCGCCGACCAGGAGCACGTCGAGGTGCGGGACGGCGCGGGCCCGGGCACCGGGCACGCCGTGACCGGTCTGGTGCTCGCGGGTGCGGCGGCCGTCGCGGTGGCCTTCCGTGGCTCGCGGCGACGCCGGTCGGGTGCTGAGTGACATGGGGACCGGCGAACGGCCGGCAGGTTCCGGTCGCATGCTCACCGGCGTGGCCTGGGCCGTGCTGCTGCTCGGACTGTGGCTCTGGGGCCGTGAGGTCTCCGGCG
This sequence comes from Streptomyces sp. NBC_00306, assembly GCF_036169555.1. Lineage (GTDB taxonomy): Bacteria > Actinomycetota > Actinomycetes > Streptomycetales > Streptomycetaceae > Streptomyces > Streptomyces achmelvichensis. Next base: position 2,955,613 of record NZ_CP108032.1, on the reverse strand, counting down.
GCCCCGGCGGGAGCTCAGCCCCCACCACCGGCGATGTCGCGGCCGTGGGGCGCCCCCTCGGTGTGCCGCTGCCTCCCGCGCACGACCCGGTGGAGCCGGCCAGGCCCCATCGCGTGGACATCCCCTCGATAGGGGTCAGCGCCGCCGTCGTGCCCCGCGGCCTGGATGCCACCGGTGCCGTGGACCCGCCGCCCTATGCCATGCCGCAGACCGTCGGCTGGTTCGACGGCGGTGCCCAGCCCGGCGCCGCGGGCCCTTCCCTGCTGGTCGGCCATGTGGACACCGAGACCAAGCCGGCCGTCTTCTACGGTCTGAGCGCGGCGAAGCCCGGTGAGAAGGTGCGGGTGACCAGGGTGGACGGGTCGGTCGCGGTCTTCACCATCGACGACGTCCGGGTCTTCGGCCGGGAGCGGTTCGACGCACAGGAGGTGTACGGCGCGCGCCAGGACGGGCGGGCCGAGCTGCGGCTGATCACCTGCGGCGGCACGTTCGACCCGGCGACGAAGGCGTACACGGCGAATGTGGTCGTCTCGGCCTATCTGACCGGGATGACGACGGGCCCGGCCGCGGCACAGGCGGTCGACGAGCCCTGACGCGCCCGGACAGAGCGAAGGCCCCTCACCGATGGTGAGGGGCCTCGCTGTGCGTGCGCCGCCAGGGACTCGAACCCCGGACCCGCTGATTAAGAGTCAGCTGCTCTAACCAACTGAGCTAGCGGCGCCTGCTGACCTGGAGAACTTTACCGGATGACGACGAGTGCCTCCGACCATTATCTGATCGTCCCGGCCTGTCGGATGGTCGTTTTTTACCTTTGGTCCGTCAAAATGCGACTAGTCAGGACAGTTGGGACAGGGGTGCACCCCGTGCGCCGGTCCCGAAAGATCTTCACTAGTAGTGCGGAGGGGCCACGTATGACGGTGCCGGTGTTCGAGGAGTACGAGCCCGCCCCGGACTGCGACTGCCCGGGCTGCGCACAGCAGCGCCGAGCGCTCGCCGCCGGTGAGCACCCGGCGGCCCACGGATGCCGGAAGGCGCTCGTCCTCGTCACCGCCGCCGGAGTGGTGCTGGGCGGTGGCGGCGCGGGGGCCGCGCACGCGTCGGCGCCCGCGGCCGGCCGGGCCCACCCGGGGATCTCCGGTCTCGGGCTCGATACGGCGATGGCGCCCGCGGACGATCCGGACAGCGAGCAGGGCGGCAGGGGCCCGCTGCACGGCAGGCCGCTCGCCGGCCCGTCCGGCAAGCCGGCGACCACCCCCGAACTCCGGAAGACCACCCGGGCCGAGATCATCAACCGCGCCAAGAAATGGCTCGCCGCCAAGGTCCCGTACAGCATGGAGGCGTACTGGTCCGACGGCTACCGGCAGGACTGCTCGGGCTATGTCTCGATGGCGTGGAACCTCGTCGGCAACGAGTGGACCGGCAGCCTCCACCAGTTCGGCACCCGCATCACCCGCGAGGAGCTCCAGCCCGGCGACATTCTGCTCTTCCACAACCCGGCCAATCCGACCAAGGGCTCGCACGTCACGCTCTTCGGCGGCTGGACCGACTACACGCACACCTCCTACGTCGCGTACGAGCAGACCAAGCCGAGCACGCGCAAGCAGGCCACGCCCATGGGGTACTGGACCAACTCCGACAAGTACATCCCCTACCGCTACAACGGCCTGAGCGGCATCACCACCACACCCGGACCCTCGGCGGCCGAGACGTTCCCGGGGGCGGCCCTCTTCGGGCCAGGGAAGAACAACAAGTACGTCACCGACCTCGGCAGGATGCTGGTGGCCAGGGGCGGCAAGCGGTTCTACACCGAGGGCCCCGGGCCGCGCTGGAGTGAGGCCGACCGCAGGGCCACCCAGGCGTTCCAGCTGGCCCAGGGCTGGCGGGGCGCGGAGGCGGACGGACTGCCGGGCGCGCACACCTGGCGGCTGCTCGCCGGCGCACAGGGCAGGAACATCCCGGCCGCGGGGACGGCCGGACCGGGGTCCGTGACCGCGCCCTTCCCCGGCCGCGGCCACTTCCGGCCGGGACAGTCCAGCGCGTACGTCACCCAGCTCGGCAAGCAGCTGGTGAAGCGCGGCTTCGGCAAGCACTACACGACCGGGCCCGGTCCGCGCTGGACCGAGGCGGACCGGCGCAACGTCGAGGCCTTCCAGCGTTCGCTCGGCTGGCGCGGCGCCGAGGCCGACGGCTACCCGGGGCCGCACACCTGGAGCAAGCTCTTCGCCGCGGCGCGCTGAGGACCGAGGTGACGGCAGGACCCGGGCCCCGGCGCGGCGAGGACCGGCGTGACAGCAGGACGGATCGACCAGCGGAGGCGGCAGTCATGAACACCACGACCCCGGAGACCGACGGCGGCGCCCCGTTCGACGGGCCGCGGCACACCCCGGTCATCGCCCAGGAGGCCACTACCGAGATCCCGGTGCACCTGCTGTTCCGCGACGACGACTCCGCGCCGATCGCGCTGCGGCCCGCCGTGGTCGGACGCCGGCAGGGCACCGGGGAGCAGCCGAGGATCGGCCGCAGGACATCGGCTCCTCGGCCCACCTCCGCGCCCCTGCGGCCCCCGCCGCCCGTCGACCCGGAACTGGCCGAGCGAGCCGGACCCGTGCTGCCGGGCTGGACGGGGTTGGTGGCCGGGGCGTGCGCGCTCGCCGGGATCGGAACGGTGCTGTGGGGCGCCGGGGTGGTGCCGGCGATGGTGACCCGGATGGTCCGGGTGACCGCGCAGCCGTACCACGGTCTCGGTCTCGGCCTGTGGTGCCTGGTCACTCTCGGGGTGCTGCTCGCGCTCTTCGCGCTCGGCGGTCTCGGCCGCGGACAGGTGGGCCATGCCTGGGTGTTGACGCTGTTCGGCGAGTACCGGGGGAGTGTGCGGCGCACGGGGCTGGTGTGGATGAGCCCGCTGCTGCTGCGCCGCCGGGTGGACGTACGGCTGCGGCACTGGCGCAGCGAGCCGATGCCGGCGGTCGACGCGGACGGCACCGCGCTGCGCGTCGTCGTGCTGGTGGTGTGGCAGATCAAGGACACCGCGCGGGCGGCGCTCGGTGTGGAGGACCACGAGGAGTATCTGAGCGAGCAGGTGGAGTCGGCGATGGCGCGGGTGCTCTCGCAGCTCCCCGCGGACGCGTTCCACGAGGACGCTCCGACGCTGCGCAACGCGGAGGCCGTGGGGGCCGCGCTGACGCGCATGCTGCTGGCCGAGTGTGCTCCGGTCGGGATCGAGGTCTTCTCGGCCCAGCCGGTGGGGATCGAGTACGCCCCCGAGGTGGCGGAGGCGATGCAGCGACGGCAGATCGCGGCGATCGACGCCAGGCACCGGGACAGTGTGCTCACGTCGGTGGTGGACGCGGTGGACGACACGGTGAACCGGCTGACCTCGCGCGGCCTCGTGGAGCTGGACGACTACGAGCGCAAGGCTCTGGTCAAGGACCTCACCGTTGCCTTCTACACGGGCCGTTCCGGGTCAAGGGAAGGTTAGCTATTGGTCTGGACATGGTGAACTCTGGTCAATACATTGGGTGTTGGTCTAGACCGGAACATGCACTACCGCACAACCGCACGCGTGCAGCACGGCTCGTTGAACTCCCCCACGTTCCCTGGAGCGAAGCATGCGCAAGAGGATTACTGCGGCCGCTGTCGGTCTGCTGGTGACGGGCGCGACCGTACTCGCCACCGGCAGCGCGAGCAGCCACGGCTACACCGAATCACCCATCAGCCGCCAGAAGCTCTGTGCCAACGGCACGGTGCAGAACTGCGGCAACATCCAGTGGGAACCGCAGAGCGTCGAGGGGCCCAAGGGCTTCCCCGGCGCCGGTCCCGCCGACGGAAAGATATGTGCGGGCGGCAACGGCCAGTTCGCGCAGCTCGACGACCCGCGCGGTGGGGCGTGGCCCGCCACGAGGGTCTCGTCGGGTCAGAACTACACGTTCAGCTGGCGCTTCACCGCCCGGCACCGCACCACCGATTTCAAGTACTACATCACCAAGAGCGGCTGGAATCCCAGCCAGCCGCTGACCAGGTCGGCGCTTGAGTCGCAGCCGTTCCTGACCGTTCCCTACGGCGGCAACCAGCCGCCGGAGACCCTGTCGCACAGCGGCAATCTGCCGTCGCGCTCGGGCAAGCACCTGATCCTCGCGGTGTGGACCGTCCACGACACGGCGAATGCCTTCTATGCCTGCTCGGACGTTCAGTTCTGACAGGTTGTCAGTTACCGTGCGGCGCCATGGGAATCACCGGCACGAGCACCGTCGCGGAGCTCGTCCAGCGCCAGTGGGGTGATCACCGGGTGGGGCTGAGGGACCGGAGCCGGGTCCTCAGCCACCATCAGGTGGCCGCCGGCGCTGCCGCACGCGCTGCGCTCCTCGTGGATCTTCTGCCACGCGGGGCGGAGCCGCACCTCGGGGTACTGCTCGACAACACCCCGGAGTTTCCCCTGTGGCTCAGTGCGGCGGCCTTGGCCGGGGCCGCCGTGGCGGGCATCAACCCGACGCGCCGCGGGGCGGAACTCGCCCGCGACATCCTGCACACCGACTGCCGGGTGCTGGTCACCGAACGCGCCCACCTTCCCCTCCTCGACGGGCTGAGCCTGCCGGGGATACGGGTGCTGGTGACCGACACCCACGCGTACGGCGACCTCCTCGCCCCGTACGCCGCCGCGAAGCCCGGCGACGCCGTCGTCGGGCCGGTCGGGCCGCGCAGCAGAATGCTCCTCTCCTTCACGTCCGGGTCGACGGGCGCGCCCAAGGCGGCGATCTGCTCGCAGGGCAGGCTGGCGGCGGCCGGCGCCTCGCTGGTGGCGCACTTCGGCGTACGCGAGGACGATGTCCACTACATCTGCATGCCGATGTTCCATGGCAACGCGGTGATCGCCGACTGGGCACCCGCGCTGGCCGGCGGCGCGGCGGTGGCGCTGCGCGACCGATTCTCGGCATCCGGATTCCTCGCCGACGTAAGGGAGTTCGGCGCGACCTACTTCACCTATGTGGGGCGGGCCGTGCAGTACATCCTGGCCACGCCCGCACACGACGACGACCGCTCGCACCGGCTGCGGCTGGGCTTCGGGACCGAAGCGGGACCGGTGGACGCGGCCCGGTTCCAGGAGCGGTTCGGCGTGCGGCTGGTCGAGGGCTACGGCTCCTCCGAGGGCGGGGCCGCGATCCAGCGCACCCCCGGCACCCCGGCGGGCGCCATCGGACGGGCGGCCGCGGGCGACGACCTGGCCGTGGTCGACCCCGCGACCGGTGACGAGCGGCCGGCCGCCGTGCTGAGTCCGGACGGACGGCTGCTCAACGGGGACGCCGCGATAGGGGAGTTGGTCAACCGGGGCCCGAACCCCTTCGAGGGCTACTGGCGCCATCCGGAGGCGGACGCGGCACGGCGCCGAGGCGGCTGGTACTGGACGGGCGACCTGTTCTTCCGCGACGCGCAGGGCTACCTCTACTTCGCCGGCCGCACCGACGACCGGCTGCGGGTGGACAGCGAGAACCTGGCCGCCTCGATGATCGAGAACATCCTGGCGCGCTGGCCGGCGGCGACAGGGGCGGCGGTCTACGCGATCCCCGACCCGGTCTCCGGCGACCAGGTCATGGCGGCGCTCGCCCTGCCGGATGACCGGCCCTTCGACCCGGCGGCCTTCGCGGACTTCCTGGCGGCCCAGCCGGACCTGGGGACGAAGATGACCCCCCGTTTCGTACGCGTGCTGCCGAGCCTGCCGGTGACGGCGACGAACAAGGTGCACCGGGTCGCGCTGCGGCGGGAGGGCTTTCGCTGCGAGGACCCTGTGTGGTGGCTCCCGGACGGCGAGGGCGTGCACCGGCTGCTGACCGCGGAGGACGCGGCGGACCTGGAGCGGCGTTATGCGGAACAGGGGCGCGGGGATCTGCTGGGAAGGTGAGGCACGGGGGCCCCTATCTCCGGTCACGGTGGATGGGTGCTGGTTCGGGCGTCTGGAACGATGCGCCTGTGCATGCTGATGATCAGGTTGGCGAGGGTGTTTCTGCGGAGCTCGCGGCGTTTCTGCGGAACGCTGACGACGGGCGTCCGGTGAAGGTCGTTCCTTCGGTCTGCGGCGGGTGCGGCGAGCGCACGTTCTTCGTGCTCGTTGATGATGTTGAGGGTGGAGCCGAGCGGGTGTGCGCCGGTTGCGGCGGCCGCGCGTTCATCGCGGACAGCGAGGAGTTCTGGGAGGACGCGGATCCTGGCGAGGCCGGCTGCCCGTGCGGGAGCGAGGAGTTCGAGACCGCGGTCGCGTTCTCCCTCGCCGGCGACGGATCGGTCCGCTGGGTGACCGTTGGGCTGCGGTGCCGGAAGGACGGCGCCGTTGGCGTCTATGCCGACTGGAAGATCGACTACGGCCCCACGGATCACCTCCTGACCATGGCCTAGGTCTGCGGAGCGACCGCCCTGACAGGCTGCGGTTGGTAGAAGGTTCCGCCGCGGAGCATGGCGAAGAGGACGGGGCAGGCGCCGCGGGCGAGTTGGACCGCGGGCGGGGGATCCGGTGCGGCTGGAGGGCCGGCATGCGCACCCGCACCACCCCGGACAGCCCCCGCCCGTCGTGGTAGTGCCTGCCCCACCACCGTCGCACCCTCTGGCCCGATGGCTTCGCCCGGATCCCGCGGCCTACCGTTGCCGCATGCCTCCAGCCGAGCAGCTCCTCCAGGCCCTGACCAGGCGTGACTACCTGGTGAGCCGATGGCCGTGGCGCGCTGCCGCGTATCTGGCGAGCAGCGTGCTCACCGGGGTGCCCGCTCTCGTACTGCTCTGCGTCGCCGGGGTGTTGTCCTTCGTGCTCGTCGGGCTGCCGCTGCTCGTACTCGGCGGGCTGGGGCTCGCCGCCGTCGAGCGGCGGCGGATACGGATCGTCGATCCCGCGGTGGCCGTCAGCCCTCATCGCACCCCGGACGAACCCGGGATCGGGGCCTGGCTGCGGGTGCGGCTCACCGAGCAGGCGACCTGGCGCGAGCTCGCGTACGGGCTGCTGCACGCGCTCGTGCTCTGGCCGCTCGACCTGCTCGCCGTGCTCGTCGCCGTCGGGCTGCCCGTCGCCGCCGTGGCCGCGCCGCTCCAGCTCGCCGCCGACGGACACGAGGCACGGGTCGTCAAGACCGTGCTGGTCACCGGCTATCCGCAGGCCTTCGCGGCCGCGGTGGCAGGACTCGTCCTCCTGGCCGTCCTGCTCTACCCCCTCGGCGCCTTCGCAGGCGGCCGCGCGGCCCTCACCCGTGCGATGCTCGCCCCTCGCGAGGGTGAGATGACGAGCCGTCTGCTGGAGGTGACCCGGTCCCGTGCCCGGCTCGTCGACGCCTTCGAGGCCGAACGACGGCGTATCGAACGCGATGTGCACGACGGCGCCCAACAGCGGCTCGTCGCCCTGACCATGACGCTCGGGCTCGCCAGGATGGACGCTCCGCCCGGCCCGCTCGCCGACCGGCTGGCCCGCGCGCACGACGAGGCCGGACAGGTTCTCACCGAACTGCGGGAGCTGATCCGCGGGATCCATCCGCCGGTGCTCACCGACTACGGCCTCGGTCCCGCGCTCGCCGACGCGGCCGACCGGTCCGCCGTCCCCGTGGACACCTGTGCCGAACTGCCCCGCCTGGACCGCTCCGTCGAGACCGCCGCGTACTTCGCCGTCTGCGAAGCGCTCGCCAACATCGACAAGCACAGCGGCGCCCGCAGCGCCCGGGTCACGGCGGAGCACGCCCGCGGGCGGCTCACCGTCGAGGTCCGTGACGACGGACGCGGCGGCGCCCGGCCCGCGGGCGGCAGCGGACTCACCGGGCTCGCCGACCGCATCGCCGTCCTGGATGGCACACTGACGATCACCAGCCCACCGGGCGGCCCGACCCTCCTGCGTGTGGAGATCCCGTGCGATCCGACTCCGTGCGACCCGAGCCCGGGCGAACCGACCCCGTGCGACCCGAGCCCGGGCGAACCGACCCCGTGCGACCCGAGCCTGCGCGAACCGGCCGACCGCTCCGGGTAGTTCTGGCCGAGGACAGCGTCCTGCTGCGCGAAGGGCTGACCGGCCTGCTCGCCCGCTTCGGCCACGACACCGTCGCAGCGGTGGGCGACGCGGACGCGCTGCGCACCGCCGTCGCCGAGCACACGCCGGACATCGTGGTCACCGACGTCCGGATGCCGCCCGGTTTCCAGGACGAAGGACTGCGCGCCGCCGTCGCGCTGCGCGAACGGAACCCCGCGCTGCCCGTGCTGGTGCTCAGCCAGTACGTCCAGCGCACCTACGCGGCCGACCTGCTCGACAGCGGCGACGACACCGGCATCGGCTATCTCCTCAAGGACCGGGTCGGCCGGATCGAGGAGTTCCTGGACGCGCTCACCCGTGTCGCCGAGGGCGGCACGGTCGTCGACCCCGAGGTCGTACGGCAGTTGCTCCGCCGCCGCCGGGATCCGCTGGCCGCGCTCACACCGCGCGAGCGCGAGGTGCTCGCGCTGGTGGCGGAGGGCAGGTCGAACGCGGCGATCGCCCGCGCGCTGGTCGTCACCGAGGCGGCGGTCGGCAAGCACATCGGCAACATTCTCGCCAAACTCGACCTGCCGCCGGCCGAGGACACCCACCGCCGGGTGCTCGCCGTCCTCGCCTTCCTGAGCTCATGAGCCCCGTACGACCCCGTGCGCCCCGTCTGTTTCAGGGCGCATTGGCGTAATACCGGAGTGGCCGGTGATGCCCCGGGGAAGGTCCCAGACCTCCGAGACCTGGGAGCCCGCCGTGCCGCCCGTGCCAGCCGATGCGTCCGTACCGCCCATGCACCGCCGTCAGTTCCTCCAGACCGCCGCCGTCCTGGCGGCGGGAGCGGCCGGGACCGCGGGTGCCCTCGACACCGCCGCCGCGGCACCCGTCGCACCGGCGGCCGGCACGGCGACGGCGGCCCCGGCGACCGGACTGCACTTCACGGCCGCCACCAACGGCGCCGCCGCCCCCGCGTCCGGCGGACGCTTCGTCGCCGAGGTGCAGAACATCCTCTGGTCCGTCCCGGCCGACGGGTCCCCGGCGACCGCCCTCACCCGGCCCGACCTGGAGCCGGGCCGTCCCGTCTGCTCCCCGGACGGCCGGCGGGTCGCCATGGCCTGCTACCAGGGCGGCCAGTTCCACATCTGGACGATGGCAGCCGACGGGTCGGGACTGCGGCAGCTCACCGACGGACCGTGGGACGACCGCGGCCCCGCCTGGTCGCCGGACGGCACCCGGATCGTCTTCTCCTCCGAACGCGGCGGCGACCCGGTCACCGGCAGCCCGTACCGGATCTGGACCGTCGAGGTCCGCACGGGACGGCTGACCCGGCTCACCGGTCTGCCCGGCCAGGACAACCCCGATGTGCCCTGGGAGGACTACGACCCCGTCTGGTCGCCGGACGGCACCCGCGTCGTCTTCGTCCGCGCCCGCCTCGAATCCGGCGTCCTCAGGGCGCGCACCCTCGCGGCCGTCCCCGCCGCCGGCGGCCAGGTGACGATCGAGCACACCGAGACCGAACCGGGCAACCTGCTCACCCCCGCCATCTCCCCGGCCGGCCGCCGCGCCTGGCTGCGAGCGATCGGCTCCGCCACGCGGTACGAGCGGATGGTCCTCGTGGTGGACGGCAGACCGGCCGCCGTGGACGGCGAGATCGCGGGCGTCCCGCCGCGCTGGCTGGACGACGAACGGCTGCTGCTCACGGTCGGCGGCCGGTTCACCGTCGTCCGGCCGCACCGCGACGCCCCCGCCGAGCACATCGGCTTCAGCGCCACCCTCCCCGTCGACCGCCCCGAGTACCGGGTCAAGGCGTACGACTTCGAGCCACGCGGCGCCCGTCCCGTACGCGGCATCCATCTGCCCGCGCTCTCCCCGGACGGCCGTTCCGTCGCCTTCGTCTCGCTCAACGCCCTGTGGATCCAGGGGACGTCGGCCGGCTCCCGGCCCCGCAAGGTGGTGCAGGCCGACCCGGCGACCTACCTCCAGGGCCCGGCGTGGGCACCCGACGGCACCTCGCTGGTGTACGTCGACGACCGCGACGGCGGTCTGAACACCGTCCGCCGCCACGACCTCGCGACCGGCGCGGACACCGTGCTGGCGGCCGGCGGCCGGGTCCACCCCGCTCTCTCCCCGGACGGCCGACGCCTCGCCTGCCTCGACGTCGCGGGCAATCTCCTCGTCCGCGACCTGGCCGCGGGCACCGAGAGGACGCTGGCCGCGCCGATGGGCGGCGGCGGACTGCCCGGCCCGCCCAGCTGGTCGCCCGACGGCCGCCACCTCGCCTACTGCGACCGCAACCGCCTCAACCGCCGCTTCCGCGAGGGCTACAACCTCATCCGCGTCGTCGACACCACCACCGGCAGCTCGGCCCTCCACCCGCTCGCGCCGCACGTCTCGCTCTCCGACCGCTATGCGAGCGGACCCGTCTGGTCGCCGGACGGGCGTCACCTGGCCTGCGTCAGCGAGTCCGCGCTGTGGCTGCTGCCCGTGCGCGCCGACGGCACACCGGACGGTGCCCCGCGCCGGATCACCGACGAGGCGGCCGACCACCCGAGCTGGTCCGGGGACTCGCGCACCCTGCTGTATCTGTCGAACGGGCGGCTGCGGCTGCTGGAGCCGGGCGGCCGTCCCCGTACCGTCCCCGTCCCGCTCTCCTACCGCAGGCCGGCCCCGGTCGAGACCGTCGTCCACGCCGGCCGGCTCTGGGACGGCACGGGGTCCGCGCCCCGCGAGGACGTGGACATCCTGATCCGGGACGGCCGAGTCGCCGGTATCGAGGCACATCGCCCCTCACGGCGCGCAGCGCGCAAGATCGACGCCTCGGGCCAGACCGTCCTGCCGGGACTGTGGGACACCCACACCCATCCGTGGCAGTACACCTACGGCGCCCGTCAGACCGCCGTGTCCCTCGCCTACGGCATCACCACCACGGTCTCCCTCGCAGGCTTCTCCTACGAACAGGCCAGGCTCCGCGAGGACATCACCGCGGGCCGCCTCGCGGGGCCGAGACTGCTGACCACTGGTGAACTGCTCGACGGCTCCCGGGTCGCGTACAGCATGGGCCGCGCTCACCGCACGCCCGAAGGGCTCCAGCGCTCACTGGCCCGCGGGGCGGCCCTGGACTGGGACTTCGTCAAGACCTACGTCCGCGCACCCGCCTGGCTGATGTCGGAGGCGGCCCGCTTCGGTCACGAGCTGCTGGGGGTACGGTCCGGCTCCCACCTGTGCTCCCAGGGCTTCCAGACGGGGCAGGACCTCACCTCGCACCTGGTGGCGACCGAACGCGCGGAGTACGGCCACGGCGCGACCGCCGAGGGGTTCACCCACCAGGACACCGTCGAGAACTACGCCAACGGCTTCCATCTGATCGAGACCCCCTTCACCGCGATCACGGTCCTCTCGGACCATCCGGGCCTGCTGGACGACCCCCGGGTCACCGCGATGATGCCGCCGTGGGACGTCCTCGCCCTGCGCGAGCGGGCCGCCATGCCCGTCACCGACGCCGAACGGCTCTCCCTGCGCCGTGAATTCGCCACCTGCCGCAAGGTGATCGCAGCGGGCGGTCTGGTCGCTCTCGGCACGGACACCCCGCTCACCCCCGTCGGCCTGCACCTCCACCTCGGTCTGCGGGCCATGGTCGCCCACGGCTTCACCCCGGCCGAGGCCCTGCTGACGGCGACGGCGAACGCGGCGAAGGTCTTCGGGGCGCAGCGGGATCTCGGCACGGTCGAGCCGGGCCGGCTGGCGGATCTGACGGTCGTCGACGGAGACCCGTTCACGGACTTCGACACCTTGATGAACACCGCCCGCGTCCTCATCGCGGGGTGCAGCCACGAGCGCGGTGCGCTGGAGGACGTCTACGCCCGGCCGGCGTCGGAGCGGGCGGACATCGGCCATCCGCTGTGGGCGGCGGCGAGCGAGGTGATGCACCGCGAGGGCTGCTGCGGCTGACGCCGGGCCTCGGGCAGAGATATGGCACCAGCAGGCAGAAACTTATCTGGGGCTTCTCGGTCGGCCGAGAAGCCCCAGATGATCAGATGTGCGCCGCCAGGGACTCGAACCCCGGACCCGCTGATTAAGAGTCAGCTGCTCTAACCAACTGAGCTAGCGGCGCCTGCTGACGCGGAAATAATACCCGGTCCCCGGAGGTGCTCCGGACCGCCCCGCGAGAGGGGCGGGATCGGGCGGCGGCAGGGCCCGCAGCGGGACAGCCCTCATATCGCGAGCGACAGCACCACCGGCGCCGCCCTGCGGTTCAGCGTGTCCGCGGCCGAGCGCAGCCGGTGGGCGTGCTCGATCGGCATGGACAGGGCCAGACAGCCGACCGCCGAGCCCGCCGTCAGCGGGACGGCCGCGCAGACCGTGCCCACGGCGTACTCCTGGAGATCCAGGATCGGGACCGTCGGCGGCTGGCTGTCCAGCTTGGAGAAGAGCAGCTTCTCGCTGGTGATCGTCCTCGACGTCAGCCGGGTGATCCGGTGGCGGGAGAGATGGTCCCGGCGGCCGTTCTGGTCGAGCTGGGTCAGCAGGCATTTGCCGACGGCGCTCGCATGCGCCGCCGAGCGGAAGTCCACCCACTCGTTGACCTTGGGGGCGCGCGGACCGTCGGCGTACTGCGTGATCTTGACCTCGCCGTCGATGTACCGGCTGATGTAGACCGCCGCTCCCACGGAGTCGCGCAGCTCGGTCAGCGTCTCCTGGAGCTTGGCCTCCAGCGCCTCCTGGCGCGTGACGCCCGAACCGAGAAGGACCAGGGAGTCGCCTATCACATAGGCGCCGTCCGCGACCTGCTCCACATAACCCTCGCGGCGGAGCATGGCCAGCATGGGAGCCAGATGGCCGGTGGGCAGCCCTGTCTCCCGGGCGATCTGGACGTCGGTGACACCACCGCCGTGCTTCGAGATCGTCTCCAGGACACGCAGGACGTACTGCACCGAATGGAACGGCGCGGTCGGCTCCGGCTTCAGCGCCACGGTCTCCCCCTAGCAGGTCGTCACCGCAAGCTTCTCTACCACGATAGCGGTCAAGAGCCGCTGGAGGGGCGGCTGTTGGCGAGAATGATGGAGCGCCCCGGGGCTCTGCCCAGGGGCGCATCCGTCTGGCATATGCCGTTGTCAAGATCGTGGTCCTTGGACCCCGGAGTCTCAGAGAACAGCGCTCAGGAAGTCCCTTGTCCGCTCGTTCTCCGGCTCGGTGAAGATCTTGTCCGGGTGGCCGGATTCGATGACCTTGCCCTCGTCGAACATCAGCACGCAGTCCGAGATGTCCCGGGCGAAATTCATCTCGTGGGTCACGCACAGCATCGTGATGTCGGTGGTGTGCGCGATGTCCCGCAGGACGTCGAGGACTCCCGCGACGAGCTCGGGGTCGAGCGCCGAGGTGACCTCGTCGAGCAGCAGCACCTTGGGGCGCATCGCCAGCGCGCGGGCGATGGCCACACGCTGCTGCTGTCCGCCGGACAGCTGGCTGGGGTAGGCGTCGCAGCGGTCGCCGAGCCCGACCAGGTCGAGCAGCCCGCGGGCCCGCTCGTCCGCCTCGTCCTGGGACATGCCCAGCACATGGACCGGGGCCTCGGTGATGTTCCGCAGGACCTTCATGTTGGGGAAGAGGTTGAACTGCTGGAACACCATGCCGATGTTCTTCCGCACTTCGCGCACGTGCTTCTCGCCGGCCGGGACGAGTCTGCCGTTCTTCTCCTCGTGGCACAGATACTGCCCGTCGACCGTGATCGTGCCCTCGTCCGGCCTGGTCAGCGTCATCAGCAGCCGCAGGATCGTCGTCTTGCCGGACCCGGAAGGCCCGATCAGGGTCACGTGCTTGCCCGGGTCGACGGTGAAGTCCAGCGAGTCCAGGACGGTGTTGGCGCCGAAGCGCTTGGTGACCCCGTCGAAGCGGATCAGCTCGCCGGTCGACGGTGCGGTTCCGGCCGGGGCGGCGGTGGCCGCGGTACCGGCCACAGGGGTGTCGGCCGCCGCTTCCTTCGCGGTGTTCGGGGGGTTGCTGTCAGCGGACAAGGCGTCGCTCCAGTGCTCGCATGAGAAGGGATGCCGGATAGGAGATGAGGATGAAGGCGATGCCGACGACCGTGAACGCCTCGACCGTCAGGAAGGTCTCGGACGCGAACTGCCGTGCCTCACCGAGCATGTCCATCACACCGATGACGAAGATCATCGGTGTGTCCTTGAGCATCGCGATGACGTAGTTGCCGAGCGCCGGGGCGACCCGGCGGATCGCCTGCGGCAGGATCACCGCACCCCAGGTGCGGGTGCGCGGCAGGCTCAGCGCGGTGGCCGCCTCCCACTGACCCTGCGGAACGCCGTCGATGCCGGCGCGGTAGACCTCGGCCGTGTACGTCGAGTAGTGCAGGCCGAGCCCGACGACGCCGGTGACCATGGCCGAGAGCGTGATGCCCCACTCCGGCAGGACGTAGTAGAGGAAGAAGAGCTGCACCAGCAGCGGGGTGTTGCGGACGAACTCGGTGACGGCGGTCACCGGCCAGCGCACCACGGCCAGGCGCGAGCGCTGGGCAAGCGCCCAGACGAGGCCGAGCGCGAAGGCGACCAGCGCGCCCAGCACCAGCGCCTGGAGGGTGACCAGCAGGCCGTCCCAGAAGCGCGGCATGAACTCGTCGACTGCGGACCAGTCCCACTGCATCAGCGCTCACCCCCGGCGCTCGCCGAGACCCGGCTCTGACGAGGAATGGCGAGCTTGCGCGACATCCCGGACGAGCGCGGTGGGGGAGCCTGCCCGACTCCGGCCTTGGCCTGGCGTTCCAGCACGCGCATGCCCCGGGTCAGGACGAAGGCGAGGACGAAGTACATCACCAGGATGATCGTGTAGACGGGCGCGCTCTGGCCCGTGGCGTTGCGCACCAGCGAGGCGCCGAACGCGATGTCCGCCACGCCCATGATCGAGACGAGCGCGGTGCCCTTCAGCAGCTCGATGAGCAGGTTGTTGAAGGGCGGGATCATCTCCGGCCAGGCCTGCGGAAGGATGATCTTCCGCAGTTGCTGGGCCGGGGTGAAGCTGAGGGCGATGCCCGCCTCGCGCTGGGCGGGGGAGACCGCGTTCACCGCGCCCCGCACGATTTCGGAGCCGTAAGCGCCGTAGGTGAGGCCGAGGGAGAGGACGGCCGCCCACAGGGGGACGAGCTGCCAGCCGAAGCCGAGCGGCAGGACGAAGAAGATCCAGAACATCAGGATCAGCGCCGAGGTGCCGCGGAAGATCTCGAAGTAGGCGCCGGCGACGAACCGCACGATCCACAGCCGGTGTGCGCGTGCGAGGCCGACGACGAAGGCGACGACCGCGGCCAGCGCTGCGCTGAGGACGGTCAGCTGGACGGTGATCCACACGCCTTTGAGGAGGAGTTCCCACAAACCCGCGGATATTTCGCTCATGGCTTGCACTTCTCCTTGGCGGTGATGGTGGTCATCTGGTCCTTCGTGAAGCCGAAGGGCCGCATGATCTCCAGCAGTTCGCCGCTCTTCTTGAGCTTGTGCAGCTCACGGTTGAAGGCGTCCCGGAGGGTGGTCTCGGGGCTGCGGAACGCGAAGCCGCCGACGTCGATGACCGGCTTGCCCTTGACGTACGGCGTGACCTCGGCCGTCGCCTCGACCTTGCCGCTCCGGGTCTCCTTCACGACATTGCGCACGGTGACGGCGGTGCCCACGAAGACGTCGACCCGGCCCTGTTCCACCGCGAGCAGGCCCGCGAGCTGGTCGGGCAGGGTCGTCAGGTTCTTGACCCCGGCCTCCTTGGCGTAGTCGATCTCCGCGTAGCCGACGCCCGTGGCCATCTTGGCGCCGGCCTCGGCGATGTCCTTGTAGCTGTGCAGGTTCTTCGGGTTGCCCTTGCGCACGATGAACGCGTCGAGCATCTGGTACTCGGGGTCGGCGAAGATGACCTGTTCGCAGCGCTCGGGGTTGATGTACATCCCGGCGGCGACGACGTCGAACTGGAGGGAGTTGAGGCCGGTGATCAGGGAACCGAACTCGGTGGGGAAGGGCTGGACGTTCTCGACACCCAGCTCCTTGAAGATCCGTTCGGCGATGGCGGGGGCGGAACCCGTCATCTTGCCGTCCTTGCCGATGTAGCTGTACGGCTGCTCGCCCGCGAGCCCGAGCCGCACGGTCTTCTTCGCGCGCAGTTGCTCCAGCAGATGCCCCCCGTCACCGGCGTCGGCGGTGGCCACCCTGCTGCATGCGCTCGTCGCACCGACGGCGCCCACGGCACCCAGGGCCACGGCCCCGGCGAGCAGTGAGCGGCGCCGGATTCCTTGGCCTGTGCTGTGTCTGGATATCCCCTGTGGTGGAGCCATGGGGGCGCGGCTACCCCGTTCGCATTCGGGTATGCGGATGAATTTGCGCCCGGGATCGGCGGGCATGAGTGGAGGAGCACCACCCACCCGAGGAGATTGCATGGCTGACCACATCACCGGCCCGGCCGACCGCTTCGTCGAGGTCTCGCTCGACAAGCGCGGAATCAGCTGCACGGCACGGCTCTTGACCGACAAGGCCCCGATCACCTGCGCCGCCGTGTGGGACGCGCTGCCGCTGGGCGGCGACGTCTACCACGCCAAGTACGCGCGCAACGAGATCTACGCCCTGCTGCCCGCGTTCGCGCCGCAGGAGCCGCCGCTGGAGAATCCGACCGTCACTCCCATTCCGGGAGATCTCTGCTACTTCACCTTCTCCGATGTGCAATTGGGTACGAACTCGTACGGCTACGGGGACAAGGCGGCGCACGCGGGCCGCGCCACCGTCGTCGACCTCGCGCTGTTCTACGAACGCAACAACCTGCTGCTCAACGGCGACACCGGATGGGTCCCCGGCATCGTCTGGGGCACCGTGGTCGACGGCCTCGACCGGATGGCCGAGGCCTGTCAGGACCTGTGGCGGGCCGGTGCGCTGGGGGAGACCCTCAGCTTCCGGCGCGCCTAGGTCCTGTCCGGGCGAGTCCGCGGCTCAGATCCGCGGACGGGGCGCGGGGATCGACGCCACTCCCGACTCGTAGAGCGCGTGCGCGGCCCGCAGCACCAGCGCGTCCGCGTGCCGCGCCCCGACCAGCTGGACGCCGATCGGCAGCCCGTCCTCGTCCACCCCGCACGGCACGGTGGCGGCGGGCTGCTGCGTCAGGTTGAAGGGATAGGTGAACGGCGTCCAACCCGTCCAGCGACGGTGCCCCGAGCCGGCCGGCACCTCCGCCCCCGCCTCGAAGGCGGTGACCGGCAGCGTCGGCGTCACCAGCAGGTCGTACGTGCTGTGGAAGCGCCCCATGCGCCGGCCCAGATCCATCCGGGTGTCCACGGCCGCCAGATACTCCAGCGCGCTGTGCCGCGCGCCGATCGCGGTGATCTCGCGCAGCCCGGGGTCCAGCGACTGCCGCTGCGGGGACCCCAGCGCCTGGAGCAGCCGCGCCGCACCGCTGAACCACAGGGTGTGGAAGGCCTCCACCGGGTCGCTGATGTCGGGGTCGGCCTCCTCGATGTACGCGCCGCGCCCGGCCAGCGCCTGCACCGCCCCGCGTACCGCGGAGGCGATCGCCGGACGGACCGCCACCTGCCCGCCGAAGGACGGCGAGTAGGCGATCCGCAGCCCGTGGATGCCGTCCGCGAGCGCGTCCTGTGCGCTGCCCGCGGGCGCCAGTTGCGACCAGTCCCGCCAGTCCGGGCCGCTGATCACATCGAGCAGCAGTGCCGCGTCAGCCGCGTCGCGGGTCATCGGGCCGACGTGCGCCAGGGTTCCGAACGGGCTGGAGGGATACAGCGGTACCCGGCCGTACGTCGGCTTGAGGCCGAAGATCCCGCAGAAGGAGGCGGGGATACGGACCGAACCGCCGCCGTCCGTGCCCAGCGAGAGGGCGCCCGCGCCCAGCGCCACCGCGGCCCCGCTGCCGCCGCTGGAGCCGCCGGCCGTCCGCGACGGGTCGTAGGGGTTGCCGGTGACACCGTGCCGGGGGGAGTCGGTGACCCCCTTCCAGCCGAACTCGGGCGTGGTGGTCTTAGCGAGGAAGACCGCGCCGTGTTCGCGCATCCGCGCCACCGACGGCGCGTCCTCGTCCCAGGCGCCCTCGGCGCGGACGGTGTGCGAGCCGCGCAGTGTCGGCCCGCCGCGCTGGAGCAGCAGGTCCTTCACGGTGACCGGCACGCCGTCGAGCAGCCCTTGCGGCTCCTTCCGCCGCCAGCGTTCGGCCGAGGCCTCGGCCTGGGCGATCGCTGCCTCGGCGTCGACCCGGACGAAGGCGTTGACCAGCGGCTGCACCGCCTCGATCCTCTCCAGTGCCGCTCGGGTCGCCTCGACGGGCGTGAAGTCCCCTTTCTCGTAGCCGGCCAGCAGTTGGCGTGCGGTGTGGTCAGTCAGCGGATCAGTCATGCATGGGGACGTACCCACGTTTCTTGTCCACCACGTTCGGGAACGGCTTTCCGGCCTCCCAGAGGTCGTACAGATCGACGAACTGCTCGCCGAGCCGGTCGCGCCAGCCCACCGTGTCGCCGCTCATGTGCGGGGACACGATCAGCCCGGGGACGTCCCACAGCGCGCTGTCGGGCTCCAGCGGCTCCGAGGTGAAGACATCGAGGGCGGCGCCCGTGATCACCCGGTCGTTCAGCGCCGCGACGAGATCGTCCTCGACGACCAGCGGGCCGCGTCCCACGTTGATGAACCGGGCCGACGGCTGCATCAGGGCGAAGCGCCGCCGGTCGAACATCCCGCGTGTCGCGTCGGTCAGCGGGGCGGCGCACACCACCCAGTCGGCGCGCGCCAGCAGCGGATCGAGATCCTCGGTGCCGTGGATGGCGCCCCGCGCGGTCCGGCCCACGACCGCCACGGTGATGCCCAGGGCCTCCAGGGTCGCGGCCACCGCCCGGCCGATGGGTCCGGCGCCGACGACCGTGGCCCGGGTGCCGGCGACGCGCAGCCCTTCGCGATGGCGCCATCGGCGCTGCCGCTGGAGTTCGAGGGTCCCGGGGAGGTCCTTCGCCATGGCGAGCACCAGGCCCGCGACGTACTCCGCGATGGGTTCCTCGAAGACGCCCCGGGCGTTGGTGACCACCGTGTCGGATTCGGCCAGTTCGGGGCAGAGCAGCCGGTCCACACCGGCGCTCGGGGTGTGCACCCAGCGTGGCCGCGGGCCGTCGCCCGGCCAGGCGAGCCGCACCGCGTCGGAGGTGAAGTCCCAGGCCAACAGCACGTCGGCGTGAGGGAGTTGGGCGGCGAGCGACTGTTCGTCGGCATAACTGACGCGGACCCGCCCGGTCAGCTTGCCGAGACGGGGCGGGGGGTCCGCCTGCAGGACGAGAAGAGTGGGTTCGGACATCAAGCGGAAGCCGTTTCGTAACGTCTGACATGTACGGATTGACCCACGCTCGCAGCCGAACCTAACGTCGTCAACAACACGTCAAAGGGGGCCGGCGATGGATGTCTCCTTTCTCGGCGGGCCGCAACCGCAACGCGGTGTCGGCATCGTCGCTCCGTTCGATTTCGCGCTGGATCGCGAGCTGTGGCGTTGGGTCCCCGACGACGTCTCACTGCGGCTGACGCGTACTCCCTACGTCCCTGTGGAGGTCTCCCTCGACCTCGCCCGCCTGGTCAGTGAGCACGAGACCCTGCACAAGGCCGTGCAGGCGCTCGGGGCGTCCGAGCCCGAAGTCATCGCCTACGCCTGCACATCCGGCAGCTTCGTCGGCGGGGTCGCCGGGGAGAGGGCCATGTGCGAGGCGATGACCTCGGCGGGGGACGTCGCCTCGCTGACCACGTCCGGCGCCCTGCTCGAAGCACTCGACGAGCTGGGCGCCCGCCGTATCGCCCTCGTGACCCCCTATACGGAATCGGTCACGCGTTCGCTGGAGGACTACTTGGCGGAAGCCGGGGCAACCGTCACGGGCCGCGCTTTTCTCGGACTGACCCGGCACATCTGGAAGGTGCCGTACCGGTCGGTGGTGGACATGGCGCGGCAGGCGGTGGTGGGCGCGGCCGACGCGCTCTTCATCAGCTGCACGAATCTGCCGACGTACGACGCGATCCCCCAGCTGGAGGCCGAACTGAGGATGCCGGTGCTCTCCGCGAACCAGGTGACGATGTGGGCGGCGCTGCGCCGGATCGGCGTGCACGCGGTCGGGCCCTACCAAGGGCTGCTGCTGCAGCCGGAGGCCCAGCCCGAGATCCCGCTCCCTCCCCAGGCACCGCAGCCCCAGGCTCAGCCGGCCCAGCCCGAAGAACAGGAAGGCTGGACATGACCACGGTCGGACTTCTGTACCCCGGGCACTCCGCCGAGGACGACTACCCACGCTTCGAGGTGCTGCTCGACAGCGACATCAGGCTGCCGGTCGTGCACACCGACATCGGCGAGGACGCCCACCGCGTGGACGCCCTGCTGAACATGGGGTCGCCCGAGCGGCTCGCCGCGGGCGTGGAGGAACTCCGCCTCGCGGGCGCCGAGTCGGTCGTCTGGGCGTGCACGAGCGGAAGCTTCGTATACGGGTGGGACGGCGCCCACGAGCAGACACGGGCGCTCGCGCTGGCCGCGGGCCTCCCGGCGTCCAGCACGTCGTTCGCCTTCGCCCACGCGGTACGCGCGCTGGGCGCGGAACGGGTGGCGGTGGCGGCGACCTATCCGGAGGATGTCACCGCCCACTTCACGGCGTTCCTCAAGGCCGCGGGGACCGAGGTGGTCGCGGACCGGGCGAGCGGCATCATCACGGCGGCCGAGGTCGGCACCTGGGGCCGGGACGAGGTGCTGGAGCTGGCGCGTGCGGGAGACCATCCGGACGCGGAGATCGTGCTGCTGCCGGACACGGCCCTGCACACGGCGGCGTATCTGCCCGAGCTGGAGGAGACGCTCGGCAAGCCGGTCCTCACGGCGAACCAGGTGACCGTCTGGGAGGGCCTGCGGCTGGCCGAGCGCCGGGCGTGGGCGCCGAAGCTGGGCACGCTGTTCGCCAAGCGGGACCAAATCCGGATCTGAGCGGCGGGCCGGGCCGGGGCACGGTTTGAGCGGCCCGGGCCCGGGCCTCGTGCGAGGGGCCGGGCCCGGCTCCGCTCCGAGCGGCCGGGTCCGGACCCTGACCGCCGCGCGGCCCGGGCGCTGCTCCGGTCCGAGCGGCCGGGCGTTCCCGGACCTGAACCGTGCAGCCCGGAACCGCACCCCACCGGAACCGATCCGGTCCGGGATGCCGACCCGGGCCCGACGTCTCGAACCGGATCCCGCCGGGGGTGATGGGACGGCGCTCGGACCTGCGCCGGGGCCCCGGCCCCGTCCCGCTCCGGAATAAAGCGGAGAGGCCCTCCTGTTCTTCTGTGTTGTACGTTTTTACGCGCAGGAGGGCTGAACCGGTGGACGACGCGATACAGGGCGACCCAATACGAGGCACGGCACGGGGTACTGCGCCGGTGCCGCTGTCCGTACTGGATCTGGTCACGGTCGGCGAGGGCCGTACCGCGAGCGACGCCCTGCGCACCAGTGTGCAGATCGCCCGGCTCGCCGAGAGTCGCGGCTACGGCCGCCACTGGGTGGCCGAACACCACTCCATGCCCGGCGTCGCCTCCTCCTCGCCCGCCGTGATCCTCGCGCACCTCGCCGCGCACACCGAGCACATCCGCCTCGGCTCCGGCGGCGTGATGCTGCCCAATCACGCGCCTCTCGTCATCGCCGAGCAGTTCGGCACGCTGGAGGCGCTCGCCCCGGGCCGTGTCGACCTCGGCCTCGGCCGCGCCCCCGGTACGGACGGCGCGACCGCCGCCGCACTGCGGCGCACCGAGCGGCTGGGCGAGGGCGCCGACGACTTCCCGCAGCAACTCGCCGAACTGACACGGTTCCTGGACGACGACTTCCCCGACGGGCACCCCTACAGCCGTATTCACGCGGTCCCGGGCCCGGTGCAGGGGCCCACCGGCCGTCCGCCCGTCTGGCTCCTCGGCTCCTCCGGTTTCAGCGCCCGGCTGGCCGGCGTGCTGGGACTGCCCTTCGCCTTCGCCCACCACTTCTCGGCGCAGAACACCATCCCGGCGCTCGACCTCTACCGCGAGTCCTTCCGGCCCTCGGCGGTGCTGGACGCCCCCTACGCGCTCATCGGGGTGGCGGCGCTCGCCGCCGACGACGAGAGGGAGGCCCGCCGGCAGGTGCTGACCGGGGCGCTGTCGATGCTGCGGCTGCGCACCGGCCGCCCGGGGCTCGTGCCGACGCCCGAAGAGGCCGAGGTGTATCGGTTCAGCCCCATGGAGCGGGAGTTCGTCGACAGCTGGCTGACCAACATCGTCCACGGCACGCCGGACGCGGTGCGCACCGGTCTGGACGACCTCCAGAAGCGCACGGGGGCCGACGAGTTGATGCTCACGGCCAATGCCCACGGCGGTTACATCCGGCTCCGTTCGTACGAACTGATCGCCGACGCCTACGAATTGCCGACCTCGGTGGTTCCTTCCTGATCAGGGCCGCAGGGCTCGGTTAACGCACCCTTAAACCGCTCGTCACGATGGTGGCGGGCGGTTTTTGCATACTGTTGCAACAGCCTGACAAGCGGTTTCTCGTCAAAATTGGTCTAGTCCTAATGTGGTCAGGACCATTGACGCGCCGGTGGCCGGATCGCTATCTCTTCTCCCACTCACGTCGGCACAACCCCGGAGGCTGTCCGTGCGCTCCCCCAGACCCTTGCTCGCGGCCCTGACGACCGCGGCGCTCGCCGCAGGCGTCATGGCCGGTTTCGCCGCCACCGGCCCGGCCGGCGCGGCCGGCAACGACGCCCAGCTCGCCGCCGCATCCACGGGCGGGGTGAAGATCGCGTACTACGACCAGTGGAGCGTGTACGGCAACGCCTTCTTCCCCAAGCACCTCCAGGACAGGGGCATCGCGGGGAAGCTCGACATCATCAACTACTCGTTCGGGAACATCCACCCCACGGATCTGACCTGTTTCGAGGCGAACAAGGCGGCGGGCGACGACAACAACCCGAACGCCGGTGACGGTGCGGGCGACGCCTTCGCGGACTACCAGAAGACGTTCGGCGCGGCCGACAGCGTGGACGGCGTCGCCGACACCTGGAACCAGCCGATCGCGGGTGTCTTCAACCAGTTCAAGAAGCTGAAGGCGAAGAACCCCCATCTGAAGATCAACATCTCGCTGGGCGGCTGGACGTACTCCAAGTTCTTCCACGACGCGGCGAAGACTGACGCGAGCCGCAAGAAGCTCGTGGCGTCCTGCATCAAGCAGTACATCCAGGGCGACATCCCGGTCGAGGGCGGCTTCGGCGGAGCCGGCACGGCGGCCGGCATCTTCGACGGCATCGACATCGACTGGGAGTACCCGGGCTCGGCGGGCGGCCACCTCGGCAACCACTACGGCCCCGAGGACAAGACCAACTTCACCCTGCTGCTGGCCGAGTTCCGCAAGCAGCTCAACGAGTACGGCACCGCGCACGGCGGCAAGAAGTACCTGCTGACGGCGGCGATGCCGGCCGGCCAGGACAAGATCAAGTACATCGAGACGGACAAGGTGGGCGCGTACCTCGACTACGCGAACATCATGACCTACGACATGCACGGCGCCTGGGACGCGGACGGACCCGCCTACCACCAGTCGCCGCTGTACTCGCCGGCGTCCGACCCGACCGACCCGATCCCGCCGGGCACCCAGAAGTACTCGATCGACAACGCCGTGGACGCCTGGATCGACGGCAACGCCGCGTACGGCATCGCGGGCGGCTTCCCGGCGAACAAGCTGACGCTGGGATACGAGTTCTACTACCGCGGCTGGAAGGGTGTTCCGGCCGGGGCCAAAAACGGTCTCGGCGGCAGCGCCACCGGTGCGAGCGCCGCGCGTCCGCTGAGCCAGCAGGCGGGCATCGCGCACTACAAGGAGCTCGGCGGCATCGTCGACAACGCGGCGACGACGTTCTGGGACGACGAGGCGAAGGCGTCGTACTTCTACAAGGACGGCGAGTTCTTCACCGGCCTCGACAAGCGCGCGATCCAGGCCCGCGCCGACTACGCCCACAACCGCGGTCTGGGCGGCGCGATGATGTACTCCCTGCTCGGCCTGGACCCCGGAGCGAAGCTGCTCAACGACATCGTGGCGGCCGTCGGCAGCTCGCCGAGCCCGGACCCGAGCGAACCCACCCCGTCCCCGTCCGACCCGACACCCTCGCCGAGCGACCCGACCCCGTCGCCGTCCGACCCGGCGCCCGGCTGCACGGCCACGCCGTGGTCCGCCTCCGCGGTCTACAACAACGGCGGCCTCGTCTCCCACAAGGGCCGCACCTGGAAGGCCCAGTGGTGGACGCAGAACGAGGAGCCCGGCACCACCGGTGAGTGGGGCGTCTGGCGCGACCAGGGCGCCTGCTGATCACAGGTGCTCCCCGCCCCCCACCACGGCGCCGCCCCGGACCCCCGCTCAGGGGTCCGGGGCGGCGCCCGTCGTCAAGCGCCCGCGGCGCCGGTCCTCACCCGGGCAGCGCGCTGATGCCGATCATCGCCCCGATCCGGTCCGGCGCCACGGCCCGTGAGTACAGCCAGCCCTGACCCGTGTCGCAGCCGATGCTGCGCAGCCGGGAGGCCTGCCCCGAGGTCTCCACGCACTCCGCCGTGACCGTCAGACCGAGCCGGTGCGCGAGCTGGACGAGGGCCTCGACGATCGTCTCGTCCGCCGGGTTCGGGTGCGCCTCGTCCTGGAAGCCCCGGACGAACGATCCGTCCAGCTTCAGCGCCGAGACCGGCAGCCGGCTCAGATACGCCAGGTTCGAATAGCCCGTGCCGAAGTCGTCGATGGCGATCTGCACGCCCATGTCGCTGAGCGCCTGGAGCGCCTGGAGGGGCCTGCCGGCCGAACCCATCACCGCGGACTCGGTGAGTTCGAGCTGGAGAAGGTGCGGCGCGAGCCCCGTCTCGGCGAGGATCTCCGCCACGTCCGCCACCAGGTCCGAGTCCCAGACCTGCCGTACGGCGACATTGACGCTCACGAACAGCGGCGGGACGCCGGGGTGCTCCTGCTGCCACCGGCGCGCCTGGCGGCAGGCGGTGCGCAGCACCCACCGCCCGAGCTGGACGATCGAGCCGTCCTCCTCCGCGATTCCGATGAACCGATTCGGCGCAAGTGTCCCGAACTGCGGGTGATTCCAGCGCACCAGCGCCTCGACGCCGCGCGTCATCCCGTCCGCCAGTCCCACCAGCGGTTGGTACTCCAGCGCGAACTCCCCGCGCTCCACCGCCGGCCGCAGCGTCGAGGAGAGGGCCTGCCGCGTCATCCGGTGCGCGTTGCGCTCGGGATCGAAGAGCGTCCAGCGCGCCTTGCCGTCCGCCTTCGCCCAGTAGAGCGTCGTGTCGGCGGCCTGCATCAGCCCCGTCGCGGTCGTGCCGGCGACCGTACGCTCCACCACCCCGATCGACGCGGAGACCGAGAGCCGCTGCCCGTCGAGGTCGAACGGCTGCTGCAGCGCGACCAGTACGGACCGGGCGAGATCGGCGACCTGGTCCGTACCCGTGGAGTCCTCGACCAGGATCGCGAACTCGTCGCCGCCGAGCCGGGCCACCAGATGGCCGCCGCTGCGGGTGTAACCGTCGCCGTCCGCGCACTCGGTGAGCCGCCGGGCGACGGCCGCGAGCAGCCGGTCGCCGACCCGGTGCCCGAGGGTGTCGTTGACCGCCTTGAAACCGTCGAGGTCGAGATAGCAGAGGCCGACCCGGCCGGTGGACCCCTGGTCGTACGCCGACGATTCGAGCGCCGAGGCGAGCCGTTCGAAGAACAGCGTCCGGTTGGGCAGCCGGGTCACCGCGTCATGCATCTGGAGATGGCGCAGCCGCGCGTGCAGTTCGCGCCGGTCGCTGATGTCCGCGACGGACAGCAGCACATTGCGGCTGTCGGGCACCGGCGCCACCGTGACCTCCGCCCACAGCGCGCGTCCGTCGGGGTGCTTGAGCCTGCGGGTGCACCGGAAGCGGGAGCGCCGGCCGCGCAGCACCTCGCGGTACGCGTGCCAGGTGCGCCGGTCGGAGGCGAGGTCCACCAGGTCGGCGGCCGTCCGCTCCAGGAGGTCCACGGGCTCCGAGCCGAAGAGCGTCGCGAGCGCCGCGTTGGCCGTCACGACGAGTCCGTCCTGGTCGACGACCGCCATCGCGAGGTGTGCGGCGTTGAATGCCGCCCGGTAGTCGCGCAGTTCGGCGGCGGACCGGCCGACCTGGTGACGCTCCGTGATCTTCGGCCGCGCCCTGCCGGGCACCGCGACTCCCGTCGGCCCTGTTCCTTCGGAGGTTCCGCTCACCGCTCACTCCCGCAGTGCAGTTGTGTCGTACAGGGTCGTACTGATGTGGCCGGCCGGGGCCGGTCCTACGTCGGCGAAGGTCGGGGGAAGGGTCCGGGAAAGTGTGCCGATCATAGAGGCTGCCCCCTGGGCCGTTCCAGCTCCGCCGCTCGGGTGCCGCCCGTCCGTGGTCTCCGGCCGATCGTTTCTGCGCGGGTCTGCACGGGTGCCGATTCCGGCCTGACCGAATGTGACGTTCCGTGAGCCATCGGAGTGTCGCCGGATCTCGGGTCGGTGTCGGCCCGATGTCAGGTCGGTCACCCGAGTGGGGCACCGGAACAGGACGTACACCAAGAAACCCGCACAAGGTGGGTGAGGTGTCTCCCATTCCGCAGCCGGAGGTCTACGTGGAGGGTCAGCAGTCACCCGCGGGAACACCCGGGGGAGTGGAACGCGGACGGCTGCGCGCCACCGCCGCGGCCCTCACCTCCCTCATGGCCCTCGCCGCCACCTCCCTCGTCGCCGGACCCGCGGTGGCGAAGAACTCGGCGGGCCCCTGCGCGCTGCCCCGCACCTCCGCCCACCACTCCCTCGGCCTCGACACCTGGAACGCCGCCTATCCGCGGCCGGCGTCCCGGCTCGACGCGGTCATGGTCTTCCTGTCGTTCCCGGACTCCGTGCCGAACCACGATCCGGGCGAGCTCGCCACCGACCACTTCCCCGCCACCAGCACCTTCTTCGACCGCGCCTCGTACGGCAGGTTCAAGCTCCGTGCCGACCCGCAGCCCGCCTGGGTGGTGATGCCGAAAGCCTCCACCGCCTACGGGATAAGCCGTGACTGGGAGCCCAAGAAGCGCGGCGCCTATATGCGCGACGCGATCGATGCCGCCGACCCGACCGTGGACTTCTCCCGCTACGACATCGTCTATCTGGTCGCCGACCCGGACGCGCCCGGCGTCGACTCCGACGCCACCAAGGTCGTGAACTTCGAGCACCCGCTCAGCGCCGACGGCGTCGACATCCGGCGTGTCGTCACCGTCTTCGAACGCCATCCGCCGGACCGCAACGTGCTGGCCCACGAGACCGGGCACGTCTTCGACCTCCCCGACCTCTACCACCGGCCGGTGGACGGCAAGGGCGACTGGGACACCTATGTCGGTGACTGGGACGTGATGGGCAGCCAGTTCGGCATGGCGCCCGACCTGTTCGGCTGGCACAAGTGGAAGCTCGGCTGGCTCGACGAGCGGGCCGTCCGGTGCGTCACCGGGGAGGAGCTGATCACTCTGGAGCCGATCGGCGCCGCGCCGGCGCCGGGCGGCGGTCTCGGCACCCGGCTCGCGGTCGTGCGGACGGGTCCGGGCACGGCGCTCGCCATCGAGGCACGCGCCGCCACCGGCAATGACGCGGCGACCTGCACCGAGGGGGTGCTGCTCTACCGAGTCCAGTCGGACACGGCCTCGGGCGGGGGTCCCGTCGAGGTCATCGACACCCATCCGAGCAGCGAGGCGTGCTGGGACCAGTCGGTGTACCCGGAGCTGGCGGACGCACCGCTGCGGGTCGGCGAGACGTTCACGATGCCGGGGGCGCCGGGAGGGCGGACCCGGGTGGAGGTCGCGGACCGTACGCCCGGGGGTGCGTTCACGGTCAGGATCACCACCGCATAGAGGTGGGCCCCACCGGCATGCGAAAAGGCCCCCCGCTCGCGCGAGGGGCCTTTTCCGTCTGTGCGCCGCCAGGGACTCGAACCCCGGACCCGCTGATTAAGAGTCAGCTGCTCTAACCAACTGAGCTAGCGGCGCCTGCTGACGTCGTAGACCTTAGCACCCTGATCGGCGCGAGGAAAAATCGATATGCGGACGCTCGGGGAGGAGGCCGCGCGGGCCGCCCGGACGCATGCCCACAGCAGTACCTCGGGTCCCGGGAGCCAGGGGTGACGGGTGTCCGGCGCCACCACCCAGCGCGGGCCGGGCCCGTTCCGTTCGGTCTGGGCCAGCGGCGGGACGGTCACCGCGTCACTGGTGCCGTGGCACAGCAGCGGAGGCACCGAGTCGCCCCACTCCTCCCAGTCCAGCAGGGCGGGCAGCCGGTGCGCGGTGCCCGGGACGGTGAACATGAGCATCCTGCCGCGGTGCATGGCCACCGGGCCGGAGCCGGGCCCCTCCGCCCAGAGCCGGTCGAGCATCTGCCGGCCGAAGAGCGCGGGGACGTTCACCACGTCGAAGGCCGTGCCGCAGGGCAGTACGGCGGGGGCGGTCGGCCGCGTACGCCAGAGGGCGAGCATGGAGCGCGGGTACGTCCCGGACGAGGCGAGCCAGGCCGCACCCGAGGCGGTGACCTGCGCGACGTGGTCGCGTCCGTCGTCGCGCAGGAGGGCGAAGATGTCGCGCCTGCGCTCGGTCTCGGCGGAGCCGGGGTTCAGCAGGGAGTCTTCTCGCAGCCATGCACTCATGGAGCAATGTCTACCGGGAGTGACCGTACGGCTCCCGACAGTTGGTCAAAACGAGGACAGCGTGGCCCGGGGAGGAGTATCTTGCGCCTCGGCATATGCCACATGTGATGTTTGCCCGGCAGATTCGAAGCGGCGTTCTACTGGGGACTTCCGTCCCGCAGAAGCCCCCGGCCGAACTCGATCATCTTCTTGGCATAGTCCTCGGTCCACTCCGCACGCTCGGCGATGTCCGCGGGCGTCAGCCGGTCGAACCGGCGCGGATCGGCGAGCTGCGCGGCCGCGAGCGCCTGGAACTCCACGGCCCGGTCGGTCGCCGCGCGGAAGGCGAGCGTCAGCTCGGTCGCACGGGAGAGCAGGTCCCTCGGGTCCTCGATCGACTCCAGGTCGAAGAAGTGCTCGGGGTCGGCGGCAGCCTCCGACGGCTCGAAGAGCAGCGGCGCCGGTCGCAGCCGTCGCTCGCTCCGCTGGGGTTCCGCCATGGGGTGTTCCTCCTTGCACGGGTACAGCCGGATGATCCGGACCGCCATCCATTGTCCCGCGCGCCGCAAGAGGGCGACTCGAAGCGCGAAAGGGGCGCGTCATCACCTCCGGGCGCGGGTCATGTCGCGGGTGTCGCGCGGGGGGTCGGTGGGTCAGGGGGTCCAGGGCACGCGGTGGTCGGCGAGGTGGTCCCAGGTCGTCATCATCGCGTCCCAGCCGTCGGGGCTGTTTGCTTGGGCCGCCTCCGGCGGCGTGCCGGACTCCGTCCGGCGTCTGCTGCTTCCGCTGCGTCGCGGGCGCCGGGTCGGGCCGGGTCGGGCCGGGTGCGTGTCCATGACCCTTTTGGGCGAACCGGCAGCACCGATCGCCGGCCGGGTCAGGGGGTCCAGGTCACGCGGTGGTCGGCGAGGTGGTCCCAGGTCGTCATCATCGCGTCCCAGCCGTCCGGGAACTTGACCGTCACCCCCAGCTGCACCGGCTCCGTCGAGGGGTGCTCGTCCAGCAGCTCGGCCACGCCCGCACGGCACACGACGATGCACGCGTGCCGGTGGCGGGACGCCAGCACGCACAGCCGGCCCGTCTCCAGATGGAACGCCGTCGCGTCCGGCCGTCCCGACAGCGGGTGCAGCACCACCGTGACGTCGAACTCGCGTCCCTGGAGCCGGTTCGCCGTGTCCACGGTGACATCGGCGACGCCCAGTTCCGCCAGCGCCGCCCGCACGGCCGCGGCCTGGTCCCGGTGGGCCGTGCCGACCGCGATGCGCTCGGCCGTCACCGGCGAGGGCTCCGAGGCGCCGGTGCTCGCCGCGCCGCCGCGGTCCAGCAGTCTGCGCACCACCTGCGCCACCGCGCGTACGGCCTCCGGGTCGGTGCGGGGCGTGTGGCGGGCGGGCAGTTCCAGCAGGCCCCAGCCCGACTCCGCCGCCTCGTCGATCACCCGGTCGTGGGCCGAACCGTCCGACGCGACCCCGAAGGACAGCCGCCGTTCGCCGGGGCCCGTACCGCTGCGGAACGGTGTGTACGGATAGAACGCCGCCGACACCAGCGGCGCGGCCGACGCCGGCAGCCGCCAGGACACCGGCAGCCGGTGCTGCGGCAGCTCCGGATTGTGCGCCAGCAGCGTCGAGACGGCGCTCGCGGACGGGTCGTAGGACAGACCCGCCCACTGCTCCGCGCCGACGATGGAGAACGGGTCCAGCTGCCCCGGGTCCCCCACGAACAGCGCGCGGTCGAAGAGGCCGGCGACGGCGAGCAGGGCGTCCGAGCGCATCTGGTACGCCTCGTCCACGATGGCGTGCGGCCAGGGCTCGACGCCCTGGACATGGGCCCACTTCGCGGCCGTCGAGATCACGATGTCCAGGCCCGCGAGGTCGCCCGCCTTCGCCGAGGTGCGGACGTTGTCCAGCTCGTCGAGCGCCTTGTCGTACGGGTCGGGGTCACTGCTGTGCAGCCGGCCCACCGGCAGCTGCGGGTCCTTCGCGGCGAGCCGGAGCACCAGGTCGTCGACCTGCGCGTTGGTCTGGGCGATCACCATCAGGGGGCGGCCCGCCGCGGCCAGTTCGCGGGCGGCGTTCACCACGAGCGTCGACTTGCCCGCGCCGGGCGGCGAGTCCACGACGACACCGCGGTGCGTCCCGTGCAGCGTGTCGGCGAGGATCGCCTCGGTGGCCCGGGCCGCCTCGGCGGACGGGTCGAAGGGGGCGCTCACAGGATGTCCTCCGAGGTCACGGGGTCGGCGCTCTCGGCGGCCGCGCCCGGCGGGCCGCCGTGGGTCCACGGCGTCTCCTCCGGGTCCGGCAGCTTCGGCCCGCCGCGCTGATCGTGCTCGAACAGGGTCCAGGCGATGCGGTCGCCCGTGCGGGGAACCGTCCCCTCGGCCGGTTCCTTGGCGCGGCCCATGCGGTCGGTCAGCCGCAGCACCAGCAGCCCGTCCGACGGCGGCCCGTCGAACCCGGTGAACTCCGCCGACTGCGGCTTGCCGTCCAGTGACCGGTAGACCTTCACCCGCTCACCCAGATGCGGCCGGTCGTCCGTGCGCACCGTCACCAGGGGGCGCGGGCTCGGGCGCTTCGACTCGGACCACGCCATCACCACGTCGGTCACCTCACCCAGGAACGCCTCGCCCGCGAGCCTGCGCCCCGCCATCACCAGCGGGTCGTCCAGGGCCTCCTGCGCGTCCAGCTGCGCCTGGGCCGTCTCCCGTGAGGCGAGCTTCCGGGCGGCGGTCACGGCGTCGTCGCGGCGCGGCTGCGGCGGCTCACCGGCCCGTACCCGGTCGCGGTGCGCGGTGAACGACCAGCGGTCGCGCGTCCAGCGGTCCGCGGCCCGCCGCCCCTCGGGCAGCTCCCGCAGCAGCTCCAGGCTCCGCCAGACCGCGTCCCACGTGGGCCGCAACTGGCTGAGCACCAGACGCCGGATCTCCCGCTCGGCGAGGGTCAGTTCGCCCAGCCGGGTGTCGGCCGCGGCGCCGTCCTCCGCGGCCCCGAGCGCCTGCCGGGCCCTGTCGTAGCGCTCGACGGCCGGCGCCAGGAGCCGGTTGTCGAACGCCGGATCGGTGGCCGGCCCGGCAGGCGGGCACAGCAGCTGGCCCCGGTCGTCACGCGCCAGCTCGGCCCGCAGCGCCGCCTCGGCGCCCGACTGCCCCTCGGCCGCGTCGATCCAGGCCAGCAGCGCACCCAGATGCTGGTCCTCCAGGGACGACTGTCCGGTCGCCCAGTGCCGGCCCAGCAGATCCGTCGCCGCCAGCAGCAGGGACGAGCCCGGTACGCGGGCCCGCTCGCCGTAGTGGGTGAGCCACCGCCCGAGCAACGGGACCCGGGGCGGGGCGGGGTAGGGCGTGTCGGGGTCCTGCTCGGCGGTACGGCGGAAGCGCATCGACCGGCCCAGCAGCCGGACGAAGTCGATCCCGGCCCGTCCCGGCACGACCAGCTGCGGTGCGTCCGCGCACAGTTCGGCCTCGACCTTGGTGCGCCTGCCGGTCTCCGGGTCGGTCTGGTTCTGCTCGACCAGCTCGATGTCGTCGGCGTACGTGTCCAGATGAGGCAGCACCGCGTCGGCCAGCTCGGCGAGGAAGGCGAACCGCAGCTCCCGGTCGCGCGGCTGGGCCACCACCATCAGCCGCGGTTCCTCCCGGTCCGTCCCCACGAGCGCGCCCAGCGGGGCACCCGCCTCACCGGCGGTGGTCAGCGGCACGAGGACCAGCGGGCGTTCGGACAGATGCCGGTGCCGCACGGTCGCGAGCGGCTGGGCGCGCCCGGACTCCACGGCCTCCAGCCGGGCCAGCGTGGCGATCAGCGACATCCGGCGGCCTCCAGCGCCTCGGCCCGCAGCACGGCGGCCCGGCGCAGGGCCGCGACGGCCGGATCATCCGCGTCGCCCGCGGTGCCGCGGGCCGCCGCCAGCACGTCCCCGATCGTCGTGAGACCGCCCAGCTCACCGCGCAGTCCACGGCCCAGGGCGCCGACCACCCCGGCCGTCCGGGCCCGCTCACGGCAGTGGAACGCCAGCTCGCAGGCGGCCAGGCACTCGGGTGCGTACGCCGCGTCCACCGATTCGACTGCGGCCGTGAGCTGCTCCGGCGTGCACTGCGGATCGAAGGTGGTGCCCTCGGGCAGGGCGGCCGCGATGTCCTCGACGCGGGTCAGCCGGGTGAGCTGCCGGCGGGTGACCGACAGCTGCTTGCGCACATCGACGACGGACGCCGTGGGGAGGTTGGAGAAGTCCTTGGGGCAGACGAGCAGGATGTCGTGGGCGACCTGCGCGCCCCCGGTCAGCGCGGCGACCCGCTCCAGCGCCAGCACGTACACCGCGGCCTGGCGGGCGGCCGCGCCCACCTTGGACGCGTCCGCGGAGGCGTCGATCATCGGGAACGACTTGATCTCGACGACGGTCCACCGGCCGTCGGGAGCGACGACCACCGCGTCCGGCTCCAGATAGGCGGGGGAGCCCGCGACCTCCAGCGCCAGCATCGGATGGTCGAGCAGCGTCCACGCCGCCTCGGCCGTCGCCTCGCGCAGGGCCAGCGCCGTCCGCGCGGCCCGGCCCTCGGGGCCCGCCGCCGACAGATCGGGCACCCGGACGTCCGCGCCGCTGTCGACACCCATCAGCCGCAGCAGCTCCGCGCCACCGTCGGACTTCACCTTCGCCTCGAAGGCATTGCCCCGCATGAACGCGAACTGCGACTGCCCGAACGTCGCCGGCGATCCCAGCGCGGTGGCGAGCGCGGCCTTGTCCACCCCGGCGCCGTCCAGCAGGGCGCGCCGCTCACAACCGGGGTTGGCCGCGAGGGCGGCGAGAGCCCGGGCGTCGAGCGGACGTGGCTGGGCGGCGGGACCGCGCAGCTCAGCGAGCCGCTGCCGGAGTGCTGTCGTCGGCGCCTGCGGACGAGGTCCGCTGTCCAGGGATTCGCTCACCCGCGGAAGTCTCGCATCCGGCACCGACAATCGGGGACTTCGGGCCGGAGGGGGCGGGCGCGTAGCGGGCCCGCAGGCGGTCGGCGAGCCGCAGCGCGGGCCGGGTCGCGAGCGCGCCGAGACCCATCACCGCGGCGCCGGCGACCGCGTCGAGGAAGTAGTGGTTGGCCGTTCCCATCACCACCAGCGTGGTGAGCAGGGGATAGGCGACGCCGAGCGCCTTCATCAGCGGAGTACGGCCGTGCCGCCACAGCATCACACCGCACCAGAGCGCCCAGCCGACGTGCAGACTTGGCATCGCGGCGTACTGGTTGGTCATACCGCCCATGCCGCGCGGAGCACTGGCCTCGCCGCCCCACCAGCCGTACGAGCTGTACTGGGCCATGGTGTCGACGAAGCCGTGACTCGCGTCCAGCAGCCGCGGCGGGCAGGTCGGCGTCAGTGTGAAGCCGACGAGACCGAGGAGGGTGGAGAGCATCAGCCAGGTGCGGGCCGCGCGATAACGCAGCGGCCGGCGGCGGAAGAGCCACACCAGGACGGCGGGGGTCACCAGGTAGTGCAGGGACGCGTACATGAAGTCGGCGGGTATGCCGATCGCGGGCGTCTGGCTGAACAGCCGGTTGAGCGGGTGCTCGGCGTTCAGCAGGAGTGCCTTCTCGGCCCGGAGTATCGCGAGGCCGTGGTCCACGGCGGTGGTCACATCACCGCGGGCGAGGAGCCGGCCGGCCGAGTACGCGACGTACACCACGAGCAGCAGCAGCAGTTCGGTCCACCAGCGTGGCCTCGGTCGCGGCGCGGTGTACGGCATCCGAACGTTTCTCCATCGTGAGTTCCGGTGGCCGACGACCACGGTTCAACCGTACGGTGTAAGGGGCGACGCTCTGTCGGCGGGTCCGACCTAGTGGAGGACGCCGAGATCGTCTTGGAGGTTGCCCCGGGTTCAGGTGGGTGATGATGGAAATCCACCGCATGTGAACTTCAGGGAGAGCGCCTCATGGCACCGCGCATCCTGCTCGCCCGGCACGGTCAGACCGAATGGTCCCGGCTGGGTAAGCACACCGGCAGGACGGACATCCCGCTGATCGAGGAGGGCCGCCGCGGGGCGAAGCTGCTCGGCGAACGACTCCAGCGCTCCCCGTGGTCCTCCCTGCCGGACGTCGAGGTCCGCACGAGCCCGCTGGCCCGGGCGTCGGAGACGTGCACGCTCGCGGGCTTCGGGGTCAGGGCGACGGAGTGGGACGCGCTGATGGAGTGGGACTACGGGGCGTACGAGGGCCTGACCCCGCCGGAGATCAGGGCGATCAGCAAGCCGGACTGGTTCATCTGGCGCGACGGTGTCCGCGACGGGGAGACGCTGGCGCAGGTGGGTGCGCGGGCGGACGAGGTCGTGGAGTGGGCGCAGTCGGAGGACCGGGACGTCCTGGTCTTCGCCCACGGCCACATCCTGCGCGTCCTGGCGGCGCGCTGGCTGGACCTGGACCCGTCCTTCGGGGCCCGCATCCGCCTGGACCCGGCGTCCCTGTCGATCCTGGGCTGGGCGTACGGCGCGCCGGCGCTGGACCACTGGAACGACACGGCGCACCTGGAGTCGTGACGCGCGGCCGGGGTTCTGCGGGGCTGCGCCCCACGCCCCTTGGCTGCGGCAGCTTCGTGCCGGCGGGGCCTGCGCTCCCGTCCGGTGCGGGTGGGATGGTTCATGCAGGGCTGCGCCCCACGCCCCCTAGCCGCGGCAGCTTCGCGCCGCCCTGGCCGGCGCGGTTGGGAGAAGGTTTGCGGGGCTGGCCCCCTTGCCCGCGGCGGGCTTCGCGCCGGGCTGACGGCACTGTCACGTGCGGGTGAGGTTCACGCGGGGCATCCCATCGCGCTGCCCCGAACCGGCTCTGGTTCGCATGGGCCCGCGCCGCCACCGGTCTCGTCGTCGACCTCCGGGAGGGGGCGTGCAGGGTCGTCCCCGCAGGGGATCGGCGGCAAGACCTGGGTGACCAACGCAAGGGACCTGTAGGCCGCCGACCCCGAGGAGTCGAGCCCGGAGGGCCCCCGGACCCGACGCCGGACAAGCCCCGAGGCTCAAGCAGCCGCCCCAGGCCGAAGCGCCCGACGCTGGACAGGAACCCGAGGCTCAAGCACCCGGCCCAGGCCGAAGGACCCGCACCCCCTACACCCGCACCTCCTCGTACCGCCGCAAGAACGCCCCCACCCCCCTCGCCCCCCGATGCCCCCTCAACGTCCTCGCCGTCGAGGACAGCAGTGCCTGGATGCGCGCCGACTGGACCCCGTCCAGCAGATCCAGCGCCTCCTCCGCCGCCGAGGCCGATTCGTCCGGGGCGCCTCCGTGGGCCAGGTCCGTCGCCAGTTCCGCGTGGTACAGCGCGAGGTTGCGGGTGAAACGCCGGTCCTGGAGCGTCGCCGCACGCCGTGCGTGGCGGATCGCGCGCGGCCAGTCGCCCAGCGTCGCCCAGCACTGCGCCTGGAGAGACTCCAGCTCCGGTTCGCCGAAGAACGACATCCACTCCGGGTCCGCCGCCCCCGCCCCCCGGTCGAAGTACGTGTGCCCCCGCGCCAGTGACTGTTCGCAGCCCGCACGGTCCCCCAGCCCCGCCCAGCCCCCCGCTTCCCGCAGCGCGAGCAGCGCCAGCAGCCGCGGGGACGACAGGTGCCCGGCCGCGCGCAGGCCGGCCTGCGCGGAGCGGACGGCTTCACGGGGCCGGCCGGTATCCCTCGCCAGGAACGACGTGTTGCAGAACGCGTGCGCCTCCAGCGCCGCGTCCCCGGCCACCCGCGCCGTCGCCAGCGCCTCCGCGTAGTGCGACCGCGCGTCGTCGAACCGGCCCGAGTCGTGCGCCAGCCACCCCACGGAGATGGCCAGTTCACCGGCGCCGGAGTGGAGCCGGTCCGTGGTCGAGCGCCGGGCGGTGATCCCCGCGTCGAGCAACGCGTAGGCCGCCCGCAGCGGCTGCGCGGCACGCCGGTACAGGCCGTCCGCGCCGTGCCGGTCGTCGAGCAGCCGGATCCGCCGTACCGCCTCCTCGACGGCCTTCACCTCCGGCTCGCCGACCCTGCGGCGGCCCTGCGAGGGCACGGCCATGGAGCTCAGCCCCAGGGACGCGGCCGCCGCCGTGGCGGTGCCGCTCGTCATGAATGCGCGACGCAGCACGTCGCTCTCCTCGTCGCTGTCGGTGTCGGTGTGAGTCGTGGCGGCGAAGCCGAACGCCCTTGTGTCCAGAGCCTGTTCGTGAGCCCGTTCATGAGCCTGCTCGCGCGGCCGGCACCGGGCCCCGCCCCGCACCTGCTCTCGTGCCGTGAACCCCAGGTCCCCCAGAGCGAGACCGGGAAACATATGGAGGAAGACCCGCTCGTACGCGTAGTTGGGGCAGCGGATCTCGCCCGCCTCCACGCGCCCGATGTAGCGGGCGTCGCAGGAGACCTGCTCGCCGATCTCCCGCGCCGCCTTGCGTACGGCCGCGGCGAACTCCCCCGGCGATCGCTGCCCGCGCAACCGCCGGAAGGCGAGGTTGGGAACTGCCCGTGCTGCCTGTGACGACGACGCCATGGCCGAGCCCTCTCTTGGTGCAGCCGTGTTCCGGCGGAGCAAGAACGTACCTGCTGTGACGACCCGCACACGCAGGGTTTGCCTACAAAAGGGATAACTCACCCGCGATCTGCCATGAAGTGCCACCCTTTGCGGCGGCGTGCCGCCGTAGCCCTTGACGCGTACGGGCGTTGAACTCCATGGAGGCTCGGTATGTGCTTCCACTCGAGCGAGGAGGCGATCCCCTTGTTGGAGGTCGGCATGGAGACCAGCGCCAACGGCGGCGTCCGGGCGCCTGCGACATCGGCGACGACGGCTCGGCACCTGCCCAGCCAGGACTGCAGCGCACCACCGGGCGGCGACGGCCCGGACGGCGGCTGTGACCTGGTGACGGTCCCGGCGCGCCAGGGGCTGGAAGCGGTCGACATCCTGCGCCGCACCGCCGCCCCGGCCGTCGGGCCGGTGCTCCACGACGGTGAGTGCGACACCCTGGGCTTTCTGGTTCCGCCGGGCACGGCCGACGGCTGGGACATGCCGGGCAGCGCGTGCACGCAGACCGCCGGCCGGGGGCTGCGGATCCCCGCCGAACCGCCGGTGCGCGGGAGTGGCTGGCTGTTGCCGCCGGGCGGCGCGGACGAGGTCACGGACCCGGAGGTGCTGCGCGAGGCGCTGGGCGAGGCGGCCCGGCTGATCGAAGCGGCGGACAGCCGCCGGTAGCGGCCCCCGCGGCCGGCCGGCCGCACCGGCACCGCACCGGCACCGCAACCGAACGCATCCCATCGCGGCCGCCACCGCACCGCAGGCGCCGCCCTCCCGCCGGGCCCGATAATGGAGGGATGGCGAAGAGCAGGCGGAACAAGGGCGGTGGCGGTGTCGGCGGCCCCGAGCCCGTCGTCGCGCAGGTCGACGGCGGACTCGCGGAGCTGATACCGGACCGCGAGCGTCCGCGTGCCTGGGCGCTGCTCATCGACGGTGCGCCCCAGTCGCATGTCGACCTCGACGATCCGGCGCACCTGTCCTTCGAGTACCAGCGCCGCCTCGGCCATGTCGTCGATCTCGTGGCGCCCCCGGGCCGGCCCCTTCAGGTCGTCCACCTCGGCGGCGGGGCCTTCACGCTCGCCCGCTATGTCGCGGCGACCCGCCCCCGGTCGACCCAGCAGGTGGTGGAGCTCGACGGACCCCTGGTCCAACTGGTGCGCTCACATCTGCCGTTGGACCCGGGCGCCCGTATACGCGTACGGTCCGGCGACGCCCGCGCGGGGCTCGCCAAGGTGCCGGACGGCTGGGCGGATCTCGTCATCGCGGATGTGTTCGGCGGTGCCCGTACCCCCGCGCATCTGACCAGTACGGAGTTCCTCGCCGATGTCCGCCGTGTCCTGCGGCCCGGCGGGCACTACGCCGCGAACCTCGCCGACGGTCCGCCCCTCGCGCATCTGCGCGCCCAAGTGGCCACCGCGGCGGGCCTGTTCCCCGAGCTGGCGCTCGCCGCCGACCCCACCGTCTTCCGCGGCCGCCGGTTCGGCAACGCCGTGCTGCTGGCCTCGGACGTGCCGCTGCCCGTCGCCGAGTTCACCCGGCGCGTCGCGAGCGACCCGCATCCCGGCCGGGTCGAGCACGGCAAGGCGCTCATGGACTTCACGGGGGGCGCGGCCGCGGTCACCGACGCGAGCGCGAAGCCCTCACCGGCGCCTCCGCCCGCCGTCTTCCGCTGACGCGGTGACCGCGCTGACCGCGGGGCGCGCACGGCAGACCCGCTCGCCACGGCGTCCAACGCACTCACGGCATCCAACGCACTCACGGCATCCAACGCATCGCGCACCCGCGCACCGCGCTCAACGCTTGTCGAACTGCACCATCGGCGGATGGCCGTTCCAGGTGCAGAACACCGACGACTCCCGCCCGTCCTTGGTGAACGTGACCCGGATCCATTCCGGTTGCTTCCACACCTGCATCTGCCAGCCCGCGTCGGGCGTCGCCGACGCCAGCTCCGCGTACGTGTCGCGGATGTCGAACACGACCCGGCCGCCGTCGACCGTGTAGCCCTTCACGCTGCCCGCCGGGGCGGACTGCTGCGGCGGCGAAGCGGACGAGGGCGCTTCGGACTTGTCGGACTTTCCCGTCGACGGTGTGGTCGACGGGCTCCGCTTCCGCTCCTTCGACGGGCTCGGGCTCGACGGCGGTGCGGGCGGCTCCTGTGTCGACGAGGCCTGCGGTTTCGAGCCCTGCGTGGTCGCCGTGTCCGCACTGATCGGCAGCGCGCGCGGCCGGTCGTAAGCGGTCCCGGACATCACCGTGTGGACGCCCCACCACGACAGCGTGACCGCCGCCCCGGTGGACAGCGACCACGCCATGGCATGTACAAGTCCTCTACGCATCGTTGCCCATACTGCACCACGCGCCCCACCCGTGTCCCGGAGAGGACCGAGCCGTTCCGGATCGTGAGCGACCTGCTCCGGATGGCGACCGCGGTACTCCGTATGGCGTACGGTGCCGCCCATGGCAAGTGTGCTCGTGGTCGAGGACGACCAGTTCGTGCGCTCCGCCCTCATCCGGCACTTGACCGAGGCCTCCCACACCGTACGGAGCGTCGGCACGGCCCTGGAGGCGCTGCGTGAGGTGGCCCATTTCCGGTTCGACGTGGTCATTCTCGACCTCGGTCTGCCGGACCTGGACGGGGCCGAGGCGCTGAAGATGCTGCGGGGCATCACGGATGTACCGGTGATCATCGCGACCGCGCGGGACGACGAGACCGAGATCGTCCGGCTGCTCAACGACGGTGCCGACGACTACCTCATCAAGCCCTTCTCGGTGGAGCACCTGTCCGCGCGCATGGCCGCCGTCCTGCGCCGCTCGCGCGTCGCCGCCGGCGACGTACCGCCCTCGCGCGTCATCCAGGTCGGCGGTCTGTCCATCGACCCGCTGCGCCGCCAGGCCGAGCTGGACGGCACGGCACTGGACCTGACCCGCCGGGAGTTCGACCTGCTGGCCTTTCTGGCCGGCCGCCCCGGAGTCGTCGTCCCGCGCAAGGAACTCCTCGCCGAGGTCTGGCAGCAGAGCTACGGCGACGACCAGACGATCGACGTCCATCTGAGCTGGCTGCGGCGCAAGCTCGGTGAGACCGCGGCACGGCCCCGCTATCTGCACACGCTGCGGGGAGTCGGAGTGAAGCTGGAACCGCCGAACGGACACATGAGATGAGATGGGCACTCGTCAAGGTTTCGCTGGCCGTCACGGCGATGGTCGTGGTGGCCTTCGCCGTACCGCTCGGGCTCGTCATCAAGGAGATGGCCAGCGACCGCGCCTTCTCCAACGCCGAGCGCCAGGCCGCCGCCATCGGCCCCACCCTCTCCATCACCGCCGAGCGTGACCCGCTGGAGCGGGCCGTGATGTCGACCCAGGCCGGAGCGGCGGGCCGGATGGCCGTGCACGTCCCGGCCTCCGGTGAACCCGGCAGCGTGCCCGTCGACATCGGCATCCGCCGGGCCGCGACGGCCGACCTCGCCACCACCCAGCGCCTCGGCCGCGCCTCCGTCACCGAAGTGCGCGGCGGCTCCGCCCTGTTGCAGCCCACCGCCATCGGCACCGGCCAGATCGCGGTCGTCGAGGTGTTCGTGCCCGAGGGCGAGGTCTCCAACGGCGTCGGCACCGCCTGGCTGGTCCTCGGTGGCGTCGGCATCGCCCTGATCATCGGTTCGGTCGCGGTCGCCGACCGCCTCGGCAGCCGGATGGTGACGCCCGCGCAGCGGCTCGCGGGCGCGGCCCACGACCTCGGCGAGGGCAGGCTGGGGGCGAGGGTCCCCGAGGAGGGGCCGACCGAACTGCGGTCGGCCGCGATCGCGTTCAACGCCATGGCCGACCAGGTCGTCCAGCTTCTCGCCAACGAGCGGGAGCTCGCGGCCGACCTCTCGCACCGGCTGCGCACCCCGCTGACCGTGCTGCGCCTCAACGCTGCCTCGCTGGGCGAGGGCCCGGCGGCCGAGCAGACCAGGACCGCCGTCGAGCAGCTGGAGCGGGAGGTCGACACGATCATCCGCACCGCGCGCGAGGCCAAGCCGCAGACCGTCGCCAACGGCCCGGGAGCCGGCTGCGACGCCTCCGAAGTCGTCCGCGAACGCATGGACTTCTGGTCCGCGCTGGCGGAGGACGAGGGCCGCAAGGTGCGGGTCGCGGGCGTCGACCGTCCCGTACGCATCCCGGTCGCCCGTCCCGAACTGGCCGCTGCCCTCGACGCGTTGCTCGGCAACGTCTTCCGTCACACCCCCGAGGGCACGGCCTTCTCGGTCGACGTACACAACGGCGACGACGCCGTGATCGTGCTCGTCTCCGACGCCGGGGCGGGCATCACCGACCCGGAGGCCGCGATGGCCCGGGGCAACAGCGGTGGCAGGGACGGCTCGACGGGCCTCGGCCTCGACATCGTGCGCAGGGTCGCCGAGTCGACGGGCGGGGACGTACGGATAGGCAGTTCGGTGCTCGGCGGCACGGAGGTACGGCTGTGGCTCGGCCTCGGCCCCCGCCAGGGCGCGCAGGGCGAGCGCCGCCGGGGTCACCGCGGCACCGAACGGCGGCGCGGGCGCCTTTCCCGCTCGCACTCCCGGGTCGGCGGCCCCGACCATTAACCGGCTCCGATGCCTTCCTTAACGGCGTCATAAGAAGGTCGAACCCCGCCCTGAACCGGTCATTTGTCCGTTCCGGTCTCGCTAGCGTGCTGCCACACCCCCCACTTCCGTAAGACAGAGGCAGGCACGCAATGGGCAGTAGTACGCACCGGCGCACGGCGAGCGGCAAGACCAAGGCGATCGGCGCGCTCGTCGCCGCCGCGGTGGCCGGCGGCGCCGCGTTCGCCCTGACGGGGACGGCCCAGGCCGCCGCCGTCGGCGCCGCGTACACCAAGACGAGCTCCTGGACGGGCGGTTACACCGGTCAGTACGTCGTCACCAACGCCACCGAGAAGGCCCAGTCGGGCTGGACGCTCGAATTCGACCTCCCGGCCGGGACCACGATCAGCTCCCTGTGGAACGGGGAGCACACGGTCGAGGGGCAGCACGTCACCGTGAAGCCCACGAGCTGGAACAAGGAGCTCGCGCCCGGCGCGTCGGTGACCGTCGGCTTCGTCACCTCCGCGAGCGGTACATCCACGGCCGCCGACCCCACGTCCTGTCTCATCAACGACGCCACGTGTTCCCTCGACACCGGCGCCACCCCGCAGCCCACCGGCCGGCCCACCGAGCAGCCGAAGCCCACCCCCACGGCCACGCCCACCAAGCCGGCGACCCCCACCACGACGGCCACGCCCACCCCGACGCCGAGTGAGACCCCGGGCAACGGCACCAAGGCGGCCGCGGGCTACGCCCCGTACATCGACACCTCGCTCTTCCCGTCGTACGACATGCTCGACACGGTCACCAAGACGGGCGTCAAGGAGTTCAACCTCGCCTTCATCACCTCCGGCGGCAGCTGCGCCCCGCTGTGGGGCGGCGTCACCGGGCTCGGCGACAACGCTGTCGCCAACCAGATAGGCGCCCTGCGCGCCAAGGGCGGCGACGTCCGCGTCTCCTTCGGCGGCGCCGCGGGCTCCGAACTGGGCCTGAACTGCTCCTCGGCCGACGAGCTCGCGAAGGCGTACGGCAAGGTCATCGACACCTACGAGCTGACCAAGGTCGACTTCGACATCGAAGGCGCCGCGCTGCCGGACACAGCGGCCAACACCCGCCGCTCGCAGGCGATCGCGCAGCTCCAGAAGGCCCACCCCGGTCTGGATGTCTCCTTCACGCTGCCGGTGATGCCCACCGGGCTGACCCAGCCGGGCGTGGACCTGGTCGCCGACGCCAAGAAGAACGGGGTGAAGGTCTCCGCGGTCAACATCATGGCGATGGACTACGGGCCGGCCTTCAGCGACGACATGGGTGACTACGCGATCCAGGCGGCCACCGCCACCCAGGCGCAGATCAAGGGTGTCCTCGGGCTCTCCGACGCCGCTGCCTGGAAGGCCGTCGCCGTCACCCCGATGATCGGCGTCAACGACGTCGTGACCGAGATCTTCACGGTCGAGGACGCGACGCAGCTGGTGGAGTTCGCCACGTCCAAGGACATGGGCTGGCTGTCGATGTGGTCCTCGACCCGTGACAAGCAGTGCCCCGGCGGCGAGAAGCCGGCCGCCGACGCGACCTGCAGCTCGATCCTCCAGCAGCCGCTGGCCTTCACCAAGGCGTTCGCCGCCTACCAGTAGCCGCTCCGCCCCCACCCGCGTCCCGGCCGGACTTCCCCCCACCCGGCCGGGACGCGCTTTTCCCCAGGGGCCGGAGGGTCAGTCCCGGCGGCCGAGAACGGCGACGGCCCGGTCGAACGCGGAGTCGCGTCCCTTCGCGAACTCCTCGTCGGTGAAGACCGGTTCGGTCAGATGCGGCGGGATGCCG
Source organism: Streptomyces sp. NBC_00306 (assembly GCF_036169555.1). Classification (GTDB taxonomy): domain Bacteria; phylum Actinomycetota; class Actinomycetes; order Streptomycetales; family Streptomycetaceae; genus Streptomyces; species Streptomyces achmelvichensis. The sequence continues at coordinate 2,912,132 of NZ_CP108032.1, read as the reverse complement.
GCGCCGTCGAAGGTCTGCCCGGTGCGGGTCAGGAACTCCTCGTTGGGCAGCAGGACGGTCATACCGTTCGGGAGCGTGCGCGGCAGTGCGTCGGAGAACACGCCCTGGGTGTGCTGCCCGATCCGGACCGTCGTGCCCGGGCGGCCCATCAGCGCCTGGGTGAACGTCTCGCCGGCGCTGATCGTCGACCCACCGGTCAGTACCGCGACCGGGCCCGTGTAGCGGGGCGCGTCTGCCGGCCGGACGTACAGCGGCTGGGGACGGGTGAACCGCGCCGGGTCGGCGGGGTCGTTGCGGGCCCGCTTGGCGTAGGCGTAGTAGGGCCGGTCGGTCAGCCTCCCGGCGAGCTGGAGCCCGAGGGCGTCGGAGCCGCCGCCGTTGATCCGCAGATCGATGACCAGCCCGCGCAGCCGTGCCGTGTGCGCGGGAGTGAGAACGGCATCGAGCGTCTCGTCCAGAGCGGCGCTGTTGGCGGCGAAGTCGTTCGTCCCGCTGTAGCCGCCGAAGCCCGAGATCCGCAAGTACCCGCGATTTCCGGGAAGTTCCGCGTAGCCGATCCTGCCGCCGGCGAACATACGCAGCTTCGCGCCCCCGAGATCGTGCTCCTCGACATGCGAGATGACCTTGGCGTCCAGATCCTCGTCGGGCATGACCGTGCCCGGACGGACACTGCCCCAGCGGGTGTCACCCTCGGCCAGACCGACATGGGCGTCATGCAGCGGGGTGAGCATCTCGCGGAAGAGGGCGAAGAGTTCGGAGTCCGTCGTCCCCGCGTGGACCCGGGGACGGTAGCGCTCGCGTACGGCGTCCCAGTCGATCCCCTTGGCGGCGAAGAAGGGGTAGTTCTCCTCGAAGCTCTGCCACAGGACGTCGAAGGTGGCGACGGGTCCGGTCGGTGGCGCCGTCCGGCAGGCGGCGGTCAGAGCATCGATGCGCCGCAACCCGCGGTCGCCGGGCGAGCCGTCGATGTGCATCCATGCCCGCCCCGGCCGCTCCTGGGGCCGCACGGTGAACACATCGCCGCCCGGGGTCAGATACCGGGTGGTGCCGTGCCCACTGCCGGTCCGCGCCGCCGAGGTGCCCTTGATGCAGCTGACGGAGGTGACCTGGTACTCCTGGAGCCGGCCGCCGTCCAGGGAGAGGACGGCGCCGTACCCGTCGACCTGCCAGATCCCGCTCGGTGTCCCGCCCGGCGATGCCTCGGCCTGTGTGAGGGGCAGGGCCGTGCCCGCGGTGACAGCCAGCAACGCGGCTGCCACCACGGTCCCGCGCCGTGCTCCCGAACCGATTCCGAACCGCATGTCGTGCCTTCCCCGTGGGCCGTTGATCTCTTCGGCCCATCCTCGGCCGGACAGCCCGGCCGGGGACATGGCGCCCACAGGTCACTCGGGGGTGGGGACAACCCCCGGACGGTCAGGCCGGGGACGCACCCGGCAGCGCACCCGTCCGTGCCACCTCCGCGTACCAGCGCGCGCTCGACTTGGGCGTACGGACCTGGGTCTCGTAGTCCACGTACACCGCCCCGAAGCGCTTGCTGTACCCGTAGGACCACTCGAAGTTGTCCAGCAGGGACCAGAGGAAGTAGCCGCGCACATCGGCTCCGTCGGCGATCGCCCGGTGGACCGCCGCGAGATGGCCGTGCAGATAGGCGATGCGCTCCGGGTCGTGGACCGTGCCGTCGGCGGCCGGCTTGTCGTCGCAGGCGGCCCCGTTCTCGGTGATCATCAGCGGCACGCCCGACGCCTTGTGCGTATAGGTCATCAGCAGGTCGTACAGTCCCGTCGGGTCGATCGACCAGCCCATCTCGGTGCGTTCGCCGGGTGGTTGGTGGAAGGTGACCGCGTCGGCGCCCGGCCAGGGGGAGTGCTCGCTCGCTCCGTGGCCGTCGTTGCGCTCGGCGGTGCCACCGTCGGCGGCCGACACCAGCGCCGGCGCGTAGTAGTTCAGCCCCAGCCAGTCCAGCGGCTGCCGGATCGCCGTCGTGTCGCCGTCGTGGACGAAGGACCAGTCGGTGAGCCGTGCCGTGTCCGTGAAGAGGTCCTCCGGATAGGAGCCCCGGAGCAGCGGATCGGCGAACACCCGGTTCGCCAGCGCGTCGATACGGCGCGCCGCGTCCAGGTCCCCGGGGCTCTGGCTCAGCGGCCGGACGACGCTCGGATTGAGGCTGATGGAGAGCTGCGCGTCGGCGGGCAGGGAGGCGCGCAGCGCCTGGACGGCGAGGCCGTGGCCCAGATTGAGATGGTGCGCGGCCCGCAGGGCTGCCACCGGGTCGGTGCGGCCGGGGGCGTGCACACCGGAGCCGTAGCCCAGAAAGGCGCTGCACCAGGGCTCGTTGAGGGTGGTCCACAGGTCCACCCGGTCGCCGAGCGCGCCGGCCACGATCCCGGCGTACTCGGCGAACCGGTACGCCGTCTCCCGGTCGGGCCAGCCGCCCGCCGACTCCAGCTCCTGGGGAAGGTCCCAGTGGTAGAGCGTGAGCACCGGCCGGATGCCGTGGTCGAGCAGATCGTCGACCAGGCCCCGGTAGAAGTCGAGGCCCTGCTGGACGGCGGGGCCGCGGCCGGTGGGCTGCACACGCGGCCAGGACACCGAGAAGCGGTAGGCGCCCACCCCCAGGTCCGCCATCAGCCGCACGTCCGCGGCGCGGCGGTGGAAGTGGTCGGTGGCGATGTCGCCGGTGTCCCCGTTCTCGGTCCGGCCCGGGGTGTGACTGAAGGTGTCCCAGATCGACGCCGTACGGCCGCCCTCACGTACGGCGCCCTCGATCTGGTACGCGGCGGTCGCGGTGCCCCACAGGAATCCGGGCGGAAAGCTGACGGACATGGATGAGCTCCCAACATGGATGTAGGAACGAGAGGACGGCAGAGGGGAGCGACGGGGCCCGGCCCCGGCTTCAGCCCTTGACGGCGCCCTGCATGATGCCGCCGACGATGTGCTTGCCGAACACGACGAAGGCGATGAGCAGCGGCAGCGTGCCCAGCAGCGCGCCCGCCATGATCACCGACTGGTCGGGGATGTAGCCGCGGCCGAGCCCGGTCAGCGCGACCTGCACGGTCGGACTGCCGTTCTGGGTCAGCGCGATGATCGGCCAGAAGAAGTCGTTCCAGGCCATCACGAAGGTCAGCATCCCCAGCACCGCCATGGCCGGCCGCGCCGCGGGGAAGACGATGTGCCACACCACGCGCCAGCTGTTCGCGCCGTCCACCCGGGCCGCCTCGATCAGCTCGGTGGGCAGCGCCCCGACGAGGTACTGGCGCATGAAGAACACCCCGAAGGCGCTCACCAGCGTGGGCAGGATGACGGACTGCAGCTGGTCGGTCCAGGACAGTTCGGCGATGAGCATGTACAGCGGTACGACGCTGAGCTGCGGCGGCACCATCATCGTGCCGATCACCAGCAGCAGCAGGAGGTTCTTGAACCGGAACCGCAGCTTGGCGAAGGCGAAGCCGGCGAGGGTGGAGAAGAGGACCGTCCCCGCGGCGATCGAGCCCGCGACGATGGTGGTGTTGAGCAGGGCCGCACCCATGTTGGCGTCGGTCCAGGCGATCTCCAGGTTCTTGAAGAGATTGCCGCCGAACCAGAAGGGCGGGGGAGTCTGCGCGAGACGGGAGTTGTTCCTGGAGGCCGCCACCGCCGTCCACACCAGCGGGAACAGCGAGCCGATGGTGAAGAGGATCAGGACGGCATGGGTGATCCGGCCGCCGTGGAACTGGCGTCCGGCACGCTTGGCGCTCAGCGGATTCGTCATGGCCGTCCCCCTACGCACTCTTGCTCAGACGCCGGGCGAGCAGCCAGTTCACCGCGCCGATCACCAACAGGATCAGGAACATCGCCCAGGCGATCGCCGAGGCACGGCCCAGATGCAGATTCACCCAGCCCTGCTCGTACAGATACAGGCCGAGGGTCTGGAACTGGTGGTCGGCGCCGCCGGTGGCGCCCGCACCGCCGTTGAACAGCAGCGGCTCGCCGAACAGCTGTGTCGCGCCGATCGTCGAGACCACACAGGTGAACAGGATCGTCGGCCGCAGCGAGGGGACCGTGACATGCAGGAACTGCTGCCAGCGCGAGGCCCCGTCCAGTGCCGCCGACTCGTACAGGTCGTTCGGGATGGCCTGCATCGCGGCCAGATAGATCAGCGCGTTGTACCCGGTCCAGCGCCAGATCACGATGGTGGACACGGCGAGCTGCGAGGTCCACCGGCCGTTCTGCCAGTCGATGTGGTCGAAACCCACCATGCCCAGCGCCCAGTTGATCATTCCGTAGTCGCGCCCGAAGAGCAGCACGAAGACGAGGGTGGCCGCGGCGACCGAGGTCGCGTACGGCGTCAGCGCCGCCACCCGGAAGAACATCGAGCCGCGCAGCCGGTAGTTGAGCAGATGCGCGATGCCGAGCGCGATCAGCAGCTGCGGCACCGTGGAGATCAGCCCGATCGTGACGGTGTTCTGGAGCGCGTTCCAGAAGAACTCGTCCTCCAGCAGCCGCGAGAAGTTCCGCAGCCCCACCCATTCCATGTCGGTGGGCGCCGTCAGCTCCACCCGGTGCAGCGAGGCCCAGCCGGTGTAGAGGAGCGGGAAGAGCCCGAAGGCCAGGAAGAACAGGAAGAACGGCGCGACGAAGGCGTACGGGCTCCACCGCACGTCCTGCCGGTAGCGGCGGCTGCGTCTGGCCCGCCGTCGCTCGTCGTGCCCCGCCTTTTCGGGCGGGCGCAGAGCCGCGCCCTCCTCCCCCAGGGAGGGCGCGGCGGCCGGTGCGTCACTTGCCATACCGGTCACTGGTCCAGCGCGTTGTCGATCGCCTTGACGGCCGCGTCCCATCCCGCTTGCGAGGAACGGCCCTTCTGGTCGACCTGGAGCATTCCGATGTCGGCCAGGTTCTGCGCGATGATCAGGTCCTTCGGCCCCAGGATCTGGACCGGCACACCCTCGGCGGCCTTGGAGAAGATCTGCCCGATGGGCGCGTTGCCGAAGTAGGCGTGCTTGGCGCCCGCGACCTCCGGCAGGGAGTACGCCGCCTGGGCGCTCGGGAAGCTGCCGCGCTTGGCGAACAGCTTCGCCTGCTGGGCCGGTGCGGTCAGCCAGGCCGCGAGCTTGGCGGCCTCCTCGGTGTTCTTGCCGGCCGAGGGGACGGTGAGGAAGGAGCCGCCCCAGTTGCTGGGCTTGGGCGCCGCTGCCACGTCCCACTTGTCCTTGCCCGCGGCTCCCGCCTTGTCCTGGATGTAGCCGAGCATCCAGGCCGGGCAGGACACGGTCGCGAAGGTGCCGTTGGCGTAGCCCTGGTCCCAGGCGGGGGTGAACTGCTGGAGTTTGCCGGTCAGTCCCGCGGAGGCGAACTCCGCCGCGATGTCCCAGGCCTCCTTCACGGCCGGGTTCGTCTTGTAGACGATCTTGCCGTCCTTGTCGTAGAAGCGGTTCTCGTTGCTGCCGGTGATCGCCGCCATCACCCCGGAGGCGGAGTCGACGAAGGACGTGCCCTTGGGTGCCTTGGCCTTGAACTGCTTGCCCGCGGCGAGGTACTTGTTCCAGTCCCCCGCCCACAGCTTGCCGACCGCCTCACGGTCGCTGGGCAGTCCGGCCTTGGCGAAGAGGTCCTTGCGGTAGCAGATGCCCTGCGGGCCTATGTCGGTACCGAGGGCGATCGTCTTGCCGTCCTTGGTCGCCTGCTCCCACTTCCAGGGCAGGAAGGCGTCCTTCTGCACGCCCGCCGCCTTGCCCAGGTCGACCAGCTTGCCGGACTGCGTCGCGGTGATCTCGGCGATGTTGTTGACCTCGACCGCCTGGATGTCGGCCAGTCCGCTGCCGCTGCCGAGGTGGGTGAGGAGCTGCGGGTAGTAGTTCTCGTTCCGCTCGATCGATGTCTGCTTGATCACGATGTTCTTGTTGAGCTTCATGTACTCGTCGTAGAGCCCGGCCTCCTTGAGACCGAAGGCCCCGAAGACCCCGACCGTCAGAGTCGTCCTGCCCTTGCCCCCGCCGCCGTCGTCGGACGAGCTGCCGGCGGGATCGTCGCTGTCCTCGGCACAGCCGGCCAACAGACCGGCCCCGAGCGCGGCGACGACCGCGAGGATGACTGCCCTGCGCATTGCGTCCTCCTTGTGCCCTGACGCGCCGACCCGCCGGTCAACCAGCCTGCGAAGCAGTCCCGTTGATGCCGAGCGGCCCGGGCGGGGAAGGTGCGGGTTGTGTATGAGTCCGGTACGGTGGGAGCGCTCCCATGCGTGATGTGTTGAAGGGTCGCGGCTCCCTGAGGGGGTGTCAAGACACCCGACCCGTTATGTTTTCGGACCAGGCAGCCCTGGGGAGGCGGACATGGTGTCTCGGATGATCCGTACGCGGAACGGCGGGCGGGGCACCGGCCGGCCCACGCTCGAAGAGGTCGCGGCTCGCGCCGGAGTGGGACGGGGCACGGTCTCCCGGGTGATCAACGGTTCACCCCGGGTCAGCGAGACCACCCGGGCCGCCGTCGAGGCCGCCGTCGCCGAATTGGGCTATGTGCCCAACCGTGCGGCCCGCGCCCTGGCCGCCAATCGCACCGACTCCATCGCCCTGGTCGTCCCGGAGCCCGAGGCCCGCTTCTTCGCCGAGCCGTACTTCTCCGACATGGTGCGCGGGGTGGGGGCGGCGCTCGCCGAGACCGAGATGCAGCTCCTGCTGACGCTCGCCGCCGGTGACCGCGAGCGCCGCCGGCTCGCGCAGTATCTGGCCGCCCACCGGGTCGACGGCGTCCTGCTCGTCTCCGTGCACGCCGACGACCCGATCCCCGACATGCTGGAGCAGCTCTCCATGCCGGCCGTGATCAGCGGCCGCCGGTCGGCCGACGAGACGCTGGTCGCGGTGGACTCCGACAACTTCGGGGGCGCCCGCACCGCCGTGACCCATCTGGCCGGCCGTGGCCGCCGCCGGATCGCGACGATCACCGGGCGACTGGACGTGTACGGAGCCCAGTGCCGCCAGGCGGGCTACCGCGCGGCGCTGGAGGCGGCCGGTCTGGCACCGGACCCGGCGCTGACGGCGCCGGCCGACTTCACCGAGGAGGGCGGCCGCCGCGCCATGGCGGAGCTGCTGCGGCGCTGCCCCGACCTGGACGCGGTCTTCGCGGCCTCCGACGTGATGGCGGCGGGTGCCCGTCAGGTGCTGCGGGAAGCCGGCCGCCGGGTTCCGGACGACGTGGCGCTGGTGGGCTTCGACGACTCGGCCGTGGCCCGCCACATGGACCCGCCGCTGACCAGCGTGCGCCAGCCGATCGAGGAGATGGGCCGCACGATGGCGGAGCTGCTGCTCCAGGAGATCACCGGCCGGACGGGCCGCTGTCCGCAGGTCGTGCTCCCCACGGAGCTGATCGTGCGCGACTCGTCGTAGGCGCGGTCCGGGCGCCGCCGGGGCCCGGCGGCGGACGCCGGAAACGATCAAGGCCCCGGTCCGAGGACCGGGGCCTTGATCGAGAAGGGTGAGTAACGGGACTCGAACCCGCGACATCCTGGACCACAACCAGGTGCTCTACCATCTGAGCTATACCCACCACGACCGGTCTTTCCGACCGGCCGAGAAAAAGTGTACAGGGTCCGGCAGGGTGCTCGCGCCCGGGTTGTTGCGCCGTGTGAGGGCGCTCACCCGGGGCTCGCCATCCCTTCTACTCCGCAGGCAGGACGTACTTCGCGGCGATCGTCTTCGCCGTGTCGGAGTCCGGTCCGGGCTGCGGCACGAAGACCGCCTCCCGGTAGTAGCGCAGCTCCGCGATGGATTCGCGGATGTCGGCCAGTGCCCGGTGGTTGCCGTTCTTCTCCGGACTGTTGAAGTACGCCCTCGGGTACCAGCGGCGCGCCAGCTCCTTGACCGAGGACACATCGACGATCCGGTAGTGCAGGTACTGCTCCACCGTCGGCATGTCGCGCAGCAGGAAGCCGCGGTCCGTGCCGACCGAGTTGCCGCACAGAGGGGCCTTGCCGGGCTCCTTCACATGCCCCCGGACGTACGCCAGGACCTGCTCCTCGGCGTCTGCGAGCGTGGTGCCGCCCGCGAGCTCGTCGAGGAGACCCGAGGCGGTGTGCATCTGGCGCACCACCTCGGGCATCGTCTCCAGCGCAGCGTCCGGCGGGCGGATCACGATGTCCACCCCGTCGCCGAGCACGTTCAGTTCCGAGTCGGTGACCAGTGCGGCCACCTCGATGAGTGCGTCGTCCGTCAACGAGAGCCCGGTCATCTCGCAGTCGATCCACACCATGCGATCGTTCATGCGTCCTACCTTATGGCGCGCTCCGCTGGCCGGGCAGGCTCGGGCGGCCGTGGCCACCCGCGTACGCCTCCGACGGCGGCTTGCCCAGTTCCGGCGGCGCGGGCGAGGTGGCGCTGGGACCGGAGTGCCCCGTCGCCGCTGCCGCACGCCTGGCCTGGGCAGGAACGACCGACTCCACCATCGACGGCGGTGGCGAGGGCTCGCTCTGCGGCCGGCGCACCCGGTAGGCGGCCCGGTACGCGGCCGGGGACGAACCCAGCTGCCGCCGGAAGTGGCCGCGCAGTGCGACGGGGGAGCGGAAGCCGCAGCGGCCCGCCACCTCGTCGACCGAGTAGTCGGACGTCTCCAGCAGCCGCTGCGCCTGGAGCACCCGCTGGGTGATCAGCCACTGCAGCGGCGCACTGCCGGTCAGGGAACGGAATCGCCGGTCGAACGTGCGCCTGCTCATGTACGCCCGGGCCGCCAGTGTCTCCACGTCGAACTGCTCATGGAGATGCTCCAGCGCCCACGAGACGACCTCGGCCAGCGGGTCCGACCCGATTTCCTCAGGTAAAGACCTGTCCAGATAGCGTTCCTGCCCGCCGCTGCGCCGTGGTGGCACCACCAGCCGGCGGGCCAGTGCTCCGGCCGCCTCGGTGCCGTGGTCGGTGCGCACGATGTGGAGGCAGAGATCGATTCCGGCCGCCGTGCCCGCGGAGGTGAGCACATCGCCGTCGTCGACGAAGAGCTCGCGCGGATCCACATGGACGGACGGATACCGTTTCGCCAGCGTGGGCGCGTACATCCAGTGCGTGGTCGCCGGACGGCCGTCGAGCAGACCGGCCGCGGCCAGGACGAACGCACCGGTGCACAGTCCGACGATGCGGGCTCCCTCCTCATGCGCGCGGCGCAGCGCGTCGAGCGCTTCCGGCGGTGGCGGTGAAGTGATCGACCGCCAGGCCGGTACGACGACGGTTCCTGCTCTGCCGATGGCTTCCAAGCCGTACGGCGCGGTCAGTTCGAGCCCGCCGGTGGTCCGCAGCGGGCCTTCCTCGCCTGCGCAGACGAGCAGTCGATAGCGAGGAACTCCGGCGTCCTGACGGTCAATTCCGAACACCGAGAGCGGGATGGAACTCTCAAAGATGGGGCCGCCGCTGAACAGCAGTACCGCGACGACCTCCCGGCGCCGGCGCCCGGAGAGCTTTCGTGCTGCCTCCGGCGCGGCGGAGTCCTGACTCATGACGCTAAGCCCCCCTCGGTGTTCGCGTCTCCCCGTTCTTTTCGGGCCTTTCGCTCCTGCACGTTTCCCCTCGGTTTTGCACGAGTCCCGAGCCTTCGATACTCATGATCGAATCTACTGTGTCCCGTGGCGCCGACGTGACAAGTTCGGCATGCCCCGCTATGTCGACATGGCAACTTGGCGCGAAGCATTCGATCACGAAGCGTTCCACTCGACGGCCGCCCAGGGAAGTGCGCCTCACGCGCATGGCCCGTCCCCGTAGGGTGCAAGCGCCGCGTATGGTCCTTTCTTGCCTGGTGGCAAGGGGGTTGGCAGGCCATTTCCCCAAGGAGGGGCCACTGACGTGAAGTTGGCTGAAATCATACGGGTGTGAGCGTGCGAACGGGTCAGTCTTCGGTCGCACAACCTCCGCCGTGACGAGCGCCCCGGTGCGCCCCCGCGGCCGGCCGCCCGCGCCGCGAGGGGGCCGGCGCCGGGCTCTCGGCGCGCGCCCGGGCCGCGTTGCGCTCGGAGTGCCGCAGAAGGATCCGGCAGGCCGCGGTGACGGCGGCGAGGCCGAGGGCGGCCGCGGCGGCCCCGCCGACGGACGTTCCGTAGACGACGAGGACGACGGGGACGAGAAAGCAGCTGAACGCGGCCCAGCGGACCACGTCGCTCGCCGACTCGGACGAGCGGTGCGGAGCGCGGGCGGACGGAGTGGACGGGCGTGCGGGCACGGAAGCTCCCTCGAGGCTGCGGGGTGACCGCGGTGCCAACGAGGAACGAACCATTCCGGTCACTGCGGCACCCGGTGCCCGGCGGCCGTCCGAGCGGCGGGTCCCGCCCCGGACCCGGTACTCGGACCCCGGGCCCGGTCCTCGGACCCCGGACCCGGTCCTCGGACTCCGGACCCGGTCCCCGGACCCCGGTGGCGGGCGCGGTTTCGGCACCCGGCCGCGCAGGCCCGCCCAGACGGCTGTAGACGCCAAGCGGCATTGCCATACGGGGCGGCCTCGGGCATGCTCCCTGGAACGCCCGATTGGGGCGGCAGGGCCTGGGCAGGAGAGGAGTGTCGCCGTACCCTTGGGGGTATGGGCCAGGGAAGATGATTCCCGGACACAGCTCCGTCGCCATGTCGTTCCCTCCCGATGAGGACCTTCTTCGCCGAGACACCGATGGCCGGTCACGAAATCCCCGAACCCGCGGACCGCAAGCAGGTAGCCGACCCCTCGTCGGATCTGCAAGCGGCGGAACAGTCACGCCATGCCTGCGATCCGGCCTTCCGGCACGGAGTCGTCGTCGGCTTCGACGGATCGACCTCCAGTGAGCGCGCGCTCGCCTATGCGATCGGCATGGCCAGACGCTCAGGATCCGGGCTGATCATCGTCCATGTGGCGAACCGGCTGCCGACCACCGTCTGGGCCGGCTGCGAGCCCCCGGTCTTCGTGGACGTCCCCGATCACCGCACCGAGGTCCTCGGCCTGGAGCTGGCTTGCGCCGACTATCTCACCGAGGTCCCGTGGATCCTCGTCGAGCGCGGCGGCGACATCTGTCATGAACTGGAGGAGGTCGGCCGGGAGTACTCGGCCGACGCCATCGTCGTCGGTTCCACCCACGGGATCGTCGGCCGCATCTTCGGTTCGGTGGCCGGACGGCTCGCGCGGCGTGCGCAGCGCCCCGTCATCGTCATCCCGTAACGCCGGTCCCGCGCCTTCCTCTTGACCCTGACGCCAGGTCAATTCGCCCTGCCTGTACGGAAACTACCCGTGCGTAGAGGTGGATTGTGCGCTTGTGAAGGGTATCTCTCGATCGCTGGGTAGCAGCACAACTGCACATGGACACGAAGGGAGCCCGCCGTGGACAACGTCGTTCCCGCGGGAAGCACCGCCACCTCCTCGACCTCGACCTCGACTCTCGGTCATCTCGCCCTCGGACTGACCCTGTTGGCCTTCGGCGTCGGCCACACCGGCGTGATCGACAACGTGACGGCGGCCGACGCCTCGGCCGTCGCGACCTGGGTGGGCGGCGTCGCCCTCTTCATCGCCGGACTGCTTGAATTCCGCGCGGGCAGCGCCGGTACCGGCACGGCGTTCGCCGGTCTCGGCGCCTTCTGGTTCACCTGGGGCACCGGCGTCGGCACCGAGGTGTCGGCGGAGGCAGCGGGTCTGTTCCTGCTGCTGTGGGCGCTGCTGGCGCTGACCCTCACCGTCGCGTCCGCAGGCAGCGGACTCTTCGTCCAGGGTGTCTACGGACTGCTCACGGTCACGCTGCTGCTGCTCGGCATCGCGTCGTTCGCCGAGAACGGAGGGCTCGCCAAGGCGGGCGGCTGGGTCGGCGCGGTGGCGGGCCTCGCGGCCTGGTACGGCGCGACGGCAGCGCTCGCCAAGTGGCCGGCCTTCTCGGGACGCGCTGCCGGCCGGGGAGTGACGGCCACCGGCTGAGGCCGCGCAGGCCGGCGTCAGGGCAGCGCCGGCTGACGAAAGAGCGGTCCCCCCGCGCAGTGACTGCGCGGGGGGACCGCCTGTGTCGGGGACCGGACGGAGCCGGTCCCGACCGCCCGACTACTCGACCGTGACGGACTTCGCCAGGTTGCGCGGCTTGTCGATGTCCCGGCCCATGGCAAGCGCCGTGTGGTACGCGAAGAGCTGGAGCGGGATGCCCATCAGGATCGGGTCCAGCTCGTTCTCGTTCTTCGGCACGATGATCGTGTGGTCGGCCTTCTCCTGCTCGCGGTGGGCCACGGCGAGGATCCTGCCGCTGCGGGCCTTGATCTCCTCCAGGGCCGCGCGGTTCTTCTCCAGCAGCTCGTCGTCGGGGACGATCGCGACCGTCGGCAGCGCGGGCTCGATGAGCGCCAGCGGGCCGTGCTTGAGCTCGGAGGCCGGGTAGGCCTCGGCGTGGATGTAGGAGATCTCCTTGAGCTTCAGCGAGGCCTCGAGCGCCACCGGGTAGCCGCGCACCCGGCCGATGAACATCATCGACTGGGCGCCCGCGTACTCCTCGGCGAGCTTCTTGATCTCCGCCTCGCCCTCCAGGATCTCGCTGATCTGCTCGGGCAGCCTGCGCAGGCCCTCGATGATCCGCTTGCCCTCGGAGACGGACAGGTCACGGATGCGGCCCAGGTGCAGGGCGAGCAGCCCGAAGGCGACCACGGTGTTGGTGAAGCACTTGGTGGAGACGACGCAGACCTCGGGGCCCGCGTGCACGTACACGCCGCCGTCCGCCTCGCGGGCGATCGCGGAGCCCACCACGTTGACCACGCCGAGGACGCGGGCGCCCTTGCGCTTGAGCTCCTGCACGGCCGCCAGCACGTCGTACGTCTCACCGGACTGGGAGACGGCGATGTAGAGGGTGTCGGGGTCCACGACCGGGTTGCGGTAGCGGAACTCGGAGGCCGGCTCGGCGTCCGCGGGAATCCGGGCCAGGCCCTCGATCAGCGAGGCGCCGATCATGCCGGCGTGGTACGAGGTGCCGCAGCCGAGGATCTTCACCCGGCGGATGCCGCGGGCCTCGCGGGCGTCCAGGTTCAGGCCGCCGAGGTGCACGGTGGAGAACTTCTCGTCGATGCGGCCGCGCAGGACACGGTCCACCGCGTCGGACTGCTCCGAGATCTCCTTGTGCATGTACGTGTCGTGGCCGCCCATGTCGTACGAGGCGGCCTCCCACTCGACGGTCTCGGGGGTGGCGGTGGTGCGCGTGCCCGAGGTCGTGTAGGTGCGGAAGTCGTCGGCCTTGAGCGTGGCCATCTCGCCGTCGTCGAGGGTGACGATCTGGCGGGTGTGGGAGATCAGCGCGGCGACGTCCGAGGCGACGAACATCTCCTTCTCGCCGATGCCGAGGACGACCGGGGAGCCGTTGCGAGCCACCACGATGCGGTCGTTGAAGTCGGCGTGCATGACGGCGATGCCGTACGTGCCCTCGACGACCTTGAGCGCCTCGCGGACCTTCTCCTCCAGCGTCTCGGCCTGGGAGCGGGCGATCAGGTGGGTGAGCACCTCGGTGTCGGTCTCGGAGGCGAAGACGACGCCGTCCGCCTCCAGCTTCGCGCGCAGCTCGGCGGCGTTGTCGACGATGCCGTTGTGGACGACCGCGACCTTGTTCTCGGGGTCCAGATGCGGGTGCGAGTTGATGTCGCTGGGGGCGCCGTGGGTCGCCCAGCGGGTGTGGGCGATGCCGGTGGTGCCGGCGAAGCGCTTGGGGACGCGGGCCTCCAGGTCGCGGACCCGGCCCTTGGCCTTGACCATCTTCAGACCGGTCGCCTTGGGGCTCGTGATCACGATGCCCGCGGAGTCGTAACCCCGGTACTCCAGCCGCTGCAGGCCTTCCAGCAGCAGCGGTGCCACATCACGCTTGCCGATGTATCCGACAATTCCGCACATAGACTTCTTGCCCCTCCATAGATCCGTGTGCCCGGCGGTCAGCCATAGACGATGCGGCGCAGCTGGCGGAGCGAGAGCTCCGGCGGCGCCACGGCGCGGTGCGGCAGCTCGGCCGCGATCCGCTCGAAGATCTCCGTGTTCGCCATGCCACCCGACTGCAGCTCACGGTGGCGGCGGCGGACGAACTCCTCCGTCTTCTCGTCGAAGTACGCCAGCACGTCGAGGATCACCCGGGCCGCCTCACCGCGCTGGAGCGCGGTGCTGCGCACCAGGTGGTCGATGAGGTCGTCGTGGGACAGACGGCCGGGCTGGCGAGGTTCGAGCACCCGTAGATATTGGGGGGTCGCTCCCCGTTATTGCAAGAATCCTGCCCGATTCCGGGCAGAGGCCCGTTATAGACGCTTCAGAACGGCCTGTTTGGCGGTCGTGAACTCGTCATCCGTCAGTATTCCGGCCTGATGCAGATCGGCCAGCTCGCGCAGTCGCCTCAGCAGCGCGTCATGATCGTCGCCGCCGGGAGCGGGGACGGCCCCCACGAGCGCCGGAAGGGCGGGGGCGGGGGCATAGGGGTGCGGCAGACGGGCCACCACGGCCGCGGCCACCAGGGCCATCAGCGGATCCTTGCGGAAGCCCCACAGCTCGACGGCGTGCGGGTCGTACTTCGGCGGTGCCTTGGTCGGCGCCTTCGCCACGGAGAAGCGCAGGTAGCCGTTCTCCAGTCCGGCGGACGGCAGCCACTCCACCGACTCGATGTCGTCCAGCGGGATGGTCCGGGCGCCGCCGGAGGACTTCGACTCCTCCGTCTTCCAGTTCCACGCGAGGCGGACCGCCTCGCCGTCGAAGGTGGCGGTGCCGTCGCCCGCTCCGACGGTGATCGGCAGCGCGGGGCCGGTCAGCAGATAGCGCTGCACCGGTCCGTTGGCGACCTGGTCCAGGAGCAGGGCGTTCCGCACCTCGTCCACGAAGTACTCGGCGACGCCGCCGCGGTCGCCCTCCACGGTCAGCCGGTAGGGGTCGGAGCCGTCGTCCAGCTTGCCGCCGGTGATCTGGAGCAGCGGGTCCGCCCCGTCCCGCAGCCTCAGCCGCAGCCGGCCGGACTTCTTGCCCGGTTCGAAGGAGATCCCGGCGAGCGCCTCCAGCGGTACGGCGATCTCCCCGAGGGTCTTGCGCAGCAGGCTCACGCTCTTGTCGGAGCCGGGCACGATCCGCACCGTGTCCCCGTCGAAGGTCCAGGTGCCGTCCTTCTGGATGATTTCCGCCATGCTCATATGCGGATTGTTCCATCCGGCCGGGGCGGTGCGGGGTGGAGTCACCGCCTTGACGGGTAGTAAGTGGTCTACACCTCGGTGCAGTTGAGGTAAGGCACCACAGTTGCGACGCCCGGAGAAGGGATCCAGCCCGTGAGACTGCCCGGAACGTTCCCCCGTCTGTTCGGTGCACTGCTCCTCGTCGGCGCGGCCGGCCTCGGCTGCATCGGCGCCCGTCCCGCACCGGCCCCCGCCGGCCACGCGCCCGACGCCCGACCGCTCGGCCAGATCGTCCCCGCGCCCGCGTCGGTGCGGCCCGCGGGGTCGCCGTACACGCTCACCCCCCTCACCCGCATCCGTGTCGACGGCTCCCGGGACGCGCGCCGGATCGGGGACTACCTCGCCGGGCTGCTGCGGCCGTCCACCGGCTACGCCCTGCCCGTCACCCGCGACGACCTCCCCGGCGGCATCCGGCTGCGGCTGCGCGCCTCGGAGCGGGCGCTCGGCGAGGAGGGCTACCGGCTGGAGTCCGCGCGCGGCGGGATCACCCTGACCGCCCGCAGGCCCGCGGGACTCTTCCACGCCGTCCAGACGCTGCGTCAGCTCCTGCCGGCCGCCGTGGAGAAGGACACCCGGCAGCGCGGCCCCTGGCAGGTCGCCGGCGGAACCGTCACCGACACCCCGCGGTTCGCCTACCGGGGCGCGATGCTCGATGTCGCCCGGCACTTCTTCACCGTCGACCAGGTCAAGCTCTACATCGACCGGATGGCGCTCTACAAGATCAACAAGCTGCATCTGCACCTCTCGGACGACCAGGGCTGGCGCATCGCCGTCGACTCCTGGCCCCGCCTCGCCACCTACGGCGGATCCACCCAGGTCGGCGGCGGGCCGGGCGGGTACTACACAAAGGCGCAGTACCGCGAGATCGTCGCGTACGCCGCCTCCCGCCACCTGGAGGTCGTCCCCGAGATCGACATGCCCGGGCACACGAACTCCGCGCTCGCCTCGTATGCCGAGCTCAACTGCAACGGCGTCGCGCCCCCGCTGTACACGGGCACGGCCGTCGGCTTCAGCTCGCTGTGCGCGCCGAAGGCGGTGACGTACGACTTCGTGGACGACGTGGTGCGCGAGCTGGCCGCGCTCACCCCCGGCCGCTATCTCCACATCGGGGGCGACGAGGCGCACTCCACGAGCCACGCGGACTATGTGACGTTCATGGACAAGGCTCAGGCGGTGGTCGGGAAGTACGGCAAGACCGTGGTCGGCTGGCACCAGCTGACCGGGGCGAAGCCGGTCGCCGGGGCCGTGGCGCAGTACTGGGGCTACGACGCGACGGGCGCCGCCGAACGCAAGCAGGTCGCGGACGCGGCGAAGAACGGCACCCGGCTGATCCTGTCGCCCGCGGACCGGGTCTACCTCGACATGAAGTACACCAAGGACACACCGCTCGGCCTGGCCTGGGCGGGACTGGTGGAGGTCCGGCGCTCCTACGACTGGGACCCGGCGACGTACCTGGACGGAGTGCCGCAGCAGGCGCTGCTCGGCGTCGAGGCGCCGCTGTGGACGGAGACGCTGTCCACCAGCGACCACCTCGAGTACATGGCGTTCCCCCGGCTGCCCGGCGTCGCCGAACTCGGCTGGTCACCGGCGTCCACGCACGACTGGGAGACGTACAAGGTGCGCCTCGCGGCGCAGGGGCCGAGGTTCACGGCCCTGGGGATCGACTACTACCGCTCGCCGCAGGTGCCTTGGCCGACGGGAGGCTGAGAAGGAGGGATGGGCGCCCGCGAGGGACCTCCCCCCAGCCTCCGGCCGGGGGGACCCCCACACGGGCGCCCGCTCGGTTCAGCGGGAGAAACGCGCGATCGGGTTCTCCAGGGTGCCGATCAGCTGGAGCGCCCCCGCCGGGTCGGCGAGGTCGACCATCTCCTTGTTGTTGCGCAGCTGGAGGCGGTTGAGGCAGGAGAGCGCGAACTCGTCGGTGAACATGTCGTACTCGCGGAACTTGTCCGCGAGGTGCGGCACCGACTCCTGGTAGGCGCGCACGCAGTCCGCGACCGCCCGCCAGAACGTCTCCTCGTCCAGGCGCCTCTCCGACACCAGCGCCGGCGCCAGGAAGCGCAGGAAGCAGTCGAAGACGTCCGTGAAGATGGAGAGCAGCTTCATGTCGTCCGGGACGTCCGCGCGGATGCGCTCGACCGCCGGCGGCAGTACCGCGTCCGGGTCCATCACCGCGATCTCCTCGGCGATGTCCTTGAAGACCGCGCGCTGCACGGCGCCGTTCTCGTCGAGGACGAGGATGACGTTCTCGCCGTGCGGCATGTAGACGAGGTCGTAGGCGTAGAAGCTGTGCAGCACGGGCGTGAGGTACGCGTGCAGATAGCCGCGCAGCCACTCCGCGGGCGCCAGGCCCGACTCGTCCATCAGCGCGCCCGCGAAGCTCGCGCCGTCGCGGTCGACATGGAGCAGGGAGGCCATGGTGGCCACCCGCTCGCCGTCCCGCAGCGTCGGCACCGGGCTCTCGCGCCACAGCGCGGCAAGCATCTTGCGGTACGGGGAGTACCGGTTCGTCGCGCGCTCGTACTGGCGGTGGTGGTAACCGATCGCCGCCCGCTCCCTGATGATCGAGAAGCGCGCCGCCTTGAGGACGTCGTCGCTGTCGACCAGGTGCGCGAGCCAGTCGTTGATCGCCGGGGTCGCCTCCATGTACGCCGCCGAAAGGCCGCGCATGAAGCCCATGTTGAGCACGGAGAGCGAGGTCTTCACATAGTGCTTGGCCGGCGAGGTCACATTGAAGAACGTGCGGATCGACTGCTGGGCCAGATACGCGTCGTCGCCGTTGCCGAGGCACACCAGCCGCTGCTGGGCGATCTCGGCGGCGAAGGTGACGGAGAGCTTGTTCCACCACTGCCACGGGTGCACGGGCAGCAGGAGGTAGTCGGCCATGTCGAGACCGAGGGAGTCCAGCTGCGCGGCGAAACGCGCGAGCTGGGCCTCACCGAGCTCGTCGCGCACCAGGGTCTCGTAGTCGAGCCCGGCGCCGGCCGTGAAGGTGGCGTGGTCGCGGCGGGCCGCCAGCCAGACCAGACGGACCTCGCTCGCGGTCTCCGGGGCGTACGAGAGGTACTCGTGCACACCGAAGCCGAGCCGGCCGTTGTTGGCCACGAAGCAGGGGTGGCCCTCGGTCATGCCCGTCTCGATCGCCTGGAACCCGGCGCCCGCCAGCTCGGCGGAGGTCATCGGCTTCTTGGCGAGCTTGTACGCGGTCCCGGAGAGTGTGGAGGAGATCTCCTCCAGATACACCGGGAGGATCTCGTCGCTCAGTCCCAGCGAGGTGCGCAGCTCGATGAAGAACTCCAGCGCGTCCAGCGGCTGTTCGGCCCCGTCGCGGTGGCGGGTGATCGAGTCGGCGCGGACCTGCCAGTGGTCGAGGGCGAACCGGCCTGCGGCGAAGCGGTACTCGGTCGCGGAGTCGTCGCTCAGGACCCGGTAGCGGCGCTCGCCCGCGCCCTCGGCTCCGCCGTCGAGCGCCTCGGGCGTCAGCAGCCGCTCGTGCGAGAACTCCGCGAGCGCCTTGCGGACGAGCTGCCGGTTCGCCTCTTCCCACAGTTCGGGCGTCAGATGTGCCACGGCGTCGGACAGGGTCATACCGTCACTCCTCGTGCAGCCATGAACTGGTCGCGGGTGCAGAAACTCAGCAGCGCGTCCTTCTCCGGCTTCTTGATCTCTCGTACGGGTACGAAACCGACGGCTTCGTTGAGCGCGTGCACGGCCGTGTTGCGCACGTCCGGTTCGACGACCACGCGCCGGGTCGACGGGTCCGCGAACAGCGTCTCCATCACCGCGGTGATCACGGCGCGGGTGAAGCCGTGTACCGGTGTGTCGGTCGGCGCGACCAGGAAGTGCATGCCGATATCGCCCGGCTCGGCCTCGTACAGGCCCTGGAGCTCCACGTACCGCGGGTCGTAGCGCTCCATCAGGAAGACGGGTTCGCCGTCGCTCAGCCCGATGAAGGCGTCGTGGTGCTCATGGGCGGCTATCGCCATGTACTCGCGCTCGACGTCCTGAAGTCTGGCGTCCTGCATCATCCAGTAGGCGGCCTTGGGATGGGTCACCCAGCCGTGCACCAGTTCGGCGTCGGCGAAAGGATCGAGCGGGCGGACGGTGAACGTCATACGGAGAACTCCTGGAACGCGATGGACTTTTCGACGGGGTAGTACTCGGACCCGAGCATCTCGCCGATGATGTAGGCGTTGCGGTACGCGCCCATGCCCAGGTCGGGCGAGGTGATCGAGTGCGTGTGCACGGCGGCGTTCTGAAGGAAGATCTCGCGGCCGGCGGTGTCGACCGAGTAGTTGCGGGCCACGTCGAAGCGGCCCTGCCCGTCCCTGCGGATGCGGTCGGAGACCGGGCCGAGGAACGCGGGCTGGACGTACTGGTAGCCCGTGGCCAGGACCAGGCCCTCGGTGTGCAGGTCGTAGTCCTTGCCCTGCTCCTCCTGGCGCAGCCCCAGGGTGTAGACGCCGTTCTCGTAGGAGGCACGGTGCAGGGCCGAGTTGGTCAGCAGTCGCGTCTGGACCGGGCCCGCCAGGTTCTTCTGGTAGAGCAGGTCGAAGATTGCGTCGATCAGCTCGCCGTCGATGCCCTTGAACAGCCCCTTCTGCTGGGACTCCAGGCGGTAGCGGGTGGCCTCGGGCAGCGCGTGGAAGTAGTCGATGTACTCCGGGGAGGTCATCTCCAGCGTCAGCTTGGTGTACTCCAGCGGGAAGAACCGCGGGGAGCGCGTGACCCAGTTGAGCCGGTAGCCGTGCACGTCGATCTCGGAGAGCAGGTCGTAGTAGATCTCCGCGGCGCTCTGGCCGCTGCCGACCAGCGTGATCGACTCCTTGCGCTGGAGCGCTTCCTTGTGGTCCAGGTAGCGCGAGTTGTGCAGCAGGTCGCCGTCCAGGCCCTGGCAGGGCTCGGGGATGTACGGCGGGGTGCCGGTGCCCAGCACGATGCGGCGGGTGTACAGCCGCTCACCGGCGTCGGTGTGGACGACGTACAGCCCGTCCTCGTGCTCCACACGGGTCACGGTGGTGCTGAAGCGGATGCTGCTCAGCTGCGCCGCGGCCCAGCGGCAGTAGTCGTTGTACTCCGTGCGCAGCGGATAGAAGTTCTCGCGGATGTAGAACGAGTACAGCCGTCCCTTGTCCTTCAGGTAGTTCAGGAAGGAGTAGGGCGAGGTCGGGTCCGCGAGGGTCACCAGGTCCGACATGAACGGCGTCTGGAGGTGGGCGCCTTCGAGGAACATCCCCGAGTGCCACTCGAAGTCCGGCTTGGACTCCAGGAACAGGCCGTTGAGCTCGTCGATCGGCTCGGTCAGGCAGGCGAGGCCGAGATTGAAGGGCCCGAGCCCGATGCCGATGAAGTCGTGGGGCTCACGGGGCTCATGAGACACGGACAAGGTTTTCTCCCAGGTACTGCTCGGCGTGGCCGGCGATCAGATCGAGTACGGCGGTGATGTCGTCGGCCGTCGTCTCGGGGTTGAGCAGGGTGAACTTGAGGTACTGGCGGCCGTTGACCTTGGTGCCCGCGACCACGGCCTCGCCGGAGGCGAACAGCGCCTTGCGGGCGTAGAGGTTGGCGCGGTCGATCTCGGTGGGGCTGGTGACGTCCTCCGGGATGTAGCGGTAGACCAGGGTCGAGAGCTGCGGCTGGACGACGACGTCGTAGCGCGGGTCGGCGGCGAGGATCTCCCAGCCCTTCGCGGCGAGGTCGCAGACCTCGTCGAAGAGCGACCCCACCCCGTCGGCGCCCATCACGCGCAGGGTCATCCACAGCTTGAGCGCGTCGAAACGGCGCGTGGTCTGGAGGGACTTGTCGACCTGGTTCGGGATCCTCTCCTCGACGGTGCGCCGGGGGTTGAGGTAGTCCGCGTGGTACGTGGCGTGGCTGAGCGTGGCCGCGTCCCGGACCAGCACCGCGGACGAACTCACGGGCTGGAAGAAGGACTTGTGGTAGTCGACGGTGACGGAGTCGGCGTGCTCGATGCCGTCCAGCAGGTGGCGCCGGGTGGGGGAGGCCAGCAGGCCGCAGCCGTACGCCGCGTCCACATGCATCCAGGTGCTGTACTGCTGGGCCAGCTCGGCGATCTCGGGCAGCGGGTCGATGGAGCCGAAGTCGGTGGTGCCGGCGGTGGCGACGATGGCCATGGGGACGAGTCCCTCGCGGGCGCAGCGCTCCAGTTCGGCGGCGAGGAAGAACGTCTGCATGCGCTTGTCGCGGTCGACGGGGACCGAGACGACGGCCTCGGGGCCGAGCCCGAGGAGCGTCGCGGACTTCTGCACGCTGAAGTGGCTGCACTCGGAGGAGAAGATGCGCAGCCGATCGAGGTCCGTGGTCTTGGCCTCCTGGCGGGCGAGCAGCAGTGCCTGGAGGTTGGACTGGGTGCCGCCGCTGGTGAAGACGCCGTCGGCGGCCTCACCGAGACCTATGCGCTGGGCGGTCCAGTCGATGAGACGGCGCTCGATCAGCGTGCCGCCCGCGCTCTGGTCCCAGGTGTCCAGCGAGGAGTTGACGGCCGAGAGCACGGCCTCGCCGAGGACGGCCGGGATGACGACGGGGCAGTTGAGGTGTCCGAGGTAGCGGGGGTGGTGGAAGTACACCGCGTCCCGCAGGTAGACCTGCTCCAGCTCGTCCAGGGCGGCGGAGGTGTCGCCGAGCGGCCGGTCGAGGTCGACGGCCGAGATCACCGGGGCGAGTTCGTCGGGTGTGACTCCGCTGAACGGCTGCCGGGTTCTTGCCAGTCGGCTCGCAACCCGGTCGACTCCTTCGGTGACCGAGAGCCGGTAGCTCTCGGCTGTCGCGTCGTTGAGCAGGTGCGAGCGCATGCAATGTCCTTCTGGATGCGGGGACTTGGTCACCCCTCGGAACGGGCGAGGGGGGCGAGTGGGCGACGTCGAAGTAAGGTTAGCCTAACCTAACTTCAGACACCAACCGACCCGCCCCCCTCAGGGGCCCCGCCAGTTATGGCGTTGCTCACGCCTCGTCGGCTGCCTCGGCGGGCTCCTCGCGCAGTCCGTCCTCGCTCACGCCGCGGCGCCAGTAGCCGACGAACGTCACCCGGCGGCGGTCCATCCCGCGCTCACCCACCAGATGGCGGCGCAGCGCCTTGACGCTGCCCGACTCCCCGGCGATCCATGCGTACCCGACGCCGTCGGGGAGTTCGGCCGCGCGGACCGCCTCCACGGCGGCCGGAGCGTTCTCCTCCCGCACCAGCCAGGTGATCTCGGCGTCCGCCGCGGTGGTGAGGTCCAGACGGTCGCCCGCGTGCGGAACCTCCAGCCAGACGTGCGCCCGGGTGCCGGCGGGCAGCCATTCGAGGATCGCCGCCGCGGCCGGCAGCGCCGTCTCGTCGCCCCAGATGAGCACCCAGTCGGTGTCCTGTGGCGGACGGCAGCGCACCGAGGTGTTGTCGGCGACCGCCGGGCCCAGCACCATCACCTTCTGTCCGGGCGCGGCCTGTTCGGCCCACCGGCAGGCCGGGCCGCCGTCCTCGTGGACGGCGAAGTCGATGTCGACCTCGCTGCTGCCGTCGCCGGCCCGGCGCTGTTCGCGCACCGTGTACGAGCGCATCACCGCGCGTACGTCGTCCGGCAGGGCGCGCCAGGCCGCGAACACCGCACTGCCGTCCCCCGCGTCGACCGGTACGACCGGGGCGTCCTGTCCCGGGTGCGGAAGGAAGAGGGACAGCGACTGGTCGCGGCCCCCGGCGGCGAAGTCCCTGAGTTCCTCACCGCCGAAGCTGACGCGGACCAGGGACGGGCCGAGCCGCCTCGTTCCGGTCACCTCCATGGGGAAGAAGCGGAAAGGGGCGGTCCCGGCCGTCGTCGTCATGGTCAGGCGACCTTCTTCGCGGTCTCGATGGCCTTGGCGAGGTCCTCCAGGATCGGCGCGCACTTGTCGTAGGAGTAGATCGGCTCCGTGACGCGCGGGATCACCTGGTTCGCCTTGACGGCGGGCAGCTTGGCCCAGGTCGGCTTCGCGGCGAGCGCGGCCGGCTGGAGGGCGGAGGAGCGGTTGTCCAGCATGATGATGTCGGCGCCGTACTTGTCGGCGTTCTCCCAGCTGAGCTCCTCGAAGAAGCCCTGGGCGTTCGCCTTGGGCTCGATGAACTTCACGCCCAGCTCCTGGAAGTACAGGGTGTCCGCGCTCGTCTTGGGGACCGAGACGTAGAACAGCTCGGCGCTGCCGGAGCCGATCAGGACCTTGATGCCGGGCTTCGACTTGGCGGCGGCGCGCAGCCGGGCCGCGGCCTTCTCGAAGCGGGTCTTGGCGGCGGCGGCCTTCGGGCCGGTGGTGTCACCGCCGAGGGACTTCGCGAGCTCCGCGTGCCGCTCCAGCGCCTTCTGCATGGTGGTCTCGGCCGCCCACAGCAGCACGCTGGGGGCCACCTTCATGATCTTGTCCTTGGACTGCGGCGGCACGTACCACGGGTCGTTCTTGGCCCACATGTTGGTGATGAGCACCTCGGGCGCGAGGGCCGCGTACTGCTCGATGTTGAACTCGCCGTAGACGTTGCCGATGACCTTGACCTTGTTCACATCGAGGTCGCCGGCCTGGACGTCCGCCTTGCCGTCCTTGGTCTTCGTCGGGCCGAACACGCCCTTGACCTCGACGCCGTAGTCGTGGAGCGCGGCGGCGGTGCCGGTGAAGGCGACGATGTTCTTCGGAACGGCCTTCAGCTCCACCTTGGTGCCGCGGTCGTCGGTGAAGCTCCAGGGGCCGGCCTTCTCGGCGGCCTTGCCCGACGCGTCCGACGAGTCGTCGCCGCCACAGGCGACGAGCGCGGCGCCGAGCCCGATGGCGCCGCCCGCGGCGAGGACTCCACGACGGGAGAGGTGGGAAGCTCGGGCGTTGGGCATGATGGTGTCGCTTTCGTATGTGCCGATCCGGCCATGGTCAGTTCGAGGGTAGGTTAGCCTAACCTCACAAGCTGTCCAGAGGCGGGTCCGGCCGATGACGGCGAACGGCCCTGCGCGCACCGGGCCGGCTCCGTGGCCCGGACATGGGGCGGCCTCCCCACCCCGGGAGAAACGGGGGAGGAGGCCGGTGCCCGTGCGTCAGCCCGTCAGGCCCAACTCCCGTGCGATCAGCATCCGCTGGACCTCGCTCGTGCCCTCGCCGATCTCCAGGATCTTCGAGTCACGCCACATCCTGGCCACCGGGTACTCGTTCATGAAGCCGTAGCCGCCGTGGATCTGCGTCGCCTCACGGGCGTTGTCCACCGCGACCGTCGAGGAGTACAGCTTCGCCAGCGCCGCCTCCTTCTTGAACGGCTCGCCCAGCACCAGCCGGGAGGCCGCGTCGCGCCAGCCGACGCGGGCCATGTGCGCCCGCATCTCCATGTCGGCGATCTTGAACTGGATCGCCTGGTTGGCGCCGATCGGGCGGCCGAAGGCGTGCCGCTCCTTGGCGTACTTCACCGACTCGTCCACACAGCCCTGGGCAAGGCCCGTCGCCAGCGCGGAGATGGCGATGCGCCCCTCGTCGAGGATGCGCAGGAACTGCGCGTAGCCGCGGCCCTCCTCGCCCAGCAGGTTCGCCAGCGGCACCCGGACGTTGTCGAAGGACAACTCGCGGGTGTCCGAGGCGTTCCAGCCGACCTTGGAGTAGGCCGGGGCGACCGTGAAGCCGGGCGTGCCGGACGGGACGATGATCGAGGAGATCTGCGGCTTGCCCTCCGGGCTGCGGCCGGTGACCGCGGTGACGGTGACCAGACCCGTGATGTCCGTACCGGAGTTGGTGATGAAGCACTTGGAGCCGTTGATCACCCACTCGTCGCCCTCGCGGACGGCCGTCGTGCGGGTACCGCCCGCGTCCGAGCCGGCGCCGGGCTCGGTCAGACCGAACGCGCCGAGCATCTCGCCCGCGCACAGACGCGGCAGCCACTCCTGCTTCTGCTCCTCGGTGCCGAAGCGGTAGACGGGCATCGCGCCGAGCGACACGCCCGCCTCCAGGGTGATCGCGACGGAGGAGTCCACGCGGGCCAGCTCCTCCAGGGCGATACCGAGGGCGAGATAGTCGCCGCCCATGCCGCCGTACTCCTCGGGGAAGGGCAGCCCGAACAGGCCCATACGGCCCATCTCGCGGACGATCTCGTACGGGAACTCGTGGCGCTCGTAGAAGTCGCCGATCTTGGGCGCGATCACGTCGTGCGCGAACTGCTCGACGGTACGGCGGAGTTCCTCGTGCTCGGCGGTGAGCCGGTGGTCCAGGGACATGGGTGTCACTCCTTGTGGGAGAGGGCGCGAACGGTGCGGGACGGACTGGGACGGCCCAGCCGTTCGGCCATCCACACGCTCGTGGCGGTGAGCAGGCCGAGATCGACCCCGGTTTCGATGCCGAGGCCGTGAAGCATCCATACGAGGTCTTCGGTGGCGAGGTTTCCGGTGGCGCTCTTCGCGTAGGGGCAGCCGCCGAGGCCGCCCGCGGACGCGTCGACGGTGGTCACGCCGTGCTGGAGCGCGGCGAGGGTGTTGGCCAGCGCCTGGCCGTAGGTGTCGTGGAAGTGCACGCCGATCGCGGAGGTGGGCACACCCTCCTCGTTGAGCTGGGCGAGCAGGGCCTGCACATGGCCCGGGGTCGCGACGCCGATGGTGTCGCCGAGGGACAGCTCGTCGCAGCCCAGGTCCATCAGCGCCTTCGCCACCCGCACGACCTGATGGACGGGGACCGGCCCCTCCCAAGGGTCGCCGAAGCACATGGAGAGATAGCCGCGGACATGGACCTTGTCGTCCTTGGCGCGGGCGACGACCGGCTCGAACATGGCGAGCGACTCGTCGACCGTGCGATTGAGGTTCCTGCGCGCGAAGGTCTCCGTCGCCGAGCCGAACACGGCGATACGACGGGCGCCGAGGGCGACGGCCCGGTCGAGACCGCGTTCGTTCGGGACGAGGACGGGCAGCGCGACGCCCGCGCTCCGGACGTCCTCCAGCTGCGGGAACAGCTGCTCCGCGTCGGCGAGTTGGGGGACCCACTTCGGGTGGACGAAGCTCGTCGCCTCGATCGTGGTGAGGCCGGCGGCGGCCAGGCGGTGGACGAACTCCGCCTTCACCTCGGTCGGCACGACCGTCTTCTCGTTCTGCAGCCCGTCGCGCGCGCCCACCTCGTGGATGCGCACCCGCGGCGGCAGATCCTGCGCGGGAACCTCCATGGGCAGTCCGTCAGCCACGGACGGCCTCCTCTCCGGCCTGCTCGGCATCCTCGTGCGGGGCGACCACGGCCAGCAGCTGGTCCATGGCCACCGTGGTCCCGGGGGTGACGTCCAGTTCGGTGACGATGCCGGCGTGCGGGGCGGAGATGACGTGCTCCATCTTCATGGCCTCGACCACGAGCAGGCTCTGCCCCGCGGCGACCTCGTCCCCGACGGCCACCTTCACCACCGTGACCGTCCCCGGCATGGGAGCGGCGAGCGTGTCGGCGCCGGCGTGCGCGGCGCCGCTGAGGGAGGCCGCGACGGGGTCGTGGTCCTGGACGTGCCAGGAGTCGCCGTCCCGCCCGAGCCAGACACCGTCCGGCGATGTGGCGAAGCTGAAGGTGTGGGTGACACCGTCCAGTTCCACCGTGACGCGGTCCGGCGTACGGGACACGATCCGCGCGGACCGGCCGGCCGGCTCGTCGCCCAGAGCGATCTCCGTGCCCGTGCCGGCCCCGCGGGTGCGGATGCGGACCGGGTCGTGGCCCGGGAGGCGGAAGTGGTGGACGGTCCAGGCGGGTACGCCGCCCAGACGCCAGCCGTCGGGGATGCCGAATGGGTCCACCCAGCCCGCCGCGGTGGGCGCCGGGCCGGGGGCCGCCGACAGCAGCGCCGCCGCCGCGCAGACCTCGTCCGGCACGCCCTCGGGAAGCAGCGTGGCGAGATCGCGCTCCACCAGGCCCGTGTCCAGGTCGCCGGAGACCACCGAGGGGTGGGCCAGCAGCCGGCGCAGGAAACCGGTGTTGGTGGGGACGCCGAGGATGACCGTGTCCGCGAGGGCACGGCGCAGCCGCGCGAGGGCCTCCGCCCGGTCGCGGCCGTGCACGATCACCTTCGACAGCATCGGGTCGTACGTACTGCCCACGTCCGTCCCGGCGGTCAGACCGGAGTCGGTGCGCACGCCGTCGCCGTGCGGTTCGTCCAGTGCCACCACGGTGCCGCCGGAGGGCAGGAAGCCGCGCGAGGGGTCCTCGGCGCAGATCCGCGCCTCCAGGGCGTGACCGGTGAGGGTGATGTCCTTCTGCTCGTACGGCAGTTGCTCGCCGGCCGCGACCCGCAGCTGCCACTCCACCAGGTCCAGCCCGGTGATGAGCTCGGTGACCGGGTGCTCGACCTGGAGACGGGTGTTCATCTCCATGAAGTAGTACGAGGACGGGTCGTTGCCCGGGACGATGAACTCGACCGTGCCCGCGCCCCGGTAGCCGCACGAGCGAGCCGCCTGGACGGCCGCCTCGCCCATGGCCGTACGGGTCTCCTCGTCGAGCAGGACGCTCGGCGCCTCCTCGATGATCTTCTGGTGGCGCCGTTGCAGCGAGCACTCCCGCTCGCCCAGGTGGATCACCCGGCCGTGGCCGTCCGCGAGCACCTGGATCTCGATGTGGCGGGGGCGGTCGATCCACCGCTCCACCAGGAGCGTGTCGTCGCCGAAGGAGGAGCGGGCCTCCCGCCGGGCCGCCGCGATCTCCTCGGCCAGCTGCGCCTCGTCGCGCACCAGCCGCATGCCCTTGCCGCCGCCGCCCGCGGAGGGCTTCAGCAGGACGGGCATACCGATCTCGCGGGCCGCGTCGGCCAGTTGATCATCCGTCAGACCGGACCCGGACGAGCCGGGTACGACGGGGACACCCGCCGTCCGTACCGTCTCCTTGGCCCGGATCTTGTCGCCCATCAGGGAGATGGCCGAGGCCGGCGGACCGATGAAGACGAGGCCCGCGTCCTCGCACGCCTGGGCGAAGCCCGCGTTCTCGGCGAGGAAGCCGTACCCCGGGTGGACCGCCTGCGCACCGGTGCGCGCGGCGGCCTCCAGCAGTCGCTCCACGGACAGATAGCTCTCGGCGGCGGCCGCCGGGCCGATACGGACCGCGGTGTCCGCCTCCCGCACATGGCGGGCGTCCGCGTCCGCGTCGCTGAAGACGGCGACCGAGCGCACGCCCATGGCGCGCAGGGTGCGGATGACCCGGACCGCGATCTCGCCCCGGTTGGCCACAAGGACTGTGTCGAACATCGTGTGGGGTCCCCTCACATCCGGAAGACGCCGAAGCCGGGCTGGGTGCCGTCGTTACGGTCCAGCGGGGCGTTGGCACAGGCGGTCAGGGCGAGTCCGAGCACCTGACGGGTCTCGAGCGGGTCGATCACGCCGTCGTCCCACAGCCGGGCCGTCGCGTAGTAGGCGTTGCCCTGCTGGTCGTACTGGGCGCGGATCGGGTCCTTGAACGCTTCCTCGTCCTCGGCCGGCCACTGATCGCCCCGGGCCTCCAACTGGTCGCGCTTGACGGTCGCGAGGACCGACGCGGCCTGCTCGCCGCCCATGACCGAGATCTTGGCGTTGGGCCACATCCACAGGAAGCGGGGGGAGTAGGCGCGGCCGCACATCGAGTAGTTGCCCGCTCCGTACGAACCGCCGACGACGACCGTCAGCTTCGGCACCCGGGTGCAGGCGACGGCCATCACCATCTTGGCGCCGTGCTTGGCGATGCCGCCCGCCTCGTACTCGCGGCCGACCATGAAGCCGGAGATGTTCTGGAGGAACAGCAGCGGGATGCCCCGCTGGTCGCACAGCTCGATGAAGTGCGCGCCCTTCTGGGCGGACTCGGAGAAGAGGATGCCGTTGTTGGCGACGATGCCGACCGGGTGACCGTGGATCCGGGCGAAGCCGGTGACCAGCGTCTGCCCGAACTCGGCCTTGAACTCCTGGAACCGGGAGCCGTCCACGAGCCGGGCGATGATCTCGCGCGCGTCGTAGGGCGTGCGGGAGTCGACCGGCACCGCGCCGTACAGCCCGGCCGGGTCGGCCTTCGGCTCCTCGGCCGGTTCGACCGACCAGGGCAGCGGGCCGCGCTCGGGGAGGGTGGCCACGATGTTCCGCACGATCCGCAGCGCGTGCGCGTCGTCCTCGGCGAGATGGTCGGTGACTCCGGAGACGCGGGAGTGCACCTCGCCGCCGCCGAGCTCCTCGGCCGTGACGACCTCACCGGTCGCGGCCTTCACCAGCGGCGGGCCGCCGAGGAAGATCGTCCCCTGGTTGCGGACGATCACGGCCTCGTCGCTCATCGCCGGGACGTACGCGCCGCCGGCGGTGCAGGAGCCGAGGACGGCCGCGATCTGCGGGACACCGGCGCCGGACAGCCGGGCCTGGTTGTAGAAGATCCGCCCGAAGTGCTCGCGGTCGGGGAAGACCTCGTCCTGCATGGGCAGGAAGGCGCCCCCGGAGTCCACGAGGTAGACGCAGGGCAGACGGTTCTCCAGCGCCACCTCCTGGGCGCGGAGGTGCTTCTTGACCGTCATCGGGTAGTAGGTGCCGCCCTTGACCGTGGCGTCGTTGGCGACGATCACCACCTCGCGGCCGCTGACCCGGCCGATACCGGCGATGACACCGGCGGCCGGTGCCTGGCCGTCGTACATCCCGTCGGCGGCGAGCGGAGCGATCTCCAGGAAGGGCGAACCCGGGTCGAGGAGGGTGTCCACGCGGTCGCGCGGCAACAGCTTGCCGCGGGCGGTGTGCCGGGCGCGGGCCTTCTCCCCGCCGCCGAGGCGGGCCGCGGCCAGCTTGGCGCGCAGGGCGTCGGCGAGCTCCTGATGTGCGACCTCATTGGCCTGCCAGGCCGGTGATGCGGGGTCTGCCGTGCTGGTCAGCACGGGTGCCTGCTGCATCGTGTCGAGCCCCCTTGCCCGTACGACTTTCGGTTAATGAGCGTTAACGCGTTTCCCTCAGGTTAACGAGCGCTAACTGTGTTGTCTAGAATCGGCTGCATGAGCACCAGGACGGATGCGCCGACCCGCCGCGAGCAGATCCTCAAAGAGGCCGCTCGCCTCTTCGCCGAGCGCGGGTTCCACGGCGTGGGGGTCGACGAGATAGGGGCGGCGGTCGGCATCAGCGGTCCCGGCCTGTACCGCCACTTCCCGGGCAAGGACGCGATGCTCGCCGAGCTCCTGGTGGGCATCAGCGAGCGGCTGCTGAGCGGGGGACGGCTGCGGGTCGAGGAGTCGCCGGCGGACCCCGAGGTGCTGCTGGCCGCGCTGATCGACGGCCATATCGACTTCGCCCTGGACGACCGCCCGCTGATCACCCTCCACGACCGCGAACTGGACCGGCTGCGCGACACCGACCGCAAGCTGGTGCGGCAGTTGCAGCGGCAGTACGTGGAGCTGTGGGTGACGGCGGTGCGCGAACTGCACCCGGAGGTGGCCGAGTCGGAGGCGCGTGCCGCGGTCCACGCGGTGTTCGGCCTGCTCAACTCGACACCGCACCTCGGCTCGTACGGCAGCGGTCTGCCCGGCCGGGCGGCGACCGAGACCCTGCTGCGGCGCCTCGCGCACGGAGCGTTCGCCTCGCTCACGGCCTGACGCGCGGGGCGCCCCGGCCGTCCGGGGTACGGGACGGCCCGCGCGGCGACGGCGGCTGACGGCACAATGGGAGGTATGCCGATACCCAGCCGTGCCGCCCTTGTCGATCATCTCGTCCGCACCCGTATCGCCGGAGACGTCGCCACACCGCGCGACAACAACCTCTCCCACTACCGCAAGCTCGCCAACGGCGACCGTCACTACTGGCTGGGTCTCGAGCTCGGCGACCGCTGGACGGACGAGCAGGACGTGCTGGCCGTCATGGCCGAGCGGTGCGGTGTCAACGACGATCCGCAGCACCGGACCGGGCAGGACACCATCGACCCGGAGCTGACCGTCGACGCCCTGGAGCGGATGGCCGGGCGGCTGCGCAAGGCCGTCGCCGGGCAGGAGCGCGTCCTGTTCGCGACCGGGCACCCGGGCGGGCTGCTCGACGTGCACCGGAGAACCGCGGACGCCCTGCGGGCGGCCGGCTGCGAGATCGTCCGGATTCCCGGCGGGCTCACCGCGGACGAGGGCATGGTCTTCCAGTTCGCCGACGTCGCCATGCTGGAGCGCGGGGCCACCCTGTGGCACACCCACTCCCCGGCGCCCATGGCCGCCATTCTCGACGGCCTGGAGCGCGAGGGCAGCCCGCAGCCCGACCTCGTGGTCGCCGACCACGGCTGGGCCGGCTGCGCGGGCCAGCGGGGGCTCGACTCCGTCGGGTACGCGGACTGCAACGACCCCGCGCTGTTCATCGGGGAGGCCGAGGGCACCCTCCAGGTGACCGTCCCGCTGGACGACCACGTCACGGACCCGCGGTTCTACGACCCGATGACCGAGTACCTGCTGGACGCCGCGGGGCTGGCGGGCCGGTAGGCAGGGCGGCCAGCAGCAGGGCGATCCCGGGCTGTCCTGGCCCCGCCGTCCGGGCCGGTCCGCGGGAGCCGCTGCCCGAGGTCAGCGGGGGACCCGCACCACGCCTTCCTGGATGACCGAGATGGCCAGCTGCCCGTCCTGGGTGTAGATGCGGGCCTGGCCGAGGCCGCGGCCGCCGGACGCCGACGGGGACTCCTGGTCGTACAGCAGCCACTCGTCCGCGCGGAACGGCCGGTGGAACCACATCGCGTGGTCCAGCGAGGCGCCCACCACGTCGCCGACCGCCCAGCCGCCGCGGCCGTGGGCCAGTAGCACCGAGTCGAGCAGCGTCATGTCGGAGACGTAGGTCGCGAGGCAGACGTGCAGCAGGGGGTCGTCGGCCAGCTTGCCGTTGGCGCGGAACCACACCTGGGATCGGGGCTTCCTCGGCTTGCCCACGCTGCCGTACGGCGGCGCGTCGACATAGCGCAGATCGACCGCGGCCCGTGCCTCCAGCATCCGCTCGACGATGCCGGGGTCGACGAAGTGCCCGGCGTACGCGGGCATGATCTCGGCCGCCGTCGGAAGCGTCTCGGGCGCGGGCGCGTCCGGCATCTCCGACTGGTGGTCGAGGCCCTCCTCGTACGTCTGGAAGGAGGCCGACAGATGGAAGATCGGCTGGCCGTGCTGGACGGCCACGACCCGGCGCGTGGTGAAGGAGCGGCCGTCACGGATGCGGTCGACCGTGTAGACGATCGGTGCGCCGGGGTCGCCCATCCGCAGGAAGTACGCGTGCAGGGAGTGCGCGGTGCGGTCGTCGGGGACGGTGCGGCCCGCGGCGACGAGCGCCTGGGCCGCGACCTGTCCGCCGAAGACCCGGGGCACGACCGCGGAACGGGACCGGCCCCGGAAGATGTCCTGCTCGATCTGCTCCAGGTCGAGCAGATCGAGCAGGTCGTCAAGTGCTGTGCTCATGGAAGGAAGGTAACTGCCCTACAGGCCCATGGACTTGGCGATGATCGACTTCATGACCTCGCTGGTGCCACCGTAGATGCGGTTGACGCGGTTGTCGGCGTACAGGCGCGCGATCGGGTACTCGTTCATGTAGCCGTAGCCGCCGTGCAGCTGGAGGCAGCGGTCGATCACGCGGTGCGCGACCTCGGTGCAGAACAGCTTCGCGGACGCGGCCTCGGCGGGGGACAGCTCGCCCGCGTCGAGGGCCTCCAGGGCGCGGTCGGCGACCGCCTCGGCGGCGTCCACCTCGGCCTGGCAGGCGGCCAGCTCGAACTTGGTGTTCTGGAAGGACGCGACCGGCTTGCCGAAGACCGTGCGGTCCTGGACGTACTGCTGGGCGAACCGGACGGCGGCCTTGGCCTGCGCGTACGCACCGAAGGCGATGCCCCAGCGCTCGGACGGCAGGTTCTGGCCGAGGTAGTAGAAGCCCTTGTTCTCCTCGCCGAGGAGGTCCTCGACGGGGACCTTGACGTCGACGAAGGCCAGCTCGGCGGTGTCGGAGACCTTCAGGCCGAGCTTGTCGAGCTTGCGGCCCACCGAGTAGCCCGCGGACTTGGCGTCCACCGCGAACAGGGAGATGCCGAAGCGGCGGTCGTCCCCGCGGGGCGCGGACGTACGGGCGCAGACGATCACACGGTCGGCGTGCACGCCGCCGGTGATGAAGGTCTTGGCGCCGTTGAGGACGTAGTGGCTGCCGTCCTCGGAGAGCTTGGCGGTGGTCTTCATGCCCGCGACGTCGGAGCCGGTGCCCGGCTCGGTCATCGCCAGCGCCCACATCTCCTCGCCGGTGGCGAACTTCGGCAGGAAGCGCTTCTTCTGCTCGTCGGAGGCGAGCATCTTGATGTACGGAAGGCCGAGCAGCACGTGCACACCGGAGCCGCCGAACGAGACGCCCGCGCGGGCCGTCTCCTCGTACATCACGGCCTCGTACTTGTGCGACTCGATGCCGGCGCCGCCGTGCTCCTCGTCGACGCGGATGCCGAAGACGCCCAGCTCACCGAGCTTGTGGTAGAAGTCGCGCGGTGCCTGACCGGCGGCGAACCACTCGTCGTAGACCGGAACGACCTCGGCTTCGATGAAGGCCCGGATGGTCTCCCGGAACGCCTCGTGGTCCTCGTTGAAAACGGTGCGGCGCACGGGACGCCCTCCTTCGTCGATTGTCTAAGCGCTTGCTCAGGCTAAGTTACCGGGCGGTTGTCAAGCCTGTCCAGGGCGGTCCCGCGGTGGTCGCGCACATCACACACCGCGCCGCCCGGCGCGCCTCAGAGCCAGCGCAGCGCGAACCACAGCTCCATCCGTACGTCCGCGTCGTCCAGGTCCTCGTCCAGCAGCGCCGCGCAGCGGCTGATCCGCTGGCGCACCGTGTTGCGGTGGACCTCCATCGCGGCGGCCGTACGGTCCCAGCTGCCGTGCAGCGAGAGCCAGCTGCGCAGGGTCTCCACCAGGGCGGGGGAGTCCGCGAGCGGGGCGAGGCGCAGCCGGGCGTGGGTCGCCGCTTCCTCGGGGGAGAGCAGTGCGGCGAGCGAGGTGCCGCGATGGCGCACCAGCTCGCTGCGGGTGGCCATGGCCCGGTGCAGCGCCCGCGCCGCGCGGGTGTCGGCGGCTCCGAGATCCTGCGGGGCCACGGGGTCGCTCACGCCGAGGACCCAGCCCGGCTGGGCGGTCACCTCGCGGCCGGCCGGCAGCAGGATGCGTACCGTGCCGTCGCCCGCCGGATCCACGAGCGCGCTGCCGAGGGCGGCTCCCAGCGCGGACGCGTCGAAGGGGGTGCCGCGCCCGCCGCGCGCGTGCACCACGGTCCACCGCTCGGCCCCGAGCAGCGGCGCGGCCTCCGCGGGCCCGGCTCCCAGCAGCAGCCGTACAAGGGCCGCGCTGCGGCCCGTCGCGTCGACGCCCTGGTGGGGCGCGGTGAGCAGGGACAGCAGCACGACGGCGACCCCGGCGACGGTGTGGTCACCCGGCTCACGCCCGGGGGCGCAGAGCCCGAGGACGAGCCCCTGACTGCCGCCGAGGGCGTACGCGGCGAGGTGGATGCCGTCGACGGTGTCGCTGGCGGAGCTCGGCGCGGGCCGTGCACTGCCCTCCGCGGCCTCCGGCACAGGCGGGCTGCCCGGGCCCACCACGCCGGCGAGCCGCGCCAGGGCCCGGCGGGCCCCCGGGGACGGGGCGCGGCCGGCGGCCGACAGCTCCGTACCGTCCGCGGCCAGCAGCACGGCCTGGCCGCCGACCCGGGACGCCAGCTGGGTGAGGACGGCCGGGACCGGGTCCGGGCGGGCGGCCGCCGCGGCCAGGCCCTGCTGTGCCTGTGTCACCCTCCGCAGCTCGCGATGGCGTGCCTCCGCCATCAACCGCCACACCGCCCGGGCCACGGCCGTGAAGGTGGTCGGCGGCGGCACCTCCAGCAGCGGCAGGCCGTGCCGGTCGCACGCCTCGACCAGCTCGGCGGGCACCGTGTCGTACACCGGCGTGACGCCGAAACCGAGCGCCGCCGCCCCCGCCGCGACGATGCGCGAGACGTAGCGGTCGGGATCCTCCAGCAGTACGCCCGCGCTGAGCAGCAGTTCTCCGCCGAGCAGATACGGATAGGGATCCGCCATCTCGGAGGTGTGCACCATGTGGATGACCGCACCGGGCTCCCGCGGCCCGGCGATCTGGCGCAGGCCGAGATCCTCACGCGCCAGCAGTGCGGTCAGCGGGACCGGTGGGGTGGGAGGTGCCGCTGCGGTCTCCGGCATGGACAGTCCATCCATAGACGAGGTCGACAATGGATGAAACGTACACTTCAGCGTTTCTTTCCGGCCACCTAGCGTCAGCTGTCGACAAGACCTGAGGACCCGGGGGACGAGACGGAGGGAAAGCCGATGGCTGTCGACTACGCAGTGATCGTCGTCTATCTGGCCGGCATGCTCGGCATGGGCTGGTGGGGCATGCGCCGCGCCAAGTCCAAGAGTGAGTTCCTGGTCGCGGGCCGCCGCCTCGGCCCCACGATGTACTCGGGCACCATGGCCGCCATCGTCCTCGGCGGCGCCTCGACCATCGGCGGCGTCGGCCTCGGCTACAAGTACGGCCTCTCCGGCGCCTGGATGGTCTTCACCATCGGTCTCGGCCTGCTCGCGCTCTCCGTGTTCTTCTCCGCGCGGATCGCCCGGCTGAAGGTCTACACCGTCTCCGAGATGCTCGACCTGCGCTACGGCGGCCGGGCGGGCCTCATCTCCGGTGTCGTGATGTGGGCGTACACCCTGATGCTGGCGGTCACCTCGACCATCGCCTACGCCACGATCTTCGACGTCCTGTTCGACATCAACCGCACCGCGTCGATCATCCTCGGCGGCGCGATCGTCGTCGCGTACTCCACGCTCGGCGGCATGTGGTCGATCACCCTCACCGACATGGTGCAGTTCGTCGTGAAGACGATCGGTGTGCTGCTGCTCCTGCTGCCCATCGCGGTGGTCAAGGCCGGCGGCTTCAGCGAGATGAAGGCCAAGCTGCCCACCGAGTACTTCGACCCGCTGGGCATCGGCGGCGAGACGATCTTCACGTACGTCCTGATCTACACCTTCGGCATGCTGATCGGCCAGGACATCTGGCAGCGGGTGTTCACCGCGCGCAGCGACAAGGTCGCCCGCTACGGCGGCACCGTCGCCGGTACCTACTGCCTCGTCTACGCCCTCGCCGGCGCCGTGATCGGCACCGCGGCCAAGGTCCTCTACCCGAAGCTGCCCAACGCCGACGACGCCTTCGCGACCATCGTCAAGGACGAACTGCCCATGGGTGTGCGCGGTCTGGTGCTCGCCGCCGCCCTCGCCGCCGTCATGTCGACGTCGTCCGGCGCGCTCATCGCCTGCGCCACCGTCGCCAACAACGACATCTGGTCGCGGCTGCGGGGGCTCACCTCGCGCGGCGCCAAGGAACACGGCGAGGCCGACGAGGTCAAGGACAACCGCATGTTCATCCTGGCCATGGGCATCGCGGTCATCTGTATCGCCATCGCCCTGAACAACGTCGTCGAGGCCCTCACCGTCGCCTACAACCTGCTCGTCGGCGGGCTGCTGGTGCCGATCCTCGGCGGGCTGCTGTGGAAGCGCGGCACGGTCGCCGGCGCGCTGGCCGCGGTGATCGTCGGCGGTCTCTCGGTCATCGGTCTGATGGCGACGTACGGCATCCTCGCCAACGAGCCCATCTACTACGGGCTGCTCGCCTCGCTCGCGGTCTACATCGTCGTGAGCCTCGTGACCCCGCCGACCGACGAGGCGACGCTCGCGAACTGGCGCGAGCGGCTGGCGGGCCGCGGCGGCGAGGAAGAGACACCGGCCGAGGCCGCTCCGGTCCCCAGCTAAAGTCGTAACCGCAACGAAGCGTAGGAAAGAAGGCATTTCACATGAGCAGCAACGAGCAGCCGCGCGGCCCGATCGACTCGTCCCGCATCCCGCGGTACGCCGGACCCGCCACGTTCGCCCGGCTGCCACGGCTCGACGAGGTCGGCACCACCGACGTCGCCGTCGTCGGTGTGCCCTTCGACGCCGGGGTCTCCTACCGTCCCGGCGCGCGCTTCGGCGGCAACGCCATCCGTGAGGCGTCGAGGCTCCTGCGCCCCTACAACCCGGCGCAGGACGCCTCGCCCTTTGCGCTCGCCCAGGTCGCCGACGCCGGCGACATCGCGGCGAACCCGTTCAACATCAACGAGGCCGTCGAGACCATCGAGGCCGCCGCCGACGACCTGCTCGGCACCGGCGCCCGGATGATGACCCTCGGCGGTGACCACACCATCGCGCTGCCGCTGCTGCGCGCCGTCTCCAAGAAGCACGGCCCGGTCGCGCTGCTGCACTTCGACGCGCATCTCGACACCTGGGACACGTACTTCGGCGCCGAGTACACGCACGGCACGCCGTTCCGCCGCGCCGTCGAGGAGGGCATCCTCGACACCGAGGCGCTCTCCCACGTCGGCATCCGCGGGCCGCTCTACGGCAAGCAGGACCTCACCGACGACGAGAAGCTCGGCTTCGGCATCGTCACCTCCGCCGACGTCTACCGCCGGGGCGCCGACGAGGTCGCCGACCAGCTGCGCGCCCGCATCGGCGACCGCCCGCTGTACATCTCGATCGACATCGACTGCCTCGACCCGGCGCACGCCCCCGGCACCGGCACCCCCGAGGCCGGCGGCATGACCTCCCGCGAGCTGCTGGAGATCCTGCGCGGCCTGTCCTCCTGCAACCTCGTCTCCGCCGACGTCGTCGAGGTCGCCCCCGCGTACGACCACGCCGAGATCACCTCCGTCGCCGCCTCCCACACGGCGTACGAGCTGACCACGATCATGTCCCGGCAGATCGCGGCCGCCCGCGAGACGGGCGGGGCGAAGTGACGCACGACCACGACATCGTCCTGCGGCCCACACCGCAGCAGACGCAGGCCGCGCTCAACCCGCCGGCCGGGCGCAACGGCGGTGACCTCGTCGTCGAGACGCTCCAGGGCCTCGGCGCCACCACCGTCTTCGGGCTGCCCGGCCAGCACGCGCTCGGCATGTTCGACGCCCTGCGCCGCTCGTCGCTCTCCTACGTCGGGCTGCGTGTGGAGAACAACGCCGGCTTCGCCGCCGACGCCTACGGCCGGATCACCGGAGAGGTGGCCCCGCTGCTGCTGTCCACCGGACCCGGTGCGCTGATGTCGCTGGCCGCGCTGCAGGAGGCGGCCGCCGCCTCCGCGCCGGTGCTCGCCGTCGGCAGCCAGGTGCCGAGCGCCGGACTCGGCGGCGGACGCCACGGCTATCTGCACGAACTGCGCGACCAGCAGGCCTCGTTCCGGGACGTGGTGAAGTCCGTCCACACGGCCCGCACCCAGTCCCAGATCCCCTCGACGATCGCCGCCGCATGGGAGTCGGCGCTCACCGCGCCGCACGGCCCGGTCTGGGTCGAGATCCCGCAGGACGTCCTGCTCGCGCAGACGGAACTGCCGGTCGTCACCGCGATGGACGCGACGCCCGACGAGGTCGTGCCCCGGCCCGAACTGACCGCCGTGGCGGCCCATCTGCTGGCGAACGCCCGGCGCCCGGCGATCATCGCGGGCGGCGGGGCCGTGCGCTCCGACGCCTGCGGCAAGCTGCTCGCGCTCGCCGAGCGGATCGACGCCCCGGTCGTCACGACCTTCGGCGGCAAGGGCGCCTTCCCCTGGGAGCACCCGCTCTCGCTCCAGTCCTGGCTGGAGGACCGGCACACCACCGACTTCCTGGAGGACGCCGACGTCCTGCTGGTCGTCGGCTCCGGACTCGGCGAACTGTCCTCGAACTACCACACGTTCGCCCCGCGCGGCCGGGTGATCCAGATCGAGGCGGACGCCGGCAAGCTCGGCTCCAACCACGACTGCCTCGGCATCCACGCGGATGCGCGGCTCGCCCTGTCCGCCCTGCTGGAGACGGTGGAGCCCCGTCAGGACGAGACCGCGCCCGAGCGGGTGCGCACCGTCCTGGCCGCCGTACGCGAACGCATCGACGCCCAGGAACTCACCCTGGAACAGCGGCTGCTGGCCTCCGTCAGGGAAGCCCTGCCGGACACCTCGCCCAGCTTCTGGGACATGACGATCCTCGCGTACTGGGCCTGGTCGGCGTTCGACGCCCGCCACCCGAACACGATGCACTCGGCTCAGGGCGCCGGCGGCCTCGGCTACGGCTTCCCCGCCGCCCTCGGCGCGGCGGCCGCCGACCCGACCCGGCCGGTCCTCGCGGTCTCCGGCGACGGCGGGGCGATGTACTCGATCGCCGAACTGGCCACCGCCCGGCAGTACGGACTCCCCGTCACCTGGCTGATCGTGGACGACGGCGGTTACGGCATCCTGCGCGAGTACATGACCGACGCCTTCGGCGAGGCGACCGCCACCGAGCTCGCCCGACCGGACTTCGTGGCGCTCGCCGAGTCCTTCGGCGTGCCGGCCGTCCGTACGACGCCCGAGTCGCTGACGGAGGACCTCGCCAAGTCCTTCGCGGAGCCCGGCCCGTCGGTGGTCGTCCTCCCGGCGGTCCTGAGGATGTTCGCGCCGACCCACCTCTGAGGGCCGGTCCCTGACGGCCGGTCGTCCGGACCGGCCCGTACCGAACCCCTGCGCCCCGCCGCTCACTCCCCCGAGAGCGGCGGGGCGC
Organism: Streptomyces sp. NBC_00306; assembly: GCF_036169555.1. Classification (GTDB taxonomy): domain Bacteria; phylum Actinomycetota; class Actinomycetes; order Streptomycetales; family Streptomycetaceae; genus Streptomyces; species Streptomyces achmelvichensis. The sequence goes on along the minus strand of NZ_CP108032.1, from coordinate 2,872,519 downwards.
AGGTCCGTGCCCAGCCGCTCAGGCGGGTGTGACGAACCCCGACTCGTACGCGGCGATGACCGCCTGGGTACGGTCGCGGGCGCCCAGCTTCCCCAGTACGGCGCTGACATGGGTCTTGACCGTCTCCGTGCCGACGACCAGGTGCGCGGCGATCTCCGCGTTCGTCAGACCGCGCGCCATCAGCCGCAGCACCGCCGCCTCCCGCTCGGTCAGCGCGGCGCGCTCCATCGCCGCACGGGCGGTGCCGCTGCCGTACTCCGCGGCCAGCGAACGCACCGCGGCCGGGAAGAGCAGCGACTCGCCCTCCGCGACGAGCCGGACCGCGTGCACGATCTCGGTGGGGCGGGCCCGCTTGAGCAGAAAGCCCGCGGCGCCGGCACGCAGGGCCTCGTAGACGTACTCGTCGTTCTCGAAGGTCGTGATGACCAGGATCTTCGGCGGATCGGTGACCGTCCGCAGCACGGCGCGCGTCGCCTCGATGCCGTCGAGCAGGGGCATCCGGACGTCCATCGCCACCACATCGGGGCGCAGTTGGCGCACCAGCGGTATCACCGCCGCGCCGTCGGCCGCCTCACCGGTCACCTCGATGTCCGGCTGCGCCTCCAGGACGGCCCGCAGCCCGGCCCGGACCAGGGGTTCGTCGTCGACGAGGAGTACGGAGATCGGCACCCGGTCAGCGTAGGCCGTCCAGCGGCAGGCCGACCCGCACCCTCCACCGGCCCTCGTGCGGACCGGCCGTGGCGTGGCCGCCGAGCAGCGCGGCCCGCTCCCGTATGCCGCGCAGCCCGCTGCCGCGGCCGCCTGAAGTCGCGGGCTCCACCAGGGAGTTGTTCACCTCGAGCTCCAGCCGGCCGGCGGCGACCTCGATCCGCACCCGCGTCGGCACCGGGCCCGCGTGCCGCAGGACGTTGGTCAGCGCCTCCTGCACGATGCGGTACCCCTCCCGGGAGACCGGCCCGGGCACGAGTGCCAGCGGCCCGCTCACCTCCGCCACCACCTCGGCGCCGGACGCGCGCGCGGACTCCAGCAGCCGGTCCGCGTCGGCCAGCGTGGGGCGGCTGCCCACCGGCTGCCCGGATTCGCGCAGCACCAGCAGGACCCGCTCCAGGTCCTCCAGAGCCGCCCGCCCGGTCTCCTCGATGGCACCGAGCGCGCGGTCCGTGAACTCCGCGTTCCCCGCGGCCCTGGCCGCCCCCGCCTGCACCACCGCCACCGTCAGCGCGTGCCCGATCGAGTCGTGCAGCTCGCCCGCGATCCGGTTGCGCTCCAGCAACTGCTCGGTGCGCTCCTCCAGCGCGGCCAGCCGTTCCGCCGCGGAGGGGCCGAGCAGCCGCCGGGCGATCGCCGTGATCAGCTCCCCGACGCCCACCACGAAGGCCGCGAGCGCGGCGAGCGGCAGGGGTACCAGCAGCGCATACCACCAGTGGCCGCCCGGCAGTTGGAGGGTCAGGACCCGTGCCGGGCCGGGTCCGGACGCCGCCGAGACCAGATCCACCACCACCCCCAGCAACTGGACCGTGACCAGACCGCAGAGCAGTCCCAGCCCGAGCCGGATCTCCAGCCACAGCGCCGTACGCCCCCGGTCTGCCCAGGTGGCGGACGACGCGGCGGCGATGCCCGAGGACGCGTCCTTGTAGCTGTGCGGCGACAGCAGCAGCCGCGCCTGGAGCCCTTCGGCGAGCCGTACCGCCGGAACGAGCCCCAGCAGTCCCAGCAGCACGAAGGGGATGTACAGCCGGTGTTCGTCGACGAACAGGTACATGCCGAAGAAGACGGTGCCGATGATCAGATGAAGCCAGCGGGTGTAGGTGACCGGGCGGATCAGCGGACGCAGGAGGCCGAGGAGCATCCCGTCATCGTGCCAGCGCGCCGGCCGGGGCGGCTCCCCCGTGCGGGGGAGCCTCTTTCCACCGGCGGGGGAGGCCCCGGCCCGTGGCCGGCGGCCACGCTGGCCCCATGACCAGCATCGACGTCACCAACCTCACCAAGCGGTACGGGGCGACCCGGGCCGTGGACGGGCTCACGTTCGCCGTCCACCCCGGCCGGGTCACCGGCTTCCTCGGGCCGAACGGCGCCGGGAAGTCGACCACCATGCGGCTGATCCTCGGCCTGGACCGCCCCACGTCCGGCACCGCCACCATCGGCGGACGGCCCTACGCCGCGATCGACGAACCGCTGCGCCACGTCGGCGCGCTGCTCGACGCGGGGGCCGCGCAGGGCTCCCGTACCGCCCGCGACCATCTGCGCATCCTCGCCGCGGCGGGCCGGATCGGACCCCGGCGCATCGACGAGGTGCTGGAGCAGTCGGGGATCGCCTCCGCCGCACACCGCCGGATCAGGACCTTCTCGCTCGGTATGCGCCAGCGCCTCGGCATCGCCGCGGCCCTGCTCGGCGACCCGGCGGTCCTGATGCTGGACGAGCCGTCCAACGGCCTCGACCCCGAGGGCATCATCTGGATCCGCGAACTGATGCGCCGGCAGGCCGCGGAGGGCCGGGCCGTGCTCGTCTCCAGCCATCTCATGGGCGAGACGGCCTCGTTCGCCGACCACCTCGTGGTCCTCGGCCGGGGACGGCTGCTCGCCGACACCGGCATGCGGGACTTCATCGACGCCTGGACCACCCCACGGGTACGGCTGCGCACCACCGACGACGAGCGGCTGCGGACCGTGCTCACGGGCAAGGGCTTCACCCCCGTCGCCGGCGAGGACGGCACCTGGACGGTCGACGGCGCACGGGTGACGGACATCGGCCCACTCGCCGCGCAGGAAGGCATCCCGATCCTCGAACTCGCCGGAGAGCAGGCCACGTTGGAACAGGCCTATCTCGCCCTCACCGCGGACCGGACCGAGTTCGCCGCCACCCGCCCGGCCGCCCAGGAGGTACGACCGTGAACCCGAAGCCCGTCCTGCACGCCGAGTGGCTGAAGATCCGCTCGCTGCGGTCCCTGTGCGCCACGCTCGCCGCCGTCTTCGTGGCCACCGTCGCCTTCTCGGTCCTGGCGTGCGCCACCCTCGACCCGCAGGAGTCCGCGCGGCCGGACTTCGACCCGCTGCGCACGTCCTTCTTCGGCCTCGAATTCGGACAGATCGCGGCCATCTCCTTCGGAGCCCTGGCCGTGGCGGGGGAGTACCGCAGCGGCGCGATCCGCGTGTCCCTGACGGCCGTGCCACGCAGAGGTCTGTTCTGGGCGTCGAAACTCGCCGTCGTCGGAGCGCTGTCCCTCGGGGTCGGCCTCCTCACCAGCCTGACCTGCTTCCTCGCCGGGCAGTCCTCCCTCGGCGACCGCGGCCTCGCTCTCACCGACCCCGGCGCTGTGCGCGCCGTGATCGGCTGTGGGATCTTCCTGTGCCTCATCACCCTGTTCTCGGCGGGCCTCGCTGCCGTCCTCCGCAGCGCGCCAGCGGTGATGGGCGTCCTCATCCCCTTCCTGCTGATGCTGTCCTTCGTCGTCGGCGACATTTCTGAGGTCGGGGGCGCGGTGGAGTTCCTTCCCGACCGCGCGGGCCGGCAGATCCTGCTCCAGGACGCGACGGGCACGCTGGGCCCGTGGAGCGGTCTCGGCGTGCTGGCGCTGTGGGTGGGCGCGGCGCTGTGGGCGGGTGGCCGGTCCCTTGCGCGGCGGGACGCCTGAGAGGGCCGGCGGGCGATCACCCGTCCGGCGGGATGCGGGAGCGGGAGACGGCGCCCGGGTTCAGTGGACGATGGTGTAGCTCTGCCACGGGCGGGCGCCGGGCGCGATGATGTCCGACACGGTGGTGGGCAGGTAGATCGTGTCCTCGCCCGTGCAGTCCTGGGTCGGGTAGAGCACGAGGTCCACCAGCGTGTTGTTGGTGACCGAGACGGCCCCCGGCGCGTCGAGCCGGTGACAGCCCGTCACCAGGGGGTTCGACACGCTCACATGCCGCTCGTCGGCGGTCTCGTAGGCGAGGGTGCCCGCGGCGTTGCGGCCGAGGCCGGAGCAGCCCGCGACGGCGACAACCAGGAACGCCGCCCCGGCGGCACCGGCGAGACGCCGGGAGTGGGTCACGGACATGGATGATCCTCGTCTGTGCGGGAAGTTCCTGCCGAGCCCACCCTGCCGCGTCCCCGCGATCCCGGCATCAGGTGAGGGTCTGGTCGGGGGACGGGGAGGGCGGGACGGGGCGGTGACGGGCGCGGCGGCAGGGCCGCGCGCAGGCGGCCGCGCAGGTGTCAGGGCCCCAGCCCGGCAGGCGCGTGCGCCCGAGGGCCTGGGGGCCCGTCCGCCGACCGCCCCGGCCCGCAGTCCCGTGCCGGCGCCGACCCCAGGGTCTGCCGGCGGTCCCCGCCCCGTCCTCCTACGCCCCGGCCCCCGCGACCGCCGGTTCCGCGGGCTGCGACCGGGCCGCCGGACGGCGCTCGAAGGGGCCCAGCTGGGCGACCACCTGGGCGTAGAACCGGTCCACCACGTCGTCGACGCTGCGGATGAATCCTGTTTCCGCACTGCCTCGGGTGACTCCCATGCCCTTGAACAGCGACAGCCGGAAGCCCGTCGCCCGTGTGCCGTCCTTCGGCAGCATGTCGGCCGGCTCCGGGCGCAGGCGCTCCAACGTGCCGCGCGGCCCGTGGCCCCCCTCCACCAGGGTCTCCACATGCAGATCCGCCGGTGCCTCGGCCAGCATGCGCAGCAGCCGTTTCGCCGAGGTGAGGGGATAGCTGCCCTCGGGCGCCCGGACCTCCATGGAGGTCCGCAGCTTGCCGGTCCGCAGATCGGCCACGATCGTGAGAACACCGGGTGTGCTGTCGATGCGCAGTTCGGCTGTCAGCCGGCCGTCCTCGCAGAGCCCGTCGGCGAGCACGGCGCGGCGGGTCTGCGGATCGACACCCCGCCTGGCGCGCTGCACCGGCAGGACCTTCTGGCCGAGCTCACCCCCGAGGCGCAGGCAGACCTGGCGGATGAGCTGCTCCCAGCTCTCCACCACCTCGATGGCGCGCCGGTCGCCCTGGCAGAGGGTCTCCGTGTCGATGCCGTTGCGCACGGGCACCCAGGCGGGCCCCATGTTCTGGAATCCGTGGCAGCCGGAGTTCTCGTGCTGGAGGTACGACAGCAGCTCCTGGAGAAGCCACGCGTGTGCGGCGTTGCCGACGCCTTCGTGGCGGATCAGCATCTGCGCCTGGTGCGCCACTTCGGCCCACGAGAGATGCCAGAGGGCCACCTTGTGCTTGCGCCGTCCGTCCGTCTTGGCCACCACCGGGGGACAGCCTTCGAGGGCGACGTCGTTGGACAGCGTGATCACGGCCTCGTAGCCCCGCCGTGCGGCGATGTCCATGTAGTCCTGGACCTGCTCGGGCCGCAGCGGGTTCCCGTTCGTCTTCGTCTCGACCAGACCCGTCCACAGCTTCCCGGCCCGCTCCACGCGGATCACCCCGTCGGGACGCCTGGGCGTCTCTCCGTAGGGCAGCGTGACCTCGGTGAACGTCTGCATGCGACCGGCAGGCGCGCCGAAAGGCGCCGTCAGCCGCCGCCCGAACTCCGGAACTTCGGCCATCACCGAGAGCAGGACGGATGTCGCCCGCAACTCACGCTCCTTGTCGCTCTTGAGCGTCGGTGCGGGGAACAGCCGTGCCGGCCTCCACGCCTCGTTCTCGGCGAGAGACTTCTTCGCCACCTTGGGCAGCGTGACCTTCTTCTTGGCGGTCCGGGGTCCAGGGGTGCGCCTGGGTGTCGTCCCCGCGCCGGGCTGTTCCCCGCGTGCGTCCTGCGCGGGGAGCGTCACGCGCGGCTCGGCGGCCGCCGAGGGTGATGCCTGTGCCGCCGACTCCTGCTCCACCACGGCCTGCACGGCTTCGGTGGTCTCCTCGTCGGCGCTGTCGTCGACGATGTCGATGCCGAAGTCCGTCGCGAGACCGGCCAGTCCGGACTCGTACCCCTGGCCGATCGCCCGGAACTTCCACTCCTCGCCCCGCCGGTACAACTCGCCGAAGAGGAAGGCGCTCTCCACTCCGGCGTCGTCGATGGAGAAACCGAGCAGCGTCTCGCCGCCGCGGTCGGCCACGGTCACCCGCAGGTCGTCCAGCTCACCGAAGCAGGCCCCGCCGTACTGGCTGGCCGCCACCACGATGCGCTCCACGTCCGGCGGCACCGCCGTCAGATCGAGACTGATCCGGTCCTCGCTGCCACCGTCGGTGGGCGCCTTGCCCAGCAACTGCACACTGCCGTCGGGCGCGGCGGGGTGGTTGTAGAAGAAGAAGTCCGTGTCACCGCGGACCTTCCCGTCGCCGTTGAGCAGCATCACCGAGACGTCGGCGTCCCCGTCTCCGGTCGCGCTGCTCCAGCGCAGGCTCACGATCACCGATCCGGTGTCGTCACTCAGGTCCGCCAGGCCCACGTTCGAGCCCTTGGCCATCTCGCGCATGCTGTCCCCCCAGGACGTGCAGCTGTTTTCACGCAGGCGAAGCTGCCGGACGACGTCGAGCTGTGACGTACGTCGCACTCCCTGCTACGTGATGAACCGTAGCGCCGAGGAGGGGTGCATGAGGAGATGATGTGAAGACCGGAGTTCACATCGAGTCCCCCGGCCTCGATCCCCGCCCCTGCCGTGTCCCCCACGCGTCTGCGCTCCTCCTCGCCTCCCTCTGCGCCTCCGTCACCGCCGCCGTGGCCGTTGCCGGTATTCCTGCCGCCGCCAGGCCCGCCGTTGCCCGGCCTGCCGACCGGCACTGTTCGCCGACCGCGCGGCTGCCCCGCCACTGACCTGCTCACCGTGCGATAACGGCGTACAACTTTTCCGCCCGCCGTGAGTCAAGTGCTGCGGGGGCGTCGGGGAGGCGCCCCGCACAGGCATTCAGGGGACGGGGAAGCTTCATGACTCACCACCGAATATCCGGCCGCGCAACCGGCCGGCCGTCGCGTCGCGCGAGAAGCGCGGCCGGGGTCGTCGCCGTCGCGACACTCGTGCCGCTCGCCGCCGCCACCGCGCCCGCTGCCGCCGCGCCGCCGCAGGTCGCGTGCACCTCTCAGCAGGCCGGTCTCGCCGCCAAGCTGACCGCCGACATCACCGCCGCCCTCAAGGGCCGGAAGTCGACGACGGCCGTGCTGCTCAACGACCGCATCACCAAGACCAGTTGCACCCTGCGGCCGGACCAGCAGTACGACTCGGCCAGCGTCGTCAAGGTGACCGTGCTCGCCGCCCTCCTCCAGGAGGTGCAGTTCCAGAAGCGCGGCTTCACGAAGCGCGAGTTCACCCTCGCCAGCGACATGATCACCAAGTCGGACAACGCGGCCACCAGCGCCCTGTGGAAGCAGCTCGGCCTCACCAAGATCAAGCGCTTCCTCACCGCGGCCGGTATGACGAAGACCGTGCCGGGCGCCGACGGCTACTGGGGCCTCACCCAGATCAACGCCCGCGACGAGCAGAAGCTGCTCGGCATGCTGACCGCCAAGAGCACCGTGATCAGCGATGCCAACCGGACCTACGCCCTCAAGCTGATGCAGAACGTCGTCGCCTCGCAGCGCTGGGGCACCCCCGCCGGGGCGCCCGCCACCGCCACCGTCCAGGTGAAGAACGGCTGGCTCCAGCGGGCCACGCACGGCTGGCGCGTGCACAGCATCGGCGCCTTCACGGGCCCCGGTCACAACTACCAGATCACCGTTCTCACCCACGACAACGCGACGATGAACGACGGGGTGAACACCATCCAGGCCGTCGCCCGGGCGATCCACAAGGACCTCAACCCGACAGCGCCCGCGCGCAGCGCGTTCGTGCCCCCGGCCGTGCCGCACGAGGCCGTCCCGGCCACGCCGGAGCGCGCGGCGAAGGAAGCGATTCCGGCCCCCCGCTGACCGGCCTCACCGGCTCCCGCCGACCCGCGGGAGCCGTATCCGTTTGTTGCAGCGGGATGAAATCCGCTGCTCGCCGCGTTGGTGCCTTCCGGTGGATCAATTTCAACGGGAGGCACTACGTGGCGGCGAATGAGGGGTGGGCCCGGCGCCTGGCCGGTTACGCCTGGCGGTACCGGCGCAATGTGCTGCTCGCGCTCGGTTCGTCCCTGGGCGGCATGGCCGTCATGGCGCTCGTCCCCCTCATCACCAAGATCGTCATCGACGATGTGATCGGCGACCACTCCCGCTCCCTCGCCGTCTGGACCGGCGTGCTCATCGCCGCGGCCGTCGTCGTCTACGTCCTCACCTACGTCCGCCGCTTCTACGGCGGCCGCCTCGCCCTCGACGTCCAGCACGATCTGCGGACCGAGATGTACGCGACGATCACCCGGCTCGACGGGCGGCGTCAGGACGAGCTCTCCACCGGCCAGGTCGTCGGCCGTGCGACCAGCGACCTCCAGCTCATCCAGGGCCTGCTCTTCATGCTCCCGATGACCATCGGGAACGTCCTGCTCTTCCTGATCTCCCTCGCGATCATGGCGTGGCTGTCGCTGCCCCTGACCCTGATCGCCGTCGCCGTCGCCCCGGCCATCTGGTTCATCGCCAAGCGCAGCCGGGTCCGGCTCCACCCCGCCACCTGGTACGCGCAGAGCCAGGCCGCCTCCGTCGCGGGCGTCGTGGACGGAGCCGTCTCCGGCGTACGCGTGGTCAAGGGCTTCGGCCAGGAGGACCAGGAGACGGGCAAGCTGCGCGAGGCGAGCCGCAAGCTGTTCGCCGGCCGGCTGCGCACCATCAGGCTGAACGCCCGCTACACCCCCGCGCTCCAGGCGGTTCCCGCCCTCGGGCAGGTCGCCATGCTGGCCGTCGGCGGCTGGCTGGCCACCCGCGGCCAGATCACGCTGGGCACCTTCGTCGCCTTCTCCGCCTATCTCGCCCAGCTCGTCGGCCCGGTCCGGATGCTCGCCGTGGTGCTGACCGTCGGCCAGCAGGCGCGCGCCGGTGTCGACCGCGTACTGGAGCTGATCGACACCGAGCCCACGCTGACGGAAGGCACCAAGGTGCTCCCGGCGGACGCCCCCGCCACCGTCGAGTTCGACGACGTGACCTTCGGCTACGACCGGGAGCGCCCGGTCCTCGACGGTTTCTCGCTGGAGATCCGTCCCGGGGAGACCGTCGCCGTCGTCGGGTCGTCCGGCAGCGGCAAGTCGACCGTCTCGCTCCTGCTGCCGCGCTTCTACGACGTGACGCACGGCGCGGTCCTCGTCGGCGGCCACGACGTCCGCGAGCTGACGTACGACTCGCTGCGGGCCGCGATCGGCATGGTGCCGGAGGACAGCTTCCTGTTCTCGGACACGGTCCGCGCCAACATCGCGTACGGAAAGCCCGGCGCTACGCAGGAGGAGATCGAGACCGCCGCCCGCGCCGCCCAGGCCGACGGCTTCATCAGCGAGCTGCCCGACGGCTACGACACCACCGTCGGCGAGCACGGTCTGACCCTCTCCGGCGGCCAGCGCCAGCGTGTCGCGCTCGCCCGCGCGATCCTCACCGACCCCCGGCTGCTGCTGCTCGACGACGCCACCTCCGCCGTGGACGCCCGCGTCGAGCACGAGATCCACGAGGCGCTGCGTTCCGTGATGACCGGGCGCACCACCCTGCTGATAGCCCACCGCCGCTCCACCCTCCAGCTCGCCGACCGCATCGCGGTCCTGGACGGCGGACGGCTCGCGGACATCGGCACCCACGAGGAGCTGACCAAGCGCTCGGCCCTGTACCGCCGGCTGCTGACCGACCCGGACGAGCTCGGCGGCGTATCGCCGGGGCACGCTCCGGCGCTGGAGGCCGACCCGGGCAGCGACAGCACCGTACGGGACGAGCTGGACGCGGAGTTCGACGCGGAGCGCGGCATCACACCCCGGCTGTGGGTGCGCGAGGAGAATGCCCAGGAGTCCGCGGCGCCGGGGGCCACCCCCGAGCTGCTCGCCCAGGTGGAGGCGCTGCCGCCGGCCGACGACACACCCGACGTCGACGAGGCCCGCGCCGTCCGCGTCGAGCACACGGAGGGCGAGGGCCAGGGCCTGCGGCTGCTGCTGCGCGGCTTCGGACTCCCGCTGCTCGTGAGCCTGCTGCTGGTGGCCGTCGACGCCGGCATGGGCCTGCTGCTTCCGGTCCTGATCCGGCACGGCATCGACCAGGGTGTGGAGCAGGTCGCCCTCGGCGCGGTGTGGGCGGCCTCCGGCCTCGCGCTGCTGAGCGTGCTCGTGCAGTGGACCGCGCAGATCGGCGAGACCCGGATGACGGGCCGCACCGGCGAGCGGGTCCTCTACTCCGTACGTCTGAAGATCTTCGCCCAGCTCCAGCGGCTGGGGCTGGACTACTACGAGCGCGAACTGACCGGCCGGATCATGACCCGGATGACGACGGACGTGGACGCCCTGTCGACGTTCCTCCAGACCGGTCTGGTCACCGCGTTCGTCTCGGTGGTCACCTTCTTCGGCATCATGGTCGCCCTGCTGGTCATCGACCTCCAGCTCGCGCTCGTCGTCTTCGCGACCCTGCCGGTGCTGATCGTCGGCACCTTCTTCTTCCGCCGCAAGAGCGTCCAGGCGTACGAGCTGGCCCGCGAGCGGATCAGCGTCGTCAACGCCGACCTCCAGGAGTCCGTGTCCGGGCTGCGGATCGTGCAGGCGTTCCGCCGCGAGCGCTTCGGCAACGACCGCTTCGTGGCCCGCAGCGAGCACTACCGCGAGGCCCGCGTCCGCGGCCAGTGGCTGATCTCGGTGTACTTCCCCTTCGTCCAGCTGCTGTCCTCGGTGGCCGCCGCGGCCGTCCTGATCGTCGGCGGGCACCGCGTCGACGCGGGCACGCTGAGCACCGGCGCCCTGGTCGCCTACCTCCTCTACATCGACCTCTTCTTCGCCCCCGTGCAGCAGCTGTCCCAGGTCTTCGACGGCTACCAGCAGGCTTCGGTGTCGCTCCGGCGCATCCAGGAACTGCTGGACGAACCGACGTCGACCGCGAGCGCGAAGAAGCCCGTGGACGTCGCGTCGCTGCGCGGCGAGATCGCCTTCGAGGGCGTCGACTTCCGCTACGGCGACGAGGAGGAGGCCCTCGCGGGCATCGATCTGCGCATCCCGGCGGGCCAGACGGTCGCCTTCGTCGGCGAGACCGGCGCGGGCAAGTCCACGCTGGTCAAGCTGGTCGCGCGGTTCTACGACCCGACGAGCGGCCGGGTGACCGCCGACGGACAGGATCTGCGCGAACTCGACCTCACCGCCTACCGGCACCGGCTCGGCGTCGTGCCGCAGGAGGCGTACCTCTTCGAAGGCACGGTCCGCGACGCCATCGCCTACGGACGCCCCGGCGCGAGCGACGCCGAGGTGGAGGCCGCCGCCCGCGCCGTCGGCGCGCATGACATGATCGCCACCCTGGACGGCGGCTATCTGCACGAGGTCTCCGAGCGCGGACGCAATCTCTCCGCGGGCCAGCGTCAGCTGATCGCCCTGGCCAGGGCCGAGCTGGTCGACCCCGATGTGCTGCTCCTCGACGAGGCGACGGCCGCCCTGGACCTGGCCACCGAGGCCCAGGTCAACCAGGCCACCGACCGGCTGACCGGCCGCCGCACCACCCTGGTCGTCGCACACCGGCTGACGACCGCCGCGCGCGCCGACCGCGTCGTGGTGATGGACGGCGGCAGGGTGGTCGAGGACGGGACCCACGACGAGCTCCTCGCTCTGGAGGGCCGTTACACCACGCTGTGGCGGACCTTCATAGGCGAGGACGAACCGGCCGCGGTGTGACCATGTCGTGGGGTCGGCAACCGTTCCGCCCCCTACTGCGTCGTACGCATGTACGGGGCTGTGACGAGGGGGCGCAAAGGTGTTCGGTGGGACGGGGACGACCAGGCCGGTGAGGCGACTGCTGGCGCAGTTCCTCGCGGTGCTGATGGCCGTGGGGGCGCTGTCCCTCGCCGGGCCCGGTACGCAGAGCGCGGAGGCCGTCGCCTCGGGCTGCTCGGGGCGGGCGCAGAAGACCGTGCGGTTCCCGGGCGGCGAGCTGCGCGTCTACAAGAACCGGAACTACGCCTGCGCCATGACGGTCGCGAGCAACCCCGGGGCCCGGCGGGCGATGTCCGTCTCGCTGCAGGCCCGCGGCGGCCGCGCCGCCGTCGACCGCGGCACCTTCACCCGCCAGGCGGGACCCGTCACCGTGCACGCGCTCAACCGCTGCGTCCGGGCCACCGGTGCCATCGCCGGGGTCTCCCGCTCCACCGGCTGGATCCTGTGCTGACCCGCCGTCGCCCTGTGTCCCCCTCCACCCCCTGACCTGCCGTCGCCCCGTGTCCCCGTCCACCCCCTGACCTGCCGTCGGTTACCCGGCGGTCAACTGGGGGTGGCCAGCCGGGCATTGCCCCCGCTAGGTTCACCGCGTCACAGGTGAACCAAGGGGAGGGTGAATGAGCAAGGCGCTCAGATGGCTGCTGTCGCTCGTGGTGCTCATAGGCACGATGAGCGCAGCCGGTGCGACGGCGGGTGCGGCTACCGCCGCGGAGCCTGCGCCCGGCACGGACATCAAGGACCGGATCCTCGCGATTCCGGGCATGAGTCTCATCGAGGAGAAGCCGTACACCGGGTACCGGTTCTTCGTCCTCAACTACACACAGCCGGTCGACCACCGGCACCCGGGCAAGGGGACCTTCAAGCAGCGGATCACCCTGCTGCACAAGGACACCAACCGGCCCACGGTCATGTTCACCTCCGGCTACAACGTGAACACCACACCTCGCCGCAGTGAGCCGACGGCCATCATCGACGGCAACCAGGTCTCCGTGGAGTACCGCTTCTTCACGCCGTCCCGTCCCGAACCGGCCGACTGGTCGAAGCTGGACATCTGGCAGGCCGCCAGCGACCAGCACCGTCTCTTCACCGCGCTGAAGAAGGTGTACGCCAAGAAGTGGCTCACCACCGGCGGCTCCAAGGGCGGTATGACGGCGACGTACTACGAGCGCTTCTACCCGCGCGACATGGACGGCGTCGTCGCCTACGTGGCCCCCAACGACGTGAAGAACAACGAGGACTCGGCCTACGACCGCTTCCTCGCGGGCGTCGGCACCGCCGAATGCCGCACCAAGCTCAACAACGTGCAGCGTGAGGCGCTGATCCGCCGCAAGCAGCTGGCGGCGATCTACACCCAGTACGCCGCCGACAACGGTTACACCTTCACGACGGTCGGCTCGCAGGACAAGGCCTTCGAGGCCGTCGTCCTCGACTACACCTGGGCGTTCTGGCAGTACAGCCTGCTGGCGGACTGCGAAGCGATCCCGGTCGCCAAGACCGCGACGGACCAGCAGATCTGGGACAGCATCGACGCGATCTCCGGGTTCTCCTTCTACACGGACCAGGGCCTCGCGCCGTACACGCCGTACTACTACCAGGCCGGCACCGAGCTGGGCTCGCCCGACATCAAGCAGCCGCACCTCAAGGGCCTGAGCCGGTACGGCTACCAGCCGCCGCGGAACTTCGTGCCGCGCGACATCCCGATGCGCTTCAAGCCGTTCGTCATGGACGACGTCGACCACTGGGTGCGCAACAACGCCCAGCGGATGATGTTCGTCTACGGTGAGAACGACCCGTGGGGCGCCGAGAAGTTCCGGGTGGGCAAGGGTGCCCGTGACAGCTATGTCTACGTCGCTCCGGGCGCCAACCACGGTGCCGCCGTGGGCGCTCTGGTCGCCGACCAGAAGGCCGCCGCCACCGCCTCCATCCTGAAGTGGGCGGGCGTGGCCCCGGCCACCGTCCAGCAGGACGAGGCCAAGGCGAAGCGCCTGACGGCGTACGACGCGAAGCTCGACAAGCGTGACATCGAGCGGGAGCCGTCCCTGCGGCCGTGATGCCGCCGCGTGGGCTGTGCCCGCCGTGTCACTCACACACGGCGGGCACAGCCCACCGCCTTGTCCCCGCCCAGATGCACGTACAGGGCCGTCGACTTCGGGCACTGCGCCTTCTCGGCCCGGGCGGATGCGACCGTGAACTCGGGCCGGTGGTCGCCCGATCCGTCGCAGGCCGTCTCCTTCACCCGTCCCTCGGCCGCGGTGTACACGCAGTCGCCCACCAGGGTGTGCGGACCGCCGCCCCCGCCCGGGTCTCCCGGGTGCGGCGGCAGGAGATTGCGCATACAGGCGTAGCCCTGCCCCACATCGCCGTCGCCGTCCTCGTCGGCCGACGAGTGCCCCTCGGAGATGTGCAGGACGAAGTCGGTGGGTCCGGGACAGGCCGGCCCGGTCGAGGACCGGCCGCCGTACCGCGCGAGGACCCGGGCCGCCGCCCGCTCACCGGCGCACGGCACCTCGGCGAAGTCCCGGGCGCGCGAGGCACAGTCGCCCCGCCCCAGGAAGACCGCTCCGTAGCCCGGCGAAGGGGACGCGGCGGCCGAACCGGACGGTGTCCCGGCCGCGGCCGGCCCGCCCGCCGTCTGCAGACAGCCGGCCGTCAGGACGACCAGCACGAGTACGAGGGCGCTCACCGCGCCCGCGGACCGCCGAATTCCTGCCATACGGACCCCCCGGGCATCCGGCCGTACGGCCGGTGCGTCCAGGGTGGCCCGCCGAAGCGGGCCACGCCAGCCGCACGGAAGGCCGCAGGACGATTGCCGGTGGTGCGCCGGTGGCAGTGGCCGGATGAGATACGTCAGTCGTACGACAAACCGTGTCCCACGGGATATAGCACCTGGCCCGGGTCGCCCGCCCGCGGTACGGGTACGGGCAGCCGGGCCTCGGGGTCGGCGCGGCCCGCGACGACCCGCGCCGCCGCCCGCAGTTCGACATCGGTCCAGCAGTACGTGGCGAGCGCCGCCGGCACACCACCGAGGTGGGCGATGTCGTACGGGTTGCGGATGGCCAGCGCCACCACCGGCACACCGGTCGCCACCAGCCGGGTCACCAGCGTGCGCTGGGTGCTGGTGGCGGTGACGTTGTAGGTGGCGACGACGATCGCGTCCTTGCCGCTCGCCGCCGCCACCGCCTCGTCGATCTTCGCCGCGGCCGGCGCCGTACCGGTGGACAGGGCCGTGGCGGTGAAGCCCAGTTCGGTGAAGGCCTTCGCCAGCACCGCGGTCGGTGGCCCGGTCGTCCCGGTCGGGGAGGCGGGATCCGCGCCGACGACGAGCAGCCGCGGCTCACGGCGGCGGCTGAGCGGCAGCAGCCCGCGCTCGTTGACGAGCAGGGTCGTCGTGCCGTCAGCGATCCGGTCCGCGGCGGCCAGATGGGCGCGCGTGCCGACCTTGCGCTCCACGCTCCCCTCCGAGACGAACGGCCGGCGGAACAGCCCCAGACGCTCCTTGAGACGCAGGATCCGCAGGATCGATTCGTCGAGGCGATCGACGGTCAGCTCGCCGCCCTTGACGGCGTTCAGTACCGCGTTCCAGGCGACGGCCAGGTCCGGCGGGTTGAGCAACTGGTCCACGCCCGCCTTCAGCGCGAGCACCGGCACCCGGTGGTCCCCGTACTTGTCGCGCACGCCCTGCATGTTGAGCGCGTCGGTCACCACCACCCCGTCGTAGCCGAGTTCCTCGCGCAGGATGCCGGTGAGGATGGGGCGGGAGAGGGTGGCGGGGTCGTTGCTCGGATCCAGGGCGGGGAACTGGATGTGCGCCGTCATGATCGAGTCGACCCCGGCGCCGATCGCCGCGCGGAACGGCGGGGCGTCGATCTCCTCCCACTCCTGGCGGGTGTGGGTGATGACCGGGATACCGGTGTGGCTGTCGACGGTCGTGTCACCGTGGCCGGGGAAATGCTTCGACGTCGCGGCCACGCCGGCGCCGCGGTAGCCGCGGACCTGGGCGGCGACCATCCGGGCGACGGCGTCGGGGTCGGAGCCGAAGGAGCGCACCCCGATGACGGGGTTGGCCGGGTTGACGTTGACGTCCGCGACGGGCGCGTAGTTCTGGAGGATGCCCATGGCGGCCAGTTCGGCCCCGGCGATCTCCGCCGCGCTGCGGGCGTCCGACCGCGAGCCGGCGGCCCCGAGGGCCATCGCTCCGGGCAGCAGCGTGGCGGGCCTGCCCACCCGCGCGACGATGCCGTGCTCCTGGTCCGTGGAGATCAGCAGCGGCAGGGGAGTGGGCTGGCCGAGGCCCGCGCGCTGGATGCCGTTGGACAGCCCCGCGATCTGGCGGGGATCGCGGGTGTTGTGCGCCCAGGCGAAGTAGATGATGCCGCCGACGTGGTACTTGGCGATCAGCTCGGCGGCCGTGCGGACGCCCATCTCCTTGAGGTTCAGGTCGATGTCGGCCTGGTCGGGCGCGGTCGCGGAGTGCCCGTACACCCGCATGACGAAGAGCTGGCCGACCTTCTCCTCGAGGCTCATCCGGGAGATCAGGCGTTTCAGCCGGTCTCGGTGGTCATGGGACACGGCTTCGGCGGCGTAGGCGGGGACCGCGGCGGCACTCGCCGCCACGGCGGTGGCAGCGGTCGCGCTGAGAAGGGTGCGTCTGGAGAGGCTCCGGTCGTGCATGGGTGCTCCTTCCGGCCTTGCTCGACAAGGGAGTTGAAGGAAACTTCCAAAGCACACGGATAGCCCGAAAATTACTGCCAGGTCAAGGGTGCGGCAAGGAAAAGGGCGCGCGCCGTGCGAAAGGTCACCGGTACGGAGGCCGCCACCGGCGCTTCGGGAGGGGGCGCACCGGTGGCGGCGGGGCCGCTGGCCGCAGACGGCGGGAGAGGGAGGGACCGACGCTCGCGGGTGGAGCAGCGAGGGTCGACGCCGCACTGCGGGTCGCATCCAGCGGAGTGGCGGGTTAGACGGAAATGAGGGAGGGCGGGTTGCCTCGCCGGCCGGAACTGGTGCGGGAGGGAGAGATGAGTTGCCTGTGACTCCGGCGCCTCGGTCCGCCGCCCCGAGGTGCCGGGACCGCGCCGCTCTTGCCCCGACGGCCATCCGGGCCTAGCGTTGACTCAGTCAAGGAAAATGCTGGGAGCCCCCTCATGCCGATCCAGGAGATCCGCGCGTTCAACCGCTTCTACACCAACCTCATCGGCGCGCTCGACTACAGCAAGCACCTCTACACGCCGTACACCCTCACCGAGTCCCGCGTCCTCTACGAGCTCGCCCACAGCCCCCGGACCGACGCCGCCGACCTGCGCGCCGAGCTGTCCCTCGACGCCGGGTACCTGAGCCGGCTCCTCGCCAAGTTCGAGCGGGACGGGCTCGTGGCGCGCGCGCCGTCCGAGAGGGACCCGCGGCGGCAGAGCATCACCCTCACCCCCCAGGGCCGCGAAGCCGCCGCCCTGCTGGACGAGCGCTCGCGCGAGGCCGTGGGGACCCTCATCGGCGGGGTCACCGCGGAGGACCGTACCCGGCTGGTCGCGTCGATGCGGACCGTGCGCGAGATCCTCACGCCCGGCCGGCCCGCCCACCGCGAGGGCCCGGTACTGCGCGACCCGCGCCCCGGCGACCTCGGCTGGATCGTCCAGCGGCACGGCGCCCTGTACGCGGCGGAGTACGGGTGGAACGCCGACTTCGAGGGCCTCGTCGCCCGTATCGTCGCCGACTTCGCCCAGGACCACGATCCCCACCTGGAACGGGTGTGGATCGCCGAGCTGGACGGACGACCGGTGGGCTCGGTGATGTGCGTACGGGACGACGCCCCCGCCACCGCGCGGCTGCGGCTGCTCCTGGTGGAACCCGAGGCGCGCGGGCACGGTCTGGGCGACCGACTCGTGCGCTCGGTGGTGGATTTCGCCCGCGAAGTGGGGTACCGGGAACTGGTGCTGTGGACCAACGACGTACTGACCGGAGCCCGCCGGATCTACCAGCGGGCCGGGTTCACCCTCGTCGCCGAGAAACCGCACCGCTCGTACGGAGTGGATCTGGTCGGCCAGGACTGGCGGCTGCCCCTGCAGGAAGGAACGGTCAAGTGAAGTTCGCCTTCTCGACGCTCGGAGTGCCGGGCATGCCCATCCGGGACGTGGTCCAGCTGGCCGCCGACACCGGGTACCAGGGGGTGGAGCTGCGGGCCGACCGCGAGGAGCCGGTGCACCCGGGGCTCGGGGCCGCCGAACGGGCCGCCGTCGCCGACGAGTTCTCCCGGGCCGGTGTCGAGATCCTCGCGGTCTGCGGGTACACCGGCCTCGCGGCCCCCGGTGAGGACGCGGCCGTGATCCAGGAGGTCGAGGAGCTGCTGCGGCTCGCCAAGGACGTCGGCGCGCCGCATGTGCGCGTCTTCCCCGGCGGGGAGGGCCAGGACCCGGCGAAGGCGGAGGCCGTCGCCGCCCGCCGGCTCGGCGCGGCCGCCGAGACCGCGGCCGGGCTCGGCGTACGGATCCTGGTCGAGACCCACGACTCCCACCGGACCGGCGCCGGCGTCTCCCGCATCCTCGGACCGGTCGGCCATCGGTACGCGGGCGCGATCTGGGACGTGGTGCACCCCTGGCTGGAGGGCGAGGAGCCGGCGGTCGCCCATGCCGCGCTCTCCCCGTTCCTCGGCTACGTCCAGGTCAAGGACGTGGCCTCGGCCGACGACCTCGCCCCGCTGCCGCTCGGCACCGGTGTGCTGCCGCTCGCCGAGTGCCTGGCCCAGCTCACCGACGAGACGTGGCTGAGCTGGGAGTACGAGAAGCGCTGGCATCCGGAGGCAGCGGACCTGCCGGCACTGCTGGCGCCGGGACGGATGCATCTGGAGCAGCTGCTCGCGACAGCGAGGTGAGCGCGACACCACCGACGAGGAGCACCGCGGCGCCCCAGCGCAGCGGGCTCACCGACTCGTCCAGCAGCAGCGCGGCGGACGTCATGCCGAAGACGGGCACGAGCAGCGAGAAGGGCGCGACGGCGGAGGCGGGGTAGCGGCGCAGCAGGAACCCCCAGGCCCCGAAGCCGAACACGGTCGCGCCCCAGGCCACGTAGACGATGGTCCCGGCGCCGCTCCAGTCGAGGGACCGCAGGGCGTCCAGATCCGCCGAGGGCCCCTCAAAGAGCAGCGAGAGCGCGAGGAGCGGCAGTACGGGGACCACGGACACCCAGACCATGAAGTTCAGGGCGTCCGGCGGGGACGCCTTGCGGGTCAGCACATTGGACACACCCCAGCAGGCAGCAGCCGCGACGACGAGCACAAAGCCGAGCAGCGGCCCCGACGTCCCTTCGTCGACGGCGGCCAGGGCGATGCCGCCCAGCGCCACGGCCATGCCCAGGATCCGCGCCCTGCCCGGCCGCTCGGCGAGCACGACCGCGGCGAGGACGGCCGTGAACACCGCCTGGATCTGGAGCACGAGCGACGACAGCCCCGCCGGCATTCCCCGGTCCATGCCGATGAACAGCAGCCCGAACTTCGCGACCCCGAGGGCCAGTCCGACGCCGATCAGCCACTTCCAGGCGACCTTGGGGCGGCCCACGAAGAAGACGGCGGGCAGCGCGGCCACCAAGAAGCGCAGCGCGGAGAACAACAGCGGCGGGAAGTGCCCGAGGCCGAGTTCGATGACGACGAAGTTGACTCCCCAGACCGCGGCGACGGTCACGGCGAGTGCCATGTGTACGGGACGCATGGGTCGAGGATCACGGGCCCGGACCATGTAGCACCAGCGCGGGTTTCTTCATGGTGGAATTGAGCGTTGCTTACGAATGGGGGCGGTCGTGCTCGATCTGGGACGCCTGCGGGCACTGCACGCGGTCGCCGTGCACGGTTCGGTGGCCGCCGCGGCGACCGCGCTCGGGTACACCCCGTCCGCGGTGTCGCAGCAGATCACCAAGCTGGAGCGGGAGACGCGGACGACGCTGCTGGAGCGGCGGGGACGGGGGGTTGCGCTCACCGACGAGGCGAAGCACCTCGCGGGGACGGCCGAGGAACTGCTCGCGATCGTGGAACGCGCGGAGACGACGCTGGAGGAACGGCGCGGGCAGCCCACCGGCCGGCTCACGATCGCCGCGTTCCCGTCCGCCGCGCGCGGACTGATGCCGGGTGTCCTCGCCGAACTGGCCCGGCTGCATCCCACCCTCGACGCGCGCCTCACCGAGGTCGACCCGCATCTGTCCGTCGACCTCGTGGCCCGCGGGATGACCGACCTCGCGGTCGCCCACGACTGGGACATCGCCCCACTGCCCGCGCCGGACGGCGTCGAACAAGCACACCTCGGCGACGACCTGTGCGATCTGCTGGTGCCGGAGGGGCATCCGCTGGCGTCCCTGACCTCGGTACGCCGTGAGGACCTGGCCGGTCAACGCTGGATCTGCCAGCCGCCGGGCACGGTCTGCCACGACTGGCTGATACGGACGCTCCGGGCGACGGGGAACGAGCCGGACCTCGTCCACCAGGCGGAGGAGAACCACACCCAACTGGCGCTGGTGGCGGCGGGACTGGGGATCGCGGTGATGCCGCGGCTGGGGCGGGGAGCGCTGCCGGAGGGGGTACGGGAGGTGCCACTGACGCCGGTGCCGAGGCGGAGGCTGTACGCGCTGTGGCGGGAGGGAGCGGCGAGACGCCCCTCGATCGCGGCGACGGTGGCGGCGCTGCGGGGTGCGTGCGGCTGAGCCACGGGTGCGGGTTCTTGTGGTGCGGGTCCTTGTGTGCGGGTTCTTGTCCGGTGCGGGTGCTTGTGTGCGGGTGCTTGGTGCGGGTTCTTGTCCGGTGCGGGTTCTTGTGGTGCGGCCCTGTTGTGGTGTGGGTTCTTGTCCGGTGCGGGTTCTTGTGGTGCGGCTGCGCCGGGTTGGTGGTGGGTGCGGGGTTCGGGTTCTCCGGAGGGGGGTGTCCGGACTGCTTTCTCACCGCGCTTCGCGCGAGTTGCTGAAGCTTTGACGTCCGGACACCCCCCTCCTGCGCCCCCGCCCCGCTCCCGCCGTCCCCGCGACCCTCCGTCCGTCCGTGGACAGGGGTGCGCTGCGAGGGTGGGATGGGGCGAGGGGCGTACCGCCCTGGTGGAGTTCAGGGACGGGGACGCGCAGGGGTCGTGTCCGGGACGTCAAAGCGCCCGCAACTCGCGCGAAGCGCGGTGAGGACCGCAGTCCCGGACATGACCCCGGAACGGCACCGGGACAGCAACCGCACAACCGGCCGTCGCCACAACCACCTTGAGGCCGAGCCACAAGCACCCGCACCGAACAAGCGGCTGAGCCACATGGGCCCGAGCCACAAGCACCCGCACCGAACAAGCGGCCCAGCCGCAACGGCCCGAGCCGCAACGGCCCGAGCCGAACAAGTGGCCCAGCCACAACGAACCGAACACGCGGCTACGCCGCAAGGGTCAGACCTTCGGCCGCCCCGTCGACTCCCTCGCCATCAGCTCCGCTCCGATCGTCGCGATACCCCCCGGCGGCGCCGCCTCCCGCCCCATCGCCAGCCGCCCCGCCCGCGCCCCCGCCTCGTACAGCGGCAGTCGAACCGTCGTCAGCGCCGGCACCGCGTCCACCGAGAACGGCAGGTCGTCGAAGCCGGCGACCGAGATGTCCTCGGGGATGCGCAGGCCCTGGTCGCGCAGGGCCGCGCACGCGCCCAGTGCCACCGTGTCGTTCGCGGCGACGATCGCCGTCAGGGCCGGGTCGCGCCGCAGGAGTTCGAGGGTCGCGTCGTAGCCGGACTGCCGCGCGTACGGGCCGTGCACGGTGAGCCGGTCCTGGTCCTCGGTTATGCCCGCCGCGGCCAGCGCGGCCCGGTGGCCCTCCAGCCGGTGACGGGTGGTGGTGCGTTCCGTCGGCCCGGCGACGTATCCGATACGCCGGTGGCCGAGCGACAGCAGATGCTCCGTCAGCCGCCGTCCGCCGCCCCGGTTGTCGAAGGCGAGCGCGGCCACGATCGACTCGCTGCCCGGCAGGGGCGGCCGTCCGCAGAGCACGACCCGGGTCCCCGCGTCCGCGAGTTTCGCCAGCTTCGAGGACATGGCCGCGATGTGCGCGGGGTCCTCCAGCGCGCCGCCGGTGAGGACGACGGCCGCCGCCCGCTGCCGCTGGAGCAGGGTGAGGTAGGTGAGCTCGCGGTCCGGTGAGCCATTGGTGTTGCAGACGACGGCGAGTTTCTCGCCGCCTGCGCGCCCGGTGCCCTCCTGTCCGCCGATCTCCGTCTGTGCGGCGCCGGCCATGATCCCGAAGAAGGGGTCGGCGATGTCGTTGACGAGGATGCCGACGAGGTCGGAGGTGGCGGCGGCGAGTGAGCTGGCGGGCCCGTTCAGGACGTAGTCGAGTTCGTCGACGGCGCGCAGGACCCGCTCCCGCGTCGACGCCGCGACGGGGTAGTTGCCGTTGAGCACGCGCGACACGGTGGCCGGGGACACCCGAGCGCGCGCCGCGACGTCCGACAGGGTGACTGTCATCGCTTTCCTCCGCGGGAGATGGAACAGAGCCCTTGTCCGGGTCACTGTCGGCAGGCTAGCGTCATACCGCGTAGAAAGCGCTTGCTACAGCGGTATCGAGGCAACAAGGCCATAAAGAGGGAACCGTCCGGGGATCGAGGGACATGGAGGCATCTTCGTGACACGCAGGACAGTG
The DNA here is from genome assembly GCF_036169555.1 of Streptomyces sp. NBC_00306. Classification (GTDB taxonomy): domain Bacteria; phylum Actinomycetota; class Actinomycetes; order Streptomycetales; family Streptomycetaceae; genus Streptomyces; species Streptomyces achmelvichensis. The sequence goes on along the minus strand of NZ_CP108032.1, from coordinate 2,850,219 downwards.
CGGATCGCCATGAACGGCGTGACCGGACGGATGGGATACCGCCAGCATCTGGTGCGCTCCCTGCTCGCCATCCGCGAACAGGGCGGTCTCGATCTCGGGGACGGCGAGACGCTGTGGCCGGAGCCCGTTCTCGTCGGGCGCCGTGAGCACGCGCTGCGCGACATCGCCGAACGGCACGGACTGGAGCACTGGACGACCGACCTGGACGCCGTGCTGGCCGACGACAGCGTGGACATCTACTTCGACGCGCAGGTCACCTCCGCCCGCGTCCCCGCCATCAAGCAGGCCATCGCGGCGGGCAAGCACATCTACACCGAGAAGCCGACCGCGACCGACCTCGCCGCCGCCCTGGAGCTGGCCCGTCTCGCGGATGCCGCCGGCATCCGGCACGGCGTCGTCCAGGACAAGATCTTCCTGCCGGGGCTGCTGAAGCTGAAGCGCCTCGTGGAGGGCGGCTTCTTCGGCGAGATCCTGTCCGTACGCGGCGAGTTCGGCTACTGGGTCTTCGAGGGCGACTGGCAGGAGGCCCAGCGCCCCTCGTGGAACTACCGCTCCGAGGACGGCGGCGGCATCGCCGTCGACATGTTCCCGCACTGGGAGTACGTACTGCACGGCCTCTTCGGCCGGGTCACCAGCGTGAGCGCGCAGGTCGCCACGCACATCCCGCAGCGCTGGGACGAGCGCGGCAAGCCGTACGAGGCGACCGCGGACGACGCGGCGTACGCGATCTTCCAGCTGGAGGGCGGGGCCGTCGCCCAGATCAACTCCTCCTGGGCGGTGCGGGTCATGCGCGACGAACTCGTGGAGTTCCAGGTCGACGGCACCCACGGCTCGGCGGTCGCGGGGCTGCGCCGCTGCCGCGTCCAGCACCGCTCCGCCACCCCGAAGCCGGTGTGGAACCCCGACCTGCCGGCCACCGAACCCTTTCGCGACCAGTGGCAGGAGATCCCGGACAACACGGAGTTCGAGAACGGGTTCAAGGCGCAGTGGGAGCTCTTCCTGCGCCATGCGGCGCTCGGCGAGCCCTACCACTGGGATCTGCTCGCCGGCGCGCGCGGTGTGCAGCTCGCCGAGCTCGCTCTCAGGTCGTCGGCCGAGGGCCGTCGCTTCGAGATCCCGGAGCTGACCCTGTGATCCGACTCCCGGGCGCCGACGGCCGGTTGCGCGCGCACACTCCGCGGGCCGAACCCGCGGACTTCACCCTCCCGGGAGGAGCGGGTGGAGCCCCGCCCGCTTCCCGTACGGTCTTCTCCGCGGCGCACGTCGTGGCCGACCCGTACGCCGACACCGGCCCGGATTCACCCGCCGCCGTCGACTGGGACGCAACCCTCGCCTTCCGCCGCCATCTGTGGTCGCACGGCCTGGGCGTCGCCGAGGCCATGGACACCGCCCAGCGGGGGATGGGCCTGGACTGGGCGGGCGCGGCGGAGCTGATCCGGCGCTCGGCCGCCGAGGCGCGGGCGGTGGGCGGCCGGATCGCCTGCGGCGCGGGGACCGACCAGCTGACCGGCCCTGCGGACATCGCGGCGGTACGGGCGGCGTACGAGGAACAGCTCGCCCTCGTCGAGTCCACCGGCGCGGGCGCGATCCTGATGGCGTCCCGCGCGCTGTCCGCGGCGGCGGCCTCGGCGGACGACTACCTCAACCTCTACGGACACCTGCTGCGCCAGGCCTCCGAACCGGTGATCCTGCACTGGCTCGGGCCGATGTTCGACCCGGCGCTGGAGGGCTACTGGGGAAGCGCCGACCTCGAAACCGCCACGGACACCTTCCTGGAGGTCGTCGCAGCCCACCCCGACAAGGTGGACGGCATCAAGGTGTCGCTGCTGGACGCACGCCGGGAGGTGGAGCTGCGCCGTCGCCTTCCGCCGGGTGTGCGCTGCTACACGGGCGACGACTTCCACTACCCGGAGCTGATCGCCGGAGACGAACGCGGCTTCAGCCACGCGCTGCTCGGCATCTTCGACCCGCTGGGACCGCTGGCGGCGGAGGCGGTACGGGTGCTGGACACCGGGGACACGGAGGGCTTCCGCAAGCTCCTCGACCCGACGGTCGACCTCTCCCGCCATCTCTTCCAGGCACCCACGCGCTTCTACAAGACCGGTGTGGTGTTCCTGGCGTGGCTCGCCGGGCACCAGTCGCACTTCACGATGGTCGGCGGCCTCCAGTCGGCGCGCTCGCTGCCCCATCTCGCGCGGGCGTACGAACTGGCCGACGGGCTCGGCCTGTTCCCCGACCCGGTCCTGGCCGAGGGGCGCATGCGGTCCCTGCTCGATGTGTACGGAGTCAGCGCATGACCGGTCCGCGCCGCTTCAGCATCAACCAGATGACCGTGAAGCAGCTGTCCCTGCCCGAACTGACCAAGTCCTGCCTGCGGCTGGGCGTTTCCGGGGTCGGCCTGTGGCGCGAGCCCGTCCGGTCGTACGGCGTCGCGGCGACGGCCGCGCTCGTCCGCGACGCCGGTCTCGCGGTCACCAGCCTGTGCCGCGGCGGCTTCTTCACCGCGATCGACCCCGCCGAGCGGGCACGTGCGCTCGACGACAACCGCGTGGCGATCGACGAGGCCGCGGCCCTGGGCACGGACACCCTGGTCCTCGTCTCCGGCGGACTGCCGCCGGGCAGCAGCGACTTGGCCGGCGCCCGCGAGCGGATCGCGGATGCGCTGTCGGTCCTCGCACCGTACGCGGGGGAGCGGGGCGTACGGCTGGCGATCGAACCGCTGCACCCGATGTACGCGGCGGACCGCTGTGTCGTCTCCACCCTGACCCAGGCCCTCGCGCTCGCCGGGCGGTTCCCGTCGTCGCAGGTGGGCGTGGTGGTGGACACGTACCACATCTGGTGGGACGACACGGCCCCGGACGCGGTCGTGCGGGCGGGCGCGGAAGGCCGCATCCATGCCTTTCAACTCGCCGACTGGACCACACCGTTGCCCGCCGGCGTGCTCAACGGCCGGGGCCAGATCGGCGACGGGTCGATCGACATGCGCGCATGGCGCAGCCGGGTGGACGCGGCGGGCTACAGCGGCCCGATCGAGGTCGAGCTGTTCAACGAGGAGCTGTGGGCGCGGGACGGTGAGGAGGTGCTGGCGGAGACAGCTCGCCGCTTCACCGAGCACGTGCTCTGACCGCCTCCCGGGAAAGCCGCCGAGAAACTTCGGCTGCCATGACATAGACGCCAGGGCCGGACGCCGTCTGACAGATGTAGGCGTATCCGGATCGTGTTCGATCACCTGGAGGAAGCATGAGCAGAAGGCGGCTTGCCATCGTGGGAGCGGTGGCGCTGGTTCTGGCGGCCGGCGGCGGGACGGCCATCGCGGTCGACCGGGCGGCCCCGCCCGCCGCCCCGGTGACCGCACAGAACGGGCCGGCACCGGCCGCCGCTGCGGCGCAGCCCCGGGCGAAGTCCCCGTCCGCGACCGGGCCGCGCGTCGTACGTCCGTACCAGCCCGTCGACATCGGCCGCGGCGCGAAGATGGGGCTGCTGCCCGAGGGCCGGCAGAACTACGTGGTCAGCTACGACGACTTCGCGGCCGATGTCGAGGAGGCCAAGAAGTACCCCGGCAGCAGCATCCGCCCCAACAGCCTCAGCGGCGGCATCGGCACCGAGGGCGACGACATCCTCTTCACCGGCGCCTACCGTACGGACACGGTGCCCGCGCGCACGACCGTGCGCATCGGCAAGGGCCCGGAGACCGAGGCGGCGATGCTGCGGCTGCCGGGCAGGCCCGGCTGGGGCACGTACTACCTCGACCGGCCCGGAGCCGGACCGTGGCGGGAGCCCGTCACGGTCACCGCGTACGACGGCGGCGGCGCGGTGCTGGCGACCCTGACCTTCGCTCCCCGGTAGGACCGGTGCCGCGCCGCCGGGCCCGTACAGGGGTCGGGCACGCCGGCGCGGCCCCCCGACGGCGAACAGCGGCCCCGACAGAGGACCCTGATTGAAGACGAGCGCGGAGGCGGACTTCCGGGCATTCGTGGTCAGCCGCTGGCCACGGATGCTCCGGACGGCCCGGCTCCTGACCGGACATCACCACGACGCGGAGGACCTGGTGCAGGCAGCCCTGGCCAAGGCGTATGTGAAGTGGGAGCGCATCCAGCGCACCGACGACCCCGACGCCTACGTCTGGCGCATCATGATCAATGCCAATGTGGACCGGCTCCGGCGTACGCGGGCACGTGAGTGGCTCACCACCCGCTTCCCGGAGACCGTGGCCCCGGACCGCACCGAGGGCATCGCCGACCGGAGCGCGCTCGTCCAGGCGCTCGACCGGCTGCCGCCCCGGCAGCGTGCCGTGATCGTGCTGCGGTATCTGGAGGACCGCACCGAGTCGGAGGTGGCCCGGCTGCTCGGCACCCGCATCGGCACGGTCCGCAGCCACGGCGCGCGTGCCCTGCGCCGCCTCCGCGGCGAGCCGGGGGTGGCTCGTGAGCCCGCTGGGGCGTCCGCGAACGGCAGGGCGGCCCGTGGGACACCGAGGGAGCCGCGTCCGTGAACGACGATCTGCGCCTCGGCGACGCCCTGCGACGCGAGGCGGACGCCCACGCCGTGGGGCCCGCCCCGGTCGACGCGGTACTGCGCCGGGGCCGCGCGGCCCGCACACGGCGACGGGCGGCCGTGGCGGGTGCGGCGACGGTCACGGCGGCACTCGCCGTGCTGGCGTACGCGGGGGTGGACGGCACCCACGTGTCGCCCTCCCCCGCACCGCCGGCCACCGCCCCCGCCCCGTCGGCATCCACCGGCCGGCCGGGCGTGCGGACTCTCCAGCCGTACGAAGTGGCCGGTATCGGCCACGGCCAGAAGATGGTGCTGCTGCCCGAGGGCGAACAGAACTATGTCGTTCAGGACGGCGACATCCAGCAGGCGGTAGCGGCCGCCCGGCAGTTGCCGGGCGACAACATCCGGCCCGACAGCGTGAGCGGTGGCCTGTCGAGCGGCGAGGGCCTCGTCCACGGCGCCTTCCGCACGGACAGCCCGCCGGCCCGCATCGTGATCCGGGTGGCCGACAAGGAGTACGAGGCGGGCGTCCTGAGCCTGCGCGGAGAGCCCGACTGGGGTACGTACTACGCCTTTCCGGGCCCCGAGGTGATGCAGAAGGGCTACACGGTGACGGTCTACGCGGCCGACGGCAGCGTCCTGGTCCAGGACCGGTTCAACGCCACCTGAGCCGGGCGGGAGTGCGGGAGCGGCCCGCGGATGCGGCCGCCGACTGGATCCGGGAGTTCCGGAAAAATTACCGGCCGCAGTCGTACAACCCTTTACCAGTCACGTCGGTCATACCTGTCATCAAGGCTCCCGGGGGGGGATCTGGGGGGATCCGGGGAGTCCTTGAGGGAGGGGAAATGGAGGGGCCCGGCCTTACGGCCGGGCCCCCTCGATGTTGAGGAGACGGCGCGAGGCTCGCGAGGCCTTCCGAGTGCCGGCCGCAGGAAGGTCCGCGGCCGGCAGATGCCCATCGGCTAACGAGTGGTGAACAGGTGGTCGAGCGGCGCTGCGGCAGAGGCGACCTCGTCCTGTGTGAAGCCGGTCCTGAACCGCAGTTCCTTCTCACCCAAGGTGGCGACCGCCACGTCGATCAACTGCCTCCACAGCCGTCCCGTGGCCTGGGGAAAATCACTTGATGAAGCGGTGCCGTCCGTTTGTGCCGCGGGCGGACCCGAGATACGCAGTGTCCGGCTCTCCGCGGTGCTCGGCGAGACAAAGCAGACCTCGACCGGGCCGGCGGGGAGAGACTGCCGGATGCGACGAGCCAACTCGAGGATATCAGCGGGCGGTTGCGCCGGAATCCCGGCGGCGACCACCACGTCGTGGGGGATGCTGTGAAACTCCTTCGTCACCTGGAAGACGGTCGAGAACTGCTCGGCGGTCATGGTCGCGTCGTGGGTGCTCTGCATTTCCTGGCGCCTTCTCCGTACTACTGCAACTCATCGAAGTACGTCTTCCCCTCTTTGGGGGTGATGACGGTTCCGCCCTTGTCATCCTCGAGGTTCAGCCCCAGTGGGTCCACCCACGTCAGCGGATTGTGAACATAGGTGCCGGCGTTCGGTGCCGGGCCCAGACCGAGCGGGTCGACGCTCAGATATCGACAGGTCTCGGGGTCGTAATGAACCGAGCCTGGTGAAACCGGCCGCGTCGACCGGGCGTCCGAGCGTGTCGCGAGGCGCGTTGCTGTCGCGGTATGTCATCCCCGTTGTTCGTCACATACCGCACGCTGTCACGCACCCGTTTTCGCGAGCAACGATGGACGACGGCCGCGAACCTCGCATGTGTCCACAGGCCCCCCGCGTTGTCCGACCCCGGCGGTAGCGTCGGATCATGTCCAATCCAGCAGTGGTCGAAGGGGTCCTCGAGCGGATCACCTACGCCAACGAGGAGAACGGGTACACGGTCGCCCGCGTCGACACCGGACGCGGCGCCGATCTCCTCACGGTCGTCGGCTCGCTGCTCGGCGCGCAGCCGGGCGAGTCCCTGCGCATGGAGGGCCGCTGGGGCTCCCATCCGCAGTACGGCAAGCAGTTCACCGTGGAGAACTACACCACCGTCCTCCCGGCCACCGTCCAGGGCATACGCCGTTATCTCGGCTCCGGTCTGATCAAGGGCATCGGCCCGAGGATCGCCGAGCGCATCGTCGACCACTTCGGCGTCGAGACCCTCGACATCATCGAGAGGGAGCCGAAGAAACTCATCGAGGTCCCCGGACTCGGCCCGAAGCGGACCACGTTGATCGGCGCCGCTTGGGAGGAACAGAAGGCCATCAAGGAGGTCATGATCTTCCTCCAGGGTGTCGGCGTCTCCACCTCCATCGCCGTGCGCATCTACAAGAAGTACGGGGACGCCTCGATCTCGGTCGTGAAGAACCAGCCCTACCGCCTCGCGGCCGACGTGTGGGGCATCGGCTTCCTCACCGCCGACAAGATCGCCCAGGCCGTCGGCATACCCCACGACAGTCCGGAGCGGGTCAAGGCCGGCCTCCAGTACGCCCTGTCCCAGTCGACCGACCAGGGTCACTGCTTCCTGCCCGAGGAGCAGTTGATCGCGGACGCCGTGAAGCTCCTCCAGGTGGACACCGGCCTGGTCATCGAGTGCCTCGCCGAGCTCGCGGCCGACGAGGAGGGAGTCGTGCGGGAAAGCGTGCCCGGGGCGGACGGGGGCGAGGCGGTGACCGCCGTCTATCTGGTGCCCTTCCACCGTGCCGAGATCTCCCTGGCCGCCCAGGTGAACCGGCTGCTGCGCACCGACGAGGACCGGATGCCGGGCTTCCGGGACGTCGTGTGGGACAAAGCGCTCGCCTGGCTCGCCGACCGCACCGGCGCCGCGCTGGCCCCCGAGCAGGAGGCCGCGGTGCGACTCGCGCTCACCAGCAAGGTCGCTGTGCTCACCGGTGGCCCCGGCTGCGGAAAGTCCTTCACCGTGCGGTCGGTGGTGGAGCTGGCCCGCGCCAAGAAGGCGAAGGTGGTGCTGGCCGCCCCCACCGGCCGCGCGGCCAAGCGGCTCTCGGAGCTGACCGGGGCGGAGGCGTCCACCGTCCACCGGCTGCTGGAACTCAGACCGGGCGGCGACGCGGCATACGACCGGGACCGCCCGCTCGCCGCCGATCTGGTCGTCGTGGACGAGGCGTCCATGCTCGATCTGCTGCTGGCCAACAAGCTGGTCAAGGCCGTCGCACCGGGGGCGCACCTGCTGCTCGTCGGGGACGTCGACCAGTTGCCGAGCGTGGGCGCGGGCGAGGTGCTGCGGGATCTGCTCGCGGACGGCGGCCCGGTGCCCCATGTCCGCCTCACCCGGATCTTCCGCCAGGCCCAGCAGTCCGGTGTGGTGACCAACGCCCACCGCATCAACTCCGGTCTTCCGCCGATCACTTCGGGACTCTCCGACTTCTTCCTCTTCGTCGAGGACGAGACGGAGGACGCGGGAAGGGTCACCGTGGACGTGGCGGCCCGTCGGATTCCGGCCAAGTTCGGGCTCGACCCGCGGCGGGATGTGCAGGTTCTGGCGCCCATGCACCGCGGCCCGGCGGGTGCGGGCACCCTCAACGGTCTGCTGCAACAGGCCATTACGCCCGCCCGGCCGGATCTCCCCGAGAAGCGTTTCGGCGGACGGGTCTTCCGGGTCGGCGACAAGGTCACCCAGATTCGGAACAATTACGAGAAGGGAAAGAACGGCGTCTTCAACGGCACGGTCGGCGTGGTCACCTCGCTCCAGCCGGATGATCAGCGGCTGACGGTGCTGACGGACGAGGACGAGGAGGTTGGGTACGACTTCGACGAGCTGGACGAGCTGGCCCACGCGTACGCCGTGACCATCCACCGCTCCCAGGGCAGCGAATACCCGGCGGTGGTGATCCCGGTCACCACCGGAGCATGGATGATGCTTCAGCGGAACCTCCTCTACACGGCGGTCACCCGGGCCAAGAAGCTCGTCGTGCTCGTCGGCTCCCGCAAGGCGATAGGACAGGCGGTGCGCACCGTTTCCGCAGGCAGACGCTTCACCGCGCTCGACCACCGGCTGACCGGCGGCTGAGCCGTCCGGGCATCGGCCGGCCGGGGGAGCCTCCGGCCCCGCGGGGTGGGAAATGCCACCCCGGCTTCCGGAACCAGGGCGAAGGGGGCAAGATGAGCAGGTTGGCGGCACTGAGTGCCGCCGATAGGCCCATTGGTCGACCCCGAGTGCACTCTCCTGAGCCAAATGGGGGATGGTAGAGACAGTCAGGGCACCTCGAAGAAGAGGCACTACGTCGGTGAGGGATGACGTGAGCGACAACGCTAATAGCGCAGTAGTACTGCGGTACGCGGACGGTGAATACACCTACCCGGTGGTCGACAGCACCGTCGGTGACAAGGGCTTCGACATCGGGAAGCTCCGAGCCCAGACCGGTCTGGTGACCCTGGACAGTGGCTACGGCAACACCGCCGCCTATAAATCCGCGATCACCTATCTCGACGGTGAGCAGGGGATTCTGCGGTACCGCGGTTACCCCATCGAGCAGCTGGCCGAGCGCTCCACCTTCCTCGAGGTGGCGTACCTGCTGATCAACGGTGAGCTGCCGACGGTCGACGAGCTGTCCGCCTTCAAGGGCGAGATCACCCAGCACACGCTGCTGCACGAGGACGTCAAGCGGTTCTTCGACGGCTTCCCGCGTGACGCCCACCCGATGGCGATGCTGTCCTCCGTGGTCAGTGCGCTGTCGACGTTCTACCAGGACAGCCACAACCCGTTCGACGAGAAGCAGCGTCACCTCTCGACGATCCGGCTGCTCGCCAAGCTTCCGACGATCGCGGCATACGCCTACAAGAAGTCGATCGGGCACCCCTTCGTCTACCCGCGCAACGACCTCGGGTACGTGGAGAACTTCCTGCGGATGACCTTCTCGGTCCCGGCCCAGGAGTACGACCTGGACCCGGTCGTGGTCTCGGCGCTCGACAAGCTGCTGATCCTGCACGCGGACCACGAGCAGAACTGTTCGACGTCCACCGTGCGTCTGGTCGGCTCCTCGCAGGCGAACATGTTCGCCTCGATCTCCGCCGGCATCAGCGCCCTGTGGGGCCCGCTGCACGGCGGCGCCAACCAGTCGGTGCTGGAGATGCTCGAGGGCATCAAGGCCAACGGCGGCGACGTCGACTCCTTCATCCGCAAGGTGAAGAACAAGGAGGACGGCGTCCGCCTGATGGGCTTCGGCCACCGCGTCTACAAGAGCTTCGACCCCCGGGCGAAGATCATCAAGGCGGCGGCGCACGACGTCCTCTCGGCCCTCGGCAAGTCCGACGAGCTGCTGGACATCGCGCTGAAGCTCGAGGAGCACGCGCTCTCCGACGACTACTTCGTCTCGCGCAACCTCTACCCGAACGTGGACTTCTACACGGGTCTCATCTACCGGGCCATGGGCTTCCCGACCGAGATGTTCACCGTGCTCTTCGCGATCGGCCGGCTGCCCGGCTGGATCGCCCAGTGGCACGAGATGATCAAGGAGCCGGGTTCCCGCATCGGCCGCCCGCGCCAGATCTACACCGGCGAGGTCCTGCGTGACTTCGTCCCGGTCGAGGCTCGCTGAAGCGACCGTCCCGACCAGGGGACCGGTCACTCCTGAGAAGGTGATCCGGCCGGCCCCGCCGAGGCTGCGTACGTAACGGAAAGCGCCCCGCTGCCGATCCCCCCACGGGTCGGCGGGCGGGGCGCTTCCCATATCCCCGGAGCGGATTCCCCCCACGGGATCCGGCCGGGCGTCTCTGCCGGGTGGGCAGAAGTTCCTCGCGGTCTGCCGGGGTACGCACGCACGGGAGGGCCGCTCAAAGCTCCCCGGGCACGTGCCCCGGCCAACGCTTGCCTGAGACGTCCCCCAAGACATCCCATGAACGTCCCCCAAGACGTTCTCGGCATCGCCCATTCAGACTCGCGAGGAGCCTTAATGGTTACCCCTAAATATCTGTGATCTAGGTCTCTTTGTGAAGGTCCTGTGACCCACATGTAGTCATCGGAAAGAGCGTAGACGCAGGCTGTTGGTCACCACAAATACGGACGAAAAGGCCATGGCCAGACCGGCGATCATGGGGTTGAGCAGGCCAAACGCCGCGAGAGGCAGTGCGGCGAGGTTGTAGCCGAAGGCCCAGAAAAGATTGCCGATGATTGTGGCAAGAGTCCGACGGGCGAGACGGATGGCGTCGGCCGCGGCCCTCAGGTCGCCCCGTACGAGTGTGAGGTCACCGGCCTCGATGGCGGCGTCCGTCCCCGTGCCCATGGCCAGACCGAGGTCCGCCGTGGCGAGGGCGGCCGCGTCGTTCACCCCGTCGCCGACCATGGCCACCCGGCGGCCCTGTGCCTGGAGGCGCCGGACCACCTCCACCTTCTCCTCCGGCATCACCTCGGCATGCACCTCGTCGATGCCGACCTCGGCCGCGACCGCCTCGGCGACCGCCCGGCTGTCGCCCGTCAGCAGCACCGGCGTGAGGCCGAGGTCCCGCAGACGGGCGACGGCCTCGGCGCTCGTGTCCCGGACCGTGTCGGCGACCGTGAGGGCGCCGAGCACCTTGCCGTCCCGGGCCGCGAAGACCGCCGTACGGCCGTCCGCCGCGACGGAGCGCAGCGCGGGCGGCACTTCCACACCCGCGTCCTCCAGCAGGCGTGCACGGCCCACCAGGACGTCGTGGCCGTCGACCGTGCCGCGTACGCCGAGGCCGGGAAGGTTCTCGAACGACGACGGGACGGGCAGCGTGCCCACCCGCTCCGCGGCGCCCGCCGCGATCGCCCGGGCGACGGGATGCTCGGAGGCGTGCTCCAGAGCGCCCGCGAGACGCAGCAGCTCGCTCCCGGCCCCCTCGTCACCCGGCTCCACGGTGTGGACGCCCTGGAGGCTCATCCGGCCGGTGGTCACCGTGCCGGTCTTGTCGAGGACGACGGTGTCGACGGTGCGGGTGGCCTCCAGGACCTCGGGACCCTTGATGAGGATGCCGAGCTGGGCGCCCCGCCCGGTGCCGACCATGAGCGCGGTCGGCGTGGCCAGCCCGAGCGCACAGGGGCAGGCGATGATCAGCACGGCGACGGCCGCGGTGAACGCGGCGGTCGGGCCCGCTCCGCTGCCCAGCCAGAACCCGAGGGTGAGCAGCGCGAGGACGATGACGACGGGAACGAAGACGGCCGAGATCCGGTCGGCCAGACGCTGCACGTCCGCCTTGCCGCTCTGGGCGTCCTCCACGAGTTTGGCCATGCGGGCCAGCCGGGTGTCCGCGCCGACCCGGGTGGCCTCGACGACAAGGCGGCCCCCGACGTTCACACAGCCGCCGGTGACCGGGTCGCCGGCCGCCACGTCCGCCGGTACCGACTCGCCGGTCAGCAGGGAGGCGTCGACGGCGGACGTGCCCTCCACGACCGTGCCGTCGGTGGCGATCTTCTCGCCCGGGCGGACGACGAATCGGTCACCGGCCGCCAGCCGGCCGATCGGTATCCGCGTCTCCGTGCCGTCCCGCAACAAGGCCACGTCCTTGGCGCCCAGTTCCATCAGGGCACGCAGTGCCGCGCCGGCCTTCCGCTTGGAGCGGGCCTCCAGATAGCGGCCGAGCAGGAGGAAGGTCACCACACCGGCGGTGACTTCGAGATAGATCGTGGACGCGCCGTCGGTGCGCGAGGCCGTCAGGTCGAAGCCGTGCCGCATGCCCGGCATCCCGGCGTGACCGAGGAACAGGGCCCACAGCGACCAGCCGAAGGCGGCCAGCGTGCCGAGGGAGACCAGGGTGTCCATGCTGGCGGCGCCGTGCCGCAGATTGGTCCAGGTGGCCCGGTGGAAGGGCAGCGCGCCCCAGACGGCGACCGGCGCGGCGAGCGTCAGGGAGAGCCACTGCCAGTTGTCGAACTGAAGGGCCGGGACCATCGCCATCAGGACCACCGGCACGGACAGCACGGCGGAGACGACGAGACGCTGCCGGAGCGCGGCCGACTCCGGGTCGCCCACGCCGCCGTCGGGACTGCCGGTGCCGGTGCTGCCGGCGCCGGCCGAGATCTCGGGTTCCGGCGCCGGGGGCGGCGGCTCCTCGGCCGTGTACCCGGTCTTCACGACGGTGGCGATCAGGTCGCTCACCTTCAGGTCCGGCGGACAGGAGATCCGGGCCTTCTCCGTCGCGTAGTTGACCGTGGCCTCGACCCCCTCCATGCGGTTGAGCTTCTTCTCCACGCGAGCGGCGCAGGAGGCACAGGTCATCCCGCCGATGGTGAGTTCGACCTGGGTCGTGTGCACGGACGTTTCCACGGTGGGGACTCCAGACAACGGCGCCGGGCCGTACCCCGACCAGTGTGCGACTGGTGGGGCCGGCCCGGCGGAAGACTGATCGAGCGGCCTGCGTGTCAGGCGAGGCCGACGAGCTCGTACCCGGCCTCGTCGACGGCGTCGCGCACGGCGGCCTCGTCCAGGGGTGCCTCGGAGACGACGGTCACCTGACCGGTCGCGGCGACGGCCTTGACGGAGGTGACGCCCGGGAGTCCGGAGATCTCACCGGAGACGGCACCTTCGCAGTGGCCGCAGGTCATGCCGGTGACCTGGTAGACCGTCGTGACGCCGCCGATCTGCACGTCGGCCGCACCGCTGCCGCAGGCGCCGCCGCCGCAGCAGCCGGATGCGGGGGCGGTCGGGGAAGTCTCGGTCTCCGCGGTCATGTGGTTCTCCTCGGGGTGCTTGAGAGGCGTACTCAAGGTGTACCAGAGGCCTCCGGGGCTGCGGAGGCGGTGGCATCTTCACCATACTATACCCCTAGGGGGTACTGAGGGATGCGGTGACATGTGCCTCTCGCGCCCTCCTGCGGTCCGTATCCGCCTCCACCGACGCATACGACGAAGTCCCGCACCCGGGAGGGGTGCGGGACGGGAGTGGGGCTCGGTACGGCGGGAAGGGGGGCGCCCGGCCGGCGCGCGGTCACTCGGTTCTGCGGCTCCTGTTTCCGGGGCGGTTGGCCACCCAGACGCGGATCGTGTCCGCGTACCAGTAGGGCTTGCCGGTCTCCACATGGTCGGGCGGCGGGAGAAGACCGTGCTTGCGATAGGAGCGGACCGTGTCCGGCTGCACCTTGATGTGTGCGGCGATCTCCTTGTAGGACCAGAGTCCTCTGTCCGTCATCTGTGGGGCACCTCCCTGTGTGCGCGACAGCGGCGGCCGGGGGGCCGTCGGGGGAGCTGCCGCGCGGGCGCTGGTGATCACTGAGCCTGTGCCCGATGAACGACGGCGACTGGAGGGAAGAGTGGGGCTGTTGAGCGCCTGTGACGGAAAACCCGCGTAATGGAGACATGTGTGATCGCCGTGCAACAACGGTGACAGAAGCGACGCCCTGGGTCTCAGGCGCCGCAAGAGCGCAGGAATCGGCGCGTCCGTCGGGCGATCGGGAAGGGCTTGTCCGGCGGGCACGGGTACATGTCCTGCTCGACGATGGCGAAGAGCTCCACGTCCAGGGCCTGTGCCGCGGTCAGGACGGGCTCCAGCGCGGGGATGCCGGACGGCGGCTCGCACATCACGCCCCGGCCGACCGCGGGGCCGAACGGGACCTCGTCCGCGACGACTTCGGCGAGGATGTCCGGATCCACCTGCTTCAGATGGAGATAGCCGATCCGCTCGCCGTAGGTCTCGATCAGCTTGACGCTGTCACCGCCGCAGTAGGCGTAGTGCCCCGTGTCCAGACAGAGCGAGACGAGTGAGGGGTCGGTCGCGTCGAGGAAGCGGGCGACGTTCTCCTCGCTGTCGACATGGGTGTCCGCGTGCGGATGGACGACGATCTTCAGCCCGTAGCGCTCGCGCACCTCATGGCCCAGACGTTCGGTCTGAGCGGTCAGATCGCGCCACTGCTCCGGCGTGAGCGTGCGGTCCTCCAGCACCTCGCCGGTCTTGTCGTCCCGCCAGAACGAGGGGATGACGACCAGGTGTTCGGCGCCCATGGCCCGGGTGAGCGCGGCGATGTCGGAGACGTGCGCCCAGGTCTTCTCCCAGACCGACGGGCCGTGGTGCAGTCCCGTGAAGACCGTGCCGGCCGAGACCTTCAGCCCCCGGCGGGCGGTCTCCTCGGCGAGACGGACGGGGTCGCTGGGGAGATAGCCGTACGGTCCGAGCTCGATCCATTCGTAACCGGCGTCGGCCACCTCGTCGAGGAAGCGCTGCCAGGGGACCTGCTGGGGATCGTCGGGGAACCACACCCCCCAGGAATCGGGGGCCGATCCGACCCGGATGCGGTTCAGGGAGGGTACGGAGGAGGTCATGCGGCCGAGCTTTCCGGCCGTCGCGGAAGGGTGTCAAGCCTTCGTCCGAATGTCAGGACAAAATGTTGACAGGGCTCAGGAAGGAGCATTAGACCTGGGGGCAGCCGGCGTCGAAGTGAAGGGACGCGCATGCCTCAGCCGTACGACGTGATCACGATGGGACGGATCGGGGTGGACCTCTATCCGCTGCGGACCGGGGTCCCGCTGGCACAGGTCGACACGTTCGGGAAGTTCCTCGGCGGCTCGGCCACCAATGTCGCCGTCGGCGCGGCCCGTCTCGGCCGGAGGACGGCGGTGATCACCCGCACCGGCCAGGACGCGTTCGGGGACTATCTTCACCAGGCCCTCGGCGAGTTCGGTGTCGACGACCGCTGGGTGACGCCGGTGGCCGCGTACCCGACGCCGGTGACCTTCTGCGAGATCTTTCCGCCGGACGACTTTCCCCTCTACTTCTACCGGCAGCCCAAGGCGCCCGACCTCGAGATCCACGAGAGCGAACTCGACCTGGCGGCGATCCGCGAGGCGCGCGTGTTCTGGATGACCGGCACCGGTCTGTGCGCGGAGCCCAGCCGGGGCGCCACACTCGCCGCGCTCGCCCATCGCGACCGTTCCGGCATCACGGTCTTCGACCTGGACTGGCGGCCGATGTTCTGGACGGACCCGGACGAGGCCAGGCCGTACTACCGCGAGGCCCTGCCCCACGCCACCGTCGCCGTCGGCAATCTCGACGAGTGCGAGATCGCGACCGGTGAGAGCGAGCCGGAAGCGGCCGCCCGCGCCCTGCTCGCCGCCGGGGTGGAGCTCGCCGTCGTCAAACAGGGCCCCAAGGGGGTCCTCGCCCTGCACCGCGACGGCACCCGCGCCGAGGTCCCGCCCGTCCCGGTGGAGGTGGTCAACGGCCTGGGCGCCGGCGACGCCTTCGGCGGGGCGCTGTGCCACGGGCTGCTCTCCGACCGGCCGTTGGAGCAGATCATGCGGTACGCGAACGCAGCCGGGGCGATCGTCGCGGCCCGGCTCGCCTGCTCCAGCGCGATGCCGTACGCCTCCGAGGTCGACCAGGTCCTGGCCGGAGGCTCCGTGCCGCCCTCGCCGACACCGCCGCCGACCGCGCCCGGGGTCCCGTCGGGCACGCTCGCGCCGCCCCCGTCCGACACCGCGCCCCGGACGCCTCCACCACCCCCGCCGGCCCCCCACTCGCCCGGAGCCGCTTCGTGAGCCGTGTCGACATCGCCGAGCTCGTCGGGATCCGCACCCGGCATCCGGAGGCCGTCGCCGAGGCCGCCGCGCGCCGGCGCAGACGGCCCCGGCTCATCGGCGACAGCGGGCGGCTGATGATCATCGCCGCCGACCACCCGGCCCGTGGCGCGCTCGGCGTCGGTGAGAGCCGCCTCGCCATGGCCAACCGTCTCGAACTGCTGGAACGGCTCTGCCTCGCCCTCTCCCGGCCCGGTGTCGACGGAGTCCTCGCGACCGCCGACATACTCGACGACCTCCTGCTGCTCGGCGCGCTCGACGACAAGGTGGTCATCGGGTCCATGAACCGCGGGGGACTCGCCGGCGCCTCCTTCGAACTGGACGACCGCTTCACCGGCTACCGCGCCCAGGACCTGGACCGGCTCGGCTTCGACGCGGGCAAGCTGCTGCTGCGCATCGACTACCAGGACCCGGCCTCGCTCGACACGCTGCACGCCACCGCGCGCACGGTGGACGAGATGGCCGAGCGTCAGCTTCCCGTCTTCGTCGAGCCGTTCATATGTCACCGGACCGACGGCCGGCTCCGCAACGATCTCAGCGCCGACGCGGTCACCCGGTCGATCGCCATCGCCTCGGGACTCGCCGGCACCTCCGCGTACACCTGGCTGAAGGTCCCCGTCACCGACAACCCCGACGACATGGCGTCGGTGATGGAAACCTCCACGCTTCCGGCGGTCCTCCTCGGAGGGGAGATCGGCGACGATCAGCACGGCGCCTACGAGAAATGGCGTGGTGCGCTGCAACTGCCCACCGTGCAGGGTCTGGTGGTGGGACGCTCGCTGCTCTACCCGGTCGACGGGGACGTCGCCGGAGCGGTCGATACGGCCGTAGGACTGCTGTAGGGGGTACGGAGAGGTCATGAGCGCCGACAAGTTGCAGGAGCTGCACGTACCGGCGGGCAGCGCGGCCAGTGGGCCGTACGCCCTCCGCGTCGACCCCGAGCAGGCCGGCTGGGGGTATTCCGGTCTGCGTGTGCTGGAGCTGGAGCCGGGCGGCTCGCACACGCTCGACACCGGGGACAGCGAGTGGATCGTGCTGCCGCTCAGCGGTGGCTGCACGGTGTACACACAAGGCGAGTTCTTCGAACTGCAGGGCAGAGAGAGCGTCTTCGGCGGAGTGAGCGACTTCGCCTATGTGCCGCGCGATGCCCATGCCCAGATCGCCTCCGGTGCGGGAGGCCGCTTCGCCCTGGCAGGAGCGAAGTGCGAGCGACGACTCCCCGCTCGCTACGGCCCCGCGCCGGAGGTACCGGTCGAACTGCGCGGCTCCGGGACGTGCTCGCGGCAGGTCAACAACTTCGCCGCCGCCGACACGTTCGAGTGCGACAAGCTGATCGCCGTCGAGGTGCTCACGCCCGGCGGGAACTGGTCCTCCTATCCGCCGCACAAGCACGACGAGCACCGGCCCGGAGCCGAGTCCGAGCTGGAGGAGATCTACTACTTCGAGATCGAGCAGGGCGGTGTCGGCTACCACCGCGTCTCGCCGTCGCGGGCCGGCGGCGCCGATGTCCTCGCCGAGGTGCGCACCGGGGACGCCGTCCTCATCCCGGACGGCTGGCACGGCCCGTCGATTGCCGCGCCCGGACGGCACATGTACTACCTCAACGTGATGGCGGGACCGGGCGCGGACCGCGAATGGCTGATCCGCGACCACCCCGACCACAGCTGGATCCGCGAGATCTGGCCCACGCAGCCGGTCGATTCCCGGCTGCCGCTGTACGGGACGGGGACCGGCCCCGGAACCGAACCCGGAGCAGGGGCAGGAACCGGACCCGGAGCAGACGTACCCGGGACCGGCCACGGAACCCGACCCGAGGCCGAGGGAGGCCACCGATGAGCACCCGCCGCCTCACCGTCGCCCAGGCGCTGGTCGCCTTCCTGTCCCGCCAGTACACCGAGCGGGACGGCCGCCGTACGCGTCTGATCAACGCGACCTGGGGCATCTTCGGCCACGGTAACGTGGCCGGCCTGGGACAGGCGCTCCTGGAGTCCGGCCCGGAGATGCCCTACATCCAGGGCCGCAACGAACAGGCCATGGTGCACGCCGCCGTCGGCTACGCCCGCCAGTCCCGGCGGCTGTCCGCGCAGGCCGTCACCACCTCCATCGGCCCCGGTGCCACCAACCTCGTCACCGGCGCGGCGCTCGCCACCATCAACCGGCTGCCGGTCCTGCTGCTGCCCGGCGACGTCTTCGCGACCCGCCCGGCCGACCCGGTCCTGCAACAGCTCGAAGTCCCCTACGCGGGCGATGTGTCGGTCAACGACGCCCTGCGCCCCGTCTCCCGCTTCTTCGACCGCGTCATGCGGCCCGAAGCTCTGATCCCCGCCGCCCTCCAGGCCATGCGCGTCCTCGCCGACCCGGCCGAGACGGGAGCGGTGACGCTGGCCCTGCCCCAGGACGTGCAGGCCGAGGCGTACGACTGGCCGGAGGACTTCTTCGCCGAGCGCGTCTGGCAGGTGAGCCGCCCGCGCCCGGACCTCACGGCGCTCGACGCCGCCCGGCGCGCGCTGACCTCGGCCCGCCGGCCGCTGCTGGTCGTCGGCGGCGGTGTCCGCCACAGCGAGGCGGAGGGCGCGCTGCGTGCCTTCTCCGACGCGACCCGTATCCCGGTCGCCTCCACGCAGGCCGGCAAGGGCTCGCTGCCGTACGACCACCCCGCCGATGTCGGCGGCATCGGTCACACCGGTACGGCCACGGCGGACGAACTCGCCTGCACCGCCGACCTGGTGATCGGCGTGGGCACCCGGTGGTCGGACTTCACCACCGCCTCGTCGACCCTGTTCCAGAACCCGTCCGTCCGCTTCCTGAACATCAACATCACCTCCTTCGACGCCCACAAGATGGCGGGTCTGTCCCTGGTCGCCGACGCGCGGGCCGCACTGGAGGAACTCACCGGCGCGCTGGGCCCCGGCTTCCGCGTCGAGCCCGCGTACGAGACGGAGTACGCCGACGACAAGGAGCGCTGGGAGCACCGCGTCGACGCCTCCTACGAGGGCGACGACGACACCCGGCCCACCCAGCCCCAGGTGCTCGGCGTGCTCGACGCGCTGGTCACCGAGGACGACATCGTGATCAACGCGGCCGGTTCACTCCCCGGCGACCTGCACAAACTGTGGCGCGCCCGGTCGGCCGACCAGTACCACGTCGAGTACGGCTACTCCTGCATGGGATACGAGATCCCCGCGGCGATCGGGGTCGGGATGGCCGCGCCCGGGCGCCCCGTCTGGGCACTGGTCGGCGACGGTACGTATCTGATGAATCCCACCGAAATCGTCACAGCGGTCCAGGAGAACATCCCGATCAAGGTGATCATCCTCCAGAACCACGGATACGCCTCCATCGGCGGTCTCTCCGAGTCGGTCGGCTCCGAACGGTTCGGCACCGCCTACCGCCATCGCGCACCGGACGGCACGTACACCGGTGCCCCTCTGCCCGTCGACCTGGCCGCCAACGCCGCCGCGCTCGGACTGCGCGTCATCCGCGCCAAGACGGTGCGTGACCTGCGTGAAGCGCTGGCGGAGGCCCGCGCGGCCGACGTCCCCACAGGTGTCTACATCGAGACCGAAACGGCAGACACTGTGTCGGGCGCGCCTCCGGCGCAGGCGTGGTGGGATGTTCCGGTGGCCGCGACCGCGACCCGCCCGTCGGCGGTCAAGGCCCGGGAGGAGTACGACCGGCAAGTCGCAGCCCGACGCCGCCATCTGTGAAGGAGCTCGAAATGAAGACCGTCAACCACTGGATCGGTGGCAAGACCGTCGAGGGCGCGTCCGGCAACTGGGGACCGGTCACCGACCCGGCGACCGGTGCCGTCACCACCCAGGTGGCACTGGCCTCGGCCGAGGAGGTCGGCGCGGCCGTGTCGGCGGCGAAGGAGGCGTTCGCGACCTGGGGCACGGCCTCGCTGTCGCAGCGCACCGCGATCCTGTTCCGCTACCGCGCGCTCCTGGACGCCCACCGCGACGACATCGCCGCACTGATCACCGCCGAGCACGGCAAGGTCCACTCCGACGCGCTGGGCGAGGTCGCCCGCGGTCTGGAGATCGTGGAACTCGCCTGCGGCATCACCACACAGCTCAAGGGCGAACTGTCCACCCAGGTGTCCAACCGGGTCGACGTCGCCGCGATCCGCCAGCCCCTCGGCGTCGTCGCGGGCATCACGCCGTTCAACTTCCCGGCGATGGTGCCGATGTGGATGTTCCCGCTGGCGATCGCCTGCGGAAACACCTTCGTGCTCAAGCCGAGCGAGAAGGACCCCTCGGCCGCCGTGCTGCTGGCCGAGCTCGCCGCGGAGGCCGGACTGCCCGACGGCGTGCTCAATGTCGTCCACGGCGACAAGGTCGCGGTCGACGCGCTGCTGGAGCACCCGGACGTCAGCGCGGTCTCCTTCGTCGGCTCGACGCCCATCGCCCGCTACATCCACACCACGGCCTCCGCCAACGGCAAGCGCGTCCAGGCGCTCGGCGGCGCGAAGAACCACATGCTGGTCCTGCCGGACGCCGACCTGGACGCGGCGGCGGACGCCGCCGTCTCGGCCGCGTACGGCTCGGCGGGCGAGCGCTGCATGGCGATCTCCGCGGTCGTCGCGGTCAGCTCCGTCGCGGACGAACTGGTGGACAAGATCCGCGAGCGCGCCGAGAAGATCAAGATCGGCCCGGGCAACGACCCGACGTCCGAGATGGGCCCGCTGATCACCAAGGCCCACCGCGACAAGGTGGCTTCCTACGTCGAGGGCGCGGCCGCCCAGGGCGCCGAGGTCGTCCTCGACGGCACGGGCTACTCCGTGGACGGCTTCGAGGACGGCCACTGGATCGGCCTGTCGCTGCTCGACAAGGTCTCCACGGACTCCGACGCCTACCGCGACGAGATCTTCGGCCCGGTGCTGTGCGTGCTGCGCGCGGAGACGTACGAGGACGGCGTGGACCTCATCAACGCCTCCCCCTACGGCAACGGCACCGCCATCTTCACCCGCGACGGCGGAGCGGCCCGCCGCTTCCAGCTGGAGATCCAGGCGGGCATGGTCGGCGTGAACGTCCCGATCCCGGTCCCCGTCGGCTACCACTCCTTCGGGGGCTGGAAGGACTCGCTCTTCGGCGACCACCACATCTACGGCAACGACGGCGTGCACTTCTACACCCGCGGCAAGGTGGTCACGACCCGCTGGCCGGACCCGTCGGAGGCACCGGTCGGCGTGGACCTGGGCTTCCCGCGCAACCACTGAGCTCGCTCCCGGCTCGGCGTCTTCCCGGCCCCTGCCGTGCTTCCCGGCCCGTACGGAACCTCATCCGTGCGGGCCGGAGGCATGACCGGGACGCGGGTGGAGCGGGGCGGCGCGCGGTTGTTGGCGTGTGCGAATACAGCGTGACCGCCGCGCGGACGCAGCCGTAAATCAGTGGTTCGTGGTGGGGGCCCGGCCGCACTCTGATGGGCATGCACGAGCCTGCGCGCCGCATCCGAGCGCTCCACACCGCCTCGACGATCACCGTCTACCAGGCGTACTCACCCACGATCGGCGTTCCCGCGGCGCGGGACGGGCGCTTCCCCGCGTCCTGGAAGCGCGACCGCATGACGTGGATCAAGCCGTCGTTCCTGTGGATGATGTACCGCTGCGGCTGGGGCTTGAAGGAAGGCCAGGAGATCGTCCTGGCCGTCGAGATCGCCCGCGACGGTTTCGACTGGGCCCTGGAGAATTCCTGTCTCTCGCACTACGACAGGGATGTGTACACCGACCACGCGTCCTGGAAGCGGGAGTTGAAGAGGTCACCGGCCAGGGTGCAGTGGGATCCCGAGCGCGATCTGCATCTGCGGCCGCTGCCGTACCGCTCGCTCCAGCTCGGCCTCGCGGGTGAGGCATCACGCCGTTACGCGGACGAGTGGACCCTCTCCATCACCGACGTCACTCCGCTGGCCCACCGGATCCACGCCCTGGTCCGTCAGGGCTACCTGGACACCGCCCGCGGTCTGCTGCCTGACGAGCGTCCCTATCCGGATCCGGACGACGCGGCATGAGGAAACCCCCGGGAGGCGACGGCACCGGCCGCGTCCCGGGGGCTTCATCTGTTCGGCGTCCGTGTACGGACTAGAACAGCGAGTACAGCAGCTTGTTCGGCGAACCGGTCCTCGGGTCCTGGACCTTGTTGTTCGTGGCGTTGTTCACCAGGGCGTCCCGCACCTGCGCCGGGGTCGCGGTGGTGTGGGTCGCCAGATAGAGCGCCGCGACGCCCGCCGTGTGCGGCGTGGCCATCGAAGTGCCCGAGATCGTGTTGGTGGCGGTGTCGTTGGTCCGCCACGCGGACGTGATGTTCACACCGGGTGCGAACAGGTCCAGGCAGGTGCCGAAGTTGGAGAACGACGCCCGGCGGTCCGTGTTGTCCGTCGCGCCGACCGTGATCGCCTCGGGGACGCGGGCGGGGGAGGAGTTGCACGCGTTCTGCGGGATGCCGAGGAAGTTGCCGTTGCCCGCGGCCACGGCGAAGCTCACGCCGGAGGCGATGGACTTCTTGACCGCGTTGTCCAGCGAGGTGTTGGTCCCGCCGCCCAGGCTCATGTTGGCCACCGCCGGCTTCTTGGCGTTGGCGGTCACCCAGTCGACGCCCGCGATGACACCGGCGGTGGTGCCGGAGCCGTTGCAGTCCAGGACGCGTACGGCGATGAGCTTGACGCCCTTGGCGACGCCGTACGTCTTGCCGCCGACCGTACCGGCGACGTGGGTGCCATGTCCCTGACAGTCCTGACCGTTCTGACCGCCGCCCACCGTGTCCGTGCCGACGCTCGCGCGGCCGCCGAACTCGCTGTGGGACGTGCGGATTCCGGTGTCGATGATGTACGCGTTCACGTTCGACGCCGGCGTGTTGTGGGTGTACGACTTCGACAGCGGCAGGTCCCGCTGGTCGATGCGGTCGAGGCCCCAGGTCGGGTTCGTCTGGGTGTCGTTGAGGCGAACCGTCTGGTTCTGCTCGACGTACTTCACGCGGGGGTCGGCGGCGAGCTTCGCCGCCTTCGCGTCGGACATCGACGTGGAGAAGCCCGCGAGGACGTTGCGATAGGTGTGCTTGGGCGTGACACCGAAGTCCGCGGCACGCGTCGAACCGTCCTTCAGGACGACGATCCAGCTGTTGGCGACGGCAGTTGAGGAAGGAGCGAGACGGAGGTCGCCGATCGTCGCGCTCTGCGCGGTGGGGGAAGCGGCGAACTGGAGACCGGCCGCAAGTGCGACTGCGGGTATCAGCGCACCGAAGCGGCGGGTGGGGGTTCTCATCTCGTGCACCTGACCTTTCGTTGACCGGGAGACGGGCAAGTACGGGTGTGCATGGTGCCAGGGGATGCGGACGCGCTGACCAGCGTCTCGTGACGTGACGTACGACACAAGAGAGCGTCACCATGGTTCGCATGACGGACGCACACATTGTGAACACCCATCAGGCCGAGGCATGGAACGGCTACGAGGGGCGGCACTGGGCGGACAACCCGGCCC
This sequence comes from Streptomyces sp. NBC_00306, assembly GCF_036169555.1. GTDB lineage: Bacteria > Actinomycetota > Actinomycetes > Streptomycetales > Streptomycetaceae > Streptomyces > Streptomyces achmelvichensis. The sequence continues at coordinate 2,826,776 of NZ_CP108032.1, read as the reverse complement.
GCTACGACGGCGTCTACGGTCCCTCCACCACCCCACTCCTCGAAGCGGCCCGGATCACCGCCTCCGAAAGCGTCCTCGACATCGGCTGCGGCAACGGCCACCTCACCCGCATCGCCGCAGGCCAGGCCGCACATGCCCTCGGGGTCGACCTCTCCGGACCCATGCTGGAAACCGCCCGCGCCACAGCCGCCCAAGAGGGCATCGACAACGTCTCGTTCGTCCGCGCCGACGCCCAGGTGCACCCCTTCCAAAACGCCTCATTCGACGTCGCTCTCAGCCGCTTCGGCGTCATGTTCTTCGCCGATCCCGTCGCCGCCTTCGCCAACGTCGGACGTGCTCTGCGGCCCGGCGGGCGGCTCGCCTTCGTCTGTCCACAGGTATTCCGGCACATGGGCCAGTACAAGATCTTCACAGCGATCGCGACCCAGGTGACCTTGCCCAATCTGTCCGGCGACGACGAAACCGGACCCGCCTCCCTCGCCGACCCCACCCGCACGACCGGCATCCTGCGCGACGCCGGCTACGAGAACGCGACCGCGACGGAACTCGAGGTCCGCCAGCTGTGGGGCAAGGACGCCGAGGACGCCACGGGCTTCCTCTTCGGCTGGGGCCCGATGCGCCACTGGCTGCGCGACGCCGATCCGGACGCGGTGACCCGAGCCCGCGCGGCCGCCACCGAGGCGTTCCGCGCTTTCGAGAACAGGGGCGACGGTAAGGGCGGGGCCAGGGGAGAGGGCGGGAACAGGGGAGAGGGCGAGGGCGACGGCTGGAGCGAGAGTGAGGGCGAAGGCGAAGGTAAGGGCGAGGGCGGTGTCGTGCTCACGGCGCGTCTCTGGCTGGTGACCGCCACCTGGCCCGGCTGAGCAGAGCCGGCCGCAGGGGGGCGGGGAGGGCCGGGCGCCGGTACCGGGCGACGGCCAGCCCCTTACACGCAGGGGTTCGCGTATACCGCGGTTGGTGTAGGCCGACCTCCCCACCTACTACTCGGGGATGCCGACCACTTCCCCCTGGCGGCAGCCGAGAGCCCACAGGCATTCCGCTTAGGGTTTCAACCATGCAGATCCGACTTCCCCGGCCGCGCGGCCGATGGCTCGCAGGCGGCGCTGCCCTGGCCGTCCTCGCCGGCGCGGGCACCTGGACCGCGGTCGCCGACGACAGCGCCCCGACCGTGCACCGGCAGGACAAGGTGCAGGCCATGCCCGGGGCGAAGATCGACACCTCTTTCTTCACGGCCGGCGGCAGCGAACGGCGTCCGGCCGTTCTCCTCGGACACGGCTTCGGCGGCAGCAAGGACGACGTCCGCGCGCAGGCGGAGAAGCTCGCCCGCGACGGCTACGCCGTGATGACCTGGTCCGCCAGGGGATTCGGCGAATCCACCGGACAGATCGGCCTCAACGACCCCGACCACGAGGTCAAGGACGTCTCCCGGCTGATCGACAACCTCGCCGCCCGCCCCGGGGTGCAGCTGGACGCCGACGGCGACCCGCGCGTAGGAGTCGCCGGCGCCTCCTACGGCGGCGCCATCTCTCTCCTCGCCGCCGGCTACGACAAGCGGGTCGACGCCATCGCACCGGCGATCTCCTACTGGAACCTCTCCGACGCCCTCTTCCCGAACGGCGTCTTCAAGAAGCTCTGGGCAGGCATCTTCTTCTCCACCGGCTCGGCGGGCGGCAATCCCGCCGGCCCCGCCGGCGATGCACCGGCCGACACCCCCGCCGGAGACGCTCCGGCCGGGGCCGGGGACGGCCCCGCGGGGTCGGGCGGCAACAGCGACCCCGGATCCCCGGCAGGCCCGGCGAACCCCGGCGCCTGTGGGCGCTTCCAGCCCGCACTGTGCGCCATGTACGAGCGCGTCGCCGTCGCCGGCAAGCCCGACGCCGCTGCCGAGCAGCTCCTTGAACGCCGCAGCCCCTCCGCCGTCGGCGACCGCATCAAGGTGCCCACCCTGATCATCCAGGGCCAGTCCGACTCGCTCTTCCCGCTTGCGCATGCCGACGCCATGGCTCAGCAGATCAAGGCCAACGGCGCGCCCGTCTCCGTCGACTGGATCGCCGGCGGACACGACGGCGGCGACCGCGAGAGCGCCCGCATCGAGAGCCGCATCAGCTCCTGGTTCGACCGCTACCTCGGCCAGGACAAGAACGCCGACACCGGTCCCGCCTTCCGCGTCAGCCGCACCGGAGGTGTCGACTCCACCGACGGCCAGGCACTGCTGCGCGGCGCGACCGGCAACCGCTACCCGGGCCTGGAGAGCGGCGCCCGGCCGATCCCGCTCAGCGGCCGCGAGCAGACCTTTGCCAACCCGGCCGGCGGCACCCCGCCCGCCATCTCCGCCGTCCCCGGCATCAGCGGCGGCATCAACCAGCTCTCCTCCCTCGGAGTCGGACTCTCCCTCGACTTCCCCGGCCAGTTTGCCCGCTTCGAATCGCGCCCCCTCAAGCAGTCCCTGCGGATCACCGGCTCCCCGACCGTCCGCGTCAACGTCACCTCCTCCAACGGCGACGCGGTGCTGTTCGGGAAGGTCTACGACGTCGGCCCCGACGGCCGCGAGCAGGTCCTGCCTTCTCAGCTCGTCGCCCCCGTCCGCATTGGGGGCGCCCAGCAGGCCAAGAACGTCTCCTTGACCCTGCCCGCCGTGGACCACGAGGTCGACGCCGGACACCGGCTGCGTCTCGTGCTCTCCGCGACCGACCTCGCATACGCCTCGCCGCCGAACCCCGCGACCTACACCGTCGCCCTCGCCGACGGCGCGGCGCTGTCGGTGCCCACTGCGCCGGCCGTGAAGACCCAGGCCTCGGGATTGCCCTGGTGGACCTGGGGCCTCCCGGCCGCCGGCGCGCTCGTGGCAGCCGCGCTGCTGTTCACCGCCCGCCGCCGCGTCGCCGCCCCGGCACCGGACCCCGAACTCGCCGACGTCCCGTTGGAGATCACCGGACTCACCAAGCGGTACTCGAAGTCCTCCGACCGCTACGCCGTGCAGGACCTCTCCTTCCGCGTCGAGAAGGGGCAGGTGCTCGGTCTCCTCGGACCGAACGGTGCGGGCAAGACCACCACACTGCGCATGCTCATGGGCCTCATCCGTCCCGACGCGGGCGAAATCCGGGTCTTCGGCCAGGCCATCCGCCCGGGTGCGCCCGTCCTCTCCCGGGTCGGCGCCTTCGTCGAAGGCGCGGGCTTCCTTCCGCATCTGTCGGGCCGCGACAATCTGGAGCTCTACTGGCGGGCAACCGGCCGCCCCGCAGAGGACGCGCACATCGAGGACGCCCTCAAGATCGCGGGACTCGGTGACGCCCTCGCCCGTGCGGTACGCACCTACTCACAAGGCATGCGACAGCGTCTCGCCATCGCTCAGGCCATGCTCGGTCTGCCGGATCTGCTGATCCTCGACGAGCCGACCAACGGCCTTGACCCGCCGCAGATCCGCGAAATGCGGGACGTGATGATCCGATACGCCGCCGGAGGCCGCACGGTCATCGTCTCCAGTCACCTCCTGTCCGAGGTCGAGCAGACCTGCACTCATCTGGTGGTCATGGACCGCGGCCGGCTGGTGCAGGCAGGACCGGTCGCGGAGATCACGGGCGAGGGCGACACCCTGCTGGTCACCACCAGCACCGAGGTGCCCGACCCGGTGATCGAGAAGATCGGCGCCCTGGCAGGGATCGGCTCCGCCGTCCGTGTGGACGAAGGACTGCTTGTCCGACTGGACGGTGCAAGTGCCACGTCGATGATCAGCGAACTCGTCCGGCTGGACGTGCCGTTGACCGGAGTGGGCCCGCACCGCCGCCTGGAGGATGCCTTCCTCACCCTGATCGGAGGTTCCGCATGAGCACGCTGGTCGACTCGGCCCCCGGATACCGGGCGCGGCACACGCTGCCGCTGCGCGTCGAGGCTGTGCGGCAGCTGAAGCGCAGGCGGACCATGGTGATGGCCGCGGTACTGGGGGCACTGCCCCTCGTGCTGATCATCGCCTTCGCCATCGGCGGTACCCCGGACGGTGATGAGGGCGGTCGGATCACCCTCATCGACACGGCCACCGCCTCGGCCGCGAACTTTGCCGCCACCTCCCTCTTCGTCTCGGCCGGCTTTCTGCTGGTGGTCCCGGTGGCGCTCTTCCACGGGGACACCGTGGCGTCGGAGGCGAGCTGGTCGTCCCTGCGCTACTTGCTGGCCGCGCCCGTGCCGCGCTCCCGACTGCTGTGGTCGAAACTGGCGGTGGCGCTCGGCTTCAGTGCGGCAGCGATGGTGCTGCTGCCACTCGTCGCCCTGATCGCGGGCACGATCGCCTACGGCTGGGGGCCACTGGAACTGCCCACGGGCGGATCTCTCGCCACAGGCGACACCGCGCCGCGGCTGGCTCTCGTCGTCGCCTTCATCTTTGTCTCCCAACTGGTCACGGCGGGGCTTGCGTTCTGGCTGTCCACCAAGACCGATGCCCCTCTGGGCGCGGTCGGCGGAGCGGTCGGCCTGACGATCGTCGGCAATGTGCTGGACGCGGTCACCGCGCTCGGCTCGTGGCGCGATGTGCTGCCGGCGCACTGGCAGTTCGCCTGGATCGACGCCCTCCAGCCGCAGCTGGAGTGGGGTGGCATGGTCAAGGGGGCAGCGGTATCGGTGACCTATGCGCTGGTGCTGTTCGCGCTCGCCTTCCGGAACTTCTCCCGGAAGGACATCGTGTCGTAGGCGGCTCGCGACAGGCCTAGACCCAGCCTCGACGGGCCGCTTCCGCTCCCGCCCGGAAGCGGCTCGTCGTGCCGAGGGCGGTCATCAGCTCACCCACACGCCGGCTGTATGTGCGCCCGGACATACCCAGCCGATGCGCGGCCGCCTCGTCGGTGAGTCCCGCCAGCAAGGCCTTGAGCACCGGCCGCAGATGGACCGGCGCTTCTTCGGGCGCCGGATGCTGTGTCAGTTCCTCGCCGGTGTCCCACCAGGCGCGATGTGTGCGGACCAAGGTCTGGACGACAACGGGATCGCGAATCAGCAGCACGCCGTTGTCGTGCAGTTCCAGGTCAAGAGGAACGGCGGCGACCGCGCGGTCGGCGACGATTATCTTGAACGGAATGGTGTCGGTCACCCGGGAGTCACCGGGAAAGCTCGCACCATCGCGGATATGCACCAGACTGTGGCGGGGCGCGATACGCCGGACCGTGGCGGTCCGCTCGCCGCTCGCACGGTCGCCCGCGCAAGCCAATTCCAGGAAGGGCTCCGCGATCCCGCGACCAAGTGCCCCGGCCGGGTCGTCGAAGCTGAGGAGCTCGCGACGTGCCGAGCGGACCAGGCCCGTCAAGGCCGCTCTGACGTTCGCCACTCCCGTGACCGGCTGTCCTGGCGTCTCCCGCAGGACAGACCTCGTCATCTCCTGGCCGAGCACGGAGCCCGGAACCACTGCCACCGACATGGCACACCATCCCCCTGCCTTCCCGCCGCCCCACGGTCCGTCCCCCCGGATCCGCGTAGGCAACTCCATGTACGCACAGCGCTGCTCATCGTGACAAGAGCCTGGTCAGAGACTGGCGAGTCCTTGCCATGCCCTTCTGCTCGGCGCCTGGCGTGGGCAAGCTGGAGGCACGAACACGAGGGACAAGGAACGGGGACCATGACCGAACGACAGCGCGCGCCGGCACCTCAGCCGCTCCACGGACCGGATTAACTCCTTCCGCCCGTTGCCGCATTGAGACTCATCCGCAACTCCTTCGTCTGCTCCTTTGGACCGTCTCGGACGTCACATTCACAAGTGCTGACGACCAGGGGGCCCGGATGAAGCTCTACGCAAGGACGTACAGGGGACTACTCGCTGCGGTACTGGCCGGAGGGATGCTGCTGACCGCCGGCTGCAGTGCCGGTGGCCAGAGCGACCGAAGCTCCTCCTACGACGGTTCCCAACAGCGAGGGAACGACGGTGCCGGGCCGGCACCCGCTCCCATCGCTCCGGACGGCGGAGGAGGTGCGCCTGCGACGGGCGTGGACGGCGGCACAGAAGGGGAGCGGCAGGACAATGATGCGTACGAAAAGTCCCTGCCGCCGGCCGACTACCTTTCGACGTTCGCGCTCGACGTGGACACCGCCTCGTACGGCTACGCCCGTCGCACGCTGAAGGATGGACAGCAGCCCCTCGCGGAGAACATCCGGCCGGAAGAGTTCATCAACAGCTTCCGGCAGGACTATCCGCGGCCCAAAGGGGACGGCTTCTCGGTGACCGTCGACGGAGCTCGTCCTCGTGGCTCTGAGGGCGAGGCCCGAGGAGAGGTCGGCGGCGAGGTGGAAGGTGGCGACGACTGGTCGCTGGTGCGTGTCGGGCTCTCCACCCGCCCGTCCGACCGCAAGGGCGAACGGCCGCCCGCCGCCCTCACCTTCGTCATCGACATCTCCGGGTCTATGGCGGAGCCCGGCCGGCTCGATCTCGTCCAGGAGTCGCTGGGAATCCTCACCGACCAGCTGCGCGACGACGACTCCATCGCCGTCGTCACCTTCAGCGACGAGGCCGAGACCCGACTGCCCATGACCCGCCTCGACGGCAACCGCTCCCGGATCCACAAGGTGATCGACGGCTTGGAGCCGACCGACTCCACCAATGTCGAGGCGGGCGTGCGGGCCGGCTACGAGGAGGCTGTCGAAGGCCGTCGGCGCGGGGCCACCAACCGTGTCGTCCTGCTCTCCGACGCCCTGGCCAACACCGGCGAGACCGACGCCGAAGCGATCCTCGACCGGATCGACGAGGCCCGACGCGAACACGGCATCACGCTGTTCGGCGTCGGGGTCGGCAGTGAGTACGGGGACGATCTCATGGAGCGGCTCGCGGACAAGGGGGACGGCCACACCACCTACGTCTCCACCAGCGAGCAGGCTCGAAAGGTGTTCGTGGACCAGCTGCCCAGCCACGTCGAACTGCGGGCGCGCGACGCCAAGGCGCAGGTGGCCTTCGACCCCGAGACGGTGAAGCAGTTCCGTCTCATCGGGTACGAGAACCGGGCCGTTGCGGACGAGGACTTCCGCAACGACCGGGTGGACGGCGGCGAGGTCGGCCCGGGCCACACGGTCACGGCCCTCTACGCGGTGCGGCTGCGTGAGGGCGCGAGCGGCCACGTCGCCACGGCGACAGTCCGCTGGCTCGACCCGAAGACGCGGGCACCGCACGAGCAGACAGGCTCGGTCGAGACGAACGCGGTCGACGGTGCGTTGTGGGGCGCTGCCTCCAGCAGGTTCCAGGTCACCGCGGTCGCGGCGTACTTCGCCGAGTCCCTGCGCGGCGGCTCGATGCCGGGCGCACCCGGGCTGGGCGAACTGGCGCAGCGAGCAAGGAAGCTGGCGGACACCACGGAGGACGGCGCGGTACGGCAGCTCGCCGAGTCGATCACCCAGGCGCAGCGAATCAAGGACTGAGGTCCCGGAGGGCCGAAGGCGCGACGGACAGAAGGAGCGGGCGACTGACGGTCGGAAGGAAATGACGGGCTGGGGAAGGGCGGTAGGGAGGCGACATGTGGTCGAGCGGCACGACAGGACTGCTGCGCCTCCCTGCCGTGCCGGGCCATGATGTCCGCCATGGCCACCCTTCTCCTTGCGCTCGCGATCATCTTCAACGGTTTGTACGCGGGCTTCATGCTGACGTTCCAGACGGCGATCATGCCGTCGCTCGCCAAGCTGACCGACGATCAATTCCTGCCGGCCATGCGCCGCATCAACGAAGTCGTGCCGCGCCCGCTGTTCCTGCTGACATTCGCCGGAATCATCGTCTTCCCGGCTCTCGCCCTTGCGATCTCCGTGGACGACCGCACGGACACCCAGCAGTGGCTGCTCGTCGCCGGTCTGGCCTGTGCGGTGATCAACCACCTGATCACCATCGCGGGCAACATCCCACTGAACAACGCGCTCGCCGCGTCCGAGAACGCCACACCGACGGCTCCGGCCGCCGAGGTCCGTGCGGCCTTCGAACCGCGCTGGAACCAGCTGCACGTCGTCCGCACGCTGTTCACCATCGCCGCGTTCGCGCTGATGGTCAGCGCCGCGCTGTGGTGACGGTGAACAGCCCCACCGACTCCCGTCGGCTGGTGACCCCGGTGCAGCCGGCCGCGGCTGCCCACTCCTCGGCCAGTTCGACGGGACGGCACTTCATCACCCACAGCGCGCCGTCCCGATTGGGCAGCACATTGGCGATGAACTCCAGCTGCGGGTGGTGGGTCTGCGTCGTGTAGACCAGGACACCGCCGGGAGCGAGCAGTCCGCGCAGCCGGTCGACGGACGCGGCGATCACGGCGTCGTCCAGCAGTAGTTCGTAGAGCCCGGACACGACGATCACATCCGGGGCGCGGTCGCAGGGGAGGGGATCGAGCGCGTTGCCGTGGACGTACGAGATGCCCTCAAGACCTCGCTCCCGCGCCCGTTCCTTGCCCTGGGCCAGACCGGCGCGATCGAGGTCGCGGCACTCCACCCGCAGCGATGTCTCCGACCTGTCCCGGTGCTCCTCCACCAGATCCTGGAGATAGCGGCCGGGTCCGGACGCCACATCCAGAACGAAGACATCGCCGCCGCGCTCCGCGATCTCCTTACGCAGCACGTCCTTGAGCAGCTCACGGCGCGCCCGGATGGCTCGCCAGCCCACGGCGTTCAGATACACGCGGTCGATGATCCGACCGACTCCCAGCGCTCCGTGCGCCTTGTCGACGTACACGTAGTCGAGCATCGACCCGCTGTCGAAGCCGTGTCGGTAGCCGATCCTCACGCCCTCACTGAGCCGCCCGACGCTCCTCAGCAGCAGTCGCATGGCCGCCCATTGCATGCTTTTCAGCCGGTTCGTCATGACGCTCAGCATCGGGGCCGGGGCGAGCAGGTGATATCCGCGCCCCTACTCGATGTGGCTCTGAGTATGCCGAGGCCTATCCCCGTACGGTGACGCCCATTGACGTACACAGCTGATGTACACAGCTGTGGCCGGCACCTGGCGTGTCTCCATTGCGCCGGCGCGTACCCGTCGCCCGAACGCCTTCCGGTCCGTCGACGTGTGTCCGCCACCGACGTATCCACCGGATGTCGGCTTCAGGACACCGGGATGTCGGAAGCGAAGGGCAGGTTCCGGAAAGCCACTCCCGCCCCCATCGCGCTCGCGAAGCGTGACGCGCCCGACGAAGAAGGACGGCCGAGAGCGTGGCCATGCCTGAGACCCTCCCCCCGCCAGAGACCCTCACCCCGTCCGAGACGCCGACTCCGTCCGAGACCCCCATTCAGGCCGAGACGCCCGTTCATGTCGAGACCCCCGTTCCGGGCGAACCCGACGGTCAGGCCCTGCCCGACGTTCGGAGCGGAGCAGTACCCACTCCCGCCGACGCCCCTGCCCCGGACGGGATGGACGGTCTCGCCCCGGGCGGGGAGCAGGTGTTTGCCCCCGCGCCGCCGGCGCGGCATCGGCAGCTGCTCGAAGGCCTCCGGCGGCTTCCCGTGCGGCAGATCATCTGCCTCGTACCGTTCGCCCTGGTCGCCGCCTGGGCCGTCAGCAACTGGTCTCTGGTCGCTTCCGGAGTCAGCCGGCTGGGTGGCGCCCATACCGGCTGGCTGGTCATGGGCGGCGTCGTCACCGGGCTGTGCTGGGTGGCGGCATCGTGCGTCCGGCAGGGAACCATCGTCGAGCGGCTGCCCGCCGGCAAGCTCCTGGCCTCGCAGTTCGCGGCCGGCGCGGCCAACCACCTCCTCCCCGCGGGACTCGGCGCACACGTCGTCACCCTGCGCTTTCTGCGCGGCTGCGGCATTCCGCTGGACCGTTCGACGGCCGCCCTCGCTCTCTACTCACTGGTCGAGGCGATCGCCAGGGTCGGGCTGCTGGTGACGCTCGTGCTGGCGTTCCCGGGCGCGCTGCGGCTGGACGAACTCGTGCCGCCGGGACGGGCCGTCTTCGCCGTGGTCCTCGTCGCGGTCGTCCTGATCGCGGCGGTGACTGTCGTGCTGCTCGTGGCCCGGCGGCTGCGTCGGATCGTCTTCGACTTCCTGCGGACCGCCCTCACCGACGCGCGGGCGCTGCACAAGAAGCCCTCGCGGACGCTGGCCCTGTGGGGCGGCGCGGTGGCCTTCCCTCTGCTCCAGGCCGGTGTTCTGGTCTGCGTCGCGCTCGCCCTCGGGGTCACCGTCCCCTGGTACCACATCGTCGTGGCCTACCTGGCGGCGAGCATCGCGGCCGGCATGATCCCCGCACCGGGAGGCATCGGCTCCGTCGAACCAGCGTTGGCCGTCGCGCTGGTCATGGTCGGAACTCCGCTGGTGGTGGCGACCGCGACCGTTCTCGGCTTCCGCCTGCTCACCGTGTGGCTGCCGCTCCTGCCGGGGGTGGCGGTACTGGCGGCGCTGGTCCGTTGGCGGATCTTGTAAGACGCGCGAAACCGTGCGAACCATGCGAACCGTATGAACCTCGCCTTGCCCTTGATCGCATTCACCGACCAGACTCGCCGCGACAGCACGGCGGATGGCCGACGACAACCGCAGACCGCAGACCGACCGCAGACCGGCGACCGCGGACCGGCGACCGTACGAGGTGGGCACACGGTGACGACAGGCAGGCGAGGCGTTCTCGGAGTGGTCGGTTCGGCGACGGACGGTGTCGAATCGCTGCGTACGGGACTGGTGGAGCCGGCCCTGACCCTGGGCTGGCAGGTTGCCGTCACGCTGACCCCGACAGCCGCCCGCTGGCTCCGGGCAGCCGGCGAACTGCCGCTCCTGGAAGCCGCGACAGGCCTGCCCGTGCGTGACACGCCCCGGTTGCCCGACGAGCCCAGGCCGCACCCCACAGCCGACTGCTACGTCGTCGCCCCGGCGAGCGCGAACTATGTCGCGAAGCTCGCCACCGGTATCGCCGACAATCAAGCCCTCACCCAGGTCGGTGAGGCGATCGGAACGCGCGGCGTCCCGGTGATCGTGTTCCCTCGCATCAACGCCGCACACGCCCGGCACCCGGCGTGGACGCGCCACATCGAGACCCTGCTCTCGGGAGACGTACGGCTGGTCCAGGGCCCCGACGTCTGGCCGCTGCACGAGCCCCGGCAGGAGCCGGAGGGGCTCACGGTGCCGTGGCGCGCGATCCTTGCGGCGGTCGAGGAAGAGACGGCGACCGGCCGGCGCCTGCTGTGAGGCGTCCCCCGGCCTCGCCGCCTACGTCACGGGGCCCACGTCACGGGGCCCACGTCACGGGGCCGGCCGGTCACACCCAGCCTCCGGACCGGTCACGGGACCAGGGGACGGACCTCCTCGGCCACGAACCGTACGAAGCCTTCGGGGTCCGGCTCATCGGGCGTGGGCTGGAGGACCACCGTGTCCGCACCGGCAGCCGCCAACCGCTCGACGAACCGGGCGATCGTGTCCGCGTCCCCGGCCACACCGAGTTCCGTCGAGCCTCCGTTCCCGTCCGCGAGTTCCGCCTTCAGGCGTTCGGCGGCTCCGGGCCCCGTCGCAGTGTGCAGATAGACGACGGTCTTGTGCGGTCCGGTACGCCCCGCGGCCTCGCGGCCCTCGTCGATGAGCCGACGGGCGTTGCGGACGGCGTCGGGCGACATGCTGGCGTCGAGGATGGTTCCGTCGGCTGCCTCACCGGTCAGGCGCAGTGAGCGCGGCCCGACCGCCCCCGCAAGTACGGGAAGTGCGACGGCCGGTGGCCAGTCGAGTGCAACGCCGTCGAGCTTCACATAACGACCGTCGGTCGTGACCCGCTCGCCCCGCAAGAGAGCTCGCAGTGCCTCGAGATACTCGCGCAACAGCGTGACCGGCGACTCGGCTCGCGCACCGACCTGCCCCATCCAGTCCTGTACGCCGTGTCCTACGCCCAGGACGACACGCTCGGGGAACAGCCGGTCGAGGGTGGCGGCTTCCATGGCCGTCAGCGCGACGTTCCGCAACGGCACCGGCAGCAGTCCGACCCCGACCCGCAACCGCTCGGTCCAGGCGAGAGCGGCGGACGCGGTGGCGATCCCGCTCTCCAGGAAGCAGTCCTCCCAGAGCCACAACTCCTCGAGCCCCGCCTCGTCCGCCGCACGCGCGATACCGCGCAGCCGCTCGGGAGGTAGCTGGGGACGGAAAACGGCACCGAGAGCAGTCATGAGGCTCTTCCTACCCGTCTGCGGTACGTGCGACGACAACAACGTGTGGGGCCGGCCCGCGGTGTCCCGGGCGGGAGCAGGCCATCGGCTGGGAGCGCCTCGGGAGTTGCTCCGGCACGGCTCCCGAGGCTCGGCGGCCCCACCGCTGTGATCACCCCGCCCCGGACGCGGACAAGGCTCCCCAGTAGGCCGACAGGGCCTGCTTCGTCTCCGCCAGCGCGAAGCGCGCGCCGAGCTGCCCGTCCGGGCGGACGATGAAGCCTGTGGGACCGTCGGGACGGTAGAGGCCGGCGAACTCCCCAGCGGCGTCGCGGTACTGCGGGACCGTCACAGGAGCGTCGGCAGCTTCGGCTTCGCGGTCGAGGACGGCGATCGTATCCGGTCCGCTCCGGGCACCGAGGCCGTCGGACGCGTCGGTCCTCCGCGTCACCCCGGCGGCCTCGGCCGCCTCCGCCAGGTCTGCGGTGTCGGACGCGTACAGGATCAGCACATGCTCCGTCCGCCCGCGCAGGATGTCGAGAAGGCGCATCGGGTAGACGGCGATCTGGCCGGTCAAGCCCGCACAGTCCGGGGCCCGATCGCCCGGCTGCGGCGCGTCGACGGGGCCGTACGGGGAGCCGGCGAGCGGGCCGTCCCGGTAGCCGACGAGCAGTTGGGCTCCGCGGAGCATCAGCATCTGCGGGTCGTCGGGGTCCGTCTCCATTCCTTGGGTGGCGTGGCGGACCGTCCGGCCGACGACCTCCTCGCCGATGGGGCGGCGTTCGGCGTCGTAGGTGGTGAGCAGTTCGGGCCGGGCCTCTCCGCGGACGACCAGGGCGATCTTCCAGGCCAGGTTGCAGGCGTCCTGGATGCCGGTGTTCATGCCCTGGGCGCCGGTGGGCGGGTGGATGTGGGCGGCGTCGCCGGCGACGAACACCCGGCCCTCGCCGTAGCGGTCGACGATGCGGTGACTGATGCGGAAGACGGAGGACCAGCGCATGTCGGAGACAGCGGCCGGCTTGGGGGAGAGGCGGTCGACGACGGCCTGGATGTGGGACAGCTCCGGGGTGCGCCCGCCCTCCATGCCGTGCGCGACGCCGTCGCCCGCCGATGCCGCGTTCGGGCCCTGGGTGGAGAGTTCGGGCGGTACCAGCATCGACATGCGGTAACGACCGGCGCCGGGCAGCGGAATACAGACCAGCAGGTCGTCGGTGGTGCCGTCGTCGGCGCGGTGCAGGGACCGTATGCCGTATCCCTGCGGGAAGTCCCAGTCGGCCACGACGTCGGCCAGCATGTACTCCTCGGCGAACGCTCCGCCCTCGAAGCTGAGCCCCAGACCCTTGCGGACGGTGCTGTGCGCGCCGTCGCACCCGATCAGGTAGCGGGCCCGTACCTCCTCGGCAGCAGCGGAGGCGGTGGTCAGCTGCGCGGTGACCCCGTCCCCGTCCTGGGCGAACGACATGAGCTCGGTGCCGCGTTCGATGGAGGTGCCCAGGCCCGCGACGTACTCCTCCAGAAGGCGTTCGGTCTCGTACTGCGGGAGTGCGGCGAATCCGTAAGGCACTTCGGGCGGCAGCGCGAGGTCGATCCGCGCCTGCTCCTCGCCGTTGCCGTAGATCAGCTGACCGCGCATCGGAGTGGAGGCCTCCAGCATGGCGCGGGCCAGGCCCATCCGGTCCCAGATCTCCAGGGTGCGCGGTTGGATGCCGACCGCTTTTGCGTACGGCAGACGGGCCGGCAACCGGTCGATGAGACGGCAGCGCAGCCCGCTGCGGCGGAGTTCGGCGGCGGCGCTCAACCCGACCGGGCCTGCGCCGACGATCAGTACGTCGGTGTCGTGAGTGTGCGCCACGGGCGTCTCCCAGTGCCTGGCCCCGAGCCTGTCCCGAATTCCATGGTCACCCGGCGGGGCGCGAGCGGCGATCCGGGCGCTAGGGGCCTACGGAGAGCTGGGATCGGGGCGGTTCGGGCGCACCGCGCTCCAAGGGGGCATGCCCACCGAGAGAGGTGCTCCGGAGAGCCCGCTTCACCGGGGGAGGTGCTCCGGAGGGCCCGCCTTCACCGGGAGAGGCGATGCGGAGGGCTCACGCCCACCACGATCCGCGTCCCCCGTGCGTCCCCGGTCCGACGCTACGAGGGCTGCGCGGACGGCCGCCGACCGCCGCGCCCCGGCACGGACCGGCCCTTCCTGTGCCGCCGGTTGGACCACCCGCACCGCGCCACGGACTGATTGGGCGCCCGTCAACGCAGCAGGCCCCCCGTACTGCCGACCGTGCCCGCGAAATGGCCCCTGACCAGCAAAAAGGCCCTCCCAAAGGGAGGGCCTGCGAGCGCGCCCCCGGCAGGACTCGAACCTGCGGCCAAGCGCTTAGAAGGCGCCTGCTCTATCCACTGAGCTACGGGGGCCGAATGGTGGCCGCGGCTACCGGAGCCCGGGGATCCGTGACCTTGCCGGGGACAAGGATAGGGCTCCGATCCCCTTGTCCCGGTTGCTTCACCTGCGTGCCACGATGTGGAGGTTCAGTGAAGCGAACCGATAATCGCAGGCAGGTGCGATTCCTGCACCGCTTTTTCCGCCTCTCGTCGCTGGTGTTGTGCACTCGTTATGCCTGCGCCCCACTCGTCCCGTGTGTCCCATGTGTCCGACCGGCGCGCAGACATGCTCATACGCTTCAAAAAGCCGCCAAAATTAGGCATTCTTCGCATGTGGTGACCTTGGATGCACGGCCTCAGCTGATCGACGCACTTACCGCCCTCCGCGACCGTGTCGCCGCCGTGCGTCTTCCCCTTCCTCTGCCCGGTGCACCGCGTGCCCGGCAGACGCGGACGGAATTGCTCGCGCAGCTCGACGACTATTTGGTGCCCCGATTGAAGAACCCCGAAGCACCGCTCCTCGCGGTCGTCGGGGGTTCCACCGGAACCGGTAAGTCCACCCTCGTCAACTCCCTTGTGGGGCGGCGCGTGAGCGAGGCCGGGGTTCTCCGGCCCACCACCCGTACACCCGTACTCGTCTGCCACCCCGACGATCACCACTGGTTCGCCGAGATGCGGGTGCTGCCCCAGCTCACCCGTGTGTGGCTGCCCCACCAGGACGAGACCGACGAGGACGAGGCCGGGAGCGGCCGGGACGTGGGCGAGGCGCATGCGCTGCGGATCGAGAAGGCCTCGACCCTGCCCCGTGGACTCGCCCTCCTCGACGCGCCCGACATCGACTCGCTCGTCGTGGAGAACCGGCTGCTCGCCGCCGAGTTGATCTGCGCCGCCGACGTGTGGGTGATGGTCACGACCGCCTCCCGGTACGCGGACGCCGTGCCCTGGCATCTGCTGCGTACCGCCAAGGAGTACGACGCCACGCTGATCACCGTGCTCGACCGGGTGCCGCACCAGGTGATCGCGGACGTGTCGCGGCAGTACGCGGCTCTGCTGACCAAGGCCGGGCTCGGCGACGTGCCCCGGTTCACCATCCCCGAGCTGCCTGAGTCGGCCGGTGGTGGCAGCGGTCTGCTGCCCACCACCGCCGTGGCGCCGCTGTTCGCCTGGCTCGCCCACCGGGTGCAGGACCCGGCCGCCCGGCAGCAGGCGCTCGCCCGCACGGCGACGGGGGTGATCGATTCGCTCAAGGCGCGCATGCCCGAGCTGGCCTCGGCGGTCGCCGGACAGTACGCGACCGTCGTACGGCTCACCGGCGTGGTCGAGGAGGCGTACGAGAAGGAGCGCGAGCGGGTGGCGCGGCAGGTGAGGGCCGGCGCGGTTCTCGCCGGTGACGCGCGCACGCGCTGGCGGGGCTTCCCCCGCGACAGCACGGCCGGTGAGCTGCTGGATTCCCTGGTCGGAAGCCTGTGCGCGCTGGTGCAGTGTGCCGTCGCCGCAGCCGACGAGCACATCCAGGAGACATGGCGACGGGAGCCTGGCGCCGCGGCCGTCGTGTTCCGGGGCCGGATGGACCTGGAGGCGGCGGAGCGGATCGGGATGGCGGTGCGCCGCTGGCGGCGGGAGCTGGAGGAGCTCGCCGAGGAAGAGGTGCGCAGCCTGGAACTGAGCACCACCCCCGACTCCGAGACCCTGGCCGCACTGGTCGCGGCCGTCCTGCTCGGCGGCCGGCGGGCCCGCGGCGCCGGGGAGCGGCTCGCCGAGCGGATCGGCGCGCAGGGCGCGCTGAAGCTGCGTGACAAGGGCGGCGAGCTGATGAACACGTACCTCGACGGCGTACTCAACAGCGAACGCGACCGCCGCCTCGCACCCCTCGACGCGCTCGAAGTGACGCCCGAACCGCAAGCCGAACTGATCGCCGCGCTGTCCCTACTGCAGAAGGTGAGGTGATGGCGTTGACCGCCATCACGGGCGACGAGAACGAGACCGATGACCGTGTGCAGGAGACGGGCGAAGGGGTGCAGGAGAGCGATGAGCGCGTGCACGCGCCCGCCGAGCCCTTGGACGGAGCCGACGACGGGCAGCCGGCCGAGGGGCGCTGGGACGACGGCCTGATCGCCCGGCGGGCCAAGGGCGAGGAGGAGCCGCAGCTGTTCGAGGAGGACCCCGGCGAGGAGCATGTGGAGATCGGCGGGGCGTACGGCGGCCCGCTGCGGGCCCGTCTGGACGCCCTGCGCGAGCTGGTCGGCCTGTCCCGCACCCGTCTGGAGGGAAGCACCCTCGCGGAGGCCGGGCGCGTCCTCGACGAGGCCGCGGCCCGGCAGCGGCTGTCCGCGCGGCACACCGTCGTGGCGATCGCCGGCGCCACCGGCAGTGGAAAATCGACACTCTTCAATGCCCTTGCGCAGGTGCCTCTGTCCGAGACCGGGCTGCGCAGGCCCACCACCGCGGCGCCGATCGCGTGCAGCTGGTCGGAAGGTGCCGCGGGGCTGCTCGACCGGCTCGCCATCCCGCCGCGGCTGCGGCGCAGGCCGCTCGCTGGGGGCGACGAGGAGCTGTCCGGTCTGGTGCTGGTCGATCTGCCCGACCACGACTCGGCGGTGGTCAAGCACCGCGAGCAGGTGGACCGGGTGCTGGCGCTCGTGGACGCGGTGATCTGGGTCGTCGACCCGGAGAAGTACGCGGACGCCGCACTGCACGAGAGGTATCTGCGGCCGCTCGCGGGCCATGCGGAGATCACGTTCGTCGTGCTCAACCAGGTGGACCGGCTGCCGGGCGAGGCCGCCGACCAGGTGCTCGACGATCTGCGACGGCTCCTCGACGAGGACGGCATGGCCCTCGGTGAACACGGTGAGCCGGGCGCGACGGTCCTGCCGCTGTCGGCGCTCACCGGACAGGGCGTCGACGAGCTGCGGGACATGCTCGGGACGTTCGTGCAGGAGCGCAGCGCCGCGGCCCGCCGTCTCTCCGCCGACGTCGACGCGGCGGCCGGGAAACTGCGTTCTGTGTACGTCTCCGCCGGGCGTACCGGTCTGAACGAGCGGGCCCGCGAGGACTTCGCGGCACGGCTCGCGGAGGCCGTGGGGGCGAAGGCGGCGGGTGAGGCGGCGGAGCGCGAGTGGCGCAGGCACGCGGGGCGGGCGTGCGGTACGCCCTGGCTGCGGCTGTGGCGCTGGTACGAGCGTTCGCGTACGCCGGGGGGCGCCGTGCCGCAGGCCACGACGCCGGTGGAGGAGGAGCTCACGGCGCGTCAGCGGGTCGAACAGGCGGTTCGTACGGTCGCCGACGAGGCGGCTGCCGGGCTGCCGGTGCCCTGGGCGCAGGCGGTGCGTGAGGCGGCTGTCCGCGGGGCGGACGGGCTGCCTGAGGCGCTGGACGAACTGGCGGCGCGTGAGGCGGTGACGACGAGCAAGAAGCCTCTGCGGCCGGCGTGGTGGCCCGCTGCCGTACTGGCGCAGGCGTCGATGACGCTCCTTCAGGTCTGCGGCGGGCTGTGGCTGGTGGGCCAGATCATCGGCATCTTCGAGCCCGGCCTGATCGTTCCCGCAGTGCTGATGGTGGCGGGGATCGTGGGCGGACCGCTGGTGGAGTGGGCCTGCACGGCGGCGGTGCGGGGGCCGGCGCGGCGGTACGGGCAGGACGCGCAGCGCCGGCTGCACGAGGCGGCGGCCGGGTGCGGACGGGCGAAGGTGCTGGATCCGATCGCCGGCGAGCTGATGCGGTACCGAGAGGTGCGGGAGCAGTACTCCGCGGTGTCCGGCAGGGCGGGGATGACCGGACACGCGAGCGGCTCCCGGCCGGGCACGGGGCTCGGGGGCGGGCGCGGCTCCGGGGTGACGGGGTTTTCCACAGCGGGGCGCTAGTCCACAGGGCGCAGCGGGATTCTCCGGGCCGGTTCAGCATGGAAACCGGTCGGCAAAGGCCGACCGTGAACCGGACGGGGAGGTGGTCGCCGTGAACGACACGACGGTGACGGTGGTGGGCAATGTCGCCACGAATGTGGACTACCGGGAAACGGCCTCGGGCGGTGTGGCGCGATTCCGTATCGCGGTCACGCCGCGGCGCTGGGACCGGCAGAGCGCGAGTTGGACGGACGGATACACCAGCTTCTACACGGTTGTCGCCTGGCGCACTCTCGCCATAAATCTGGCCGGTTCCGTTTCTGTCGGCGACCCGCTTCTCGTCCATGGCCGGTTGCGGATCCGCGAGGAGGACCGGGGCGGATACCGGACGGCCGATCCCGGCGGTCCGCGGAACGGGCAACGCGAAGGGCAGCGCAGGACATTCGTGGACATCGAGGCGGTGGCCGTCGGCCATGACCTGACGCGGGGAACGTCGGCATTCCGGCGGGTGGTGAAAGCGGCACCGAAAGCGACGGAGCCGGTGCGGGAGAGGCCGGTGCAGCGCGAGGTCCTTCCGGTGGGCGAGCCGCTGCCGGAGTCGTCGGGCCCACCGCCGGCGGAGGTGC
Organism: Streptomyces sp. NBC_00306; assembly: GCF_036169555.1. Lineage (GTDB taxonomy): Bacteria > Actinomycetota > Actinomycetes > Streptomycetales > Streptomycetaceae > Streptomyces > Streptomyces achmelvichensis. The sequence goes on along the minus strand of NZ_CP108032.1, from coordinate 2,807,891 downwards.
GGGATGGGGTGCAGCCGCAGGTCGCAGCGGCTCCGTTCTGACTGTCGGTACCCGCGCCTCGACCATGCGTGCGGTGCTCTGACCGCCAGTACCCGCGTCCTGACCGGGAGTTGTGGAGATTTGTCGATTCGGGAACGAAGGGTGGTGAGGGTTGGACGGTCGGCGATAACGATTACGAGTCGGAATGGTTGTCTGACGGTATGACGGGGCCCTGGGGTGCGCGGCCTCCCTAGGATTCCCCAGTACTCACGGGGCACTTGAGCATGCTGGCGAGGCACTCCCCCCACGTGTCACACGCGAATTGGCCTCGCCCGGAGGGGAATTCTGTGTTCGGCACGTTCTCTGCGTCGGTCGCTCGCGGGCGGGGCGCTGTCCGCCGTCTTACCGTCGCGGTCGTGATGTCGGGGCTCATCACCGCAGGATCCATGGCAGGCGCGGGTACCGCCGTCGCGGAGGACGATGTTCAGCACCAGGGCGGCGCCGTCGCCACTCTCGACGGACTGAAGACGTTCGACACCGCCGTACTCCGGGCGAACGGCGAGAGCCATGAAATACCCGCCGGCGTCTTCGAGATGACCGTGGACGGCGGCGGCCGCCTGAAGACCTATTGCATCGACATACACAACCCGACTCAGGACCAGGCGAAGTACCTGGAGACCCCCTGGAGTCAGACCTCGCTGGCGACCAACAAGAACGCGGGCAAGATCCGCTGGATCCTTCAGCACTCCTACCCGCAGGTGGACGACCTCGCGGCGCTGGCCGCGTCGGCCGGCACCGGTCCGCTCAGCCAGAAGACCGCCGCCGCCGGTACACAGGTGGCCATCTGGCGCTACTCCGACAACGCCGACGTCGACGCCCTCGACCCGGCGGCGGAGAAGCTCGCGGACTGGCTCCAGGCCAAGGCGCGCAACGTCGTCGAGCCGAAGGCCTCGCTCAGCCTCGAACCGAGCGCGGTCTCCGGCAAGGCGGGCGGCCGTCTCGGGCCCGTCACCGTGCGCACGGACGCGGCCCAGGTCGCCCTGACCCCGCCGGTGGACGCCGCGGCCAGCGGCATCAGGATCACGGACGCGGCCGGAAAGCCGGTCACGTCCGCCGTGAACGGCGCGAAGGTCTTCTTCGACGTGCCGGCGGGCGCCGTGGACGGCTCGGCGACGCTCAGCGCGCAGGCGACGACCTCGGTGCCGGTGGGCAGGGCGTTCGCGGGTGCGACCAGGAGCCAGACGCAGATCCTCGCCGGGTCCAGCGAGTCCACGGTCTCGGCGGACGCGGCGGCGACCTGGGCCACAGCCGGGGCGATCCCGGCGCTCTCCGCCAAGAAGAACTGCGCACAGGGCGGCGTCGACATCACGGCGGCCAACAAGGGTGACGCCCCGTTCACCTTCGAGCTGGCCGGCTTCAGCCACACGATCGCGGCGGGGGAGTCGCGGACGGTCACTATCCCGGTCGCCGAGGACCAGGCGTACGACTTCACCATCACCGGGCCGGGCGGCTTCAGCAAGAACTTCAGGGGCGTCCTGGACTGCAAGATCAAGGGCGCCTCGACGCCGGAGACCCAGACTCTGGGCTCCCAGCCCAGCCCGGCCGCCGCGGGCGGCGTCTCGGCCGGCTTGGAGGGCGACCTCGCCGCGACCGGCGGATCGAGCGCCACTCCGATGATCGCGGGCATCGCGGTCGTGCTGGTGGTGATCGGCGGCGGCGCGATCTTCTTCCTCCGCAAGAAGAAGGTCCCCACCGAGTAGTGACGACGCTCGGGGGTCGGGGGTGCGGGTCCGGCACCCCCGAGCCCGGCGTCAGCGGGACTCTGGGACTCCGGAACACCGGAACTCGGGGTGCCGTGATTCCGGGACGCCGGGAGATGGCCATGATTCCCAGGGATCCAACCCGGAGTGGGCGGCCGTGCGCGCACGGTGAGACAGGTGGCGCCAAGGGCACGTGCTGCCCGACCTTGGCGTCCCGGAAGCAGGCGGGAGAGGGGGCCGGCAGGTGCCGTCACCCACCCGCCTTCGCCCAGGGTGGCGGTACGGCAAGATGGAGTGTTACTTGCCAACCTTGGACATGAAACAGCCTCTCACCAGCGGGTTTCCCGTCGATGAGGGGGTGTGTCAGGCGGCTTGGGCCGTCTCTGGGTCGTCGTGGGCATGACCGGCGGCTCGTTACATCGCGCTGATTGCCTTGCGGGTCCTTGTCTCGTTGCTGGGCATCAGGTGCGTGTAGACGCGGAGTATGAACCCCGGATCGCTGTGCCCGAGATAGAGCCTCAGGGCCTTGATGTTCTCCCCGGCGTCCAGGAGGACCGAGGCGTAGAAATGCCGCAGGGCGTGCATCCCGTGTTCGCGGGCGACGATGTGCCGCTCTCCCCTTTCGGGGATCGGGATGATGCCGGCCGATGCGAGTGCCGGTTTCCACGCCTGGTCGTTGAACGCGTTGCTCCACTCGGCCTTGCCGACTCCGTTCGTGAAGACGAGACGACCGTCACCTTCGGCCCGGGAGCCAGGACAACGTCACGTCGACAGGCGGGAAGCACGCCACAACCCCGCTCATGTCATGGCGTACGGCGAGGTACGACAGCCGTTCTCGATCTGCTTCACGGCGAAGATCACCGGCGGCGTGTTGCGCACGAGCAGCGAGAGCAAGGAATTCGCGTTCGTTCGGCCGGACCGGCTCGACGAGCTGAACATCCACCCGTCGATGCGGATGAGGATCGACCGGGGCCCTCCGAGACGGAGCCCTACATCGATTGATCGTCGAGCCGCGCCAGAGTCCGGTCAACAGCCCCCTCGAGGTAAGGCCGAGTCTTGCTGATCGCAGTGTGCACCTCGCTGCCGGGCTCATAGCGAACGAGGATCTCGTCAATGCGCCGGCCGAAGTCGAAGCGCTCCCCGGCAGGACCGGTGGTCATATCGGCGAAGATCAGCGCGTCGAGGACAGGCGAGTCCTCGCGTTCGTACACGGCCAGCTCCGCGGAGAGCCCTCGTTGCTCAGCCTCATACACAGCACCGGAGTGGTGGGCGACGAGCCGCACCAGACGGTCAGGAGCGCCAAGAGACGCCAGATGCCAAGCGCTGTCGATCGGATGGAATCCGGTGTCTCGGAGCTTGGAGGCGTATCCCGATGTCATGCACCCAGGCCGCGGCGACGAGCAGGCCTCGTTCGTCTTCGGGGAGCGCCTGCGAGGCTTCGACGGCTCGGGCAGCGACGGCCTGAGTGCGCAGCCAACGGTTCCCCAACGACGGCAACAGCGACTCGGCCAGCTCGGCGGCTCCTTGGGGCGTATCCAGCACAGTAGGCATGACCAGCACCGTACGCAGCGCGCCGACAGGCTGACACCGAATCGGGGGCCAGGGCATCAGCGCGGTAGAAGTTTCTCTAGTTCATCAAGTGCCCGCGCACGGCGCGGTCTGCCTCCTGTCTCCGCCCCGGCTGGCCGCGCCCGGCGGCGCGCTGCGTGTTGCGGGCGGACGGGAGGGAAACCCCGCTGTGGCTGGGGCGGTCGGCTCCACGACTTTAGCCAGCCGCTTTGGCGCGAGCCTCGCAGATCACGGCCCAAAATCGAATGAGCCATGATCACTCGCGCCAAAGCGGCTCCAGGCCAAAGTCGCTCCGCCGACCTCATGTGGCGCGTCGATTAACGTCAGTGGGGATCCCAGAAATGTCTTCGTCAAGCGAAACGCGAGCGGCCTCGGTAAATGCGGCAATCATCGAATCTAGATCCCTCGCCAATTGGGCTACCACCGTCGGTGCCTGGCCGGACCTCTTCAGCTCTGACGTAGGCATATGCATAACTAGGCAGAAAAAGCTGCAACTTCCAGCGGTCTCCCTCAGCTTCGCCGCTGGTTGCACGATGGACGCAGGGCCCTCGACAGAAACACGAGCTGCGAGCTCCTGAAGCTTGGTGTTCTCGTTTTCCAGCTCCGACGCCTCCTCGCTCGTTTCCGCATTCTGTTCACCCAATATTTGAGGAGCTAGAGCTGAAAATGCTCGTTGGAGTTTCTTCGCCTGAGATATGTATTCCACGTAGGCGGCGCTTCTCGGCTCTCTCCGCTCACTCAAATGACTAAACCGCAATTGGCGCCGATTCTGTGATTCTTGCGACTCGATCTGCAGCCTCGCCTGCCTGGCCCCCCACCACCCCGTGGCAAGGGCAGCGCCGCCGGTGCCAAGTGCTCCTACTGCTGCCCCGAGAACCGCCGCCGTCCCTGCATCCATGATCGAGATTTTGACCCCAGACAGCCGAGCGTGTCCCCCGAACGAAAGATCCCGGCACGAACAGCCACGATGCCTGGCTTGTACCTTCTGCCGCTCCCGACCTCTGCCAGACCGGCTTGTGTCGAATGTGAGTTGAGCCCGGTGAAGAGCCAGTCCCCACCATGCGGTGGATTCCCAGGCTCACCCCGAATTCAGCAGTCGTGGCCGGATCGCTCCCTTGTGCGCTCTTCGTGTACGTGTCACACAGTTGGAAGGCGGGGCTGGCCAGGGGGGAGGGGACGCGGCATGTCTGTGTGGGGTGACGATCCGGTAGCGCCGTCGGCTGGGCCATCGAGCGGTTTGGGCAGCAGGCCGGCAGGCTCGCTGCGGCGGTCCAGGTGCGACTGGCGAAGGCTCACGCCACGCACCTCACAGCCGGACTGAAGAAGCGAAGTCCCTACGGTGTCACTGTCGCGGAGGCCGTGCGCGAGTACCTGGCGGACATGGCCCGCGAGCCTGTGCGGGAGGTGCGTGGCTGCGAGTACGCCGTGATCAACGATCACGCGCTCTTCCCCTTCAAGTACGCAGACAGACCGAGGCCCCTCGATCGCGCTCGTTTGCCCGCCAAGGATTCTTCCACGCGACGCCGAATGTTCTAGGCGCATGCTCCGGAGCCGCGGGACGCACTGTTCGACCTAGATGACGACCTGACGACGGAGGAGTACCTGGAACTGCATGAGGCGTTCGAGGAGCTCGGGGCCTCGACGAAGCTGGTCCTCGTGTTCTTCACGGCCGACGTCGAGAACGGCATCCATGCAATCCACTGGGGACAAGCCCACCTCGAACCGGACCGCACCTTTGACTGGCTCCACAGCGAGCAGCTCCCAGTCGCTCCCCAATCCCCTGAGTGATCGGCGAGCTGTCGCACCCTGGTCCGGTGCGGGCACCAGCGGGCCGAGTCCCGGGCCGTCCCTGGGCCGTGCGAGGCCGCTCGGTAGCGACCGAGGGCGACAACCAGTGACAGGTCAGCCACAGACGCGATCAACGAACGTCCAGGTCACAGGCGCCCTGAAGTACTGGTTTCCTTCACGGGGTAGCGGTCAGGCAAGATGGGGTGTATCTCTGCCCACCCACTTCTTGCCGGACGGTTTCTCTTGGCTGAGTACATCTACACGATGCGCAAGACGCGCAAGGCGCACGGCGACAAGGTCATCCTCGATGACGTGACGCTGAGCTTCCTGCCCGGTGCGAAGATCGGTGTGGTCGGCCCCAACGGCGCCGGTAAGTCCACCGTGCTGAAGATCATGGCCGGTCTGGAGCAGCCGTCCAACGGCGACGCGTTCCTCTCGCCCGGGTACACCGTCGGCATGCTCCTCCAGGAGCCGCCGCTCGACGAGTCCAAGACCGTGCTGGAGAACGTCCAGGACGGCGCCGCCGAGACCATGGGCAAGCTGAAGCGCTTCAACGAGGTCGCCGAGCTGATGGCGACCGACTACTCCGAAGCGCTGATGGAGGAGATGGGCAAGCTCCAGGAAGACCTGGACCACGCCAACGCCTGGGACCTCGACGCCCAGCTGGAGCAGGCCATGGACGCGCTGGGCTGCCCGCCCGGCGACTGGCCCGTCACCAACCTCTCCGGTGGTGAGAAGCGCCGCGTGGCCCTGTGCAAGCTGCTGCTCGAGGCCCCGGACCTGCTCCTCCTCGACGAGCCCACCAACCACCTGGACGCCGAGTCCGTGCAGTGGCTGGAGCAGCACCTCGCCAAGTACCCCGGCACCGTCGTCGCCGTGACCCACGACCGGTACTTCCTGGACAACGTCGCGGGCTGGATCCTGGAGCTCGACCGCGGCCGCGCGATCGGCTACGAGGGCAACTACTCGACGTACCTCGAGACCAAGCAGACCCGTCTGAAGGTCGAGGGCCAGAAGGACGCCAAGCGCGCCAAGCGGCTCAAGGAAGAGCTCGAGTGGGTCCGCTCCAACGCGAAGGGGCGGCAGGCCAAGTCCAAGGCCCGTCTGGCCCGTTACGAGGAGATGGCGGCCGAGGCCGACAAGATGCGGAAGCTGGACTTCGAGGAGATCCAGATCCCGCCGGGCCCGCGTCTGGGCAGTGTCGTCGTCGAGGTCGCGAACCTCTCCAAGGGCTTCGGCGACAAGCTCCTCATCGACGACCTGAGCTTCACGCTGCCGCGCAACGGCATCGTCGGCGTCATCGGTCCGAACGGCGCGGGCAAGACCACGCTGTTCAAGATGATCCAGGGCCTGGAGACCCCCGACGCCGGCGAGATCAAGGTCGGCGAGACCGTCAAGATCTCCTACGTCGACCAGACCCGCGGCAACATCGACCCGAAGAAGACCCTGTGGGCCGTGGTCTCCGACGAGCTCGACTACATCAACGTCGGCCACGTCGAGATGCCGTCCCGCGCCTATGTCTCCGCCTTCGGATTCAAGGGCCCTGACCAGCAGAAGCCGGCGGGCGTCCTCTCCGGTGGTGAGCGCAACCGGCTGAACCTCGCGCTCACCCTCAAGCAGGGCGGCAACCTCCTGCTCCTCGACGAGCCCACCAACGACCTCGACGTCGAGACGCTCTCCTCGCTGGAGAACGCCCTGCTCGAGTTCCCCGGTGCGGCTGTGGTCGTCTCCCACGACCGCTGGTTCCTGGACCGGGTCGCGACGCACATCCTCGCCTACGAGGGTGAGTCCAAGTGGTTCTGGTTCGAGGGCAACTTCGAGTCGTACGAGAAGAACAAGGTCGAGCGCCTCGGCGCGGACGCGGCCCGGCCGCACCGTGCCACCTACAAGAAGCTCACCCGGGGCTGAGGTTCACGATGGCCCGGCACATCTACAGCTGCCCCCTCCGCTGGTCGGACATGGACGCCTTCGGGCACGTCAACAACGTCGTCTTCCTCCGGTATCTGGAAGAGGCGCGGATCGACTTCATGTTCCGGCTGGCGCCGGGGGACGGCTCGCCGTCGTTCTCCGGCGGTTCGGTCGTCGCACGGCACGAGATCGACTACGTACGGCCGCTCGTCCACCGCCACGAGCCGGTGGTCGTCGAGTCGTGGGTGACGAAGATCAGCGCTGCTTCGCTCACCATCGCGTACGAGGTCAAGGACGCCGAGGGCGCCTCGCAGGTGTATGTGCGGGCCTCGACCATCGTGGTGCCGTACAACCTGGAGGCCGGGCGTCCGCGGCGGATCACCGCGGAGGAGAAGTCCTACCTCCAGAAGTATCTGGACGGTGCCGACGACAACGCGGCCGACGGCGCCGACGAGGATGCTCTCGCGGCATGACGGTACCCGTGCAGACTCTGCACCTGGCCGATGCGAGGGAGGCGGAGGATCTCTCCGCCTTCCTCGCCCGGCTGATCCACTACGACCGTGCCGCGGCCGTCAGACTCCAGGCCGGCGGCGCCGACGGAGCGATGTCCAGCCTCGCGGTCTTCGGACGTCCGCCGTCCTTCGAGGTGCTGGCGGTCCGCGCTGCCCGCCTCGGTGAGCCCGTCGAGCTGGATGTCACCGTCTCCGCCGGTGAGCTGCTGGAGAGCCTCGGCAGCGAGAGGTTCACCGTGCCCGCCACCGTCACCGGACCCCCGTGGACCGGTGTGCTGCCACCGCGCGGCGGCTGGCGCGAGCTGCCCGGGCTGCCGCCGGTGGCCGAGATGCGCGCCGCGGTCACGGCAGCGATCGCCGAGTTCCGCGCCCGCGACGAGGGACTGCCGGCCCAGCACCGCACCCGCACCGAGCGGGACCGGATCGGCCGGGACATCTGGTCGCGGACCGTCGCCGACACCCCGCTGCCCCTGCGCGCGGTGCACGCGGCCCATTCACTCGGATTCCTGCGCCCGTCCGTCCCGGTGGCGCTGCTGTCCACGGGCGCGTGGCTCAGACTGCGTACCCCCTTCGGGTCGATCGCGGTACGGACGAACGGTCTCGGCGGCCTGAGCGTCATCCCCACGAGAACCGGTTAACGTTCAGGCAAGTGGGCAGGGGCGCCGCATGATGCATCGTGCAGCGCGATGCGCAACGCGCACAGCAGCACGGGGGTTCGACGGATGACCGAGAAGGCCAGCGCCGTACAGTCGGTGGACCGTGCCGTGAGCGTGCTCGAAAGCCTTGCCCGGCACGGTGAAGCGGGCGTCACGGAGATCGCCGACGAGCTGGGTGTGCACAAGTCCACCGCCTTCCGGCTGCTCGGGGTGCTGGAGAACCGGGGGCTGGTCACGCAGTCCAAGGAGCGCGGCAAGTACTGCCTGGGCGCGGGCATGCTCCGGCTCGCGGGAGCGGCGGCCGTACGGCTCGACATCACGCAGGAGGGCACGCCGCTGTGCCGTGAACTCGCCGACGAGGTGGGCGAGACCGTCAACATCGCGATCCTCGACGACGACGCGGCCGTCAACGTCGCCCAGGCCCGTGGTGCGGCCTCCGTGACGACGTACAACTGGCTCGGCCGCCGTACTCCGCTGCATGCCACCTCCAGCGGGAAGGTGCTGCTCGCGCATGCCCCCGCGGCGGTACGGGAGCGGCTGTTCGCCGCCGGTCTGGAGCGGTACACCGAGCGCACGGTGACCTCGCCCGCCGATCTCGACAGCCAGCTGGCCGAGGCGGCCGGGCAGGGGTTCGCCATCGCCGCCGAGGAGTTGGAGATCGGCCTGAACGCGGTGGCAGCGCCCGTGTACACCCACGACGGAACCGTGATCGGTGCGATCAGTGCGTCCGGGCCTGCCTATCGGCTCGGCGAGGAGCTGTTGCCGAAGCTGGCCAAGCGCACGATGGCGGTCGCGGAGGAGCTTTCCCGCCGGATGGGCTACGGCGGCTGAGTTCGGCGGCTGAATTCAGGCCACCGCCGGCCCGCCTCACCGGCCCCGTCCGTCTCACGGCATCCCGTGCCGCCCCGCCCCTCTCGCGGCATTTCTCCCCGCTGACCGAGCCGGCCACGACGCCCCGTCACGCCTCGCGCACCACCCGTCACGCCGGCCATGGTTCGCCGCGGCCCCGTGTTACATCCGCGTTCCCTGCCCGTGGGCCCTTGACGGTGGCCCCCACGCGTTCCCACTATGTCTCTCATCGCGCAACCCGTCGTGCACAGCGCAACAGCTGGGGGTTGAGGCATGCCCAGTCCATCCGTCGTCATCATCGGGGCCGGCATCGTCGGATGCTCGCTCGCCGACGAACTCACCGCCCGTGGCTGGAGCCACGTGACCGTCCTCGAGCAGGGCCCGCTCCCCGCTCCCGGTGGTTCCACATCCCACGCGCCCGGCTTGGTCTTCCAGACCAATCCGTCGCGGACCATGACCCGTTTCGCCGCCCGCACCGTCGAGAAGTTCGGTGCGCTCGGCGCCTTCGACGCGGTCGGCGGCCTCGAAGTGGCCACCACCCGGGCCCGGTTGGCGGACCTCCACCGCAAAGCCGGTCTCGCCGCCTCCTGGGGCGTACGGGCCGAGGTGCTCACCCCGCGCCGGTGCAAGGAGCTGTGGCCGCTGCTGGACGAGGAGTTCGTGCTCGGCGGCCTGCACACCCCGGACGACGGCCTGGCCCGCGCCGTCGACGCCGGGCGCCTTCAGATGGAGCGGGCGGAGGGCCGCGGCGCGCGCTTCCTCGACCGGCACACCGTCACCGGCATCGAGCGCGAGGGCGGCCGGGTGACCGCGGTCGTCACCGACCGCGGCACGTTCCCCGCCGAACACGTCGTCTCCGCGGCAGGCTTCTGGGGCCCGGTGATCGGAGCCATGGCGGGCGTCGAGGTGCCGTTGCTACCGCTCGCCCACCAGTACGCGAGGACCGCGCCCCTGCCGGGGATCCCGCGCGAGGACCTGCCGATCCTTCGGCACCAGGACCGCGATCTGTACGTCCGGCAGCACGGCAACCGGATCGGCATCGGCTCCTACGCGCACCGCGTCATGCCGGTCGACCCGTTCACCGTCCCCGCGTACGACGACGCGCCGGTCATGCCGTCCTGGCTCGACTTCACCGCATGCGACTTCGCCCCCAGCTGGGACGACGCCACCCGTCTGCTGCCCGCCCTCGCGGACAGCGCCGTCGAGGAGGGCTTCAACGGCGTCTTCTCCTTCACCCCGGACGGCATGCCCGTCATCGGCGAGTCCCGCGAGCTGCGCGGCTTCTGGCTCGCCGAGGCCGTCTGGGTCACCCACTCCGCCGGGGTCGCCCAGGCCGTCGCCGAGTGGATGACCGACGGCCGGCCCGCCCTCGATGTCCATGAGTGCGACATCGCCCGCTTCGAGGAGGTCCAGCGCTCGCCCGCCTACATCGCTGAGCGGAGCGCGCGGAACTTCGTCGAGGTGTACGACGTCATCCACCCCCTCCAGCCCATGGAGCAACCGCGTCCGCTGCGGACCAGCCCCTTCCACGCCCGTCAGCAGGAGCTCGGTGCCTTCTTCCTGGAGGGCGGCGGCTGGGAGCGGCCGCACTGGTACGAGGCCAACGCACCGCTCGCCGAAGGGATACGACTTCCCGGGCGGGACCCGTGGGCGGCCCGCTACTGGTCGCCCGTCGCGGCGGCCGAGGCGCGTGCCACCCGCGAGAGGGTCGCGCTCTACGACATGACTCCGCTGCGCAGGCTGGAGGTCAGCGGTCCCGGATCGCTCGCGTTCCTCCAGCGGATGACCACCAACCAGCTGGCGAAGCCCGTCGGTTCGGTCACATACACCCTGCTGCTGGACGCGACCGGCGGCATCCGCTCCGATCTGACCGTCGCCCGCCTCGCCGACGAGCGTTTCCAGGTCGGCGCCAACTCGCCGGCCGATCTGGACTGGCTGCTGCGGCAGGCGCCCGCCGCCGTTCAGATCCGCGACATCACCTCCGGCACCTGCTGCATCGGGGTCTGGGGGCCGCTCGCCCGCGACCTCGTACAACCGCTCACCCGTGACGACTTCTCGCACAGCGCCTTCGGCTACTTCAAGGCGCGGCAGACCTTCATCGGCCATGTCCCGGTCACCGCGATGCGGCTGAGCTACGTCGGAGAGCTGGGCTGGGAGCTCTACACGACCGCCGACCTCGGCCTCCGGCTCTGGGACACCCTGTGGGCGGCGGGGCAGGACCTCGGCGTCGTCGCCGCCGGCCGCAGTGCCTTCAACTCCCTGCGGCTGGAGAAGGGGTACCGCGCCTGGGGCCAGGACATGACCGACGAGGACACCCCGTACGAGGCGGGTCTCGGCTTCGCGGTCCGCCCCGACAAGGGCGACTTCACCGGCCGCGACGCACTCTCCCCGGAACGGATCCGCCGCAGGCTCACCTGCCTCACGCTCGACGACCCGGCAGCCGTCGTCCTCGGCAGGGAACCCGTGTACACCGACGGGACGCCCGGCGCCCCGGCCGGCCATGTCACCAGCGCCGGCTACGGCTACACCGTCGGCCGCTGCATCGCGTACGCCTGGCTGCCGCCTCTCGAACCCGGCACAGCGGTCCATGTGGAGTACTTCGGTGAGAAAGTCGCCGCCACCGTCGCCGAAGAGCCCCTGTTCGATCCCAAGATGACCCGCATCCGCCGGTAGAAGGGACACGCATGGCACCCGCGTACGACGTGATCGTCCTCGGCCTCGGAGGGATGGGCAGCGCGGCCGCCGCCCATCTCGCCGCCCGGGGGGTCCGTGTGCTGGGACTGGAGAAGTTCGGTCCGGTGCACAGCCGGGGGTCCAGCCACGGCGGATCCCGCGTCACCCGTCAGTCCTACTTCGAGGACCCGGCCTACGTCCCGCTGCTGCTGCGCGCCTACGAGCTGTACGAGCAACTGGAGCGGGACACGGGCCGCGACGTGGCGACCCTGTGCGGCGGCGTGATGGTCGGCCGGCCCGAGTCGCGAACCGTCGCCGGATCGCTGCGCTCCGCCCAGCAGTGGGACCTGCCGCACGAGATGCTGGACGCGAAGGAACTGCACCGCCGATTCCCGACGCTGACCCCCGCCGACGACGAGGTCGCCCTGTACGAGGCGCGCGCCGGACTGCTGCGGCCCGAGAACACCGTCGCCGCCCACCTCCAGCTGGCCACCCGCGACGGCGCCGAGCTGCGGTTCGAGGAGCCGGTCACCCGCTGGGAGCCGTACCGCGACGGAGTGCGCGTCCACACCGCCGAGGACACCTACACCGCGGGCCACCTCGTCATCTGCCCCGGAGCCTGGGCGCCGCGGCTGCTCACCGATCTGCGGGTGCCGTTCAGCATCGAGCGGCAGATCATGTACTGGTTCCGGCCGGACGGCGGCACCGGCCCCTATCTGCCCGAACGCCATCCCGTCTACATCTGGGAGGACACCGCGGGGGTCCAGGTCTACGGCTTCCCGGCCATCGACGGACCCGACGGCGGGGCGAAGGTCGCCTTCTTCCGCAAAGGCACCCCGTGCACCCCCGAGACCATCGACCGCACCGTCCACGACCACGAAGTACGGGCGATGGCAGCCCAGTTGGCGCCCCGGCTGCCCACGCTGCCCGGCACCTTCCTCAAAGCCGTCACCTGCATGTACTCCACCACGCCCGATGAGCACTTCGTCATCGCCCGGCATCCGTCCCACGCGGATGCCGTCACCGTCGCCTGCGGATTCTCCGGGCACGGCTTCAAGTTCGTGCCCGTGGTCGGCGAGATCCTGGCCGACCTGGCGCTGGACGGCACCACGCACCACCCCATCGAGCTCTTCGACCCCGGCCGCATCGCGACCGCGCCCGCCTGATGGAGACGACCTGATGACCATGACGCCGGCCACGCCGCTCTCGCAGACCGCGCACCCGCAGACCGCGGCACCGCACCAGCAGACCGCGGCATCGCAGCCGCCGAGCCTGCTCGCCACCCTGCCCGGACACCACTACACCAGCCCCGAGATCTTCGCCCGGGAGCAGGAGAAGATCTTCGAATCGCTCTGGTTCTGCGCCGTGCGCTCCGCGGACCTCGCACGCCCCGGCGCGTTCCGCACGGTCCAGGTCGGCCGCGAGAACGTGCTGGTCACCCGTAACAGGGCAGGCGAACCACGTGCGTTCCTCAACGTCTGCCGGCACCGCGGGGCACGCCTGTGCACCGAGGAGTCCGGCGAGGTACGGCGTACGCTGCGCTGCCCGTACCACGCATGGAGCTACGACCTCGACGGCGCGCTCGTCGCCGCCCCCAACCTCGTGAAGATGCCCGATGTGGACCGCAGCGCGTACGGGCTGCGCCCCGTCGCCCTGCGCGAATGGCTCGGCTACGCCTGGGTCTGTCTGGCCGACGAGCCACCGTCGTTCGAGGACAGCGTGGTCGGCGCGGCGGTCGAACGCCTCGGTGAGGTCGCCGCCATCGAGCGCTACCGCACGGGAGATCTCGCCCTCGGCAAGCGCGTCAGCTACGACGTGAAGGCCAACTGGAAACTGATCGTCGAGAACTTCATGGAGTGCTACCACTGCGCCACCATCCACCCCGAACTGACCTACGTCCTGCCGGAGTTCGCGCGCGGATATGCCGCCCAGTACTACGTCGGCCACGGCGCGGCCTTCTCCGAGGGTGCCCGGGGCTTCACCGTCGACGGCAGCGAGGGCTTCGGCCGGCTGCCGGGCCTCGCCGAGGAACAGGACCGCCGCTACTACGCCGTCACCGTGAAGCCGCAGGTCTTCGTCAATCTGGTGCCCGACCATGTGATCGTGCACCGGATGTTCCCGATGAGCCATGACCGTACGGTCGTCGAGTGCGACTGGCTCTACACGCCCGAGGTCCTCGCCTCCGGCGCGGACATCTCCCGTTCGGTGGAGCTCTTCCACCGGGTCAATGCGCAGGACTTCGCCGCCTGCGAGCGCACCCAGCCGGCGATGGACTCACGCGCCTACCGCACGGGCGGGGTACTGGTGCCCAGCGAGCACCACATCGGCGACTTCCACAGCTGGGTGACGGAGAGGCTCGGCAGCTAGAGCGTTCTGTGGGGTGGGCCCTACTCGGCGGTGTTCACCATGGAGGCGGCGGCATAGACGAGGTAGTCCCACAGCTGCCGCTCGTGCTCCGGGGCCAGCCCCAGCCCGTCGACGGCCGCGCGCATGTGCTTCAGCCAGGCGTCGTGCGCGGCCCGGTCGACCGCGAACGGTGCGTGCCGCATCCGCAGCCGCGGGTGACCGCGGTTGTCGCTGTAGGTACGCGGCCCGCCCCAGTACTGGATCAGGAAGAGCGTGAGCCGTTCCTCGGCCGGACCCAGATCCTCCTCCGGGTACATCGGCCGCAGCAGCGGATCGCCGGCCACGCCCTGGTAGAAGAGGTGGACGAGGCGCCGGAAGGTCTCCTCGCCGCCGACCTGCTCGTAGAAGGTCTGCTCCTGAAGCGTGCCGCGCGGAATCTCATTCACGCCTCCATGGTCTCAGACACCCCGACCGAGGACCCAGGCCCTAGGACTTCCTTCCGACGGGCCTTCCCACAGGCCTCCCGACGGCACTCCCGACAGGATTTCGGCGCCGGGGAGTCGCCCGGTTTCCGGTCACGCCCGGGGCCTCCGCCCCCGCCGGGCGCTCGCCACGGCGGCCGTGGCGCAGGAGAGTGGACATATGGGAACGCACCTGGAGCCCGATGCCGGGCCCGCCGCCGAGGCGCGCGATGCGCTGGTGCGGGCGATCGTGCACGAGGGCGGTCTTGGCGATCCCGCCTGGCGGGCGGCGTTCGAGGAGGTCCCGCGGCATGTGTTCGTGCCGTACTACTTCATCGGCCGGGGCGGCACCTATGAGCGGATGTGGTGCCTGGACCCCGACCGGGCCCGGCGTGAGCGGTGGCTGCGCGGGGCCTACTACGACATGCCGCTGGCCACCCGGGTACGGGACGGTGAACTGATCTCCTCCAGCAGCCAGCCCTCCCTCATGGCGCGCATGCTCGACGAGCTCCGGGTCGAGGACGGCAACACCGTCCTGGAGATCGGTGCCGGCACCGGCTACAACGCGGCGCTGCTCTCCCACCGGCTCGGTGAGGACCGGGTGACCACCGTCGACGTGGAGCCGGAGATCACCGAATCCGCTTGCAGGCATCTGGCCGCCGCCGGCTACCACCCCACCGTCGTCACCGGCGACGGAGCCCGCGGCTGTCCCGAGCGCGCGCCCTTCGACCGCATCATCGCGACCTGCACCCTGCCGTCCGTGCCCTTCGACTGGCTGCCCCAGTGCCGGCCGGGCGCACGGATCCTCGCCCCGCTCTCCACGGGCCTGATCGCGCTACGGGTGAGCGACGACGGCCCCACCCGCAGCGCCGAAGGTCATTTCCTGCGGACGTCCGCGTACTTCGTTCCCCTGCGCGGCAGCGACGCCGCGGCGGAGGGGCACATCGGGGGACTGCCCCGCCGTGTGATCGAGAACGACCTCTTCCGGTTCCTGCTCACCCTGACCGCGGGCAGCCTCGACCCGCACGAGGCCCTGTCGCTGTGGGAACGCGAGCGGCGCCCGCAGCGCGAGCGCTTCGGCGTCACGGTGAGCGGAGACCATCAGTGGGCCTGGCTGGACGACCCGGAAGGGCCGTACGCCTGGCCGCTGGGGCCGGCGCGGCAGACCGCGCCGCCCGCCTAGCGCCTCTCTAGCCGCGGCGGACGGTGATCGTGGTCCAGGCTCCGACGTGGACGCGGTCGCCGTCGTTCAGCGGGACCGGCACATAGGGCTGGATCGGGTCCTCGGCGCCGTTCAGCGTGGTGCCGTTGGTGGAGTTCTGGTCGACGACCGCCCACGAGCCGTCGGGCTGCTGCACGAGCACGGCGTGCTGGTGCGAGACGCCCGGGTCCTCCGGCGGCACCGAGAGATCGATGTCCGGCGCCTCGCCGGTGGAGTGCCGGCGGCGGCCGATGGTGACCTGGTTGCCCGACAGCGGCAGCTGCTGCTCGGGGGAGTACGCGGGCAGATTGAGACCGGTGGCGTCCGGGCCGCTGCGCTGCATCATCGCCATGAAGTACTCGCGGTCCGGCGCGACGACGACCGTCCACCCGGCGGGCGTCCCGTACTGCGGGGGCTGCTGTGCGGGACCGGGCTGAGTGCCCTGGGGCCCGCCCTGCTGCGGATACAGCGGCTGCGCCGGCTGCTGGGGCACGGACTGCTGCTGGAACTGCTGCGGCGGTGCCTGCGGAGTCTGCGTCCCGGCCGCCTGCGCCTGGGGGGCCTGGGGCTGGGCGGGCGGCGGCAGCATCCAGTCGTCACCCGCGTCGCCGTGCTGAGGCCGCGGCGGCGCCGGGGGCGTGGACTGCTGCTGGTACGGCGGAGGCGGCGGTCCCTGCTGCCCGTCTCCGGGTCCCGGCATGCCGGGTGCCTGCCCGCCCGGTCCCTGCTGCTGACCCGGCCCCTGCTGCTGGAATGACGGCGGAGGCGGGGGCCCGGGCTGCTGGAACGACGGCGGGGGCGGGGGCGGCGGCCCGGGCTGCTGGAAGCCCTGGGGCGGCTGGTGCTGCCCCGGCGGCTCGTTCATCAGCGGCTCGGCGGCCCGGTTCATCTGCGACGGCCGGGAGCTCTGGTAGTCGTACGGGTCGTGCTGACCGGGACCCGGACCGCCGCGGCCCTGCGGCGGCGCGGGCGGGGACGGCTGGTTGGTGAAGCCGGCCGGCAGGTTCAGCCCGGGGGGCTGCGGGGCCGGTGCGAGCGGTGTGTACGACGTCGCCGTGTGGGTCAGGAAGTTGTACCGGCACTCCTCGCAGAACGGGGCCATGGCCTCGCGCGGGGTGCGGCACTGCGGGCAGAGCTCGGCCTGGGCGGTGGCGTTCGGATCGCCCGGGCCCGGGTAGCCGTAGGAGGGCGGCGGAGGAGGCGGCACGGCGCCTGCGGGGGCGCCGGGGCCGGCCATGCGGTGGCCACAGACCTCGCACCAGTCGTCGGAACCCGACTGGTGTCCGTTCGGGCAGGTCGGCATGTCGGCCCTTCCCCCTCTCCGTCCGGCCCGCGGGCCGTGTCGTTTTCGGTGCTGTCGCCGACTACTTCTTCACACGCACCGTCTTGGTGGAGCGTGTTTCGAGGGTCATTTCGTCGGCTTCCGCAACCTTCGCCTTCAGTCGCACAGTACCTGTCGCCGCATCGACCACGTCCACCACCTTCGCAAGCAGTTTCGCGGTGTCCGCGTTCCCGGACGCCGACGCGAGCTGCACCGCACGTCCCAGCTTGGCCGTGGCGCCGTCGAAATCACCCGACTTGCGGGCATCCAGACCCTGTTGGATGACCTGTGCCAGTTCCGCCTGGCCCGTGTAGTGCGCCACCTGCGGGTTGATCGAGGTCGATGCCGCCATGTCGTCGGTCCACACCGCCCGGACCAGCCCCTGGGACAGCACCTGCGGAGCGCCCCCGTCCGTCGACGGAATAATGAGGGAGGCGCGGGCGGCGAGCATCTCCTGGCCGATGCCGGCCTGCGGCACCTGGACACACACGTGGTAGTCGCGGGACTCGTCGCCCCACGAGCCGGTCGGATAGTCGCCCGCCCGCGGACCCGCCTCGGTGCGCCGGGCGGTCAGGTCCTCGACGGTGGGCGCCACCTGCTTGACGAACCGGATCTCGACGCCGACGGGGGTCCACAGCCGCAGGGCGACGTCCGCGACCTCCTTGCCCATCGCGTTCTCCATCATGCTGGTGAAGTCCGCTGCCAGATGGGCCGGGTCGGCGACGATGTCGGCGGTGCCGAGCAGCGCGGAGGCGATACCGGTGACCTCCTTCACCTCCCAGTCGGTGCCGACACCGCGGGCGTCGCACGTGAAGCGGCCCGCCACGGAGTCCAGGGCGGCCCGCAGATCCTCGGGCGACTCGTGCTCGTTGCGGCCGTCGGTCAGCAGGATGCCGTGCCGGATTCCGCTCTCCGAGGTGGACAGCAGGCGGTCCGCCAGCCGCAGCCAGGTGCCGATCGCGGTGCCGCCGCCCGCGGCCAGCCGCCGCAGGGCGTCCTTGGCCTGGGCGCGGGTCTGCGGATCGGCCACCGCGAGCCGCCCGTTGCCCGGGTAGACCTCCTTCGCCAGATGCGTACCGGCGATCACCGAGAACTCCACCCCGTCGCGCAGGGTGTCGATCGCGGCGGCCGTGGCGTCACGGGCGTTGCGCATCTTGGTCGGCGGGTAGTCCATCGAGCCGGAGCAGTCGACCATGATCGCGACGGCTGCGCCCGGCGCCCGCGCGGGTATGGCGGACGGTGTCGTCGAAGCACCGGTCAGCGGAGCCCCGCCGCTGGTGCCGCCACCGGTGGAGGTGACGGTCACGATGGCGTTCACCTCCCGGCCGCCCTCGGGCAGGTACTCGTTCTGGTACACCTCGACGGAGAACTGCGGCACTTGGGACTTGGAGAAAACGGCCATCTGATCGGCTCCTTGAGGGCTCCACTCGGGAGAGCTGGTCATGTGACGTACGGGACGAGTGACCTGGCGGACGAGTGACGTACTTGTCACGTGACGTGCTGGTCGAGCGGCGTAGCGGTGTCGTGAGGCGTGGCGGTCTCGAAACGCGTGCTGGTGTCGAAAAGGCGTGCTGGTGGCGCAAGGTGTGGGGGCCGGTGAGGGTGACTCGCCGGACAAATCGGTTTTCAGGCCGTGTTGTAGGCCGATCCTGCCCCTTGCGGCGGGACGGTGAACGGCAGGACCGCCACTGTTACGTTGTCGTGGCCCCCGCCGTCGAGGGCATGCCCGACCAGAACCTGCGCGCTGTGCAGCGGCCGGTCCGCGGCGTCGGCCGGCACGGCCCGGGCCATCTCGTCGGCGCCCTCGGCGTAGTTCCACAGGCCGTCCGTGCAGACCACGACCACACCGGAACGGTCCGGCTTGAACGCGGCGGTGTGCGGCTCCAGTTCGTACGCGTCGGCGCCGAGCCAGCCCGTGATGGCATGGGCCCGCTCGTCCGCGTACGCCTGTTCCTCGTTCATCAGGCCGGCCGCGACCATCTGGGCCGCCCACGAGTCGTCCTCGGTGAGCCGCGCGGCCGGACCCGTGCGGTCGTCGGGCACCCAGTAGGCGCGGCTGTCGCCGACCCAGCCGACGACCAGCAGACCGCCGGCGGAGATCGCGCCGACGATCGTGCAGGCGGGGGCGTTCTGGTGGCGGTGCGGGTCGTGCTCCATCGCCTCGCCCTGAGCGTTCTGGGCGGCAAGGGAGTTGACCGCCTCGGACGCGGCGACGATGGCCTCGTGCATCGCCTGCTGCGGCTGCGTACCGCGCGGCAGGCTTTCCAGCAGCAGATCGTTGGCGGCGCTCGAGGCGGCCAGTGACGCCTCGTCGGGGCGCGTCGCCGAGGACACGCCGTCGCAGACGATCGCGACCACGGCCGGCGACCCGTCCGGCAGCGCGGTCGACGACACCGCGAACGCGTCTTCGTTGCGGTGGTGGCGCAGCCCGCGGTCGCTGACCGCGGCGACGGAGCCGAGCTCCTCCTCCATGTGGTCGCGCTCGCGGGGCTGGGCGTGACCACAGTTCTCGCAGTAACCGTCGTCGTCGACACGGCCTGCCCGGCAGGCCACACAGAGCTTGGTGCCGGCCGCGGGGGTGACGGGAGCTGCCGCTCGCGGGTCGGGGGCGGCGGCCTCGCGAGGGGCGGCCTCGGGCGCGGGAAGCTCGAAGTCCCCGGAGGAGCCACCGGATGCGGCGGACGCACCGGGAGGGCCCGCGGCAACGGCGCGGGCCGCCGGTGGCCCGTCGTACCGGACGGCCGAGGCGGGCAGTTGACCCGATCCGCCGGACACGGGCAGCTCGCCGCCGCCCGAGTCCGTGCCCGGCAGATCGCCGGGCAGGTGGACGGGGGCGGGCGTGCCCGCGGTGTCCGTGCCGGTGGCCGCCGGCCAGACGGCCGGGGAACCGATGGCGAGCGTCGGGCGGTCGGAGCCCGGCATCACCGGGTCCGCGGACAGGTCGTACCCGCACGCACCGCAGAAACGGTCACCCTCCTCCAGCGGCTCGGCGCAGCTGGGGCAGGACGACCCCGCGGCAGGCTCGTGCATCTGCGACGACATCAATCACACCCACGTCCGGGGGCGGAAGCGGTTGGCGCGCTCCACCAAGTCCATCCGCTCCTCGCCGCGCTGGGCGAGCCGGGCGAGCACCCGGTAGGAGCGTTCCAGCCCGAAGCGCAGGCCGCGCTCGTCCAGTTCGCTGCCGAGCAGTGCGGCCGGTGCTCCACCGGGCCGCGGTGCGCTCGACGCGTCCGGTACGGACGGCGGGACTCCGGGACTACCGGAGAGTACCCAGTCGAGCGCCGTGCCGAGTACTTCCGTGGACAACTGCTCCCGGCGCACGGGGTCCAGACCGAACTCCTTCAGGGCGTCCACCTGCGCGGCAGCCGCGGACAGGTCGCCGATGAGAGGTTCGTGCGCGGCGCGTCGCCGCAGCCTCGCCCGTACGGCGGCGACCCGGGCGGCCGTGTAGTGGATCGATGCCTCCGGCACCGACTCCAGGGTCCGCACGGCGCCGGGCCTGTCACCTGCGGCGAGCTGGACGCGGGCGAGCCCGAACGCGGCGCTCACATAGCTCGGGTCGGTCGTCCACACGAGGCGGTAGTACTCGGCGGCGTTGTCCAGTTGACCGAGAACCTCCGCACACACCCCGAGCGCCAGCTTCGGGGCGGGCTCGCCCGGGAACGCGTCGTAGACGGCGTCGAAGGAGAGCGCCGCCACCTCACGGTCCCCGGTCACCAGGGAAGTGAGTCCGCGGTACCAGACGACGCGCCAGTCGTCGGGGTGCGCGCTCTCCAGGTTCTCCAGCGCCCTGGTCGCCGAGTCCAGCTCGCCCATCTCCAGCCGGGCGCGCAGCTCGCGCAGCCGCGTCTCGGGGGAGGGTGCCGGTGCGGACTGGAGCGCGGCGATCAGCTCGGCGGGCGCGGAGGCCATCAGACCCGCGAGGAAGCCCGCGTTGGGGTCGTTCGGGTCGACCCGCGGCACGGGCAGCGCCAGGGCTGTCGCCCGGGCGTCGAGCGCGGCCAGATGCGGCGCGAGCGTGAGAGGCGCGGGCGACTGCAGGCCGGGACCTCCCGGCACGGCCTGAGCGCCCGGCATGGGCGGGACACCCGGCGCACCGGCCACACCCGGCGCACCGGCCACACCCGGCGCACCCGGCGCTCCGGGCAGGGGCGGTGCGGCAGGAGCACCGAGGGCCGCGGGGGCCGCCTGGTGCGGAATCCTGGCCTCGACGGGCGTCGCCCTGCGGGAGCGCTTGGCAGGGGGCCGCCGGGCGCCGAGCGTCGACACGTCGTCCGTCATCTCGGCGAACAACCCGGTGTCCGTGACGCGCAGTTCGGGACCGAACAGCGTGGAGAGCGAGGGCCGCGGACGGCCCGTCTGCAGTGCCACGACCTCCCGGAGCACGCCCGTCAGCTGCTCCGCCATCTCCTGCGCCGAGGAGAACCGGCGCGCGGGATCCGGGTCCGTCGCCCGGACGAGCAGCCGGTAGAACGACTCGTACGTCTGGAAGACCTGGATGTTGTCCGGGTCCGGCAGGGAGTCCACGAAGACGTTCGTATAGCCCTGGAAGTCGAACGTCAGGACGGCGAGGGTGCGTGCGACGGTGTAGAGGTCGGACGCCACCGACGGGCCGACCTCGGCGACTTCGGGGGCCTGGTAGCCGACGGTGCCGTAGATCGCGGACTCGTCGTCGTCCATCCGCCGGACCGCGCCCATGTCGATGAGCTTGAGCTGGTCCTGCTGCTGGATGGCGTTGTCGACCTTGAAGTCGCAGTAGAGCAGATTACGGCTGTGCAGATGGCCGAGCGCCTCCAGCGCCTCGATGCCGTACGCACACGCCTGCTCCACCGGCAGCGGGTCCCGCTTGCCCGCGGGGCCGCGACGCTCGTTCGCGATCTCCTTGAGGGACTTGCCGCCCACGTACTCCATGACGATGTAGCCGTCGAGGGAGCCGGTCCGCTGGTCGAGGTGTTCCACGAAGTTGTAGATGCGGACGATGTTGGAGTGCTCGATCTCGGCGAGGAAGCGGCGCTCGGAGATGGCAGCGGCCATGGCGTCCTGGTCGCCGGTGTCCAGCAGACCCTTGAGCACCACCCAGCGGTCGGAGACGGCCCGGTCCACCGCGAGGTAGACCCAGCCCAGGCCGCCGTGCGCGAGACAGCCGGCCACCTCGTACTGGCCGTGCACGATGTCGCCCTCGGCGAGCTTGGGCACGAAGGAGTACGGGTGACCGCACTTGGTGCAGAACCCTTCCGTGCGCCCCGGGCGTTCGCCACGCGCACGCCCCACCGGCGCGCCGCAGTCGGAGCGGGAGCAGTACCGCTTGCGCTCGGGGACCTCGGGGTTCTCCATCACCGCGGAGCGCGGGTCGGGACGCGGCACCTCGGGGACGGAGACCAGGCCCGCGCCCAGGCGGTTGCGCCCCGACTGGCCCGTGGCGGTGCCCGAACTGCGCACCGAGACCGAGCGCGTGGAGGTACTCGACCCGGTCAGCGACCGCGACAGCCGTCCCGAGACCGAGCGGCGCGAGGTCGACGAGCGCGAGGAGGCACGGGAGGAGCGCGAACTGCTCCGGCCCGAACTGCTGCCGCGGGCCCCGCCGCCCGTGATGCCCGTGGGCGGGGAGGAGACCATGCCGTTCGGCGAGACGACGGGTGCGAGACCGCAGGTGTCGCAGTACAGCTCGCCGTCGCCCATGTCCTCGTAGCTGCCCTCACACCCGGGCCGCTGACAGCTCTTGTTCTCGCTCACGCGTCCCCCCTGCGGTCGGTGGGCCCGGACGGTCCGGGCTCCCGGTTGGCCAGGGCTTCCGCCGCGGCCTGCTGGTAGCGCAGCACCGCCTGCCCGGCGACGCGCAGATCGCACGGCGCGCTCCACAGCATCCGGCGGGCCGCGTCGTACCGCTCGATGAGCAGCCTGTCCTCCGCGAGCCCGTGCCGGGCCACCTTCGCCTTGTACGCGTCCAGCCGGCCGCGCAGCTCCGCACGGACCGCGAGCGGCGCCGTGACGGCGGTCAACGACTCACGGGCGCGCAGCAGTTCGTCCTCCGCCTCGCGCTCCAGCGACTCCAGCAGCGGCGACAGGCGGTTCCACTGGGAGTGCCTGCGGTACTCGGCCGCGGTCGACAGCCGCTCCTGGAGCGCGGTCGGCGAGCCGCTGACGGCGGGCACCTCGGTCGCGGCGATCTTCGCGAGCACCTCGCCGCGGGCCGAGCGCGCCTCGGCCAGCGTGCGGTCGGCGCGCGACAGGACGTCCCGCAGCCGGATCAGCCGCTCCTCGGAGTCCTGCCGGACCCGCAGCACGGCCTCGATCTCCCGGCGGATGTCCTCCAGGGCCCGGGCCGAGCGGTCGTAGCGGTCGGTGTCGGGACGGCCGCCGCCCGGGGCGGAACTCCCGGGCGCCGGGCGCCAGAACGCCAGCGGGTCGGATATCACCTGCGCGCGCAGCGTGGACAGCTCGTGCGTGATGGACTCCAGCTCGTCGCCGGCCGGGTGCTCACCCGGCCGCACGCCCACCGAGTGGGCGAGGGAGCGGGTGCGCTGGAGCTCGGCGGAGAGCAGATCTATCCGGGCGGGCAGCGCCGACCACACGGAGTCCGCCGTCACCACCATGTTCAGCGAACTCGCGTACAGCTCGTTCATCCGGGCGACCAGCTCTTCGAGCGAGAACTGCTCGGACAGCTTGGCCGGTCCGGTGAGGGTCGGCGCGGTGTGGGTGGCCGGGCTCGCCACGGTGACACTGCGGCCGCGCAGCCGGTCGGTGAGCTCCACGAGGTCGTCGCGGCTGGGCCAGCGCCGGCGGGCCCGTACCTCCCGGGTCTCCTCCAGCGCGGCGGCGTACGCGTCGAAGTAGCCCCACAGCAGGGCGATCGCCTGCTCGGTGGAGGCCCAGCGGTCCTTGGTGACGCCGGTGAGTTCGGCGCCTTCGAGGAGCCTGCGGCCGGCGTGGTCCTGAAGGGCGAGCAGCGAGGTCTCGATCGCCTCGTGTTCCGCGCCGAGGCGCGCCAGGGCACGGTCGACCTCGTCCCGGTCCATCGCCGGCCCAGGGGGTCTACCCGCGGAGCTGGGGAACGGTCCCGCGACGCCCATCGATCACCTCTCTGCTCTTCCTTGAGGATTGTTCTCCCTGAAGGACGTGTTCTTCCTCGGACTCGTTGCCGCGGAGCCGGCCCTCCCCGCTCAGCCGCGGTACTTGGGAGCGGGCGGCCCGGCTATCCCGGGCAGGTCGGCCGCCAGCCACTTGTTGTAGGCGTCGGTCCAGGGGCCCCGGCGGTAGTTGTCCAGGACGCGGTTCACCCGGCGGACCACATCGTCCTTGCCGAGCTTGGTGGCGACGCCGTAGTACTCGGTGGTGAAGGGCTTGCCGCCCTTGAGCTCGACCGCCGGGTCCTGCGCCGCCTGGCCCGCCGCCAGGGCGTTGTCCGTGACGACCGCGTCGACCAGGCCCTCCTGGAGCCGTACGAGGCAGTCGAGCTGGTTGGGCACGGTGAGCACGTCCTCGTCGGTGGGCTGCTCGTCGTGGGGGTCCTTGAAGACGGCGCCGAAGGAGTTCTTCTCCAGCGCCTCGTAAGCCGTCGAGCCCTCCGCGGAGCAGACCCGCTTGCCCTTCAGCGACTCGTCGAAGCCGGTGATGGCCGACCCCTTGGAAGCGAGGACCTGCTGGCCGGCCTGGAAGTAGGCGGTGGAGAACGCGACCTGCTTGATCCGGGCGCAGTTGATCGTCATCGTGCGGACGACGATGTCCACCGTGCCGTTGTTCAGCGCGGGTATGCGCTGGTTGGTGGGGATGGCGCGGAAGATGACGGCGTCGCGGCTGCCGAGGATGTCCTCGGCGATGGCGTGGGCGAGGTCGATGTCGAAGCCTTCGAGGGAGCCGCTCGCCGGATTGCGGTATCCCCAGCGGTAGCTGTTCTGGTCGACGCCGACGACCAGCTTGCCCCGCTCCCGGATCGCGGCGATGTTCGGCCCGTCCGCGGCGGACGGGCGCAGGGACGCCTCCGGTGTCGTGCAGGTGTCCGCCTTCACGGCGGTCGCGGCGCCGGTCCCCTGGCCCGACAGCTCGGCATCTCCGCTGTGGGACAGCGGGAGCAGGGTGACGGCGGCGGTCACCGCGCACGCGGCGGCCATGCCCGCGACACCGCCCCAGCCGCGGAACCTGAGCTTGGTCCTGTCGGCCCTTGTGTCCGTCATCACGCCTCCTCTCACCGGTATTCCGAAAGCCTGCGGTTGATGCCGAGAATGGCGCCCGCCGCTCCCAGCACCGCCAGCACCGCCGCACCGATCGGCAGTCCGCCCAGCGCGCCCCGCCCGTCCTCGGCGGCCCGGGTGAACTCACTCTGCTCGTGCGCGAGGGCCGTCGCCAGAGCGTCGTCGACCAGGTCGAAGCACTCCCCGGTGGACGCCTTCGGGCCGATGACCTTGTCCACCGCGCCCTCGTAGTCGCCGGACCGGTCGGTCGAACTGGCGCTGACGTGGCGCTTCTTCCACTCGTCCATGCTGTTGGAGGCCACCGTGACCGGGTCGCGGCCCTCCTTGTCGTCCGCGAGCTTCCGCGCCGCTTCCAGCCCGGCGCCGAGCTCCTTCATCCCGGAGCTGAACTCCGTCTCGTACTTGTCGTTCTTGCCGTCGTCGGTGAGCACGGCGCCGCGGGCGACCAGCACGAGGTTCTCGTTGGCGCGGGCCTTCAGGGAGTCGATCCGCGCGTCGTTCAGCACCTTGAGGGACTTCTGGCCGTGCTCCCTCGCGTCGCCCAGCTCCGCGCGTGCCACCGTGTGCCCGACCGCGAGCCACAGCAGGACGACGGTGGAGGCGGCGGTCGCGGCGACCAGACCGCGGTTGAACACCCGGTTCGTCCGGCGGTAGTTGCGCCGCTGGGCCCAGACGAGACCGCCCAGCACCGCGACGCCGAGCACGAGGGAGAGGACCGGCCAGTAGCGGGCGTCGGCGTCGTCCCGGTCGAGCCGGGCCGTCTCCGCGTCGTACAGCTTCTGCGCCGCGGGCAGCAGCACCTTGGTCATCTGCTCGTTGGCGAACCGCAGATAGGCGCCGCCGAGCGGGAGGCCCTGGCGGTTGTAGGTGCGGGCCGTCTCGATCCGGCCGGTGTAGACCGGCAGTTGTTCGTTCAGCGTGGCTATCTGCCGGCCCGACTCACTGTCGCTGTCCGTGTTCGTGGCGGCCTTGATGAGCAGCTTGGAGGCGAGGGCGATGTCCTTCTCGTACCGCTCGCGGACCCCGGGGGGTTCCTTGTCGGCGCCGGCGAGGAATCCGCTGGAGGCCGCGGTGTCCGCGTCGGCCAGCGAGCGGTAGACGGAGGCCGCGTCGGCGCTCAGCGGCTGGCTGCGGCTCAGGACGGCATCGGCCGCGGCGGCCCGGTCCGAGATCTCGAAGGCCGTCACCGCTCCGAACACGACCACCAGCGCGGCCAGTACGGCCCCGATGATCTGGAGCCGTCCGGGCTCGGTCGTCGCCGCCGTGCGCAGCCGGTCCTTGGCCTCGTCCAGAGCGCCGCGCTGCGCCGGGGGCCGGCCCGGTGGCTGCGCGGGCGCGGACGCCGGAGCCGACTGGGGCGCGGTGCGCACATTCGGCGGGTATGTCACGTGACCTCCCCCTCGGTCGCTGACGTCGGCCCGCCCCCCGGCGGGTTGAGGGGATGTCCCCCTGGCCAGCAGTATGGCCGCAGTGACTGACAATCACAGCAGGATTGACTGGATCTTGTTCCTTCACAGCCGTACGGTGTCCGACTTCTCCTCATGAATACGCCTCACGACCTTGATCGGTTCCCACCGAGCGGGCCTGCCGGCCTCCGGAAACGCGACGTCGCCCGTCCCCTCGGACAGGTGCCGGAGGGGACGGGCGACGGACCGTCACAGGGCGCGCGACACGCCCTGTGACAGGAGGGGAGAGGGTCCCGTGACGGGACGGCCGCGCGCCCTGTGACGGAAGGGGCGGACGTGGTCAGCCGAGAGGCGGCACCCGGTCAGTCCCGGCCGTAGTGCGCGCGCAGCCGTGCGTGGGCCTCGGGCGGTGCGCCCGTGTGGTCGAGACCCAGCAGCGCCGCTCCCAGCACCGGCGGCGCGGTCACCCAGTCGACCACCGCCTTGGGCGCTTTCGCCGCCAGCAACAGGCCGATGTGCTCGTCCAGTTGGGGATGGCGGGCCGCGAGAACACTGCCGCCCAGCAGCACCGGCACCTCCTCGTCGAGCAGATCGAGCCGGGCCAGCGCCACGGTCGACATGGCGACGACCTCCTCCGCCAGCCGGTGCACCAGCGAGCGGGCCACCGGGTCGCCCTCGGCGCCGGTCGCGAACAGCACCGGCGTCAGCTCGTGTTTGCGCACCGAGGTGATGTGCCCGAGGTGCAGCGACTCGATCAGCGCGTACATGGACCCGAGACCGAAGTGGGCGGGCAGCGCGGTGGCGAGGGCCGTCGGCTCGCCGCGGCCGTCCTCCGCCCGCGCCGCGTACCAGAGCGCCTCCTCCGCGAGTCCCCCTCCGCCGCCCCAGTCGCCGGAGATCTTGCCGATCGCCGGGAAGCGGGCGGTCCGTCCGTCGGGCAGCATGCCCACGCAGTTGATGCCCGCGCCGCACACCACGGCCACGCCGCGCGGTTCGTCCACGCCCGCCCGCAGGATCGCGAAGGTGTCGTTGCGTACCTCGGTCGTACGGCCCCACCCGCGGGCGTGCAGGGCGTCGGTCAACTCCCGTTCCTCCACGGGAAGATCGGCGTTGGCGAGACACGCCGACACATGGCCGACGGGTCCGGCAGGCGCCCCGCCCGCGCCGGCGGCCGCCAGTACCTCGCCGACCGTCGTGGCGAGCGCGTCGAGCGCCGCCCCGATGCCGACCTTCGGCGGCTGGAAGCCCCCTCCCCGGGCGGACGCGAGCACCGAGCCGTCGGCGCCCACGAGCGCGACGTCGGTCTTGCTGTTGCCCGCGTCGATGGCGAGGACTGAAGCGGTCACGCCCACGCCAGGTGCTCCCGGTTGTGAGCGATCAGCTTGTCGGTGAGCGCCTCGGCGTACTCGAACTGGCCGATCAGTGGATGCGACAGCAGCGCCTTGAAGACCCGGTCGCGGCCCCCGCGCAGGGCGGCCTCCAGCGCCAGGTCCTCGTACGCCGTCACATGGGAGATCAGCCCGGCGAACAGCGGGTCGACCTCGGGCACCGCGAGCGGGGTCGCGCCCTGGGTGCCGACCGCGGCCTGCACCTCGATCACGGCGTCGTCGGGCAGGAAGGGCAGCGTGCCCCCGTTGAGGGTGTTGACCACCTGGTACGGACTGCCGGTTCCGCCCAGCAGGGAGGCCGCGAGATCCACGGCCGCCTCCGAGTAGAACGCCCCGCCGCGCTTGGCGAGCAGCTCCGGCTTGGTGTCGAGCGAGGGGTCGCCGTACATCCGCAGCAGCTGCTTCTCCATCTCCGCGACCTCGGCCGCGCGGGACGGCTTGGTGCCGAGCTCCCGGACGACCTCGTCGTGCGCGTAGAAGTAACGCAGGTAGTAGGAGGGGACGACACCGAGCCGGTCGAGGACCTCGCGCGGGAGCCGCAGATCGTCGGCGAGTTCGTCGCCGTGCTCCGCCAGCACCTTGGGCAGCAGGTCCGCTCCCTCGGGACCGCCGATGTGCACACCGGTCTCCCACGTCAGGTGGTTGAGGCCCACATGACGCAGATGGACATCGGCGGGGGAGACGTCGAGGAACTTCGCGAATCTGCGCTGGAAGCCGATGGCGACGTTGCACAGCCCGACGGCCTTGTGACCGGCCTGGAGCAGCGCCCTGGTCACGATGCCCACCGGGTTGGTGAAGTCGATGATCCAGGCGTCCGGATTCGTCCGCCGTACCCGCTCGGCGATGTCGAGGACGACCGGGACCGTGCGCAGCGCCTTGGCGAGACCGCCGGCGCCCGTCGTCTCCTGGCCGACGCAGCCGCACTCCAGCGGCCACGTCTCGTCCTGGTTGCGGGCAGCCTGGCCGCCGACGCGCAGTTGCAGCAGGACGGCGTCGGCGTCCGCCACCCCGGCGTCCAGGTCCGAGGTGGTGACGATCTTGCCGTCGTGGCGCTGTTTGGCGAAGATCCGCCGCGCCAGCCCGCCGACCAGCTCCAGACGCTCCTCGGAGGGGTCGATGAGGACCAGTTCGCCGATCGGGAGGGTGTCCCGCAGCCGCGCGAAGCCGTCGATCAGCTCGGGGGTGTAGGTGGATCCGCCACCCACCACTGCGATCTTCGTCGGCCCGGTGTTCGGGGGCTCTCCCCCGATGGAACGCAGCATGTGTCTCTAGCCCTTCACTCCGGTCAGTGTGACGCCCTCGACGAACGCCTTTTGGGCGAAGAAGAAGACGACGATCACAGGGGCCATGACCAGCACGGTCGCGGCCATGGTCAGGTTCCAGTCCGTCTGGTGCGCGCCCTTGAAGGACTCCAGGCCGTAACTGAGGGTCCACGCGGCGGGGTTCTCCGAGGCGTAGATCTGCGGCCCGAAGTAGTCGTTCCAGCAGTAGAAGAAGTGGAACAGCGCCGATGCCGCGATGCCCGGCTTCGCCATCGGCACCACGACCTTCAGCAGGGTCCGCAGTTCCCCGCAGCCGTCGATCCTGGCCGCCTCGGTGTACTCCCGCGGAATCGTCAGCAGGAACTGGCGCAGCAGGAAGATCGTGAACGCGTTGCCGAAGGCGAAGGGGATGATCAACGGCCACAGCGTGCCGGCCAGGTCCATCTGCCGCGCCCAGAACAGATACATGGGGACGATGACCACCTGCGGCGGCAGCATCATCGCCGCGATGACCAGCATCATCATCAGATTCCGGCCCCGGAAGCGGAACTTGGCGAGCGCGTAGGCCACCGGCAGGCTGCTGCCGACCGCGAGGACGGTGCCGAGCCCGGCATACAGCAGCGTGTTGCGCCACCAGGTCAGAAAGCCCGGGGTGTTCCAGACGTCGGCGAAGTTGCCCCACTCCCAGGTGTTCGGCCACAGGTCGCGGGTGAGCGCCTGGTCGTCGCTCATCACGGCGGTCAGGAACACGAACACGAAGGGCAGCAGGAAGAACAGCGACGCGGCGATCGCGAGGGAGTGGACGCCGATCCACTCCAGGGCGGCCCGTCGCCGGGCCGTCCGACGGGCCTCGGTGGCGGCCGTCCCCGGCGCGGTGACCCGGGGATTCTCCAGGGGGGCGAGTGTCGTACGAGTCATCAGTCCTCCGCCGACATGAAGCCACTGCGGCGGCGCATCAGGAACGCCGTGAACACCATGGCGAGTGCGAACAGGACCAGGGCCACGACACAGGCGGCGCCGGTGTCGAAGCGCTGGAACCCGAGGTTGTAGACGACCTGCGGAACGGTCAGCGTGCTCTTCTCCGGATAGCCGGGTTCGAACTGCTGGCCCGATCCGCCGATCACCCCGCTCGCGACCTTCGCCGCCACCAGGGGTTCGGTGTAGTACTGCATGGTCGCGATCACTCCGGTGACCACGGCGAAGAGCACGATCGGCGAGATGCTCGGCAGGGTGACGAAGCGGAACCGCTGCCAGGCGCCGGCGCCGTCCAGTTCGGCCGCCTCGTACTGCTCCTTCGGCACATCGAGGAGCGAGGCCATGAAGATGACCATCAGGTCGCCGATGCCCCACAGCGCGAGGATGGTCAGCGAAGGCTTCGACCAGGCCGCGTCGTTGAACCACTGCGGGGGGTCGAGGCCCACCTTCTCCAGGATGGTGTTGGTCGGGCCGGTGCCGGGGTTGAGCAGGAAGACGAACGCCATGGTCGCGGCGACCGGCGGCGCCAGGTACGGGAGATAGAACAGGGTGCGGAAGACGCCCGCGCCCGTCTTGATCTTGGTGATCAGCAGTCCGATGCCGAGTCCGAAGAGCACCCGCAGCGACACCATCACCAGGACCAGCCACAGGGTGTTGCGCAGCGCCGGCCAGAAGAACGGGTTGTCCTGGAAGACGTACGCCCAGTTCTTGAGGCCCACCCAGGTGGGCGCGGTGAACCCGTCGTACTTCATGAACGAGAAGTAGACGGTCGAGACGAGCGGGTAGAGGAAGAAGACGCAGAGGCCGATCAGCCAGGGGGAGAGGAAGCCGAGGGTGCGAAGCGCCGAGCGGCGGCGCTTCGCCCTCAGTCCCGGCGGGACAGTGCTCATCTCAGCCGGCCTGCTCGTTGTCCTTGTCGACCTGCGCGTCGTTCTTCTTCAGCAGCGCGTCCAGGTCCTTCTGCTTGCCCTGCTCGTAGGAGATGCCGAAGTCCTGGAGTGTCAGCAGGAACGCACCGCCGTTGACCGACGAGGGCGCGTGGGAGGACTTCGGGTGCTGGGCGATGTCGACGAACGTGCGGTACAGCGGGTCGTTGTTCAGCTTCGGCGACTTGAGCGCCGCGACCGTGGAGGGCACGTTGTGGATGGCGTTGGCGAAGGAGACCACCGCGTCCGTGTCGGTGGAGAGGTACTTCACCAGCTCCCAGGCGGCGTTCTTCTTGTCGCTGTTGTTGGCGATGCCGAGGATGGTGCCCGACAGATAACCCTTGCCGTAGTCGGCGACCTGGGCGTCCGGGACCGGGAAGGGGGCCGCGCCGATCTCGAAACCGAGCTCGGCGTCGGTGGCCATCTTGCCGCGCCACTCACCGTCCAGCTGCATGGCGACCTGGCCGGTGTGGAAGGGGTGCTTCGGGCCCCACTCGTCGCCGACGGCGGTACGGAACTTGTTGATCTTCGCGTAGCCGCCGAGGTCGTCGAGCAGCTTCTTCTGCCAGGTGAACATCGCCTTCACGGCCGGGTCCTTCGCCGTGTTGGACTTGCCGTTTTCGTCCAGGTACGTGATACCGAACTGGGAGCCGTAGTGCTCCACCGTGGTCTCGTACGCCTGATAGCTCGGGTTGAAGCCGAGGCGCTCGATGGTGTCGCCCTTGGTCTTGGTGAGCTTCTTCGCCACCTCGGAGAACTCGGACAGCGTCTTCGGCGGGGCCGTGATCCCGGCCTCCTTGAACGCGTCCTTGTTGTAGTAGAGGCCGTACGCGTCGCCGAGCAGCGGCACCGTGCAGCGCTTGCCGTCGTGCTCGGTGTACTTGGCCATCTGCGGCAGGAAGGTCGTGGCGGGGTCGATCTTCGCCTTGTCCAGGAAGGGCTTCAGGTCCGCGAGGGCGTTGGAGGTGCAGAAACGCCCGACGTTGTCGGTGGTGAAGGACGACACGACGTCCGGGCCCTGCGAACCGCCGCCGCGCAGCGCCTGATTGATCTTGTCGTCGGTGATGCCCTTGACGATCTTGACCTTGATGTTGGGGTGCGCGTTCTCGAAGGTCCTGATGTTGGCCTCGATCGCCTTGACCTCGCTGGGGGCGCTCCAGCCGTGCCAGAAGGTGAGCGTGGTCTTCGCTTTCGGATCGTCGCTCGCGCCCGCGTCGGCCGACCCCGTACAGGCGGAGGTGAGCAGGGCTATCGAGGCGGTCGCGGCCAGCGCGACGGCCGAGGTGCGGCGGCTTCTGGGCATGGCTGTGTCTCCCTGGGAGCGGGGTCTTGGGGGCTGGAGCGTTGCGTGGGGTCTCTGGATTCAGCGAGAGGTGTCGAAGACTTCGTCGCGGGTGGTGGCGAGGGCGCTCTCCAACGCCCCGCGCAGGACCGGGTGTTCACGAACGCAGCCGAGGACGAGTCGGGGGCGGGATGCGGCGAGTTCGGCGAGTTCCGCCTGGACGCGGGCTCGCAGCGGCTCCCCGCCGGCGGTGATCACGTCGCCGGACAGGACGACGAGTTCGGGGTCGAGTACGGCGACCATGGAGGCGAGACCGGTGGCGAGCCCGGTCGCGTACGCGTCCAGCAGCAGCCGGTACGGGCCGGAGTCGGCCTCGGCCGCCCGGGCCACCAGCGCGGTCGCCACCTCCGTGTAGTGGCCGTGGCCGACACCCTCGACGCCGAGGTCACGGGCCAGCCGCGGCAGCGCCTGGGCACCGGCCAGCTCCTGGAAGCCGCCGCTGTTGGCCTTGGTCACCTGGCGCACCAGCGGGGTGCCGGGGACCGGGAGGAAGCCGACCTCGCCGGCGCCGCCGGTGAAACCGCGGTGCAGCCGGCCGCCGATGACGAGGGAGGCGCCGAGGCCCTCCTCGTTCCACAGCAGCACGAAGTTCTCATGACCGTGGGCGGCGCCCAGACGCTGCTCGGCGACGGCGACTAGGTTGACGTCGTTCTCGTACTCGACGGGCATCGGCAGCACCGCGGCCAGCTCGTCGAGCAGGGTGGGGGAGTGCCAGCCGGGCAGGTGCGAGGCGTACCGCAGCCGTCCGGTGGACGGGTCGAAGGCGCCGGGGGTGGCGATGACGATGCGGTGGATGTCGGCCCGGGTCAGCCCGGCGGCCTTCACGGCTCCGTCGAGCGCCTCGGTGACCTGCTTGACGACGCTGTCGGCGCGGCGGCCGGGGGTCGGCAGTTCGAACTCGCCGACGGTGGTCCCGGTGATGTCGGCGACCGCGGCGCGGATCCGCAGCGGGGTGACATCGAGTCCGGCGGCGAACGCGGCACCCGCATGGACCGCGTACAGCTGGGCGTTGGGGCCGGGCCGCCCCTCCGTGGTGCCGGTGGCGACCACCAGACCGGCGGACTCCAGCCGTGCCAGCAACTGCGATGCGGTGGGCTTGGAGAGGCCCGTCAGCTTCCCTATCTTGGTGCGCGAGAGCGGACCGTGCTCCAGCAGCAGGTCGAGCGCGGCCCGGTCGTTCATGGCGCGCAGTACGCGCGGTGTACCGGGTGTGGTTCCGGCCACGACGGATGCACCTGCCCTTCGGCTGCGATGTCCTCGACTGCACTGTTAGGAAAGTTTCCTATTCAGTGGGAGGAAAGTAAGCCGCATGTCGGGCGGGCGTCAATGGCCGACGCTCGCGAGGCAACCAAAGCGTTACCTGGACGGCGCCGGACGGGGGCATGCGAACGGGCCCCCGCCGTTCGGCAGGGGCCCGTTCGCCGGGGTCATCGTCCGTCGGTGAGAACCTGGGCGACAGGCGCCCAGTAGCCGGCGAGACCGCCGGCGGTGATCCGGACCATCGGCCGGCCGTTCACGACCGCCCGGCGGTCGAACGGCGCGTTGGACGGCTTGGTGAACTTCACCGTCTTCATCGTGCCGGTGGTCCCGTTCGTACCGAACTTGACGCAGGTGACCTCGACGTTCGCGGGGAAGGTCGCGGTGCGCAGCGGACGGTAGGTGGTCGACACGTACTCGCCGCGCAGGAAGACCTTCGGGTAGGCCTCGCCGATCCACCAGCCCGCGTAGGCACCGGCGTTGATGCGGTAGTAGATACCGCGGCCCTGGATGCGGCGGCGGACGTTCACCGGCGCCTGGGTGGCCTTGGCGAAGGTCACCTTCTTGGTGGCGAGCTGCTTGTCACCCTTCGACGCGGACCAGCCGAAGCTCTTGTCGGCGCCGAGGGTGTCCAGCTTGTAGAGCGTGTGCGTGCCCGCCGCGAAGGCGGCGACGGCCCCGGCCTTGAGGATGTACGCCGGGAAGTCGTCGATGAGCTGGTCGTGCTGGTGCGCGATGCTCGGGCTGCCGGTCTGCCAGTGGAGCTGGCGGAGCAGATTGATGTGGTGCTGGTGGTACGTGGGGGACGGAATACGGTGCGTGTCGCAGTAGTACGAGTACCAGCGGGTGTTGCGCAGCCGCGGGAAGTGGGCGCGCATGGTGGTCAGCGACCCGTCGTACAGCTTCTCCGCCAGCGGGTTGCCGGTCGCCTGGAAGTAGTCCCAGAGGCCGAACATGGCGAAGATCATGCCGTTGTAGGTGTAGTCCGAGACGCCCGGGGCGTCCATCGGATACTCCTGTATCCAGAGGTAGCCGTTCTCGTCCTTGTTGACGGCCCACGGCTTGCCGTCGTCGGCGCGCAGCAGCGAGGCGAAGGCGCCGTCGGCGGCCGCCTTGTAGAGCGTCCGCTCCTGCTCGGTGACCCCGTCGAGCTGGGCGAGCTGAGTGAAGAGGCTGATCGCCTCACCCTGCGCCATGCCGGAGTACCAGGGGGCGCGGTAGGTGATCCCGCTGTGGGCGGCGTGCGCGAAGTTGAAGGGGTACGGGAAGTACCAGGCGCCACGGGCCTCGACGCGCTTCTCGATCAGCCGGCCGGCCTGCGCCTTGGCGCGCTTGAGGAACAGGGCCTTGCGGGCGGGGTCCCGCTCGACGCGGTAGCTGGTGATGCAGCCGAGGCCGAACTGGATCTGGGTGACGGGCTGGTCGTAGCCGGCGGCCGTCTTGCTCGGGCGGTACTGGATGACGCCCTTGGAGTCGAGGTACGTGTGTTCGTTGTCCGGAGAAACGTTTGCCCAGGTGGTGGGACGGTCACGCCAGGGCCTGAGAGCCTCGGGCAGATCGGTCACGCAGCGGAAACCGTCGGCCTTGAACTCGAACGGCAGGACCGTGGGGACGTTGTCCCGCGCGGTCCGCGGCTCCACGGGCTTGTCGGCGTACGGGATCGACGTCCGGGCGCCCGGCCGCGAGATGGTGCCCTCGGCCAGCTGATCGGGCAGCGGCGGCAGCGGCGGCTCGGTGCTGCCCGGCGACGTGGGCAGGCTCAGCGCCAGCGAGCGCGGCATCCCCTGCAGCGGATCCGTCGGAGAGGGCTCGAAGACCCCGGTGGCCATCGCGGTGAACGTGCCGCCCCCGGCGACGGCGGCACCGGCGACGGTGCCTCCGGCCACACGGATGAAGCGTCGGCGACCGATGTCCGCGCGTCTCTTTCCGACCATGACTGGTGGACCCCCCACAGATATGACGCATGACCCCCCACGGGTAACACGCGTAAGCAAGTGCGGGCATCCTACGGGGTGCGTGTAGTAGATGTGACGAATGCGTTCGTCATGTGACCGCGGGGTGAAGGCGCGTCCGGCCTGGCAGGGAGCGGGCGGGGCGCACTGGGCGTGAGCGGTCCGTGTACGAACACCCGTAGTGGTGAGCGGCCGACGAGCGCGAAACGGGCATCCCGGCCGATATGGCCCGGATGCCCGTTCGCGTGGTGCCTCGTCGTCAGTGCTTGCGGCAGGTCCGCCGTCGTGACCTGCGCCGACCCGTTTCTACTTCGAGATGTTCGCCGGCGGCGCGATCGGCGAGGCCGCGAGCGACTGCGGCGACGTCGGGCTCGCCAGGGCCGACGGGGCTGCCATCGAGGCCGACGGGTCCGGGACGGACTCCTCGGCGACCTGCGGGAGGCCGCCGACGATACGGATGCCCGCCGCGTCGAACGCGTGCTTGATCCGCCAGCGCAGCTCTCGCTCCACCCCGAGCGCCTTGCCCGGCATCGTCTTCGCCGAGACCCGGACGGTCATCGACTCCAGCAGCACCTCGGTCAGGCCCAGCACCTGCACCGGGCCCCACAGCTGCTCGTTCCACGGCTCGGCCTTCGCCAGGTCGTCCGCGACCTCGCCGATCACCGCGTTCACCCGGTCCAGCTTCTCCGTCGGGCGGACCGTCACGTCGACCACCGAGGTCGCCCAGCCCTGGCTGAGGTTGCCGATCCGCTTGATCTCGCCGTTGCGGACGTACCAGATCTCGCCGTCGTCACCGCGGAGCTTGGTCACCCGCAGGCCCACCTCTATGACCTCGCCGGAGGCGACGCCCGCGTCGATCGAGTCCCCGACGCCGTACTGGTCCTCCATGATCATGAAGACACCGGAGAGGAAGTCGGTCACGAGATTGCGTGCGCCGAAACCGATCGCGACACCCGCGACACCCGCGGAGGCCAGCAGCGGCGCCAGATCGATCTTGAAGGCGCCGAGGATCATCAGACCCGCTGTGCCGAGAATCACGAAGGACGAGACCGACCGGAGCACCGAACCGATGGCCTCCGAGCGCTGCCGGCGGCGCTCGGCGTTGACCAGGAGACCGCCCAGGGCGGTGCCCTCCACGGCCTGCGCGGACCGGTTCATCCGCGCTATCAGCCGCGTCAGCGCACGGCGCAGGAGCATCCGCAGCACCAGCGCGACGACGATGATCAGGGCGATGCGCAGGCCCGTGTTCAGCCAGGTGGACCAGTTCTGCTCCACCCAGCCTGCGGCGTCTCCGGCCTGCTTGGCGGCCTCGTCGAGCGAGACCGGCTCGGTCGACGGATCGGCTGCCCAGGGGACAGATGACAAGAACGCGGTCACGAGGGAAGCCTCCAGGCATTGCGGACGACGGCCCAACCACACTAACGGGGCATGGCGTGTGCTCCGTTGCCATGTTCGAGGGAGAGACGAGGCTCACCTGGGGATGAAACCCGGGGAGAAAGGCGTCGTATCCCATGTGGTCGAAAACACCTCGAGCCCGTTACCACTACGTGGTGGCGCTCGGAGCAGGCATGAGGAGAGACTGAAGAGCAGATCGTCCCGGCGCGAGCCACGCGCCGCCGGCGTACAAGGAGGCATCCACCGTGCCGCACGTCCTGGTCCTCAACGCGTCGTACGAGCCGCTCGGCGTCGTACCGCTCCGCCGCGCGCTCATCCTCGTCCTGGAGAACAAGGCTCTCTGCCTCGAGGAGTCCGGCGCCTTCATGCACAGTGCCACCCGTGTCATCGCCGCACCCAGCGTCGTCCGGCTGAAGCGGTTCGTACGGGTTCCCTACCGGGGGCCTGTTCCTCTCACCCGCAAAGCACTGTTCGCCCGTGACGGCGGGCGCTGCATGTACTGCGGTGGCGTCGCAACCAGCGTCGACCATGTCGTTCCGCGCAGCCGTGGCGGACAGCACGTCTGGGACAACGTGGTGGCGGCCTGCCGCCGCTGCAACCACGTCAAGGCCGACCGGCACCTGCGGGAACTGGGGTGGCGCCTGCGCCATCAACCCGCGCCGCCGAGCGGACTCGCCTGGCGGATCATCGGGACCGGACATAGGGACCCGCGCTGGCTGCCATACCTGCAGCCGTACGGCGCGGACGACGCGATGGCCCGGATCGACGGCATCCCTGCCTGAGGACCAGGCCTTTTTTGTGCCCCGGTCCGCCCCCAGGGGCGGCCGAAGCGTGTGACGGCGGTCCGCCCCACGGGGCACGGAAGCGCGTGACGGCGGTCGGTGCCGTGCGGCCGCCCGTCCCTCGCGCCCTCGCGCGCCCCCGCACCGCGGCGGCGGGCGGAAGCTGCTCCGCCGAAGCTGTTCCGCGGAAGCTATTCCGCGACCGCGTAGGCCTCCACCGACCACAGCGAGTAGCCGTACTGCGTGGCCCGCGCCTCGCCCTGGACCCGGACGAAGCGGGTGTCGCGCGCGTCCATGCGGACCGACTCGCGTCCGCCCCCGCCGTCCTGGACCGTCGCCGCGGTGCGCCAGGTGCGGCCGTCCGCCGAGACCTGGATGCGGTACTTCTTCGCGTACGCGTCCTGCCAGTGCAGCACCACCTGGCCGACGCGGGCCGGGCGGGCGAGCTCCAGCTGCCACCAGGCGCCGTCCTCGGCGGGGGAGGACCAGCGGGTCTTCGCATCACCGTCGACCGCGGCCGGGGCCGGGAAGTCGGGCGTCTCGTCGCCCGACGAGGACGCGGCGGCGCCGCTCTCCCGCGCCAGGTCCGGACCTCCGGTGCGCGGATAGGCGCGCACCGTCAGCGTGCGCTCCTGGCCGCCGAAGGAGAGCGGCACCCGGTACTCACCGGCCGGCGTGCCCGCCGGGACGGACACCTCGACCGGCACGGTCGTGCGCAGGCCGCGCGGGACCGTCGTCTCCTTCGGCACCGTCACCTTGATCCCGGCCGGGGCCTTCGCCGTGAGCGTGCCGCGCACCTCGCCCGGCCGCTGCGGGGTCAGCCGGACTCCGGCCCGCTGCGGACCGCCGCCGATCTCCGCGTCGGTCTCGTCGCGCACCAGGTCGAGTCCGGCGGGCGGCTCGTCGGCGAACCACGGCACCAGCGACCGCACGGCCACGGGCTCGGCGCCGTCCGGGACGACGCGCACCGCGTCCGCCCGCAGGCCCTTCGCGTCGGCCTGGGTCCAGCCGCTCGGCGAGAGGGCGGCGAGCGGGCGCCAGCCCTGGCCGGGGACGTGTGCCTCCAGCCGGCCGGGCGCGGTGCCCGGTGTGGTCATCGCGGTGACCGCGCCCACCGGACGGGCCCGGCCGAGGTGGACGGTGTCCTCGCCGGCGGTGCCGGCGACACGGTCCGCGCCCGTCCAGGCCGCCGACTCCTTCACGGCCCGGTCCACGAACGGCTTCAGCACACCCTTGCCGACAGTGACCTGCCCGGCCGCCAGCTCCTTGCGCAGCGGCTCCAGGTCCAGCGAGGCGCGCCAGGCGGTGACGCCGTCGCCGCGGGACTGCGCCTGGAGCATGTCGACCGAGAGCTCACCGGCCCGTCCGTAGCGCGACAACTGCTCCAGCCACGGCCGCACTTCGTCGTCCAGCAGCCCGTCCGCGGGGCGCTTCAGGCGCTCGGGCGCCTCCCGCATCACGGTGAAGGCGGCGCGCAGCCCGGCGGCCGCGCGGTCCCGGGCGGCGGCGTCGGTGCCGGTACGCGTGCGCCAGAAGTCGTTCAGAAGCGGCTGGAGGTAGCCGGACTCGGTGGGGCTGAGGATGGACGAGGAGTGATTGCCCGCCAGGGCGGTGAGCGCCTCGCGGGTCTTCGTGTCGCCGCCCGCGAGGTCGTTTATCGCGGCCCGCCAGGATTCCTGCGGCCGGTACCCCTTCGGGTTCCAGGCGTAGTCCGCGGCGGTGAACAGCGGGATGCGGGAGGCGGACGCCTGCTCCATCGCGTTGGCCAGCAGGGCGACGGAGCCGGTCGCCACCGCGGGCTCCCGGCCGGTGTAGGGGCCGAGGAAGATCCGGTCCTGCGCGTAGTCGTTGACCGGGTAGTTGTCCATGGTGACGAGCGGGTGCTTGAACGCCTCGCGCGCGCCGGTCAGTTCCTGTCCGGTGATGGTGCGCGGCACGACGCCGACACCCGTCCAGGCCACCTGGACGCGGCTGTCGAGTTTCTCGGCCAGCGCCCGCCGGTAATCGGTGGCGCCGTCCTGGTAGAACTCCGTCGGCATCAGCGACAGGGGTGCGGCGTCCGGGTGCCGATCCGCCAGATGCCGCGCCACCGCGCCGGCCACCCGGGCCTGCGCGCGCGCCGCCGCTTCCGGGCCCGAGCCGAAGGCGTCCGCGTCCGCACCGCAGTGCCACTCGCTGTAGCTGACGTCCTGGAACTGGAGCTGGAACGCCCGCACACCCAGCGCCCACATGGCGTCGATCTTGCGGGTCAGCGCCTTGATGTCGCCGTCCTTGGCCATGCACATCTCCTGCCCGGGCGCGACGGCCCAGGCGAGGGTGATGTGGTTGCGCCGCGCCCGCTCGGCCAGTTCGCGGAACTCGGCGCGCTGGGCCGCCGGGTAGGGGTCGCGCCAGCGCGCCTGCCGGAACAGGTCGTCGCCCGGGGCGTAGAGGTACCGGTTCTGCTTGGTGCGACCCATGAAGTCGATCTGGGCGAGCCGCCGGCGGTGGCTCCACGGCTGCCCGTAGAAGCCCTCCGTCATCCCGCGCACCGCCGTGCCCGGCCAGTCGCGTACGACGACTCCCGCGACGGTCCTGCCCGCCGCCGCACCGCCCCGGCGTTCGGTGATCAGCTGCCGCAGCGTCTGGACGCCGTGGAACAGACCGTCCTCGCCGATGCCGTCGAGCGCGACCGTGTCACGGCCCTGGACGGTGCCGACGGCGATCCGGTAGCCGCCCGCGGGCAGATCGGTGCGTTCGGGCGAGCGCAGGGCGCGCAGGGCGTCCTGGGCGCCTGTCCCGCCGACGCGCACGACCGGGCCGCGGCCCGGTGCCGTGGTGTAGAGGGTGCGCACGCCCGCGTCGCGCAGCAGTTGCTGCGCGAGCTCCACGGCATGGGGATCCGCGCCTTCGCCGGCGATGACCGTCGCCTCGTCGCCGAGCGGTATCGCGGGCCCGGCGGCCGCCATCCGCTGCGGACGCGGCCACACGGCGGGCAGCGCGGACTCGCCCTCGGGGTCCTTGGCCGTACGGACGGGGGTGCCGGGGTCGCCCGGCGCGGCGACCGCGCCCTGCGCACCCCCGAGGAGACCTCCGATGACGGCGACGGCGACAGCCGTGGCCGTACGCCTGCTGCGCGCGAGCCGCACGCCGGTCTCCCCTCGTCCCCTTGCCGTACCGGTCGGTTCGAGCCCACCACCACCGCACGGAGGGTGTCAATGCGCACGGCCGTTGTGCACCATTTGCCGGGCGGTATGGGTGGTGTGATCCAACTGGGGCCGCCGGAACGGGATGTGACAGGAAACACGAGGAGGGCCTCGACACGTCTGCCGTCGCGCCCGCTGGGTAGGGCTCGTGTGACCCGTTACCGTCAGTTTGGAGTGACCGTCGTGGCCGCATCCGCTCATCTGCTGCTTTCCGCCCTGTCCAAACAGGTCCCGGGCCCCGGCCCGCTGACCAGTGAACCCCCGCTGCCCGACGTAGCCCCCCTGACCAGCGAACCCCCGCTCGCCGACATCACGCCCCTCACCAGCGAGCCGACCGCCGCCCGGACCGCCGGCGGCACGGAGTCCCCAGGAGTCTGAATGGGCCTTGCCCGGCTCGCCGCGCTGCACGGAGTCGCCACCGACCACACGCCCTCCGAGGGTGTGACCGTCCCCGTTCCCGAGACCACGGTCGTCGCCGTCCTCGCCGCGCTCGGCGTCGACGCGTCCGGCGACGCGGCCGTCCGGGACGCGCTGGACCATGCCGAATCCGTCGCCGCGAGCCGGCTGCTGCCCCCGACCGTGGTCCTGTGGCGCGAGGACACCGCGCCCTTCTCCCTGCCGCGCGCGCTCGCCGAGCTGCCCGCGGGCACGGCCCTGCGCATCGACATCGAGGACGCCGCTGACGACGAGCCGGCCGTCGAGTGGCTGACCGGGCGCGCGGAGGACGGAGCAGCGCCCGCCGGTATGGCCGAGGGCACTGCCGGACAGGCCGAGGCCGTCGCCCCGTCCTGGGCGGAACTGCCCTGCGGTGTACACCAGTTGCGGGCCGAGGCGCCCGACGGCCGCACCGCCCGCAGCGCGCTCGTCGTCGCGCCCGCCGCCGTGCCGCAGCCCGACGGCCGTTCCCACGGCTTCCTGGTCCAGCTCTACTCCCTGCTCTCCGACCGGTCCTGGGGGATGGGCGACCTCGGGGACCTGGCCGAGCTCGCCACCTGGTCCGGGCGCGCGCTCGGCGCCGGCTTCGTGCAGGTCAACCCGTTGCACGCGGCCGTGCCCGGAGCACCCACGGACCCCTCGCCGTACCGGCCCTCGTCCCGCCGCTTCCCCGACCCCGTCCATCTGCGCATCGAGAACATCCCCGAGTACGGATACGTGGACGAGCGCGCCCGGGAACGGCTGGGCGAGCTGCGCGAGAAGGCCGCCGGTCTGCGCACCGCCGTACTCCAGAAGGGCGCGTTGATCGACCGGGACGCGGTGTGGGAGCTGAAGCGCGAGGCCCTGGACCTGGTGCAGCGTGTGCCGCTCGGGCCCGGCCGCCGCGCCGCCTACTGGGACTTCCTGTCCGCCCAGGGCCGCGCGCTGGAGGACCACGCCACCTGGTGCGCCCTCGCCGAGGTGCACGGCTCGGACTGGCACACCTGGCCCGAGGAGCTCAAGGACCCCCGCTCGGCGGAGACCGCCCGTGCCCGGCACGAGCTGATGGACCGGGTCGACTTCCACTGCCGGCTCGCCTGGCTCACCGACCAGCAACTGGCCGCGGCGGGACAGGCGGCCCGCGAGGCGGGCATGGGCGTCGGCATCGTCCACGACCTGGCCGTCGGCGTGCATCCGGGCGGCGCGGACGCCTGGGCCCAGCGCGACGCCTTCGCCGCCGGGATGTCGGTCGGCGCACCGCCGGACGCCTTCAACGCACGCGGCCAGGACTGGGGTCTGCCACCGTGGCGGCCCGACGTGCTCGCCGCCTCCGGATACGCCCCGTACCGCGGTCTGCTGCGGGGTCTGCTGAAGAACGCCGGTGCCCTGCGCATCGACCATGTCATGGGCCTGTTCCGGCTCTGGTGGGTCCCCGAGGGCAGTCCGCCCACCGAGGGCACCTACGTCCGCTACGACGCCGAGGCGATGCTGGCCGTTCTCGTGCTGGAGGCCCACCGCGCCGGGGCCGTGGTCATAGGGGAGGACCTCGGCACCGTCGAGCCGGGCGTCCGGGAGGCCCTCACCCGCCGCGGTGTGCTGGGCACTTCCGTGCTCTGGTTCGAACGGGACTGGTCGCGCACCGGCCGCCCGCTGCCGCCCGAACAGTGGCGCGAGGGCTGTGTGGCCACCGCGACGACGCACGATCTGCCGTCCACCGCGGCCCGGCTGACCGGTGAGCACGTGGAGCTGCGCCACCGGCTCGGGCTGCTCACCCGTCCTCTGGAGCAGGAGCGTACTCAGGAGCTGGCGGACGTCGGCGAATGGCTCGCGCTGCTCAGCGGTCTCGGCCTGCTGCCCGAGGGCACGAGCGACGAGGAGGGGCAGATCCGCGCGGTCTACCGCTTCCTGCTGCGGACA
Source organism: Streptomyces sp. NBC_00306 (assembly GCF_036169555.1). Taxonomy (GTDB): domain Bacteria; phylum Actinomycetota; class Actinomycetes; order Streptomycetales; family Streptomycetaceae; genus Streptomyces; species Streptomyces achmelvichensis. Next base: position 2,764,475 of record NZ_CP108032.1, on the reverse strand, counting down.
CCCGCCCGGATGGTCGGGGTCTGGCTGCCCGACGCGGTGGGGGACCGGCGTCCGCAGAATCTGCCCGGCACCTGGGACGAGTACCCGAACTGGCGGCTGCCGGTCGCGGACGCCGAGGGCCACCCGATGACGCTGGAGGAGCTGGCCGCCTCACCCCGGCTGCATGCGCTGATGGAGGTCTTCGGTCCCCGTACGGCACCCCCGGACGCGCGCCCGGCTTAGGCGTTCGCTACTTTTGGCACCGTGGACAAGAAGAACGCTTTGCGCGCCGGCGCCGTCGCGGCCGGTACGACGCTGATGATGCTGCTCCTGTCGTCGCCCGCGGTCGCCTCGATGCGTGACGACGGCGACGACCCGGGCCCGGGCCTGAGTGTGGCCGAGACGCTGGGTCTGTTCGTCGCCGCGCCGGTGGGCATCTTCCTGCTGATCGTGGGCCTGGTGATGGTGCTCGACAAGTCCAGGAAGCAGACCTGACCGCGAGGTAGCTGCACCGACATTCTCCGGGGCGCCCCCGGGGTGCGCACGCACCCCTGGGGCGCCCTTGTCGTGCCCGGACGTGTCTCGTTCCTCGGATCGTTCAGTTTTCCTTCAAGGAATGATCGAAAGTTTTCGATGGACCTAAGCGTTCCGTCGCTGCGACGGTGGCTCACGTAACCCCAGTCGACCCCTTCGGGGGAGAGGTGCGTGACAGCCGATGACAGTCCTCGACCATGACCACGTCCGCAGCAGCGGGACGACGCCGGCGGAAAGGGTGCGACGGGCCTCCGGGCTCGGGCTCCTGCTCGCCGCCGTCGCGACGGTCGTCTGGTCGGGGAGCTTCGTCACCTCGCGGGCCCTCCACGAGACGGTTCCCCCGGTGCAGGCCGCCTTCTGGCGCTGGGTGGTGGCGATCGTCGCCGTGGCGCCGTTCGCGGCACGCGAGACCTGGCGGCAACGGGCCCTGATCCGCCGCCACTTCGGCCGGATCACCCTCGCCGCGCTCCTCGGCGTCACGGTCTACAACACGCTCGTCAACCAGGCCGGCGTGACCACGACCGCCGGGAACATGGGCATGATCATGGCCGCGTCGCCCGTCGTGATGGCGGTGTACGAACGCGTCGGCGGCCGGCGGCTCGGGCCGCGCCGGGTGGCCGGAATGACGGTCGCCCTGCTGGGTGTCCTGCTGCTCGTCGGCGACGGGTCCCCGATTCCGTCCTTCGGCACCGGTGACCTGTGGATGTTCGGAGCCGCGCTCAGCTTCGCCTCGTACAGCGCCCTGCTGCGACGGCGGCCCGCCGAGATCGGCGGACCGGCCTTCCTGTTCACGACCTTCGTCCTCGGCGCGCTGATGCTGGCCCCGGCGTACGGCGTCAGCCTCGCCGTCCAGGGCGGGTTCGCCGTGACGGCGGGCACCGCGGGGCCGCTGGTGTATGTCGGGGTCTTCTCCTCCGCGATCGCCTTTTTCGCATGGAACAAGGCGATCGCCCTCATCGGCGCGGCCCGCGCGGGAATCGTCTACTACCTCCAGCCCGTGTGCGTGGCGGCTCTTTCCCTCGTCCTGCTCGACGAGCCGACGGGGCCGCTGCAACTGCTGTGCATGGCCCTGATCCTCGGCGGGGTGGCGCTGGGGTCGAGCAGGGGCCGGTGAGGCTGCGGGAAAAGGGCCTTGCGGTGACCACTACAGATGAAGCACTATGGATGTCGTGGTCAGGGGATCTGGCCGCCCCTCGTTCCCCGACGAACAGGACCCGGTGTGCGCAAGCTCGTGTACTACATCGCCTCCTCCGTCGACGGCTTCATCGCGGACCCCGCAGGCGACGGCAACATCTATCCGATCAGTGAGGAGTTCACCCGGTACGCGACGACGCAGTACCCCGAGACCCTCCCCACGTACATACGCCGGCTGCTCGGCATCGAGCGCGCGGAGAACGTCCGCTTCGACACCTTGCTGATGGGCCGCGGCACCTACCAGCTCGCGCTGGACATGGGCGTGACCAGCCCCTACGCCCATATGCGGCAGTACGTCGTCTCCCGCAGCCTGAAGGCGTCGCCCGACCCGGCGGTGGAGCTGGTCCCCGAGGACCCGGTCGCCGCGGTCCGCGACCTCAAGGCGCAGGACGGCCTGGACATCTACCTCTGCGGTGGCGGAGTCCTCGCGGGGCAGTTGCGCGAAGAGATCGACGAACTGCATGTGAAGACCTACCCCGTGCTGCTCGGTTCCGGTATCCCGATGTTCTCCGCGGACTTCGCCGTGAGCGACCTCGCGGTGACGAGCAGCCGGGTCTTCGACAACGGGATGATCTTCACCACGTACGCGATGAAGCGCCAGTACGGGACAGCCCCCAGCCGCGCCCCGGATACGGTGCGGACATGACCGAGTGGGACATCAGGAAGCTCCGGATCCTCCGCACGCTGGGCGAGCGGGGGACCGTGACGGCCACCGCCGAGGCGCTGCTGATGACCCCCTCGGCCGTCTCGCAGCAGCTCGCCAACCTCGCCAAGCAGCTGGGCGTTCCGCTGCTGGAGGCGCACGGCCGCCGCGTCCGGCTCACCGACGCCGCTCATCTCGTCCTGCGGCACGCGGAGGCCGTCTTCGCCCAACTGGAACGGGCGGAAGCCGAGTTGACCGGTTATCTGCACGGCGAGGTGGGGGAGGTGCGCCTTGCCGCCTTCTCGACGGCCGTGCCCGCACTGGTCGTACCGGCGGTCCAGCGGCTGCGCAGCGACCACCCGGCACTGGAGGTACGCGTCCGCGAGGCGGAGGCAGCGGAGGCCTACGACCTGCTCCTCGCCGGTGAGGTGGACGTGGCCCTGTCGCTGGCCGCGCACGCGCCGACCGCGCGCGACCCGAAGTTCAGCCGCGTCCCGCTGCTCGCCGACCCCCTGGACGTGGCCCTGCCCGCCGGTCACCCGCTGGCCACGGCGCCGGCCCTGCGGCTGGCGGACCTGTCCGGCGAGCCCTGGATCTTCGGCGGCAGCGGGCCCTGGTCCGAGATCACGCTCGCGGCGTGCGAGGCCGCGGGCTTCGTCCCCGAACAGGCGCACTCGGCCGCGGGCTGGACGGCGATCCTCGCGATGGTCGAGGCGGGGATGGGCGTCGCGCTGGTCCCACGGATGGCGACGGCGGAGCGGGACGCGCGGCCGGGCGTGGTGTTGCGGGCACCCACCGCCGACCAGCCGCGGCGGCACGTCGTGGCGGCGGTGCGCAGCGGAGCGGAGGAGGGGCGGGGCGCCGGGAGGGTGCTGGACGCGCTGAGGAGCGTGGCCGCGGGACGGACGCCCTGACGCGCCGGTCCGCCCCAGGTCCTAGAGCTGCGCCGCGAACGGCCTCTCGCGCCGGGCGTCCCGCAGCACCGAGCCCCACCACACCAGCCGGTCCAGCATCACCTTCGCCGCCCCCGCCGGGCCCTCGGGCTCCTTGAGCGTGCCGTCCTGGTCGAACAGCAGGTAGTAGCGCGGGAAGGACACGACGTCCCGCAGCGTGTGCGCGTGCAGTTCCCCGAAGACCTGGCGCAGCTGTTCCATCGCCAGAATGCCGCCGCTGCCCCCGCTGTAGCCCACGAAGCCGACCGGTTTGGCCTGCCATTGCGTGTAGTGCCAGTCGACGGCCGCCTTCAGGGATGCCGGGAAGCTGCGGTTGTACTCGGGCGTCACCACGACGACCGCGTCCGCCGCCCCCAGCCGCCGTGTCAGGTCCGCCATCCCGTCCGGGCGGGCCATGTCGGGCTCCAGCGCGGGAGGCACGGGCGGCAGTTCCAGCGGCAGCGGCGTATCCGCCAGATCGATCACATCGACGGTGAACGCGCCGTGCTGCTCGGCCTGTTCGGCGAACCAGCGCGCCACCACCGGACCGAACCTCCCCTCCCGGACACTGCCGATGATCACCGCGAGTCGCAGAGGCGCTTCGGACGCGAGGTCGGACACGAGGTCGGACATGAGGTGCTCCTTGTCGAACGGCCCGGCCGGCCGGCCGGGGTGTCCCACCAACCTGCGCTCCGGCGCCCGTGCCAGGAAGACCGGGCCGATGCTGGTAGTGGCAGGGCCACGATCCGGCCGGCCACGGCTGTTACGTTCGAATGGTGAGCGACAACGAGCTTGGCCTCTTCCTGCGGACGCGCCGCGAAGCCGTCACACCCGCCGAGGTGGGCCTGCCGGCCGGCTCCCGCCGCCGTACGCCCGGTCTGCGCCGCTCCGAGGTGGCCACCCTCGCGGGCGTGAGCGTCGAGTACGTGACCCGGCTGGAACAGGGGCGCGACCGCAGGCCGTCCCCGCAGGTGCTGTCCGCGCTCGCCGAGGCGCTGCGGCTCACCCCGGCCGAACGTATGCATCTGCACCGGCTGATCAAGGCGGCGGACGGCGGGTTCACCTGCCGCGGGGACGCGGGACCGAGCAGAACGGTCCGCCCCACCGTCCGCGCCCTGATGGAGCGGCTGGAGCCCGCGCCCGCCGTGCTGCTGAACCGGCTGAGCGACCAGCTCGCCTGGACGGACGGCTACGCCCGTCTCGCCGGACCCGCCGGACTGCTGGACGGCACTCCGCCCAATCTCGCGCGCTTCGTGTTCACCGACGCGCGGGCACGGACGCTCTACCCCGACTGGGACCCGGTCGCGGACGAACTGGTCGCCACGCTCAAGGAGGGCCCGTTCCGCGCGGACCCCCATATCGCCCTCCTCGCGGACGAGTTGGCGCTCACCGCGGGCACCGGCTTCTCGGCGCGGGTGGAGAGCCTCCCGGGTCTGCCGAGGCCGACGGGCGTGACCCGGTGGGCACACCCCGAGGCGGGTGAACTGCGCCTCGCCCACGAGACGCTGGAGCTGCCGGCAGACGACGACCAGCGCCTGCTGATCCATCTCCCGGCCGACGACGTCACGGCCACTGCCCTCGACCGCCTCACGGGGCGCCGGCCGGGCGGCCTGCGCGCGGTCTGAGGCGACGGCCGCCCCCAGAGCACGCCGAAGGCCCAGGAACCCGAAGGCCCCGGAGAACGCGAAGGCGCCCGGACCCTGCGGTCCGGGCGCCTTGAAGCGCGGCCGTCGTTCGGACGTCACCGCGGCGGCCCGGTGCGTCCGGACGGCCGCGGCCGTTCAACGGCCCGAGCTGAACTGTCCCGCTACGCGGAGGCCGCGTCGGCCGCCTGCGCCCTCAGCGCCCGCTCCACACCGGCGCGCGACTCCGAGATCAGCCGCCGCAGCGCCGCGTTCGGCTCCGCGGAGTCCAGCCACGCGTCGGTGGCGTCCAGTGTGTCCTGGGAGACCTGGAGGGACGGGTAGAGACCGACCGCGATCTGCTGGGCCATCTCGTGGCTGCGGGACTCCCACACGCCCTTGACCGAGGAGAAGAACTTCTCCGCGTAGGGGGCGAGGAGTTCGCGCTGGTCGCTCTGGACGAACCCGGCGATCACCGACTCCTGCATGGAGTTGGGCAGCTTGTCGCTCTCCACGACGGACGCCCACGCCTCGGCCTTGGCCTCCGGCGTCGGTCGGGCGGAACGCGCGGTCGCCGCATGGCGCTCACCGGCGGCCGTCTTGTCCCGCTCGTACTCCGCCGCGATCTCGTCCTCCTCCAGCAGCCCCACCGAGGCCAGGCGCTCCACGAACGCCCAGCGCAGCTCGGTGTCCACGGCCAGGCCCTCGACCGACTCGGTGCCGTCCAGCAGCGCCTGGAGCAGGTCCAGCTGCTGCGGGGTCCGCGCCGTCGCGGCGAACGCCCGTGCCCAGGCCAGCTGGTGGTCGCTGCCGGCCTCGGCGGCCCGCAGGTGCGCGAGGGTCGCGTCGGTCCACTGGGTCAGGCCCGCCTCGCGCCACTCGGGCGCGCCGTACAGGTCGATCGCCAGCTTCACCTGGCGGTGCAGCGACTGCACCACACCGATGTCCGACTCCTTGCCGATGCCGGACAGGACCAGCGACAGATAGGCCCGGGCCGGCAGTTCGCCGTCGCGGGTCATGTCCCAGGCGGAGGCCCAGGACAGCGCACGCGGCAGCGACTCGGTGAAGTCGCCGAGGTGCTCGGTGACGACCCTCAGCGACTCCTCGTCGAGCCGGACCTTGGCGTACGTCAGGTCGTCGTCGTTGAGCAGGACCACCGCGGGGCGGCGGGTGTTCTGCGGGAAGGGCACATCGGTGAGCTCGCCGTCGACGTCCAGCTCGATCCGGCTCGTGCGCACCAGCTTGCCGGCGGCGTCGAGGTCGTAGCAGCCGATCGCGATCCGGTGCGGACGCAGGATGGGCTCGCCCTTGGCGCCGGCGGGCAGCGCGGGGGCCTCCTGGCGTACGGAGAAGGAGGTGACATGGCCCTCGTCCGACACCTCGATCTCCGGGCGCAGGATGTTGATGCCGGCCGTCTGGAGCCACTTCTGCGACCAGGTCTGGAGATCCCGGCCGGAGGTCTCCTCCAGTGCGCCGAGCAGGTCGGTCAGCCGGGTGTTGCCGAAGGCGTGCGCCTTGAAGTACGCCTGCACACCGCGGAAGAACTCGTCCTCGCCGACGTAGGCGACGAGCTGCTTGAGCACCGAGGCGCCCTTGGCGTAGGTGATGCCGTCGAAGTTGACCAGGACGTCGTCGAGGTCACCGATCTCGGCCATGATCGGGTGCGTGGAGGGCAGTTGGTCCTGCCGGTACGCCCACGTCTTCATCGAGTTCGCGAACGTGGTCCACGAGTGCGGCCAGCGGGAGCCGGGTGCGGCGGCCTGGCAGGCGATGGAGGTGTAGGTGGCGAACGACTCGTTCAGCCACAGGTCGTTCCACCACTCCATGGTGACGAGGTCGCCGAACCACATGTGGGCGAGCTCGTGCAGGATGGTCTCGGCCCGTACCTCGTACGCCGCGTCCGTCACCTTCGAGCGGAAGACGTACTGGTCGCGGATGGTCACCGCGCCCGCGTTCTCCATCGCGCCCGCGTTGAACTCGGGGACGAAGAGCTGGTCGTACTTGGCGAAGGGGTACGCGTAGTCGAACTTCTCCTGGAACCAGTCGAAGCCCTGCCGGGTGACCTCGAAGATCGCGTCCGCGTCCAGGAACTCGGCCAGCGAGGGCCGGCAGTAGATGCCCAGCGGGACGGACTGGCCGTCCTTCTCGTACGAGCTGTGGACCGCGTGGTACGGACCGACGATGAGCGCCGTGATGTATGTGGAGATCCGGGGCGTCGGCTCGAAGCGCCAGACGTTGTCCTTCGGCTCCGGGGTCGGCGAGTTGGAGATCACGGTCCAGCCCTCGGGGGCGGTCACCGTGAAACGGAACGTTGCCTTGAGGTCCGGCTGCTCGAAGCTGGCGAACACCCGGCGGGCGTCCGGCACCTCGAACTGCGTGTAGAGATACGCCTGCTGGTCCACCGGATCGACGAAACGGTGCAGGCCCTCACCGGTGTTGGTGTAGGAGCAGTCGGCGACCACCCGCAGCTCGTTGCGCCCGGCGTGCAGATGCTTCAGCGCGATGCGCGAGTCGCGGAACACGGCGGCGACGTCCAGGGACTTGCCGTTCAGCACGACCTCGTGGACCGCCGGGGCGACCAGGTCGATGAAGCTCTCCGCGCCGTCCTCCGCGGAGTCGAAGCGCACGGTGGTCACGGACCGGTAGGTCCCGCCCTCCTGCGCACCGCTCAGATCGAGATCGATCTCGTACGAGTCCACGGTCAGCAGGCGCGCCCGCTGCTGCGCCTCTTCGCGGGTCAGATTCGTGCCAGGCACGCGGTCATCTCCTCGGTTCGTGACAGTTCCGCCCATCTTTTCACGGTGCCCCCGTCCACCGCCTGTGACTAATGGCGCCGTGGAGCCGCGCCAGTACGCTGCGGGGGACCGGGGAGCTGAGGGGAGCATTATGGGTGTCGACGTGCTCGTCGCGGGGGCGGGCATCGGAGGGCTCACCACCGCCCTCGCACTGCACCGGGCCGGGATACGGGCCCGGCTGGTCGAGGCGGCGGCGGAGCTCCGGCCGATCGGTGTCGGCATCAATCTGCTGCCGCACGCCGTCGAGGAACTCACCGCCCTCGGCCTCGGCGACGCCCTCGCCCAGGTCGCCGTGCCCACCGCCGAGATGGCGCACTTCGACCGCCACGGCAACCGCATCTGGTCCGAGCCCCGCGGCCTCGCCCAGGGCCATCTCCGGCCGCAGTATTCGCTCCACCGCGGCGAGCTCCAGGCCCTGCTGTACGAAGCCGTCCGGGACAGGCTCGGAGCGGACGCCGTGCGCACCGGCACGGCTCTCGACGGCTTCGAGGAGCACGCCGAGGACGCCGACGGGCTGCGCGTCACCCTGCGGTCGACGACGACCGGCGTCCGCACCACCGAGCGGGCGGAGGCACTGGTCGGAGCGGACGGGCTGCACTCCCGGGTGCGCGCCCTGCTGCACCCCGGCGAGCAGCGGCTCCCGCTCTGGAACGGCGTCCGGATGTGGCGCGGCACGGTACGCGCCGAGCCGTTCCTCGGGGGCCGCACGATGGCCGTCGTGGGCAGCAACGCCACCGCCAAGCTGGTCGTCTACCCCATCTCGCGCCGCGCCGAGGAGCGCGGAGAGGCGCTGCTCAACTGGGTGTGCGAGGTCCGGGTCGCCGAGGGCGGCCCGGTCGAAGGCGCTGCGTGGAACCGCACGGGACGGCTCGCGGATGTCCTCGCGCACTACGCGGACTGGAAGCTGGACCGGCTCGGGCTCGATGTGCCGGCCCTGCTGGCCGCGACCGAGGAGATCCTGGAGTACCCGATGGCCGACCGCGATCCGCTGGAGAGCTGGGGCCGCGGCCGGGTGACGCTGCTCGGGGACGCGGCCCACCCGATGTATCCGATCGGTTCGAATGGTGGCTCGCAGGCGGTGCTCGACGCACGGGCGCTGGCCCGCGCCCTGACGTCAGCCGCGTCAGTCCCCTCCGCGCTGCGGGCATATGAGAGCGAGCGCGCCCCGCTGACCGGTGACCTGGTGCGCGCGATGCGCGAGATGCCCGCCGACCGGCTGCTCCGGGCGGTGGCCGAGCGCGCCCCGGACGGCTTCGAGCGGGTGGAGGACGTGCTCACCGTGGATGAACTGGCCTCCATCGACGCGGCGTACCGCCGAACGTCGGGCCCGGGCGACGCGGGCGCGGGCCCGGCGCGCGGCGGCCACTGACCCAGGCGAACATGACGTCCGAATCCCGCCGGAAACCGGGCCCGGACAACGCCACGCTGAAGCCATGACACAGACACCCCTGACACCCGCACCCGCGGCAGCACCGGCACGGTGGACCGTCCGAGCTGTCGAACCGGCCGTCCTGCGGCAGCTCCGCGCCGCCGACGACGCGGGCCACGCCTGCGAACCCTTCAGCGACCCCGAGGGCGGTGCCCCGCTGCGCTGCTGCCTCCGCCCCAGCAGGGTGGGCGAGTCCATCGCCCTCGTCTCGTACGCCCCGCTGCGCCGCTGGGCCGCCGAGAGCTGGGCGCGGCCCGGCGCGTACGACGAGCAGGGGCCCGTCTTCATCCACGCCGAGGAATGCGAGGGGCCCGCGCCCCAGGACGGCTACCCCTTCGCCCGGCCGGGTGCGCTGCGCACACTGCGCCGCTACGACGCCGACGGCCGGATAGCAGGAGGCCGCCTCCTGGAGATCCCGGAGGCGGCCACCGAAGCCTTCGACGAGGCGATCGCGGAAGCGTTCGCCGACCCGGCCGTCGCGCTGGTGCACGTACGCGCCGTCGAGTACGGCTGCTTCCACTTCGAGGTGCGGCGGCCCCAGGCCGCCGCCTAGGTTCTAGCCGCGCAGCTCGTCCGCCACCAGCTCCGCGATCTGCACGGCGTTCAGCGCCGCGCCCTTGCGGAGATTGTCGTTGGACAGGAACAGCGCCAGGCCGTTGTCGACGGTCTCGTCGACCCGGATGCGGCCCACGTACGACGCGTCCTTGCCGGCGGCCTGGAGCGGCGTCGGGATCTCCGAGAGCTCCACGCCCGCGGCGTGCTCCAGCAGCTCGTAGGCGCGCTCGACACTCACGGGGCGCTCGAAGCGGGCATTGACCTGCACCGAGTGGCCGGAGAAGACGGGCACGCGCACACAGGTGCCGGAGACCTTGAGCTCGGGGATCTCCAGGATCTTGCGGGACTCGTGGCGGAGCTTCTGCTCCTCGTCGGTCTCGAAGGAGCCGTCGTCGACCAGGTTGCCCGCGAGCGGCAGGACGTTGAAGGCGATGGGCCGCTTGTAGACGCCCGGCTCGGGGAAGTCGACGGCCTCGCCGTCGTGGGTGAGCTCGGCCGCGCGCTCGACGGTCTGCTTCACCTGGCCGTCGAGCTCGGCGACGCCGGCGACGCCGGAACCGGAGACGGCCTGGTAGGTGGTGGCCACCAGGGAGGTGAGGCTGCCCTCGACGTGCAGCGGCTTGAGGACCGGCATCGCGGCCATCGTCGTGCAGTTCGGGTTGGCGATGATGCCCTTCGGGCGGTCCTTGATCGCGTGCGGGTTGACCTCGGAGACGACCAGCGGCACCTCGGGGTGGCGGCGCCAGGCCGAGGAGTTGTCGATCACGACGGCACCCTGGGCGGCGACCTTCTCGGCGAGCGCCTTGGAGGTCGCGCCGCCGGCGGAGAAGAGCACGATGTCCAGACCGGAGTAGTCGGCGGCGGCCGCGTCCTCGACGGTGATGTCACGGCCTTCCCACGTGATCGTGGAACCGGCCGAACGGGCCGAGGCGAACAGCCGCAGCTCGTCGACCGGGAACTTCCGCTCGGCGAGGATCTTGCGCATGACTGTGCCGACCTGACCGGTGGCTCCGACGATTCCGACCCTCACGGACGTCTCCTTCGTACCTTTTCGTGCATCTTCGCTGGCCTGGGTGCTGCTCCATGATGCGTATGCCACCGGGCGCCTTGTCCAATCCATTGTCCGAAGGGCGGAATGTGTGACACAGGACATGGTGAGGGGCGGGGCCGGTCACGGAGCGGGACATGCGAAGGGCGGGCGCCCGTTGCCGGACGCCCGCCCCCGTTCGCTTCATCCGGTGGTTACGGCGTGACCTTCTCGATCACGACGCTGCCGGCGCCCGCGGCGGTGCCGCGCGCGTTCTCCAGGCGCACCTCACCGAAGAACTGACGTCCCTCGGGAGCCGCACCGGCCACCACGACCTCGGCCGTGACCTGCGCCGAGGCGCCGTTGGCCAGCTTGACCGGGGTCGCGGGGACCTTGACCTCGCCGAGCGACGGCGCGAAGAACACATCGCGGTAGTCGTACTCGGTGGTGCCGGCCGGTACGGCGTAGCCGTCGACCACGACGGTGTACGTGCCCGCGGCGGGCTTCAGCAGGCTGACGGCCTCCTCGGAGTCCGCGTCGGCGGCCTGGCCGACGAGCACGCCGTCGAGGAAGACCGACAGGTCCAGGTCGGCGTTGGTGTCCGAGACGCCGCCGATGGCGACGTCCAGACGCTCGACGCCCTCTCCGACGGTGACCGTGGACTCCTGCGACTCACCCTGGCCGATGGACGGCCGGGCGACCTTGGCGGAGCCCAGCGGGCCGCCGGCGAGCTTGCCGTCGATCGGCGCGAAGTCGTTCGTGACCTTCCACTCGACGGGGGCCGGCGTGCCGACCTTCGCCTCGGGGAGCGTCTTCACGGCCGGGTCGAAGGTGGCGCCCAGCACCGTGACGTCCAGCTTGTACGGGTTGTCCAGCAGCGGGGACGTACGGCGCGACTCGACCTCGATCTCCCAGACACCGGGCGTGGGCTCGGGGTACGAGCGCAGGTCCGGACGGCAGGTGTTGGCCGGGTTCGGGTAGTTCGGGTAGCAGTTGATCGTCGAGCTGTCGTCGACCGGCACACCGTAGGGGTGGATGCCGATGAACCGGGTCTGGCTCTTGTCGGCCAGTCCGCCGAGCGCGACCTCGAGGGTCTTCGCGCCCTCCGGCACCGTGACGAAGTACGACGTGTGGCTGTTGCGCTGCACCGAGCCGGCGGCCGAGAAGCCGTACGCGGGCTTCGCGAGCGGCTTGGAGACGACCACGGTCGAGAGGATCTGCTTGTCGATGCCCTCGGTGCGCGGGTCGTCCGCCTCCAGGATGGCGCTGTGCACGCCGGCCGTCTTGGGACGGGCCTGGACGGTGACGGTGACCGGCTGGTTCAGCGGCAGCCGGACCAGGTCGCCACCGAGGAGACGGAAGGTCCCGTCGTTGTACTTCCAGTTCAGGGTGTGCGCGAGCGCGCCCTTGGGACCGGTGGTGCGGGTGACCGTGACGTCGTACGTCTTGGCCTTGCCCGCCTGCAGGCCGCCTTCGCGGTCGTAGAGGCCGGTGCCGAAGCCCGGGGTCTTCAGCGCGAAGTCGATCGCGGTGTCGACCGGGGCCTTGACGCTGTACTCGTGGGCGGTGGCGCCGTTCTTGATGGCGTCCCACGCGTCGACGACGTTGATCAGGCCGGAGCCCTGCTCGTGCGCCTGCACGCCGGCGATCTTGTGCGCGGTGCTGGTGAGAGCGGTGCGCAGCTTCGCGGGCGTCAGGTCGATGCCGCGCTGCTTGGCCATCGAGAGCAGCAGCGCGCTCGCGCCGGCGGCCTGCGGCGAGGACATCGAGGTGCCCTGCAGCATGGAGTAGCCGGCCGGGAGCTGGTAGCCCGCCTCCGCGACCGGGCCGCCGGGCAGCCAGGTCTGGGTGGTGTTGATCGACGCGCCGGGCGCGGTGATCGTGGGCGTGAAGCCGCCGTCCTCGCGCGGACCGCGGGAGGAGAAGGGCAGCATGGCGTACTTCTTGGTCACGCCGGAGCCGTAGTTGGCGGCCCAGGTCTCCTTGGAGATGGCGGCGCCGACCGAGATGACCTTGTCGGCGACCGCGGGGTCGCCGAGGGTGTTGGCGCCCGGGCCCTCGTTGCCGGCCGAGATGACCAGCTGGACACCGTAGGTGTCGATGAGGCGGTTGTAGAGCTCGGCGCGGGCGTTGTTGCCGTCGTTCAGCGGCGGCAGGCCGCCGATGGACATGTTGACGATGTCCACGCCGCGGTCGATGACCAGGTCGGCCATGCCCTCGGTGAGCGCGATGTTGGTGCAGCCGCCGCTCCAGGTGCAGGCGCGCGAGGAGACCAGCTTGGCGCCGGGCGCCGCGCCGTTCATCTTGCCGCCGAAGAGGCTGTTGGCCGCGGTGATGCCGGCGACGTGGGTGCCGTGCTCGGACTCGATGACGCCGATGTTGACGTAGTCGGCCGTGGCGCCCGCGGCGTTGTAGACGACGTCCTCGCGCACCTCGATGACGAACGGGATGCGCTCGACGACCTCGGTGGCCGGGTTGTCCTTGCCGAAGTACCCGATCTGGAAGCCGTTCTTGTAGGCCTTCATCACGGTGTCGTTGGCGAAGTTCGCGTCGTTGTTGAGGTCGACGCGCACGGTCCGGGTGCCCGGGTCGTACAGCAGCGCCCACACATCGGTGGTGTCGCCGTCGCGGTTGAGGTCACCGGCCATGTCGCCGCCGCGGGTGGCGGCCTCGGCGAACAGGTTGAACTTGTACGCGCCCGCCGGAGCGGTGTACGTACGGCCGTTGACGGCGAACGTCGGGCCGGCCACGTCGACGCGCATCTGGCGCCACGTGGCGTCGCCGTCGGAGACCGGGTCGGTCGCGGTGACCCAGTCGACGATCTTGCGCTCGCCGGTGGTGGTCTTCTGGAGCGACGGGTGACCGAGGTCGACACCGGAGTCCAGGATGCCGATGGTCACGCCGCGGCCGTCGGCCTTGGGGTTCTGCTTGACGAAGTCGACCGCGCCCGTCTCGAAGGAGGGGTTGTACGGGTTCTTCGCCGGGGTGCTCTTCCCGGGGGCCGGATACGCGGCGGCCTGCCGTGACGCGGTGCGCGCGGCCTTGGTGGTGTCCGCGGCCGGCGTCGGGTCGTCCAGCTTCACCTCGTGCTCGAGGTCGATCCCGTGCACGCTGGACAGCTTGGCGGCGGCCTTCAGCGCGCTCTTCGCGGTGTCCGTCGGGAGGGTGGCCCGTACATAGCCGAGCTTGTCGTACGTCCTGCCGAGGACCGCGCCCTTGACGTCGTCGAGCTGGCCGGCGACCTGCTCGGTGGCGCCGGGGGCGGTCGCGACCATGACGGTGACGCTCTTGTCGCCCTTGGCCTCGGCCTGGGCGAGCAGTTCGGCGTCGGCCGCACCGAGCTTGTCGGAGGACTTCGCCGCCTTGACGCCCGCGGTGGTACCGGGGTCGTCGGCGGGAGTGGCGGAGAACGCCGGTACGGCGCCTGCGGCCACGAGTGCGGTCACCATCGACGCGGCGGCCGCAATGCGGGCGACGCGTCTGTGACCTGGTACGGAGCGCCCGGATATGGAGCTCTGGGATTCGAGGGTCATCAGCATCCCTGGTCGGTGAAAGAGAAGGTCCGGAATTCGGTGCCGGATGACCGCTCAGCCTTTCGTAAGTGACAGGGGTTTGTGGAGAGTTGGCGGAGGCGTGATGTGGCCATGGCATACATCCGCCACTGCGGACAATGCGCCACCGTGGACAAACAGGGAGTTACCGAACGAGATTCAACTCTCGCGGCAGGGGCGGCGCCACGACATCTTCACGAGCCGCCCCACCGGCACCGCCGGGCACCGGTGAAGGGCGCCGACGGGCGGGTTGCCGCGGGCCGGCGCTCTCGTATTCTCTGCGCATGAGCGAACAGTCCGGGTCTCGGACCGTGGGAGGCGGGGGCTGACATGCCCGCCCGCCAGATCCGGAGCGCGACCGTCCTGGCGCTGGTGACCATGGCCGCCGGCGCCCTGGTGACCCCGGCCGTCGCCGGCAGCGCCGCCGACCGCCACTTCCCCACCCGCCAGGCCATCGAGGCCGCCGTGCGCGACGGCGCCCCCGGTGTCGTCGTCGAGGCGCGCGACCGCAACGGCCGGTGGAGCGGCACCGCGGGCGCCGGTGACCTGCGCAACGGCCGCGATCGCTCGCCCCGGGACCGCTACCGCGTCGGGTCCATCACCAAGACCTTCGTCGCCACCGTCCTGCTCCAGCTGGAGGCCGAGGGCCGGCTGAGCCTGGACGACACCGTGGAGCGATGGCTGCCCGGCGTGGTCCACGGGAACGGCCACGACGGGAGCCGCGTCACCCTGAGGCAGCTGCTCAACCACACCAGCGGGATATCCAGTTACACCAGGGACGAGACCTTCGTGGAACAGGTGCTCCGCGACGGCTTCTTCGAGCACCGTTACGACACCTGGACCCCCCGGCAGCTGGTGGACCTCGCCCTGCGCCACCCGCCCGACTTCGCCCCCGGCACGGACTGGAAGTACTCCAACACCAACTACGTCCTCGCCGGGATGACCGTCGAGAAGGTGACCGGGCACTCGTACGCCGAGGAGATCGAGCGCCGCATCCTGCGTCCGCTCCGTCTGCACGCCACCTCCGTCCCCGGCACCGACCCGCGGCCGCCGCGTCCCGGCAGCCGGGCCTACTCCAGGCTCTCCGACGACCCGGCGGCGACCGTCCACGACGTGAGCGCCGTCAACCCGTCGATGGCCGGGGCGGCCGGCGAGATGATCTCGGACTCGGCCGATCTCCAGCGCTTCTACCGGACGCTGCTGAAGGGCGGTCTCCTGCCGCCGCGGCAGCTCAAGGAGATGACGACGACCGTCGTCATGGATCCGCGCAGGCCCGGCCGGCGGTACGGGCTGGGGCTGATGCGGCTGGAGCTGAGCTGCGGCACCGCCGTCTGGGGTCACCGGGGCGATGTCCACGGCTCCTCGTCCCAGGCGCTGACCACCCGGGACGCGCTCCACTCTCTTGCCGTGAACGTCAACGGCGACTGGTCCGGGGGCGATCTTGCGGTCGCCGAGGCCGAGTTCTGCGGCTGAGCGCCGTCAGCGGGGCAGCACCACGACGTACGCCGCGGGGTCGCGGTCCCCGGCCGCCATCAGAGCGGTGCGCACCACGGTCGCCTGCTGCTCCAGTGACTCCCGCAGCTTCTTCGGCGTGATGTGGACGACGGTGATGCCGAGCCGCTCCAAGTGCTCCCGCTTGCGGGCGTATTCGGACCACAGTGCGTCCTCGTCGTGGCGCGGGGCGCGGGTGTCCAGCTCGACGGCGACGGACTGCTCGGGCCAGTAGGCGTCCACACCGCCCAGATGCGGACCGCCGGGCAGCCGCAGATCCACGTTCCAGACCGGGTCGGGCAGACCGTGCAGCCGCACCATCTCGTACAGCCGGTCCTCGGCGAGCGAGCGCCCCTCGGCGAGCAGCGAGTCGACCGCGTCGACCACATGGGTACGGGAGAGCAGCCGCGCGCGGTTCAACTCGGTGACGACGGCGCCCGGTTCGCAGTGACCGCCGCGCACCGCCTCGGTGAGCAGTCGCCGTACCGCGTTGGCGTCGGTGAGCTCCGCGACCGCGTCGGCGACCGCGCGGGGCACGGGTGCCACCGGAAGGCCGGTGATCTCGTCCGGTCTCGGCAGGGAGTGCGCGCGCACGATCCGGGCACAGCCGGTCGACCGCAGCCGCCGGGTGCGCGGGACGAGGATGTCGATGCGGTCGAGCGAGAGCAGCGCGGGGGCGGACGAGAACCCGTGCAGCGCGAGGGCCGCGAGCCCGGTGACCATGGCCTCGCCGAACCGGGGGGTGTCCGGGCGGTCGCCCTGGGCGGGGATGACCGGCCGCCCCGCATAGAGCAGCGCGCCGTGCAGCCGCTCCTCGCTGGTGGCCGCCCCGGGGTGCAGCAGATACACCCCGGGCAGCAGCGGCTGCCAGGGCCCGCCGGGCCGGCACTGCGCGGTGATCCGGGCGGGGGAGACACCGTGGGCCCGCAGCTGCGCGGTGGAGAGCACGCGGCTGTGCACGTCGGACAGGTGACTGAGGGGGTGGGGGGAGAGCGGGGTGTTGTTCATGCTGCCGGGATGCCCGCGCCCACCCCCCTCGCTAACCGCTGTTACACGCTCGTCGACAATTCAGGACAACGCCGTCCTAAAGTACGGACGTTCGACAGCCGAGTACGGTTCCCCCAAACGGGGGTACGCCCGTGGCCCGGCAGGTCACAGCGCCGCCGCCGCATCGCACTCCTGAGCGCGGAGCGCGCGTGCGAGATCGTCCCGGGACTCCAGGACGAGCCGCCGCAGCGCGGGCGGTGCGTCCTCGTGCGCGGACAGCCAGGCGTCCGTCGCGGCCAGTGTCGAGGTGTTGTCCTGGAGCGAGGGGTAGAGCCCCCGCACGACGTCCATGCCGATCTGGATGGAGCGCTCCTCCCACACCCGTGCGATGGCCTCGAAGTAGGCGGGCGCGTACGGCGCCAGCAGCTCGCGCTGGTTCGGCTGCACCATGCCCGAGATCGTGGCCTCCACCAGGGCGTTGGAGAGCGCGTCCGACTCGACCACCTGCGCCCACGCCTGGTCCTTGACGGCCGGCGAGGGGCGGGCCGCGAGGCAGCGCACCTGGTGGCGCCTGCCCGACGCGGTGTCGTCGCGGGCCAGTTCCGCCGCGATCTCCGCCTCGTCCGCGACCCCGTGCGAGGCCAGCGGCAGCAGGAAGGCCCAGCGCAGCTCCTGGTCCACATCGAGGCCGTCGATCTTCGCCGTGCCGGCCAACAGCCCCTGGAGCAGCTGGAGATCGGCCGCCGAGGCGGCCGTCGTCGCGAAGAACCGCGCCCAGGTCAGCTGATGCTGGCTGCTGGGCTCGGCGACCCGCAGTTCACCCAGCGCGCCCTCGGCGAGCAGCCGGCCGCCCTCCTCGCGCCACTCGGGCGCCGCGTAGTGCACCAGCGCCGAGCGGGCCCAGGAGTGCAGCATCTGGAGCACGCCGATGTCCGTCTCCCGGCCCGCGAACCGGAGCACCAGGTCCACGAAGTCGCGCGTGGGCATCAGCGCGTCCCGGGTGAGGTTCCACAGCGCCGACCAGCACAGCGCCCGCGCCAGCGGGTCGGTGAGGTCGCCGAGGTGGGCGCGCAGAGTCGTCAGCGAACTCTCGTCGAAGCGGATCTTGCAGTAGGTCAGGTCCTCGTCGTTCACCAGGACGAGCTCAGGCCGCTCCTCACCCACCAGTTCACCGACGGCCGTCGAGGCACCGGTGACGTCGACCTCGGCGCGTGCGTAGCGCACCAGGTCGCCGTCCTCGCGCCGGTAGAGGCCCACCGCCACCCGGTGGGGCCGCAGTTGGTCACCGTCCTGGAGGACGGCGAGCTCGGTGATCCGGCCGGCCGCGTCGCAGGTCACCAGCGGCGTCAGGGAGTTGACCCCGGCGGTCTCCAGCCAGGAGCGCGACCACGCGGTCATGTCGCGTCCGGACGTCTCCTCCAGCACGGAGAGCAGGTCGCCGAGCCGGGTGTTGCCGTACGCGTGCCGCTTGAAGTACCGGCGGGCGCCCTCCAGGAAGGCGTCCTGCCCGACGTACGCTACCAGTTGCTTGAGGACGGACGCGCCCTTGGCGTAGGTGATCCCGTCGAAGTTGAGCTTGGCGGCCTCCAGGTCGCGGATGTCGGCCGTGACCGGGTGCGTGGAGGGCAGCTGGTCGGCGCGGTACGCCCAGGACTTGCGGTTGTTGGCGAAGGTGATCCAGCCGTTGGTGAAGCGGGTCGCGCCGACCATGGAGAAGGTGCCCATGAAGTCCGCGAAGGACTCCTTGAGCCACAGGTCGTCCCACCACACCATGGTCACCAGGTCGCCGAACCACATGTGCGCCATCTCGTGCAGGATGACGTTGGCCCGGCGCTCGTAGGAGGCCTGGGTCACCTGGCCGCGGAAGACGAACTCCTCGCGGAAGGTGACACAGCCGGGGTTCTCCATCGCACCGATGTTGTACTCGGGCACGAAGGCCTGGTCGTACTTGCCGAAGGGGTACGGGTAGTCGAACCGGTCGTGGAAGAAGTCCAGACCCTGCTTGGTGACCCGGAAGATGTCACCGGCGTCGAAGTGCCGGGCGAGCCCCTTGCGGCACATGGCGCCGAGCGGGATCTCCAGGGTCGCTCCGTCGTCCAGCGTGCGGGTGTAGAGGTCGGTGACGTAGTGGTACGGGCCCGCCACCACGGCGGTGATGTACGTCGAGATCGGCTTGGTCCCGGCGAACCGCCACACGCCGTCGGCCTCCCGCTCGCCGGCGCCGTTGCTCCAGACGGTCCACGCGTCGGGCGCGGTCACCTCGAAGCGGAACGGTGCCTTGAGATCCGGCTGCTCGAAGCAGGCGAACACCCGGCGGGCGTCCGCGGGCTCGTACTGGGTGTAGAGGTAGACCTCGCCGTCCTCGGGGTCGACGAACCGGTGCATCCCCTCACCGGTGCGGCTGTACGCGCACTGGGCGTCCACCACCAGCACGTTCTCGGCGGCGAGGGAGTCCAGCGCGATACGGGAACCGTCGAAGGCGGCGGCCGGGTCCAGCTTCACGCCGTTGAGCGTCACCTCGGTGACGGACGGGGCGATCAGATCGACGAAGGCCGAGGCGCCGGGCTGTGCGCAGCGGAACCGGATGGTCGTCACCGAACGGAAGGTGCGCGGCCCCGAGCCCTCCGGGAGTTCCCCGACCGCGGACCGCAGGTCGAGGAACACCTCGTACCCGTCGACGGACACCAGCTCGGCCCGGCGACGGGCCTCGTCACGGGACAGATTCTCACCGGGCACGGGCACTCCTTCGTGACTCGTTCGACAGCACCGATCTTCCCATGTGCACCTGGCGGCCGGTATCCGGGAATCGACCGGTGACGGGCGGCGTTGTCCGATCCAGGCGCACGCCGCGTTCCCGATGAGGAGAGACATGTCCGAGAACGGCAAGACACCCGTGGACTTCTGGTTCGACCCGCTGTGCCCGTGGGCCTGGATGACCTCCCGCTGGGTCCTGGAGGTGGAGAAGGTCCGGGACATCGAGGTCCGCTGGCACGTGATGAGCCTCGCCGTGCTGAACGAGGACAGGCTCGACGAGCTCCCCGAGGAATACCGCGAGGGCATGAAGCAGGCCTGGGGCCCGGTCCGGGTGGTCATCGCGGCGCAGCAGAAGCACGGCGACGAGGTCCTCGGCCGGCTCTACACCGCGCTCGGCACCCGCTTCCACAACCAGGGCGAGGGTCCGACGCCCGAGGCGATCGCCGGAGCCCTGAAGGACGTGGGTCTCCCGGCCGAGCTGGCGGACTACGCCGACTCCACCGAGTACGACACCGAGCTGCGGGCCTCCCACCAGGAAGGCATCGACAAGGTCGGCCAGGACGTCGGCACCCCCGTCATCGCGGTCCCCGGCGCCGACGGCAACCAGATCGCCTTCTTCGGTCCCGTCGTCACCCCCGCCCCGAAGGGCGAGGAGGCGGCGAAGCTCTGGGACGGCACGCTGCTGGTGGCCTCGGTCCCCGGTTTCTACGAGATCAAGCGGACCCGCACCCAGGGCCCGGACTTCTCCAACCTCTGAGGCCCGGACTTCTCCATCCTCCGAGGCCGGGACTTCGCCGGCCTCCGAGTCGTCCGTCCGGGGGGCCGTCCCGCCCCCCCCGGACGGGACGGCCCCCCGGACCGGCCGGACCTCCGGACGGAAGGACCCCCGCGAGTCATGTCCTCGCGGGGGTCCTTCGTCATTCCGTCCGCACGCGAAGGTTGAGAAGACGATCACGAGCAGGACGTCCGGTGCCCCCGTCTCCGGGGCGGTTCAGGGGTTCACGGGGCGATGAGCGGGGTGCGCTCCCTGGCCTCGGCGTAGCGCTTCGCCACGTCCTGCCAGTTGACGACCGCCCACATGGCGTCGATGAAGTCGACCTTCTGGTTCTTGTACTGGAGATAGAAGGCGTGCTCCCACGCGTCGAAGACCAGGATCGGCACGGAGCCCTGGCCGACGTTGCCCTGGTGGTCGTAGACCTGCTCGACGATCAGCCGCCTGCTCACCGGCTCGTACGCGAGCACGCCCCAGCCGGAGCCCTGGGTGGTCGCGGCGGCCTTGGTGAGCTGGGCCTTGAACTTGGCGAAGGAGCCGAACGACTCGGCGATCGCGTCCGCGAGGTCGCCGACGCCGTCCTTCTCCAGCGGCTCGCCGCCGCCGTCGCCGGTCATGTTGTGCCAGTAGATGCTGTGCAGGATGTGGCCGGACAGATGGAACGCGAGGTTCTTCTCCAGCCCGTTGATCGCCCCCCACGCCTCCTTGTCGCGCGCCTCCTCCAGCTGCTCCAGCGTGTCGTTGGCGCCCTTGACGTAGGCCGCGTGGTGCTTGTCGTGATGGAGCTCGACGATCAGGGGATTGATGACCGGTTCGAGCGCCGCGTAGTCGTACGGAAGTTCAGGAAGCGTGTAAATGGCCATGACCGGTCCCTCCGACTGCTTATTGCACATCTTATGCAAGTGCACGCTAGCAGCAAGAGGGGCCGGAGATGATCAGGCGTTGGTCCCAGGACCTTTCTCGGGCTCCTGGCCCGGAGCTGTCACCGCGCCCCGGTGTCCGCCGCGTCCCGGGCGATCGCCGCGAGGTCCGGGAAGTCGGTGACGACCGCGTCCACGCCCGATCCGTAGTGCAGGGCGTACTCGGCGAACGCGTCACCGAAGCCGTTCGGATCGGTGCCCCGGCGCAGGGCCTGCGGCAGGAACTGGTTCTCCGCCCGGAAGGTGTACGCACCCACCCGCAGGCCCGCCGCGTGCGCGTCCGCCAGCAGGGTCGAGGGCGCGACGAGGGAGGACTTGTCCGGCCCGATCCAGTCCGCGTATTCCGCGATGCTCCGCAGCCCCTCCGGCGTCATCATCCGCGCGTACGTCGTGTCGTGCCCGAAGGGACCGCCGGTGGTCCCGAGGGCCTGCCACAGCGGCAGCCGCAGCCGGGCTTCGGCGATGCGCAGCAGGCTCGACGGCTCGAAGGACTGGACGACGCACTCGCGCGCGCCGAGCCTGTTGCGGCGGATCACCCGCACGAGTTCCGGCTCCAGCGGCAGCCCGATCGAGCGGAAGTGGGTGGGGTGCTTGGTCTCCGGGAACACGGCGACGGTGCGGCCGTGGCTCCGGGAGAGCCGGCGGGCGAGGTCGACGACCTCCTGGAACGTCATGATCCGCTGGGTGCCGTCGAAGACGGTGTTGCGGTTGCGGACCAGGGGCAGCCGCTCGACGGCCCACAGGGTCTTCAGCTCGGCGAGCGTGAAGTCCTCGGTGAACCAGCCGGTCACCGCCCGCCCGTCGACGGTCTTCGTGGTGCGGCGGCCGGCGAACTCCGCCCGCCTCGCGACGTCGGTCGTCTGCGAGATCTCGTTCTCATGGCGGACGACCAGGACATGGTCCTTGGTGGGCACCAGATCCGGCTCGATCCAGTCGGCGCCCGCCTGCACGGCGAAGGTGTAGGACGCGGCGGTGTGCTCGGGCCGCCAGCCCGCCGCGCCGCGGTGACCGATCACCAACGGCTCTCCGGGGCGCGGCCGCTGACGGGCAGCCACGGCGGGGGACGGAAGGGCGGACGCGGCGGTCGCCGCGCCTGCCGCGAGAAGGACCGAACGGCGTCTCGGCATGGCGGACATACGGATCTCCTTCTGGGCACGCGGTCGTGGTGGGTGGTGCGGAGCACCACGCTCGCCATGCCGGGTGGCGGCCGGGGAGATATGAGGTGTCCAGGTCATGTCCGGGCGGCGCGGGCACGGGCCCGTGAGCCGGCCAGCCGTTCCAGATGGTCCTCGTAGGCCTGCGCATAGAACTCCGCGCGCTCCGGGTCCGGTTCGACGACCGCGGTCGGTGCGGTCCAGGCGGCGGTGTCCAGCTCCACACCGTGCCGCTCCGCCGATGCCAGCACGGCGCCGCGCGCCCCGACCTCGCCCTCGACGATGCGCAGCGGCCTGCCCAGTACATCCGCGAACAGCCGCATCCAGGCCGGGGAGCGGGTGCCGCCACCGCAGATCGCGAGGGACCCCGACAGCCCCGCCGCGTCCAGACAGTGCCGGGCCGCGAACCCGATTCCCTCACAGGTGGCCCGCACCAGATCCGCCCGGGTCGACTCCAGCGACACCCCGGTCAGCTCGGCCCGCAGCCGCGGCTCAACGAAGGGCGCGCGCTCACCGGACGGCGCGAAGTACGGCAGCACCCGCACCCCGTGCGAGCCCGGCGGGGTGGCGTCGAGCAGCGCGTCGACCTCGGTGTGCTGTACGCCGGTGGTCTTCAATACCCAGTCCAGGGCGGCCGTGCCGACCATCGCCGGCATCGCGCGCAGCCACTGCCCCGTCCGGTCGGTGGAGATGTACAGCCCGGCGGGCTCACCCGTGAGATCGAGCTCGCGGGTGGCGACGAGCGAGGCCAGGCAGGTGCCGACGATCAGCAGGCCGTCACCCGGAGCGGTGACACCCGCCCCCAGCGCGCAGGCGGCCAGATCGTAGGGACCGCTCGCGATCCGCGTCCCCGAGGCGAGCGCACCGGTCGCGGCGGGATCGCTGACCTCCGGCAGCAGGCCCCGGCGGTGGGCGATCCCCAGCGCTTTCAGCACCTCGTCGTCGTAGCTGCGGGTGCGCGGGTCGAGGAACGGCATGGACGCGTCCGAGACCTCCGTCGCCCGGATGCCCGTCAGTCGCTGGAAGACCATGTCCTTGCAGGTGAGGGCGGCCGCCGCCGCGTCCAGCGACGCGGGCTCGTGCCGGTCCAGCCAGGCGAGCACGGGGCCGGGGGACCCGGGGAACATCGCGCCGCCGTTGCGCCGGAACACCGAGGCGAGGACGCCCGACTCCTGCCAGGCGTCGACCAGGGCGTGCGCGCGGCCGTCCATCCAGGAGATCGCGGGCCGCACCGGCCGGCCGGAGTCGTCGACCAGCCAGACACCGTCGCCCTGCCCGGTGAGACCGATCAGCCCGACCGGTCCCGGCACCGCGGCCGTCACCGCCGCCAGGACGTCCGTGACCGCGCCGTACACCTCGTCCATGTCCTGTTCGACGCGGCCGTCTCCGATGTCGAGACCGACCGGCCGGGACTCGACCGCGAGCGTGCGGCCCCCGGCGTCGAAGGCAGCCGCCTTCACGGCCGAAGTGCCCACATCGATCCCGACATACGCCGTCGTGGCTGCCGTGGCTGCCGTTGCTGTCATCGCAGAAGTCCTCTCAGGTGAGGCAGTGCGCGAGCGGTTCTCCCCGGACGTAACGGGCCACCTCCGCCGCCGCGATGGCCGCGGCCTTGCGGGCGACGGCACGGCTCGCACCGCCCAGATGCGGGGTGAGCACCAGGTTCGGGGTGTCGAACAGCCGTGAGCCGGGCGGCGGCGGCTCCTGTTCGTAGGTGTCGAGCGCGGCGGCGGCCAACTGCCCGTCGTCCAGCGCGTCGCACAGCGCCGCGGTGTCCAGCAGCCCGCCCCGCGCCGCGTTGACCAGCACCGATCCACGGGGCATCAGGGCCAGCTCACGAGCGCCGATGAGCCCCTGGGTCTCGGGAGTGAGGCGGGCGTGCAGCGTGACGACACGGGAGCGGGAGAGCAGCGCGTCCAGGGTCTTCGCGCGCATGCCGTGCACATCGCCGCGCACATACGGGTCGTACACCTCCACCTCGGCGCCGAACGCGCACAGCACCCGCGCGACCCGGCTGCCCACCGCGCCGTAGCCGACCAGCCCGACCGGGGTGTCCTCCAGCTCCAGACCGCTGCGTTCGTACGTGTAGTACGTGCCGTCCCAGCCGGTCCTGCCGGTCAGTGCGCTGTGCGCCTCGGGGATCGAGCGCAGGGCCGCCAGCATCAGCCCGACGGTGAACTCGGCGGTGGACGCGGCGTTGCGGCCGGGCGCGAAGCAGACCTTGACGCCCCGCGCCCCGGCCGCCTCGGTGTTGACGTTGACCGGGCCGCCGCGGCAGACGGCGATCATCCGCAGCGAGGGAGAAGCCGCGAGCACCCGCTCGGTGAAGGGGGCCATCTGCGTCACGCACACCTCCACCCCGTCGAGCGCCTCGATCAGCGCGTCCTCGACGTCGCTCGCCTCGTCGACCTCGGCGACCCTGCCGAAGGGTTCGAGCGGCCACGGCAGCGTGAGCTCGGTCAGGTCGGGCGGGGAGCCGGCGAGATCGTGGCGCAGGGCCTCGGCGATCAGGGAGTTGAGGACGAAGTGGTCGCCGGCAGCCAGGACTTTCATGCAGTGCCTCCGCGGGGGTCGTACGCGGCCTGTGCCGGGGCGCCTTCCACCGGCCCTGAGCGCAGACCTGACAAGGGACCTTGCTCGTGCACCGACCGCACGGCCGCCACGCACACGGCCGGTGGGGAAGGAGGAACGCAGCGGATCGTAGCCGCCGCCGGACCGCATCCGGTGGACGGCGCGCGGCCGCCGCCGGACGACCCCCGGACGTCGCAGCGTCCGCCGACCGGTCAACCGAGCGTGGGACAGCGGCTCGGGAGCGTCAATCCCTCCGGCACGCCCTTCTGCCGGTGCACAGTGAGAGGTCCACGGAAGGAGCCGTCATGTGGATGGGCATCGATCTCGGCACCCAGAGCGTCCGCGCGGTCGTCGCCTCCGACGACGGCGCCGTCCTCGGCAGCGGCTCGGCGCCCCTGACCGGCCGCCGCGACGGAGTACGCCACGAACAGAGCCCGGACGACTGGTGGAGCGCCGTGTGCACGGCGGTCCGCGAAGCCCTGCGCGACGGCCACCGCCCCCGCGCCCTCGCCGTCTGCTCCACCTCGGGGACGGTCCTGCTCGCCGACCGGAACGGCCGCCCCCTCACCCCCGCCCTGATGTACGACGACGGGCGGGCGCCGGGCCGCGGCCCCGGGAGAGCGCTGTGGCTGCTGCGCGAGTACGGCGCCGGGCGCGAGGCACACGTCCTGCACCAGGCCGATCTGATCGTGGCCCGGCTGGCGGGCCGGCTGCTGCCCACGGACTCCAGCCACGCCCTGAAGACCGGGTACGACGCCGAGCGCGGTGTCTTCGCCGAACCGGGCCTGCCGGAGGGCGTGTTGCCGGACGTGGTGCGCCCCGGCACCCGGCTCGGCGAGGTGTGCCGCGAGGCCGCCGAGGAGACCGGCATCCCGGCCGGTACGACGGTCGTGGCCGGTATGACCGACGGCTGCGCCGCCCAGATCGCCTCCGGCTCGCTCACCGTCGGCTCCTGGAACTCGGTCCTCGGCACCACCCTCGTCCTCAAGGGGGTCACGGCCGAGCCGCTGCGCGACCCCGCCGGCGTCGTCTACAGCCATCTGTCCGCGGACGGGACCTGGCTGCCGGGCGGGGCGTCCGGCGTCGGCGGCGGGGCGCTGCACGCAGCCTTCCCGGACGCCGACCCGGCCGCTCTCGACGCGCGCGCCGCGGAGTTCGAGCCGGCGGGCGCGGTCGCCTATCCGCTCGGCTCCCCGGGCGAACGGTTCCCCTTCACCGCCCCCGAGGCCACGGCCTTCCTCCTGGGCAGACCCGTCTGCGACGCCGACCACTGGGCGGCCCTGCTCCAGGGCGTGGCGCTGACCGAACGGCTCTGTCTCGACTATCTGGATCTGCTGGGCGCGCCCGTCGACGGCCCGCTGACCTTCACCGGCGGCGCCGTCCGCAGCGACTACTGGACCCGGCTGCGGGCCGAGGTCCTCCAGCGGCCGGTGCGCGTCCCGCAGTACAGCGAACCGGCCCTGGGCATGGCCGTACTCGCCGCGTACGGAGCCGGGTCCGCAGACACGGTCGCCGACGCCGCCGAGCGCATGGTCCGGCTGCGGCACGTGGTGCGGCCGCGTGGCGGCGAGCGGTTCACCGAGCCGTATCTGACGATGGTGGGCGAGCTGGAGCGGCGAGGCTGGCTGCCCGGCCCGCTGGCCGCACACGCCCGAGCGCGCACGGAGAACCGGACAAGCACCAAAAGCGCCGGAGACACGGCACGTCGAGACAGCACAGGAAGCACGGAGAGGCCGACATGAGTACGACCCTGCTGATCGCCCGGCACGGCCGGACGGTGTGGCACGCCGAGAACCGCTACGCGGGAGTGAGCGATGTCGCCCTCACCGACGAAGGCCGCAGACAGGCCGAGCAGTTGGGGCAGTGGGTGGCACGGCATCCGGTCGACGCGGTGTGGACCTCGACGGTCTCCCGTGCGATCGAGACGGCCGAACCCGCCTGCCGGGCGCTCGGGCTGACGGCACAGCGCGAACACGCCCTGCGGGAGTGCGACTTCGGTGTGGTCGAGGGCCGCACACTCGCGGAGTTCGCCGCCCAGAACCCCTCCGCCGCGGCGGCCTTCACCCGGGACCCCGTGGCTCATCCGTTCCCCGAGGCGGAGGACCCGCGGGCGGCGGCGGCCAGAGGAGCAGGCGCGCTGAGCCGGATCGCGCGGGAGCACGAAGGACAGCGGGTGCTGGTGGTGGCGCACAACACCTTGCTGCGGCTGGTGCTGTGCGAGCTGCTGGGCATCGAACTGTCCGCGTACCGGCGGGTGTTCCCCGCACTGCGCAACGCGGCACTCAGCGAACTGCGGCTGTCCGGCAGCACGGCCGCGCTGCTGTCGCTGAACGTGCCGGTGGACACCGGCCTGTCCGGCGGCTGAGAACGCGCCGAGGCCCGCCCCGGTCGGGGGCGGGCCTCGAGTCGTGGATCAGTGGGGCGTGATCAGGCCTGCGAACGGCGTGCGCGCACCTGCCGCGCGTATCCGACCGCCGCCAGCGCCAGCGTCAGCCCGCCCGTGTAGAAGAGCTGCGTCCGCGTCTCGGCCTCGCGCGCCATCAGGACGAACACCGCGGCCATGCCCGCCAGAGCCACCCAGGTCAGCGCCGGGTAGAGCCACATCTTCACCACCAGCCGCGAGGGGTCCTCGCGTTCCGTCCGGCGGCGCAGCAGCAACTGGGAGACCGCGATGAAGATCCAGACCACCAGGATGATCGCGCCGATCATGTTGAGCAGCCACATGAAGACGTCGTTCGGCCGCCAGTAGCTCAGCAGCACGCACCCGAAGCCGAAGACCGAGGAGACCAGCACCGCCGTACGCGGCACCCCGCCGGACGTCCGGCCGAGCGCCTTCGGGCCCTGGCCGCGCGCCACCAGCGAGCAGGCCATGCGGGAGGCGCCGTAGATGTTGGCGTTCATCGCGGAGAGCAGCGCGACGAGCACCACCACGTTCATGATCTGGCCGGCACCCGGGATGCCGAGGTGGTCGAGGGTCGCGACGTACGGGCCCTTCTCGACGACCTTCGGGTCGTCCCACGGCACCAGGGTGACGATGACGGCCATGGAGCCGATGTAGAAGACGGCGATGCGCCACATCGCGGTGCGGACGGCCTTCGCGACGCCCTGGACCGGGTGCTCGGACTCGGCCGCGGCGATGGTGACCGTCTCCAGACCGCCGTACGCGAACACGGAGGCGAGCAGACCGACGACGAGCCCGTCGGTTCCGTTGGGCAGGAAGCCGCCGTCACCCGTCAGGTTGGCGGTTCCCGGTGCGTCCGTGCCCGGCAGGACACCGGTGATCGCGAGGACACCGATGCCGAGGAACAGGGCGATCGCGCCGACCTTGAGGGCGGCGAACCAGAACTCGAACTCACCGAAGTTCTTCACCGCCGCCAGGTTCGTCCCGCAGAACACCAGCATGAACAGCGCGACCCACGCCCACTCGGGGGTGCCGGGCATCCAGCCGGTCATGATCTTCGCGGCGCCGATGCCCTCCAGGCCGACGGCGACGCACAGCAGGAACCAGAAGGACCAGCCGGCGGTGAAGCCCGCCCAGGGGCCGATGGCCCGCTCGGCGTGCACCGAGAAGGAACCGGACGCCGGGTTCGCCGCGGACATCTCGCCGAGCATGCGCATCACGAGCATGACGAGCAGACCCGAGAGCGCGTAGGCGATGACGATGGACGGGCCGGCGGCGGCGATGCCCGCACCGGACCCGACGAAGAGACCGGCGCCGATGACGCCGCCGAGGGCGATCATCGAGAGGTGGCGTTGCTTGAGTCCGTGCGAGAGCGCGACGTCGTCCTGACGGTCGGCGGGCGCGGGCGCGGAAGTCCGAGACATGGGCGTGCCCTGATCAGTAGCTGAGACGGGGGAGCGCAGCACAGTCTGGGCAAGCACCCGCTGACGGGGAACACATGTCCGCTATACGGGCACCATGCTCACACAAGGTGAACACTCACCCACGACGTGCCCGTAGCTCCCGCACCCCCGCGACGATCAGCACCGCCGCCGCGGCCCCACTGGACCAGAGCACCTGGGGGCGGGCGGTGTCGTCCGTGAGCATCAGCACCAGCACACCGGCAATCGCGACCAGTGTGGCCCAGGTGAGCCAGGGGAACGCCCACATCTTCAGCGTCAGAGTGCCGGGCGCCTCGCGCTCGATCCTGCGGCGCAGCCGCAGTTGCGAGACCGCGATCAGCGCCCACACGAACAGCAGCACCGCACCGACCGAGTTGAGCAGATAGAGGAAGACGGAGTCGGGCCACTTCAGATTGAGCAGCACGGAGACGAAGCCGAAGGCGACCGAGGCGAGGACGGCCCGCCGGGGCACACCCCCACCCGAGATCCTCAGCAGCCCGCGCGGTGCCTCGCCGCGCTCGGCGAGCGAGAAGACCATCCGGGAGGCCCCGTACAGATTGGCGTTGAGCGCCGACAGCAGGGCCACGAACACCACGATGTTCATGATCTGACCGGCCTGCGGAATGCCGATCGAGTCGAGCACGGTGACATACGGGCTCAGCCCCGCCTGCTGCGCGGTCCACGGCAGCAGCGTCACGATCACCAGCATCGAGCCCACGTAGAAGAAGAGGATGCGGACGACCGCGCTGCGCACGGCGCGACCCACCGCACGCGCCGGGTCGTCGGTCTCCGCCGCGGCGATGGTGACGACCTCCAGACCGCCGAAGGCGAAGACAACGGCGAGCACGCCGGAGATCACCCCGCTCCAGCCGCCCGGCAGAAAGCCCCCGTCGCCGGTGAGATGGGTCAGGCCCACCGGATCGGTGTCCGGGAGCAGACCGAAGACGGCGAGCGTGCCGAGGATCAGGAAGAGCACGATCGCGCCGACCTTGAGCGCGGCGAACCAGAACTCGAACTCGCCGAAGTTCCGTACGGCGGTGAGGTTGGCGAGGGTGAAGAACACCATGAAGACCAGGACCCAGCCCCACTGCGGCAGCGCGGGCACCCAGTCGTGGGCGATCGTGGCCGCCGCCGTCGCCTCCACGGCGAGGACGACCACCAGCAGGAACCAGTAGAGCCAGCCCACGGTGAACCCGGCCCAGCGGCCGATCGCCTTCTCGGCGTGCACCGAGAACGAACCGGACGCCGGCATGGCCGCGGACATCTCACCGAGCATCCGCATCACCAGCATCGCGATCGTGCCGGCGATCAGATACGACAGGACGATGCCCGGGCCCGCGACCGCGATCCCCGCGCCCGAACCCACGAACAGCCCGGCGCCGATCACCCCGCCGAGGCCCAGCATGGTCAGATGACGCTGCTTGAGCCCGTGGGCGAGCGGCTCGTCGGTCGTCAGGGCCTCGTGCATGGTGCGCGTACTCTCCGATGGATTGGTGGGACCCTACAGTCTCCCCGGGGCGGGCTCTCGACCGCAAAACGGACCCCTCACCCTCCGACCTCCGTGACGAGCATCACGCCAAGTGGCGCATGACCCACGTCCTTTGTGCGGTTCCCACCACGGTGACGAGCCGCCCTTTGTCGACGGCTGACGGTGATCGGGAGATCGACTCTGGGCTACGGTCAGCCTGTTCCTGCCTGCCCTCACCCTCCGCGGAGTTCCGATGAGCACTGCTTCCGTCACCTCCCGTCCGGGAGCGGTCCTCGCGGACCTGCTGCCCGCCTCCCGGGCGCGTGACATCGCCCTTGTCGTCGGCGGCGCCGCGCTCACCGGCATAGCGGCCCAGATCTCGGTGCCGGTCCCCGGCTCCCCGGTCCCCGTCTCCGGCCAGACCTTCGCCGCCCTGCTCGTCGGCACCGCGCTCGGAGCCCGCCGCGGCTTCCTCTCCCTCGCGCTGTACGCGGTCGTCGGCATGGCCGGCATGCCGTGGTTCGCGGAGGGCGCGTCCGGCTATGCGATGCCGTCCTTCGGTTACATCCTCGGCATGCTGCTCGCGGCCACGGTCGTCGGTGGCCTCGCGCGCCGCGGCGCCGACCGGTCCGTCCTGCGCACCGCGGGCACCATGGCCGTGGGCTCCGTGATCATCTACGCCGTGGGCGTCCCCTACCTCGCCCTGGCGACCGGCATGAGCCTGTCCCAGGCCGTCGCGGCGGGCCTCACGCCCTTCCTGATCGGCGACGCGCTCAAGGCCGCCCTGGCGATGGGTGCCCTGCCCACCGCCTGGAAGCTCCTCGGCCGCCGCGGCTGAGGAAGCAGCTCCGGCACACACAGGCTCGCCCGGGTCGCAACTCCTCGACCCGGGCGAGCCTTTTGCGTGTCCACGGAGACTGCCCGCCCGCACCGCGGCACGTCGGAGCAGTCCCCGCGAACGGGAGGAGCGGAGGGCCCGCGGCCACCGACGACCGCGGGCCCACCCGGCTATCCGCCGCCGCGAGCCCAGCGGCTCCGGCTGGTCCACCAGATACCGGTGCCCCCGAGCGCGAACAGCGCGAGAGCGGTCAGTCCGAGCGGCAGGGTGCTGCCGGGCGGGCCGGTGCGCGGCAGACCACCCCCGGTGGCCGGCGGGCTGTCCGGGCCGAGCGGCACGTTGTCGGTGCCCAGCAGCAGCGGTGTGTCCGGTGCATTGGGAGTCGGTTTCGAGGTACCGAAGGGGACCGGGCCCTGCTGCCAGAGCAGCTTCTTGCCGGTGCCCTCGGTGACCGGAAGACAGATCTTGCCGGTCTTCTGGAGATCGAACGTGGCCGCGATCCGGTAGGAACGGTCCTTGCCGGCCGCGAGGTTGTCGATGGTGCAGGCGAACCCGCTGTTGGAGCCCGGCGGCAGCTTGCCCTCGGCGATCCGCACACACCCCTCGACGTCGGTGACCTTCATGCCGTCGAAACCGACGACGGAGAGGGTGATCGGCCCGCTGTCCTTGGTCCCCCCGTTCTTGACCTTGGCGCTCACCGTGGTCTGCTCGCTCTTGTTGTCGACGGTGATCTGCCGGGGCAGTTCGGTCGTGATCCTCACATCCGCCGGCGCCGCGGGCCCGGGCGTGCCGCCCTGGCTGCTTCCGGGCACCGGATCGTCGGCCGCGTACGCGCTGAACGGCAGAATCAATACTGCCGCCACCACGGTCGCGAATACGGGTCCCGAGCGTTTTCCTTGCATTTCCCAGCCCCCTTGCCGCACATCGGACAGTGCGTAGAAAGAGGGTTCCACAAGATTGCGTCGAACTATGCTGTCATGGGTGCAAGTTCATGCTTCTGTCCTGGTCACAGCCGTTGCTGACGGGGAGGAAGGTCATGCCGGGTATTCCTGGGCTATTGGTGGCGGAGCGTTATCGGCTGGACGAAAGCATTGGGCAGGGGGGAATGGGGCGGGTGTGGCGAGCCGCCGACGTGATCCTGGACCGGCCGGTCGCGGTCAAGGAAATGCGCATGAACGAAACGGATGCGGAGGACACCCGGATCCGCCGCGAACGGACGATGCGGGAGGCCAGGGCCACGGCTCGCATCGACCACCCGAACGTGGTCCGCGTCTACGACGTGGTCGAGGAGAGCGACCGCCTCTGGATCGTCATGGAGCTCGTCGACTCCCGCTCGCTGGAGCAACTCCTCGTCGAGCAGGGGCCGGTGACACCGCGCGAGGCGGCCCGTATCGGCCTCGGGCTGGCGGCGGCGCTCCGCGAGGTCCATGCGAGAGGGGTGCTGCACCGGGACATCAAGCCCGGGAACGTTCTGCTGGGCAGGGCGGGCCGGATCGTGCTCACGGACTTCGGCATCGCGGCGATCCAGGACGCGAAAGCGCTGACGGTGGTGGGCATGCTGGTCGGCTCGCCCGACTACATGGCTCCCGAGCGCGTCGGCGGCCGCCCGCAGGGGCCCGCGTCGGATCTGTGGTCACTGGGGGCGACGCTGTGCGCGGCGCTGGCGGGCCATTCGCCGTTCGCCCGCCCCACAACTCTGGCGACACTGCACGCTGTTCTCTACGAGGAGCCCGAACTTCCGGACGGTGCCGGGCCCCTGGCCGGAGTCCTGGGCTCGCTCCTGGTCAAGGAGCCGGACGAGCGCCCGACGCTGGACGAGCTGGAACCCGTGCTGGCGCGGGTCGCCTCGTCGTACGTCCCGACGCGGGCAGTCACGGTCGTCGTGCCGCCACCGGAGGGGGAGAGCGGGGCGGAGGGAGAGCCGGGGGAGGGTACGCAGGAGGAGCCGGTGCCGGGGGAGAGGGGGAGGGAGAGGGGGCAGGAACCGCGCCAGGAGCCCGAGCCCGAGGAGGAACGGGAATCCGAACCCGCTCCGGATCCCGAACCGGCCGACGCACCCCCTGAGCCCGAACCGGCAGACGCCCGCCCCGAGCGCGAGCCCGAGCCCGCACCGGAGATGCCTGAGCCCGCACCGGAGTCGCCTCCCGACCCGCCGCCCCCCGACGGGGACGTCGTATCCGCGCCCACCCGCCGGCTCACACCCCCACCCCGTCGACCCGCGCCCCCGCCCGTACCGACCAAGCACCCGGAACCCACCCCGGCCCCGGCACCCGCCACGCGCCCCGAAGCGGCCACCAGCCCCGTACCCACGGCGACGTCGACCACGACCCCCGCGACCGGCGAGAGCCCCGCGTCCCTCCCGCTGGTCTCGCGGACCGGCCCGCCCACGGGGCCCGCCGGCCCGGACACCTCTGAGCCCACGAGCCGTTCCCGCGCCCGCACCCGTGCCGTCGTTCTCGCCGCCGCCCTCGCCACCGTCGCGGCCGCGACGACCGCCGCCGTACTCCTCACGTCCGGCGAGGACCCCGACGAGTCCGGCGCCGGGGCGCGGTCACCCGGCGTCACGAGCGCGCCGGCCACCACAGCACCCACCACCGCGCCGGCCACCCCGCCCCCGGGCACCCGCAGCGAGGCGGGATTCGCCTGGGCGCCGCCGCAGGGCTGGACGCGCACCGCCAAGAGCCCGTCGAACATCCACTACCACTCGCCCGACGGACAACAGGAAATCGCCGCCTCGTACGCACTTGCACGAGGCGGCGATCTCCTGACCCAGTGGGAGCGGTTCGAGCGCGACAGTCACGACGCTCCCGGTTACCGCAAGATCCGCCTGGAGCGCACCACGTTTCGTGGTGACCCGGCGATCGTCTGGGAGTACTTCTTCACCCAGGACGGCTCCGACTGGCGTGCCCGCCAGCTCGGATTCACCGCCGGAGGCAAGTCGTACCAGCTCAACGTCTGGTACGACATCGCCTCACAGCGGGCCGCCCTGACTGCTTACGACCGGGTGACGGAGTCGTTCGCACCGCTCTGATGAGGGATGGCGGCGTCCTCGGGCCCGGCGGACCGGCCACCGCGTCCGAACCACTCACGCCCGACGGCGATGGCGATGACCACGGCCGCCACCAGCAGCGACAGCAGCACCTGCTCCCGCCCGGCGTCGTCGAACAGCATGTAGACCAGCACGAACGAGATCATGCCGATGGTCGCCCAGGTCAGGCCCGGGAAGAGCCACATCTTCACGACGAGCTTCTCGGGCGACTCCCGCTCGATGATGCCGCGCATGCGCAGCTGAGTCACAGCGATCACGAGCCAGACGAACAGGGCGACCGCACCCGAGGAGTTGAGCAGGAACGCGAACACGGTGTCGGGCCACTGGTAGTTGAAGAAGACCGCGACGAAGCCGAAGACCACCGAGGACAGGATGGCCACCCGCGGCACACCACGGGAGTTCGTCTTCGCGAAGCTCTTCGGGGCGTCCCCGCGCCGGCCCAGCGAGAAGGCCATGCGGGAGGCGGTGTACAGACCCGAGTTGAGGCAGGAGAGCACCGCGGTCAGCACGATGACGTTCATGATCTGGCCCGCGTGCGGGATACCGATCGAGTTCAGCGCGGCGACGTACGAACCGTCCTTGACGATCGACTTGTCGTTCCACGGCAGCAGCGTCAGCACGACGAAGATCGAGCCCAGGTAGAAGACGCCGATCCGCCAGATCACGCTGTTCGTCGCCTTGGTGACGGCCCTCTGCGGGTCCTCGGACTCGCCCGCGGCCAGCGTCACGATCTCGCTGCCCATGAAGGAGAAGACCACCATCAGCACACCGGTGAGGATCGCTCCGTATCCCTCGGGGAAGAATCCGCCGGCGTCGGTGAGATGCGCGAATCCCGCGCCCGGGTTGTCGGAGCCGGGCAGCACGCCGAAGACGGCCAGCAGGCCGATGACCACGAAGGCGCCGATCGCGACGACCTTGATGCCGGCGAACCAGAACTCGAACTCGCCGTACGAGGCCACCGACGCGAGGTTGGTCGCGGTGAGCACGACCATCACGATCAGTGCCCACGCCCACTGCGGTACGGCCGGTATCCAGCTCTCCAGGATCACGGCACCGGCGGTCGCCTCGACCGCCAGCACCACGACCCAGAAGAACCAGTACAGCCAGCCGATCGAGAAGCCGGCCCAGCGGCCGAGCGCGCGGTCCGCGTAGGCGGAGAACGACCCGGAGGTCGGGTTGGCCGCGGCCATCTCGCCCAGCATCCGCATCACGAAGACGACCATCGTGCCGACGAGCGCGTACGACAGAAGGATGGCCGGACCCGCCGCGGCGATGCCGGAACCGGAGCCGACGAACAGCCCGGCGCCGATCACGCCGCCGATGGCGATCATGGACAGATGCCGGTTCTTGAGACCGGCCTGGAGACCGGACGAGGACTGCGGGTTCCCGGGTTCTTCGGGGCTCCCGCCTTCCTTCGTGAGGGTCTGCTGCGAGGTCATGGACGATTCCTTAGGTTTGAGAGCACTCGGGTCACGAGCCCCCGCATTCAAACCCGCGTCGTCGGATCGCGGAAGACCTGTCTCCGGATCGTTAGGTCGAGGTGATAAGCGGAAGCTCACGGCCCCAGTGGGTCCTGACCCCGCTGACGGCTACCCGGTCCCTCACGTGCCACACTCGGAACATGCGCGTGTACCTCGGTTCCGACCATGCCGGCTTCGAACTCAAGAACCACCTCGTCGAGTGGCTCACCGCTCACGGCCACGAGGCCGTCGACTGCGGTCCCCACATCTACGACGCCCAGGACGACTACCCGCCGTTCTGCCTGCGCGCCGCGGAGAAGACGGCCGCGGACCCCGGCAGCCTCGGCATCGTGATCGGCGGCTCCGGCAACGGCGAGCAGATCGCCGCGAACAAGGTCAAGGGTGTCCGTGCGGCCCTCGCCTGGAGCGAGCAGACCGCCGCGCTCGGCCGTGAGCACAACGACGCCAACGTCATCTCCATCGGTGGCCGGATGCACACGACGGAGGAGTCGACGAAGTTCGTCGAGATCTTCCTCAACACCCCGTACTCGGGTGAGGAGCGTCACACCCGCCGCATCGAGATGCTCAGCGCGTACGAGGCGACCGGCGAGCTGCCCCCGATCCCCGCGCACCACCCGGAGCGGTGACAGGGGGCCCACCCCCGCACCACGCGATCC
Organism: Streptomyces sp. NBC_00306; assembly: GCF_036169555.1. Lineage (GTDB taxonomy): Bacteria > Actinomycetota > Actinomycetes > Streptomycetales > Streptomycetaceae > Streptomyces > Streptomyces achmelvichensis. Next base: position 2,728,230 of record NZ_CP108032.1, on the reverse strand, counting down.
AGCCCCCGACCGCCGGGCAGGCCGCTTCCGGCCTGCCCGCCCACAGGAGTGACCCGCCGTGCCCGAAGGGCATACGATTCACCGCCTCGCGGCGGATCACCGTGAGCGCTTCCTGGACCGGCCGGTCCGCGTCAGCAGCCCGCAGGGCAAGTTCTCCGACGCCGCGGCGCTGCTCGACGGCCAGGTCATGGACCACTGCGAGGCGCACGGGAAGCACCTCTTCCTCGGCTTCGGTGCGAGCGGCTGGATCCACATCCACCTCGGTCTCTTCGGCCGGGTGGACATCGGCGGGACACCCGCTCCGCCGCCCACCGACACCGTCCGGCTGCGCCTCGCGGACGCCGACGCGTACGTCGATCTGCGCGGCCCCACGACGTGCTCACTGATCACGGACGGTGAGAAGGCGGCGATACACGACCGTCTGGGCCCCGATCCGCTGCGGGACGGCGACGACCCGGAGAAGGCCTGGGCGCGGATCTCCCGCTCCCGCACCACCGTCGCCGCCCTGCTGATGGATCAGAAGATCATCGCCGGGGTCGGGAACGTCTACCGCGCCGAGGTCCTCTTCCGGCACGGCATCGACCCCTACCGCGCGGGCAGGGACATCACCCGCGCCGAATGGGACGCCGTCTGGGCCGACCTCGTGGAGCTGATGCACGAGGGCGTACGCAACAACCGCATCGACACGGTCCGCCCCGAGCACACTCCGGAGGCCATGGGCCGGCCGCCGCGCGTCGACGACCACGGCGGCGAGGTCTATGTCTACCGTCGGGCTCTGCAGCCCTGCCATGTCTGCGGCGGCGAGATCCGCACCGCCGGTCTCGCCGCACGCAATCTCTTCTGGTGCCCGGCCTGCCAGGCACGGTGATCCCGGGCTGCCGCGCGCGGCGATCCCGACCGGCCGGGCGGCCGGTCAGAACCCGTGCGGCAGCCAGGGCGCCACGTCGCTGCCGAACGCCGAGGACGCCTCCGCCAGCGCCCCCTGCCGCAGTTCGCGCACCCGGCCCGCGGCGGCCAGTGCGGTGAGCGAGATCCCGCCCAGATAGGCCGAGCCCAACTCCCGTACGGACAGGGCCAGATCGGCACCCTCCTTCGTCCGCTCGCAGGACGCGCCCTTGGCGTCGCCCGTCAGCCGCCAACGTCCCGCGTTCCACGGGCAGAAGGTGTCCTCCACGTCCAGGACGACATCGAGCGGCGTCCGGTAGGTCCGCGCCTCCAGAGCCGCGCCCAGGTCGACGGGCCGGACGAACAGTGATTCCCGCAGCCGTACGTTGCACCGGCGGACGTCGGAGACGAGATGCTGCCAGGGGTCGTCCACCGGACGGTTGATCACCTGCACCGTCGAGGTCAGGTCGATGCCGAAGAGGAACTGCCACAGGGCCGCGTACGCCTGCGGGTCCAGGGCGTCGAGATGCTGGAGCAGGATCGTGCCGTCGGGCCCCGCCGCCGTCCACGACGCCTTGTTGTGGAACAGCGCGTAGCCCACGACCTCGCCCGAGCGTTCGGCGAGCACGCACTGAAGGGGCGACGCGCCCTCCCGGTCGGCCGGCGGGTCGAGGACCGGCAGCCGCTCCCAGCCGGGCCGGCGGGCCAGGATCCCCGGGCGGGCGGTGACCTGTTGGGCGTAGACGGCCTCGCACTCGGCCCGCGCGTCCGCGGGCTTCACCCGTCGCAGCCGGATCCGGTCGGTGCCCTCCGGCACCGAGAGCCGTACCCGTACGGTGTCGATCTCCGCCTTGAGCTGCCAGGTCGCGACCCCGTACCCGAACCGTCCGTAAATGCCCGGTTCCGACGCCGTGAGCACGGCCAGGGGCTCGCCCAGGCCGCGTACGTCGTCGAGTTGGCGGCGCATCATCGCCGTGAGGATTCCCCGGCGGCGGTGGGTCGCCGCGACGCTCACCATCGTCACGCCGGCGGCGGGTACCAGGGCCCCGCCCGGCACCGAGAGACGGAAGGTGAACGCTCCGGCGGTCCCGACGCAGTCCCCGTCCTCCCAGGCTCCGATCGACCGCTCGTGCTCGGTCAGCGACTGCCACAGTTCGCGTTCCTCGGGGGCCTCACCGGCACCCCCGAAGGCCAGTTCCAACTCCCCGTACCACGCGTCCCATTCGGCCGGGCGCAGGACCCGCAGCTCTGTCGTCATAACCCATGCCTACCAGGGCCGGAGCGGCACGGCGACCCGATTTCGAACGCATTGTCACCGGGGTCCCCCTGCACGGATGGCGAACGGGTGGATAGGGTCCACGACAATGGCCCACGGCAATGCAGCAGACTCGCTCAGGGCCCGGATGCGCAAGGCAGTGCACCGGGCTCGCATCGCGCTGCGCAAGTCCGGTGTGGACTACTTCCGGGGTGACGGTTCCGACTGGATCGCCCTCGGCGGACTGATGCTGGCCGTGCCCGCCTTCACCTGGGGCACGATCGCGATGCCCGTGTGGGTCTCGCCGGCCGCCCTGGTGCTGCCGATCGTGGCCGGTGCGCTGCTGCTGCGGCCCGCGAGCCTGCTGGGGCTGTACGCCGCCTGCGCCGCGGGACTCATCGTCGAGTCGATCGTCCTCGGTCCGTACACCGAGGGCGCGGCCCGCGTCACTCCCGGCATCGTGCTGGTGGTCGCCGCCTGTGGATTCTTCGGGCTGCTGATCGCGCAGTTCCGGGCGCGCGTGGGTGTGCCCTGGCGTCGCGGCGGGACCATGCTCTTCGACCTGCGCGAACGTATCCGGGTGCAGAGCGCCCTGCCGCGGCTGCCGAAGGGCTGGCACCGCGAGATGGCGCTGCGCCCGGCGGGCGGCCAGTCCTTCTCCGGCGACTTCGTCGTCGCCGCCCGGACGAACGGCGGGCGGACCCTGGAGGTCGTTCTCACCGATGTCTCGGGCAAGGGAATGGACGCGGCCTCCCGCGCGCTGCTGCTGTCCGGCGCCTTCGGCGGACTGCTGGGCTCGCTGCCGCCGCACGGCTTCCTGCCCGCCGCGAACGGCTATCTGCTGCGGCAGGACTGGGAAGAGGGCTTCGCGACGTCGATCCATCTCGTCCTGGACCTGGACTCCGGCGACTACGAGCTGCTGTCGGCCGGACATCTGCCGGCCATGCAACTGCACGCGGGCAGCGGCCGCTGGGAGGAGAAGGGCGCGGAAGGACCGCTCCTCGGCATCTACGCCGGGGCGCAGTTCGACCCGGTGAAGGGCTCCCTGCGCCCCGGCGACGTGCTGATGCTCTACACCGACGGTCTGGTGGAGGCGTCGGGCAAGGACATCAGTGAGGGCATCGACCGCCTCACGGGCGAGGCCGACCGCTATGTGTCCTCCGGGTTCGAGGGCGCGGCCTGGCATCTCATCGAGGCGGTCGCCAAGGACGTCAACGACGACCGGGCGCTGCTTCTGCTGTGCCGGCAGGCGTGACGACGGCGACATCGCCGCCCCCGCCACCGTTTGCGCCGTCCCGGCCGCCCGGCAGGATGCGCGCCAGCCAGTGCGACCGTCCCGCGGCCAGCGGGCCGAGGACCGCGAGGACCAGCACATAGCCCGCGATGAACGGTGAGAGCCGCTCGTCCAGGCCCGCGGCCGCCGCCATCGTCGCGAGGATCAGCGCGAACTCTCCGCGGGCCAGCAGCGTCGTCGAGATGTTGGCGGCCGGCCCCGCACCGAAGCCGTTGATACGGGCCGCGGCCACCCCGGCCAGCACGTTCATCACCAGTGTCACGGCGACGGCGGCGAGTACCGGCCACAGCACGGTCGGCAGGTCGCCCGGGTCGATCGAGAGCCCGAAGGCGAAGAAGAAGACGGCCCCGAAGGCGTCCCGCAGCGGATGCACCAGCTGGCGGATGCGCTCGCCCGACGTCGTACTGCCGAGCATCAGACCGACCATGAACGCGCCGATCGCGTCGGCGACCCCGAACCACTCCGAGACGCCGGCGACGAACACCGCCGCTCCCAGGAAGGAGATGACGAGCAGTTCGTCGTCACGGGTGTTGATCAGCCGTCCGATCACGCGGGTGCCGAAGCGTGCAGCGAGCGCGAGCAGCAGCAGGAAGCCGAAGGCCATGCCGGCATCCATCACCGCCGCGGCGAGACTGTCGGCGCCGGACAGGATCGGCTGGAGCGCGGCGAGATAGAGGGCGAGGAAGACGTCCTCGACGACGATGATGCCGAGGATGGGCCGGGTCTCGGGATTCCCGATACGGCCGAGGTCCACCAGCACTTTGGTGACGATCGCGGACGAGGAGATACCGAGCACTCCGGCGAGCACCAGCGCTTCCGAGGTGCCCCAGCCGAGCGCGAAGCCGAAGCCGAGCCCGGCTCCGACGTTGAGCGCGAGGTAGGTGCCACCGGCCAGCGCCATCTTGCGGCCGCCGGCCTTCAGATCGTCGAGGTGGAACTCCAGCCCCAGATAGAACAGCAGCAGCACGAGGCCGAGCGCGGAGAGCATCTCCAGATCGTGCGGGTCCGAGAGGAGCACGATGCCGGGGGTGTGGGGGCCGAGCAGGATGCCGGCCAGGATGAACAGGGGGATCGTCGGCAGTCCGATACGGCCACCGAGGCGGGCGAGCAGGGCGGCCGCCAGAAAGGCGCCTCCCATGGCGATGAGGGTGTCTGCGTGTCCGATGGGCTCGTCCTCCGTCATGGGTCAAGGGAAAGTCAAGGAAACGTCATTAATTAGTTTACCAAATGGTTGACGTTGCAACTGTCGACTCCTGGGTCGCCGACCCTTGATCCGTGGCCTCGAAGCCGACCGACAGCGGTGTCGGCCAGGGCAGTTGGCGCCATAACGGGAGGCGGATCACCTGAGGCCCCGACGCCCGCGACGTAGGCCTCGCCGACGAAGTTGCCGGTGCGCTCGATATGACGACAGCCCTCATCGCACCGGCCTTCGCCGGGGCGTTCGGCCGGTGCGACCGCCGGGCGCGGGTGATCCGCGGGCCGTAGAGTCGGGACCATGTCGCAGCAGTACCTGACGCCGGCCGAGGTCGAGGCCATCGCACGTGAGGCTCACGAGGGCCAGCGGGACAAGTCGGGCCGCCCGTACGCGGAGCACATCGCCGCCGTCGCCGAGGGCGTACGCGCCCGGGGCGGCAGCGACGAACAGGTGGCCGCCGGCTGGCTGCACGACACCGTCGAGGACGGTGTGCTCAGCCGCACCTGGCTGGACGAGGCCCCGTTGCCGCAGTCGGTCAAGGACATGGTGCTCGCCCTCAGCAAGGGCGAGGGCGAGCCGTTGGAGGACTACACCCGGCGTATTCTCGCCACCCCGGGCGCACGTCTCGTCAAAGAGGCCGATCTCGCGCACAATGCCGACCCGGCGCGACTCGCCCTGCTCGACGAGCGGACCCGCGAGCGGCTGACGGCCAAGTACGCGAAGACGCGCGCCCTGTTGGGCCTGCCGGACGGCGCTCCCTGAGCCGTCCGGCCCGCCCCGCTCAGCTCTTGCGGCCGACCTGTGCCGACTCCCGCCGGAACGCCCACGCCATGTCCGGCTCGGTCGCCCACTTCATGGCCCGCCGGACCGGCGGCGTACACAGCAGGGTCACCACGACGAACGCGGTCACCGTGAGCAGGATCTCGCCGCCGGGGTCGCTCAGCCACGGGTAGTTCTGGAAGACGTGCCCATAGTCGGCGCCCCTGATGAGCAGTCCGTGCAGCAGATAACCGCAGATCGTGCCGCCGCCGAGCACTGTGAACCAGGTCTTGCGGCTCGGCACCCACGCCAGGAATCCGATGGTGAGCAGCACCGCGCACCCGAAGAAGGCGAGGGTCATCACGACCCCGGACCACCACGGAACGCCCAGTTCCTGCGCGCTGTTGGAACGGTAGAGCCAGGTGAAGTTCATCCGGGGCGAGGCCCAGTAGGCGAAGACGGCGGCGCCGGCGAACAGCGGAATCGACAGCAGGCGCACTTCCCGCCTGCGCACCATCTCGAAGTGCTCGGGCTTCAGCGTCAGTCCGAGCACGAAGTACGGAAGGAACTGCAGCACACGCTGGAGGTTGAGGTCCGCCCCGATGCCCGGCGTCAGCGCGGCGAGCGAGGCCACCACCAGCGCCACCGGCAGCGGATGGCGGATCACCTTCCACAGCGGGGTCGTCAGCCGCCAGATGAACAGGGCGGCCAGGAACCAGGTCAGATAGAAGGGGTCGAGCAGGCTGATCGACTGGTCCGGAGCGTCCTCGGCCCAGCGCCTGAACAGGGAGTACGCCACCTCGAAGACGACGTACGGCACGACGATGCCGGTCAGAAGCCGCTTGAGCTGGTCGGGCCGGCCGGTGAAACTCCGGGAGAAGTAGCCGGAGATGATGATGAAGGCCGGCATATGGAACGTGTACACGAGCATGTACAGCGACCGGGTGGTCCTGCTGCCGTCCATCACCGGTTCCCAGAAGTGCCCGAGGGCGACCAGCACGATGGCCAGATATTTGGCGTTGTCGAAGTACGCGTCTCGCCTGCTGGACTTCGGGGCAGTCTGCTCGGCGGGCGCGGAAGTGGCCGCCTTCGTCGGGTCGGGAGCGGGCTCCGTATCCCGGACCTGGGGGAGCGGGGCCCTGCGATATCCAAGCGGAGCGTGGAACATTCGAGGCACCTTAGCCGCGCGGATCGGATTTAGTAAAACCCCCTCCGCGCTTCTCCCATTCGAATCTGAAACCACCGCCAACCGGACGCTATGCCCCGATTGATCCCCCTTAAAGGGGGCATATCGGCACGCCTGGCCGAGAGAGTGAATTACCTCACCGTTTAACTTCGAAATTGCCGTGACGAGTGTGTGTACACATCGAAACGATCGGGTCGAATTACGTCGCGCATTTCACTCGCCCGGACGACCGGCCACGCGTGCGGCATCCGTGCGCGCGTGCGGATGGCGAGATCCCGCCGTCGATGATTCGTCAGGAGGCGGCATGCATCGCCCCGTTGGTGGCACGATGTTCATGGCGGGGGTGTGCTGGGTCGTGTGCCCCCGGGCCGGCAAGGCGGACCGACCGAGGGTGTGATCAGTTGTGGCCATTTCGCTGTCTGTGGTGCTTCTGTTGGCGATCATCCTGGTGGTGCTGATCCGCGGCGGCTCGATCAAGGCCGGACCGGCGATAGTCGCCGTGCTGTTCGGCTTCTTCCTGGCATCGACGGGCATGGCGCCGTCGATCAACAGATTCCTGAACTCGATAGCGGACACCATCAACCAGATCAACTTCTGATCCGGTGGTGATGCGCTGCCTCCGTCGCGCGTGATCGCGCCGGAGGTGGTGTGCTGGTTCCGGGGGATCCGTCGTTCCCGGAGTGATCGCCATGACCATGCGTGTTGCCCAGGTCGCCTCGCCAGGCGGCCCGTTGGAGATCGCCGAACGTGAGGTGCCGCAGCCGGGCCCCGGACACGTACGGGTGGCCGTGGAGGCCTGCGGGGTCTGCCACAGCGACGTCCTGTTCGTGAACGGCCTGGTGCCCGGCCTCCGGTTCCCGGTGGTGGCCGGGCACGAGATCGCCGGACGGATCGAGGCGGTCGGCGAGGGGACGTACAGCGGCTGGAAGGTCGGCGACCGGGTCGGGGTCGGCTGGTTCGGCGGCAGCTGCGGCCACTGCACGCCCTGCCGGCAGGGCGACTTCATCGTGTGCGAGAACCTGAAGGTGCCCGGATGGGCATACGACGGGGGCTTCGCCGACCAGGTGATCGCACCGGCCGACGCCCTCGCCCGGATCCCCGACGCCCTGGCGGCGACCGACGCGGCGCCCCTGGGCTGCGCGGGCGTGACGACCTTCAACGGCCTGCGCCGCAGTTCCGCACGGCCCGGCGACCTCGTCGCCGTACTCGGCATGGGTGGCCTGGGCCACCTGGGAGTGAAGTACGCGGCCGCCATGGGCTTCGAGACCGTCGCCATCGCGCGCGGATCCGAGAAGACCGACTTCGCCACGGAGCTCGGGGCGCACCACTACATCGACAGCACGGCGGGCACGAGCGTGGCGGACGCGCTGCGGGCCCTCGGCGGCGCCAAGGTGGTTCTGGCCACCGCGGCCAATTCCGACGCCATCACGGCGACCGTGGACGGGCTCCGCCCTCTCGGCGAGCTGGTGGTCATCGGCGCGGACTCCGAGCCTCTCGGCATCAACCCGACCCAGCTGCTGATGAGCGGCAAGGTCGTCCGCGGCCACCCCTCCGGCACCTCGCAGGACGTGCAGGACACCATGGCCTTCAGCGCGCTGCACGGAATCCGCCCGATGATCGAGACCGTGCCGCTGGTGGAGGCGGACGAGGCGTACCGGAAGATGCTGTCCGGCGCGGCCCGGTTCCGGATGGTCCTCACCACCGCCACCTGACGCCCCGGGGGCGTGCGGAGGGCCCGGAAACGCCTCAGGGCCAGGCGGAGGAACGAACCTCCGGCCTGGCCCTGAGTCATCGAGAGCGGGCGACGGGAATCGAACCCGCGTAGCTAGTTTGGAAGACTAGGGCTCTACCATTGAGCTACGCCCGCATACATCGCACCGCAGGTCACGTGGGCCGCGGTACGGACAGCATCGTAGCGGGTCCGAGGCCGGTGCCGCACACCGGATTACGCGCCGGAGAATGCGGCAGCCCCACTGCCTGCGGGCATGTACCCTACGTGTCGCACCGACGGGGTGTGGCGCAGCTTGGTAGCGCGTCCGCTTTGGGAGCGGAAGGTCGTCGGTTCGAATCCGGCCACCCCGACCACCATCACCGGGCCTCCGCAAGATCGCATTGTGGGGCCCATCCTGCTTGCGGCTACTATGCAAGCTGCGTGCCCGTGTGTCTGGACCGAGTGGGACAAAAAGACCCGGGTCGATCAGCTGAGCCGCCTCCCTGTGCGGCGGAGCAGCAGAATCCCAGAATCAGCCATCAAGGAGACCGAACCGTGAAGAGCGCCGTGGAGACCCTGAACCCGACTCGGGTTCGGCTCACTGTCGAGGTGCCCTTCGAGGAGCTCAAGGACAGCCTCGACGCGGCGTACAAGAAGATCAACCAGCAGGTCACGGTCAAGGGCTTCCGAAAGGGCAAGATCCCGGCCCGGGTGATCGACCAGCGGTTCGGCCGTGGTGCTGTGCTGGAGGAGGCCGTCAACGACGCCCTCCCGAAGTTCTACACCGAGGCGGTCAACGAGGCGGAGATCAACGTCCTCGGCCAGCCCGAGGTCGACATCACGGAGCTGAAGGACGGCGAGACGCTGAACTTCACCGCCGAGGTCGACATCCGCCCCTCCATCGAGATCCCGGACTACTCCGGCATCGAGGTCACCGTCGACGCCGTAGAGGTCAGCGACGAGGACGTCGAGAAGTCGGTGGAGCAGCTCCGTGAGCGCTTCGCCTCCACCTCGCCGGTCGAGCGTGCCGCCGCCGAGGGTGACGTCCTGACGATCGACCTGGAGGCCAAGGTCGACGGAGAGGTCCTCGAGGACGGCGTCGCCAGCGGTGTCTCGTACACCGTCGGCTCCGGCGAGCTGCTCGACGGCATCGACGAGGCCGTCACCGGCCTGGAGGCCGGCGGCGAGGCCACCTTCACCTCGCAGCTCAAGGGCGGCTCCGCCGAGGGCAAGGACGCCGAGGTCACCGTCAAGGTGACCGCCGTCTCCTCCCGTGAGCTCCCCGAGCTCGACGACGACTTCGCGCAGATGGCGAGCGAGTTCGACACCCTCGACGAGCTGAAGGCCGACAGCCGCAAGCGCCTCGAGAACATGAAGCAGTACGACCAGGCCACCCAGGCCCAGGAGCGCGTCCTCGACGAGCTGCTGAAGCTGGCCGAGGTGCCGATCCCCGAGAAGCTCCTCGAGGACGAGATCAACACCCGTAAGCACAACCTCGAGCACCACCAGCTCGGTCAGATGGGCATCGACCTCGGCAAGTACCTGGAGATCCAGGGCAAGACCGAGGAAGAGTTCGATGCCGAGACCAAGGAGCAGGCGGTCAAGGGCATCAAGACCCAGTTCATCCTCGACGAGCTGGTCAACAAGGAGAAGCTGAACGTCAACCAGGAGGAGCTCACCGAGCACCTCATGCGGCGTGCCGCCTCCTCCGGCATGAGCCCCGACCAGTTCGCCCAGGCCGTCGTCGAAGGCGGCCAGGTGCCGATGCTCGTCGGCGAGGTCGCCCGCGGCAAGGCGCTCGCCGTCGTCGTCGAGGCCGCCAAGGTCGTCGACACCAACGGTGAGACGGTCGACCTGGACGACGAGGACGAGACCGCGGAGACGGTCGAGGCCGCCGACGGCGACGCGGCCGAGGACCAGGCCGAGGACAAGAAGACCGAGGCCTGAGCCACACTGTGAGCCCTGTGGCGGGCCCCGGACGCACTGCGCCCGGGGCCCGTCGCCGTACGCACGTACCCCAACCACCTTGCGCTCCCAGCGAACAGTTCGGGAACCGGGATGGGTCCCGCCGACCAGCGCGTTAGGGTCCATGAGTACGAGGGCAGGGGAGTACCCGCCCCCGGTTACGAAGACGCTGAGACGGCAGGCAGCCGTCAGAGACGAGCAGGTGGATACGTGACGAATCTGATGCCTAACGCCGCCGGTGAGCCGTCTATCGGTGGTGGCCTCGGCGACCATGTCTACAACCGGCTGCTCGGCGAGCGCATCATCTTCCTCGGCCAGCAGGTCGACGACGACATCGCCAACAAGATCACGGCGCAGATGCTGCTCCTTGCCGCTGACCCGGACAAGGACATCTACCTCTACATCAACAGCCCCGGCGGTTCGGTGACAGCCGGCATGGCGGTCTACGACACCATGCAGTACATCCCGAACGACGTGGTGACCATCGGTATGGGCATGGCGGCCTCGATGGGCCAGTTCCTGCTGACCGGCGGCGCGGTCGGCAAGCGCTTCGCGCTTCCCAATACCGACATCCTCATGCACCAGGGTTCGGCCGGACTCGGCGGCACCGCCTCCGACATCAAGATCCAGGCCGAGTACCTGCTCCGCACGAAGCAGCGCATGGCGGAGATCACCGCCCACCACTCCGGCCAGACCGTCGAGGCGATCATCCGCGACGGCGACCGCGACCGCTGGTTCACGGCCGATGAGGCCAAGGACTACGGCCTCATCGACGAGATCATCTCCGCCGCATCGGGCGTTCCGGGCGGCGGCGGCACCGGCGCCTGAGCCCGCAGCCGGACGACCCGCCCCCAGCCACCCAAGCCCGCAGTACGCCACCAGGATGGTGAACACCCATATGAGCAACTACCCCGGCGCCTCCGCCAGCGGCCTCTACACCGGCCCGCAGGTGGACAACCGCTACGTCGTCCCGCGCTTCGTCGAGCGCACGTCGCAGGGTGTGCGTGAGTACGACCCGTACGCGAAGCTGTTCGAGGAGCGCGTGATCTTCCTCGGCGTCCAGATCGACGACGCATCGGCCAATGACGTCATGGCGCAGCTGCTGTGCCTGGAGTCCATGGACCCGGACCGCGACATCTCGATCTACATCAACAGCCCCGGCGGCTCGTTCACGGCCCTCACGGCCATCTACGACACGATGCAGTTCGTGAAGCCGGACATCCAGACCGTGTGCATGGGCCAGGCGGCCTCCGCCGCGGCCGTGCTGCTCGCCGCCGGCACCCCCGGCAAGCGGATGGCCCTGCCGCACGCCCGTGTGCTGATCCACCAGCCGTCCTCGCAGACCGGCCGGGAGCAGCTCTCCGACCTGGAGATCGCGGCCAACGAGATCCTGCGCATGCGTGTGCAGCTGGAGGAGATGCTGGCCAAGCACTCCACCACGCCCATCGAGAAGGTCCGCGACGACATCGAGCGCGACAAGATCCTGACCGCCGAGGACGCCCTGGCGTACGGTCTTGTCGACCAGATCGTCTCCACCCGCAAGAGCACGGCCGCAGCGGCCGCCTGACCGGTGCGGAGCCTTTGGCGCGGTGCACGACAATGTGAACCGCGCCAAGGGGGGCCCGAACGAGGGGCCCGGCAAGGTACCGTCGGATATGAGGCACCAGGAGCCGGCTGAACCAAGCTGCTCCCAGGCGAAGGGGAAGCACCTCGTGGCACGCATCGGTGATGGCGGCGACCTGCTCAAGTGCTCGTTCTGCGGAAAGAGCCAGAAGCAGGTGAAGAAGCTCATCGCAGGGCCCGGTGTGTACATCTGCGACGAGTGCATCGACCTCTGCAACGAGATCATCGAGGAGGAGCTCGCCGAGACGAGCGAGGTCCGCTGGGAAGAACTTCCCAAGCCTCGTGAGATCTACGAGTTCCTCGAGGGGTACGTCGTCGGGCAGGAGCCCGCGAAGAAGGCCCTCTCGGTGGCCGTGTACAACCACTACAAGCGCGTCCAGGCCGGCGAGAACGGCGGAGGCGCGGGCCGGGACGACGCGATCGAGCTCGCGAAGTCCAACATCCTCCTGCTGGGCCCCACGGGCTCCGGCAAGACGCTGCTGGCCCAGACGCTCGCCCGCATGCTGAACGTCCCGTTCGCCATCGCCGACGCGACGGCGCTGACGGAGGCGGGATACGTCGGCGAGGACGTCGAGAACATCCTGCTCAAGCTGATCCAGGCGGCCGACTACGACGTCAAGAAGGCCGAGACCGGGATCATCTACATCGACGAGATCGACAAGGTCGCCCGTAAGAGCGAAAACCCGTCGATCACGCGGGACGTGTCCGGTGAGGGCGTCCAGCAGGCGCTGCTGAAGATCCTGGAGGGCACGACGGCCTCGGTCCCGCCCCAGGGCGGCCGCAAGCACCCGCACCAGGAGTTCATCCAGATCGACACGACGAACGTGCTCTTCATCGTGGGCGGCGCGTTCGCCGGCCTGGAGAAGATTATCGAGTCGCGGGCGGGAGCGAAGGGCATCGGCTTCGGCGCGACGATCCGCTCGAAGCGCGAGATCGAGGCGAGCGACCAGTTCCAGGAGGTCATGCCGGAGGACCTGGTGAAGTTCGGGATGATCCCGGAGTTCATCGGCCGCCTCCCCGTACTGACCTCGGTGCACAACCTGGACCGCGAGGCACTGCTCCAGATCCTGGTCGAGCCGCGGAACGCGCTGGTGAAGCAGTACCAGCGGCTGTTCGAACTCGACGGCGTGGAGCTGGACTTCGACCGCCCGGCGCTGGAGGCGATCGCGGACCAGGCGATCCTGCGCGGCACGGGCGCGCGTGGCCTGCGGGCCATCATGGAAGAGGTCCTGATGTCGGTGATGTACGAGGTCCCGTCCCGCAAGGACGTGGCCCGGGTCGTCATCACGGAGGACGTGGTCCACAACAACGTGAACCCGACGCTGGTGCCGCGGGTCGTGAAGAACGAGGGGCGCCACGAGAAGTCGGCGTAACGCCTGCTTGCTTGTACGCATACGAAAGGGGCGCCCGGCCGGCGAACTGGCCGGGCGCCCCTTTGCGTTGCTGCGCGCGGGTCCGGCTCGGGGGTTGCGCGCCACGCTCGTATCGCATGTGGGCCCGGCCACAACTGGCCGGGCCCACCATCGTGTGGCGCCGGTTCCCTGCCCACGGGAGGGCCCCGGAACCGGGTGCCCACTTACAGCTTGACGCGCACTTCCTTGCGGAGCTTCGCGGTGATGCTTGCCGCATCCTCCGGCGATGAGCTCTTGCCCGCCATCAGGTCGGCCATGTTCATCGGCATCGCAAAGCCGAGGGTGCTGTGGTCGCCCCAGACACACACGTTCATCGTGAACTCCTTGGGCCCGGCGGCGGGAGCGTCGGAGTCCTTGGGCGCCGACTTGATGGCCTGGCACTTCAGCACAGCGCCGTCGGCCTCCGCAGGGGTGTATGCCTTCGGCTCGCCGACCAGCTCGGCCTGGGAGTCCTTCTCCTTCTTGGACTCTGCCTCGATGCTGGCGAACACACCGTCGACGACCTTCTCCGGGTCGTCGATCTCGCCGTAGACGCCGCCGAACTGCAACAGCTTTCCAGCCAGCGGGTTGTTGGGGTCCTTGACCTGGTAGCTGGCTTCGACCTGCTTGGCGTTCTTGACGCCGTTCTTCTCCGCGTCCTTGAGGAAGTCGTCTTCGCCCGGGCCGCTGCCGCTGTCGGACTTCTTGTACTCGCCCAGGACCGTGGCCGGCGTCGTCAGCTTGTGCGGGCCGTCGTCCGCGACGTCGCTGCTGCCACCGTCGCCCAGGAAGAAGTACGCGCCACCGGCGATCACCGCGAGCGCCACCACCGACGCCGCCACGATCAGGCCCGTCTTCTTCTTCGGGGCGCCCGGCGGGGGCGGGACCTGGCCGCCGCCGTAGGGCTGCTGGCCGTACGGGCCCGGCTGCTGCGGCTGGCCCCACTGGCCCTGCTGCTGGGGGACGCCCTGCGGCGGGGTCTGCTGCGGGTAGCCGTATCCGGGCTGCGGCTGCTGCTGCGGATACCCGTAGCCGGGCTGCGGGGCCTGCGGCGGCTGCTGGCCGTAGGGACCCGGCTGACCATACGGTCCGGGCTGCTGAGGCTGGCCGCCGTACGGGCCCGGCTGGTTGTAGCTCATTACTGGGTTCCCCTCCAGAAACTTATGTGTTCCGAACATCCTGGCCCAAGCGCCCGCATCGCGGGGCAGCGGGGCCCACACCGTTACCGAAGATTCCCGTTTCAGTACGGCCCTGTGACACCTCTAAACTGGGCGCGTGACCGAGAACTCTCAGCAGCAGAACCCAGCGCCCATCACCGAACTGCCGACCCAGTACGCGCCGGCCGAGGTAGAGGGGAAGCTGTACGAGCGCTGGGTGGAGCGCGGTTACTTCGAGGCCGACGCGAAGAGCGACAAGCCGCCGTTCACCGTTGTCATCCCGCCGCCGAACGTCACCGGAAGCCTGCACCTGGGCCATGCCTTCGAGCACACCCTGATCGACGCCCTCACCCGCCGTAAGCGGATGCAGGGGTTCGAGACGCTGTGGCAGCCCGGCATGGACCACGCCGGCATCGCGACCCAGAACGTCGTCGAGCGCGAACTCGCCAAGGAGGGCAAGTCCCGTCACGACCTGGGCCGCGAGGAGTTCGTCGAGCGTGTCTGGCAGTGGAAGGCGGAGTCCGGTGGCCAGATCTCTGGGCAGATGCGGCGCCTCGGAGACGGTGTCGCGTGGTCGCGCGAGCGCTTCACCATGGACGAGGGCCTGTCCCAGGCCGTCCAGACCATCTTCAAGCGGCTGTACGACGACGAGCTGATCTACCGCGCCGAGCGCATCATCAACTGGTGCCCGCGCTGTCTCACCGCCATCTCGGACATCGAGGTGGAGTACCAGGACGACGAGGGAGAGCTCGTCTCCATCCGCTACGGCGAGGGCGAGGCGTCGATCGTCGTCGCCACCACCCGCGCCGAGACGATGCTCGGTGACACCGGTGTCGCCGTTCACCCCGACGACGAGCGCTACAAGCACCTCGTCGGCACCGAGATCGTGCTGCCCCTCACCGGTCGCCGCATCCCGGTCGTCGCCGACGAGCACGTCGATCCCGAGTTCGGCACCGGCGCCGTCAAGGTGACGCCCGCCCACGACCCGAACGACTTCGAGATCGGCCAGCGCCACGGGCTGCCGAACCTCGCCGTCATGGACGAGCACGCCATCATCACCGCGCACGGCCCCTTCCAGGGCCTGGACCGGCTGGAGGCCCGCAGCGCCATCGTCGCCGCACTGCGCGCGGACGGCCGGATCGTCGCCGAGAAGCGTCCCTACACCCACTCCGTCGGGCACTGCTCCCGCTGCAAGACCACCATCGAGCCGCGTCTGTCGATGCAGTGGTGGGTCAAGGTCGGCCCGCTCGCCAAGGCCGCCGGTGACGCGGTCCGTGACGGCCGCGTCAAGATCCACCCGCAGGAGATGGAGAAGCGCTACTTCGACTGGGTCGACAACCTCCACGACTGGTGCATCTCACGCCAGTTGTGGTGGGGCCACCGCATCCCGGTCTGGTACGGCCCGAACGGTGAGGTCGTCTGCGTCGGACCCGACGAGCAGCCCCCGAGCGGCGACGGCTGGACGCAGGACACCGATGTCCTGGACACCTGGTTCTCCTCGGGTCTGTGGCCCTTCTCGACGCTCGGCTGGCCCGAACAGACCGACAGCCTGGCGAAGTTCTACCCGAACTCCGTCCTGGTCACGGGCTACGACATCCTCTTCTTCTGGGTCGCCCGGATGATGATGTTCGGGCTGTACGCGATGGACGGCACACCTCCGTTCCACACCATCGCCCTGCACGGCATGGTCCGCGACCAGTTCGGCAAGAAGATGTCGAAGTCGTTCGGGAACGCGGTCAACCCGCTGGACTGGATGGACAGTTACGGCTCCGACGCCGTCCGCTTCACCCTGGCCCGCGGCGCCAATCCGGGGGTCGACGTCCCGATCGGCGAGGACTGGGTCCAGGCGTCCCGGAACTTCGCCAACAAGATCTGGAACGCCACCCGTTTCGCGCTGATGAACGGTGCGACGATCGAGGGCGAACTGCCGCCGGTCGAGCAGCTGTCGGCGACCGACCGGTGGATCCTGTCGCGGCTCAACAAGACGGTGGCCGAGGTCGACGCGTACTACGAGGACTACCAGTTCTCGAAGCTGTCGGACTCGCTCTACCACTTCGCGTGGGACGAGGTCTTCGACTGGTACGTCGAGCTGTCCAAGACCGTCTTCTTCGGCGGTGGCGAGGCGGCCAAGGCATCCGGCCGGGTCCTCGGTGAGGTCCTCGACGTCATGCTGCGGCTGCTGCACCCCGTGGTTCCGTTCGTCACCGAGACGCTCTGGACCACGCTGACCGGCCGGGAGTCGATCGTCATCGCCGAGTGGCCGGCCGACAGCGGCTTCCGCGACGACGCCGCCGAGCGGGAGATCGAGAACCTCCAGCGCGTCGTCACCGAAGTCCGCCGCTTCCGTTCCGACCAGGGCCTCCAGCCCGGTCAGAAGGTCCCCGCCCGGCTCACCCTCGACGGCACCGCTCTCGCGCCGCACGAGGCCGCGATCCGGCAGCTGCTGCGGCTCCAGCCGGAGGGCGAGGCCTTCAGCGCGACCGCGACCCTGCCGGTCGCCGGAGCCACGGTCGCCCTCGACCTGTCCGGCACCATCGACGTCGCCGCCGAGCGCAAGCGGCTCGCGAAGGACCTCGCGGCGGCCGAGAAGGAGAAGGCCCAGGCGCACGGCAAGCTCGGCAACGAGGCGTTCCTGGCCAAGGCCCCGGACAACGTGGTCGACAAGATCCGTACCCGGCTCGCCAAGGCCGAGGAGGACATCGAGCGGATCAGCGCGCAGCTGGACCGCCTGCCGCCGGCCTGATGTACACCGCTCCGCCCCGGACCCCGAGAACACGGGGGTCCGGGGCGGAGCTCCGTGTCGGGGCGAGGGCTCCGTAGACTGGCCCTGTGAGTGAGCAGCCCGACCCTTTCGACGAGATCGTCGACGCCGAGACCGACCGTGATCCCGACCTGGCGGTGATCGAGGCCGGCAGCCGTACCCTGCGCGCGCAGGCCGGCGTACCCCAGGGTGACGCCGCACCTGCCCGGCCCGCGGACCCGGAGGTGGACAAGGCACTCCGCGCCGTGGAGCAGGAGCTGGCCGGCCGCTGGGGCGAGACCAAGCTGGAGCCGTCCGTCGCCCGGATCGCCGCCCTGATGGATGTGCTGGGGGAGCCCCAGCGGGCGTATCCCTCGATCCACATCACCGGAACGAACGGCAAGACCTCCACCGCCCGCATGATCGAGGCCCTGCTCTCCGCCTTCGAGCTGCGCACCGGCCGGTACACCTCGCCGCATGTGCAGTCGATCACCGAGCGGATCAGCCTCGACGGCGCCCCGATCGAGGCCGAGCGCTTCATCGAGACGTACGAGGACATCAAGCCGTACGTCGAGATGGTCGACCAGTCGCAGGAGTTCCGGCTCTCCTTCTTCGAGGTGCTCACCGGTATGGCGTACGCCGCCTTCGCCGACGCGCCCGTGGACGTGGCGGTCGTCGAGGTCGGTATGGGCGGCAGCTGGGACGCGACGAACGTGATCGACGCCTCGGTCGCCGTGATCACCCCGATCGACCTGGACCACACCGACCGGCTCGGCTCCACCCCCGGTGAGATCGCGGCCGAGAAGGCCGGTGTCATCAAGGAGGGCGCGACCGTCATCCTGGCGCAGCAGCCCGTGGACGCCGCGCAGGTGATGCTGAAGAAGGCCGTGGAGGTCGATGCCACGGTGGCCCGCGAGGGCATGGAGTTCGGTCTGGTGTCCCGGGAGGTCGCGGTCGGCGGTCAGCAGCTGACGCTGCGCGGCCTCGGCGGCGAGTACGACGAGATCTTCCTTCCGCTGTACGGGGCACACCAGGCGCGCAACGCGGCGGTGGCGCTGGCCGCGGTCGAGGCTTTCTTCGGTGTCGGCGCCGAGCAGACGGGTGCGCTGGACGCGGACACCGTCCGCAAGGCGTTCGCCGCCGTGACCTCGCCCGGCAGGCTGGAGGTCGTGCGCCGCAGCCCGACCGTCGTCCTGGACGCGGCGCACAACCCGGCGGGAGCGCGGGCGAGCGCCGAAGCGGTCACCGAGGCCTTCGGGTTCTCCCGGCTCATCGGTGTCGTGGGCGCGAGCGGCGAGAAGGATGTGCGCGGACTGCTGGAGGCGTTCGAGCCGATCTTCGCCGAGGTCGTCATCACCCAGAACTCCAGTCATCGGGCGATGGATGTCGACACCCTGGCGGGGGTCGCCGTCGAGATCTTCGGCGACGACCGGGTGGTCGTCGAGCCACGGCTCGACGAGGCACTGGAGGCGGCGATCACGCTCGCCGAGGAAGAAGCCGAATACGCGGGCGCTGGTGTGCTGGTGACCGGCTCGGTGATCACGGTCGGCGAAGCCCGGCTGCTGCTGAAGAGGGGCTGACCGCTGATGCGAACGCTCTGCGCTTCCACTCTCATCGGTGAATTCTTCGTCATCGGTTTCGCCGGCCTCGTCGCCATGAAGTCGGACGGCCTGTCGACCGCCACCGTCTGGACGGTGTGCGGCGTCGGGATGGTGCTGTCGGTGCTGCTGTGCGGGATGATCACCCGCCCCGGCGGGGTCCAGCTCGGCTGGGCTCTGCAGATCGCGCTGATCGCGAGCGGGTTCGTGGTGCCCACGATGTTCTTCCTGGGAGCGGTGTTCGCGGGCCTGTGGTGGGCCTCCGTGCACTACGGCCGCAAGATCGACGAGGCGAAGGCGAGATGGGCGGCCCAGGACCCGGTCCCGGAGTGAACCCCCGGGCCTGACGCTGAGTGATCTCGGCCCCGTTCGGCCCTGTAGCCTCTGAACACTCGCACCCTTACCTGCACTGAAGGAGCTCGATCCGTGAGCCAGCGCACGCTCGTCCTGCTCAAGCCCGACGCCGTACGCCGCGGTCTGATCGGCGAGATCATCGGCCGTATCGAGGCCAAGGCCGGCTGGACCATCAGCGCGCTGGAGCTGCGCACGCTCGAGGCGGAGATCCTGGAGCAGCACTACGGCGAGCACAAGGGCAAGCCCTTCTACGAGCCGCTGGTCGAGTTCATGGCCTCCGGTCCGGTCGTCGCGCTGGTCGTCGACGGCGAGCGGGTCATCGAGGGCATGCGCGCGCTCGCCGGTCCGACCGACCCGATTGCCGCGGCTCCGGGCTCCATCCGTGGCGACTTCGGCACGATCGTCCGGGAGAACCTGATCCACGCCTCGGACTCGGAGGAGTCCGCCATTCGGGAACTGAAGATTTTTTTCCCGGGCCTTTCCTGACCGGGCGTCAGCCGAACAGCGCTCAT
Source organism: Streptomyces sp. NBC_00306 (assembly GCF_036169555.1). Classification (GTDB taxonomy): domain Bacteria; phylum Actinomycetota; class Actinomycetes; order Streptomycetales; family Streptomycetaceae; genus Streptomyces; species Streptomyces achmelvichensis. The sequence goes on along the minus strand of NZ_CP108032.1, from coordinate 2,708,605 downwards.
GACCTGGGGCGACCGAAGGAATTTCGGTCGCCCTTCGGTATATGCGCGCGCAATTCGGGAACGCATCGCTGCGACACCTCGTCACCTATAGAGAGGTGGACCACCGCGCCGTGTCCGTGCAGGCGGCACTACGATGGAAGCCTCCACGCCACAGCACCCACCTCGCCGTCCTAAAAAGCCATCAACGCTCGATTTGGGAAGGCCAGACGCATCCTCATGGGGAACAACATGTCGTTCATCGGCCGTGACATGGCTGTCGACCTCGGGACCGCCAACACGCTGGTGTACGTCAGGGGCCGGGGGATCGTCCTCAACGAGCCGTCCGTCGTCGCCATCAACACCAACACGGGCGGCATTCTCGCGGTCGGCGCCGAGGCGAAGAAGATGATCGGCCGGACACCGGGCAACATCGTTGCCGTCCGGCCGTTGAAGGACGGCGTCATCGCCGACTTCGAGATCACCGAGCGAATGCTCCGCTACTTCATCCTGAAGATCCACAAGCGCCGGTACCTCGCCCGGCCGCGTGTCGTCGTCTGTGTGCCCTCCGGCATCACGGGAGTCGAGCGCCGCGCGGTCATCGAGGCATCGACGCAGGCGGGCGCCCGTCAGGTGCACATCATCGAGGAGCCCATGGCCGCGGCCATCGGCTCCGGACTCCCGGTTCATGAAGCCACCGGCAATATGGTCGTCGACATCGGCGGCGGCACCACCGAAGTCGCCGTGATCTCGCTCGGCGGAATCGTCACAGCACAGTCCATTCGCGTCGCCGGCGACGAGCTGGACAACGCGATCATTCAGCACATCAAGAAGGAGTACTCACTCCTGCTCGGCGAACGGACCGCCGAGAACATCAAGATCACCATTGGTTCCGCGTACGACATGGACAAGGACGAGCACACCGAGATCCGCGGTCGTGACCTCGTGTCCGGTCTGCCCAAGACCGTCGTCATTTCGGCCGCCGAAGTCCGCAAGGCGATCGAGGAACCGGTCAACGCGATCGTGGACGCCGTCAAGACCACGCTCGACAAGTGCCCGCCGGAGCTGTCCGGTGACGTCATGGACCGCGGCATCGTCCTCACCGGCGGTGGCGCACTGCTGCGCGGCCTGGACGAACGGCTGCGCCGCGAGACCGGTATGCCGATCCACATCGCCGAGGACCCGCTGGATTCGGTGGCTCTCGGATCCGGCAAGTGCGTCGAGGAGTTCGAGGCGCTCCAGCAGGTGCTGGACGCACAGCCCCGCCGCTAGGTCTGTTCGGGGGCGGGGCCCCGGGGTGTCGGGCCCCGGGAGGGACGATCTGCCCCCTGGGCCCACGGGCCCGGGGGATCCCCTGTTCGGGTGCCTGCCAACCCGTACAGCAGATCGTTGATATACAGACATCAACATTCCTACGAGGAAGGCACGGCCGCCGCACGTGAGGGACACACGAGAGAGCCGGCTGCTCCTGGTGCTGCTGATCGCCATCGCGTTCGCTTTGATCACGGTGGACATCCGCGGGGGCGAGGACTCACCCGTCGACGGCGCCCGGCAGGCCGCCGCCTCGGCCTTCGGGCCCGTCGAGAACGGCGTGGCCGCAGCGGTCGACCCGATCGGCAACGCCATCGGAGCCGTACGGGACTCCGGGGAGCGACACGACCGCATCGCCGTGCTGGAGCGCGAGAACGCCGCGCTCAAGGCCAGACTCGGAAGCGACGACCGCAACCGCAGCCGCGCGCGCGAGCTCGACAAGATGCTCAAGACCGCGGGCGCCGGGCAGTACGGCATCAAGGGCGCGGAGGTCATCGCCATAGGAGCCGCCCAGGGCTTCTCGTGGACCGTCACCATCGACGTCGGTTCCGACGACGGCATCAAACGCGACATGACCGTGCTGAACGGCGACGGACTCGTCGGCCGCGTCACCACCGTCGGCCCCGGCACGGCGACCGTACTGCTGGCCAACGACCCGGACTTCACCGTCGGCACCCGGATGGAGAAGACCGACGAGCTCGGCTTCGCCACCGGTCAGGGCGACCGTCCGCTCTCCGTCCAGCTGCTCAACGGCAAGTCCAAGGTGAAGAAGGGCGACCGGCTGGTCACCTTCGGCTCCCAGGCCGACAAGCCGTTCGTGCCGGGCGTCCCCGTCGGTGAGGTGGTCCGCGTCGACCCCACCGGCGGCGACCTGACCCGCAACATCTTCGTCCGGCCCTACGTCGGCTTCAGCAAGCTCGACATCGTCGGCGTGGTCGTCGTAGCCCCTCGCTCCGACCCGCGCGACACCGTCCTGCCGCCGAAACCCGCAGCGCCCCGGCCCACGCCCACGGTCACCGTGACCGTCACGCCGAGCGCCGGCAGCGGGGACAACGCGGGCAACGGCGAGGACTCCGGCAATGCCGACGACCAGAACGACCAGCAGTAGGAGCTGATCCGTCATGCGTTTCAACCGGATGCTTCTCTCGACGACGCTCGTCGTGGTCGCTCTCGTCATCCAGGTCTCCATCCTCGCCCGCCTCCAGCTGCCCGGTGCCGTTCCCGACCTGATGCTGCTCGTCGTCCTCGGACTCGCGCTCGTCTACGGCCACATGGCGGGAGCCTTCATCGGCTTCGGCGCGGGACTCCTCGCCGACCTCGCACCGCCCGCCGACCACGCCGCCGGGCGCTACGCGCTCGTGCTCTGCGTGATCGGCTACCTCGCGGGCCTCGCCCGCCCCGACACCGGCCGGTTCAGGTCCGCCACCGGACCGATGCTCGTCGTCGTCGCTGCCGCCGTCGGCTCGACCCTGCTGTACGCCGGGGTGGGCGCCCTCGTCGGCGACACCGCCGCCCGCCATGTGGGCCTCGGCAGCCTGCTGTTCACGGCCGCCGTCTACGACCTGCTGCTCGCGCCGTTCACCGTGCCGCTGATCATGGCGCTCGCCAGACGCGCCGACAACGATCCGCTCGAGAACAGCCAGACCAGCAACGCCGGGGACGTCGCCTCCGGCTGGCTCGCCTCCGGCACCGGCCTGCGGATCGGCAGCCAGCGCGGCGGCCTGCGGCTGAAGGCCGCCAGGACCAGAGCGGCCCGCGCCGGCCGCATCAAGGGAGTCAAGCGACTGTGAACGAGGGGGCACACGCAGCATGAGCAACATCCCCGAGACCGGCCGGACCCCTCGGGTCCAGATCCGGCTCGTCGTCATCCAGGTCCTCGTCTTCTCCCTCCTCCTCACACTCGGCGGACGCCTCTGGTACATCCAGATCCGCAACGGCCAGGAGTACACCGACGAGGCCAAGAACAACCACGTCCAGCAGGTCGTCCAGCCCGCGGTCCGCGGCTCGATCCTCGACTCCCGCGGCGTCCCCCTCGCCGACAACGAGACCCGCCTGGTCGTCTCCGCGTCCCGCACCGAGCTGATGAAGATGAAGGACGACGGCAAGGCCGTCCTCACCCGGCTCGGCGCGGTCCTCGGCATGAAGCCGAAGGACGTCATGGACAAGGTCAGGCTCTGCGACTCCAAGACCCCGCAGCCCTGCTGGAACGGCTCGCCCTACCAGCCGATCCCCGTCACCGACGAGGCCACCACCCAGCAGGCCCTCCAGATCCGTGAACGCGCCGAGGACTTCCCCGGCATCACGGCCGAGCCCACCGCCGTACGCCGCTACGCCGCGCCCGGCAAGACCAACACCGCGCAGGTCCTCGGCTATCTCTCACCCGTCACCGACGAGGAGATCGAGAAGGCCAAGGACACCGACTCGCCCTTCCTGCGCTCCGACCAGGTCGGCCGCTCCGGACTCGAGCGCACCTACGACAAGGCCCTGCGCGGCAACGCCGGCGTCACCCGCTACGAGGTCGACAACCTCGGCCGCGTCATCGGCCAGGCCGACAAGGACCTCGCCCAGCCCGGCGCCAACGTCGTCACCTCCATCGATGCCCGGGTGCAGGCCGTCGCCGAGTACGAGCTCAACTTCGCCATGAAGGAAGCCCGCAAGGAGCACGACCGCAACACCAACGAGAACTACAAGGCCGACGCGGGCGCCGTCGTGGTCATGGAGAACAAGACCGGCCGGATCATCTCCATGGCCTCCCAGCCCACCTACGACCCCAACGCCTGGGTCGGCGGCATCTCCGGCAAGGACTACGCCAGGCTCACCGGCAAGTCCTCGAACTACCCGCTGCTCAACCGCGCCATCCAGGGCCAGGCCGCACCCGGCTCGATCTTCAAGGTGATCTCCTCCACCGCCGCGGTCAACGCCGGATACGAGTTCAACGGCAACTACCCCTGCCCGAGCTCGTACTCCGTCGGCGGCCAGGTCTTCAAGAACTTCGAGTCCAAGGGCTACGGCAGCATCAGCCTCGGCCGCGCCCTCGAGGTCTCCTGCGACACCGTCTACTACGGCCTCGCCCACCGCGAGTGGCAGAAGGACGGCGGCACCAAGCCCAAGAAGAAGCCCAACGACTGGTTCTACAAGACCGCCCACCAGTTCGGCCTCGGCAAGGAGACCGGCATCGACCTCCCCAACGAGGTCAGCGGCCGCGTCCCCGACCGCCAGTGGAAGCAGAGCTTCTGGGAGGCGAACAAGGACGGCTGGTGCAAGCAGGGCAAGAGGAACGGCGACTACGTCGAGAAGATCGCGTACGAGAACTGCCTCGAAGGCAACCGGATGCGCGCCGGTGACTCCGTCAACTACTCGATCGGCCAGGGAGACACCCTCGTCACCCCGATCCAGATGGCCACCATCTACGCGGCCATCGCCAACGGCGGCACCCTCTTCAACCCCACCATCGGCAAGGCGATCATCAGCGCGGACGGCAAGAGCGTCGAGCAGATCAAGCCCACCTCGCACGGCAAGCTGCCGATGAACACCAAGACCAGGAAGCAGATAGACGCCGCCCTCGCGGGAGTCACCACCCGCGGCTCCGCCGCCTGGCGATTCGGCGGCTGGCCGCAGGACAAGATCCCGATGCACGCCAAGACGGGTACGGCCGAGGTCTACGGCAAGCAGACGACCTCATGGTTCGTCTCCTACACGAACGACTACACGATCATCATGACGATCGCCCAGGGTGGTACGGGTTCCGGAGCGTCCGGACCCGCCGTCCGCAAGATCTACGAAGCCATGTACGGACTCGACGAGAAGGGCGCCCAGGACCTCAAGAAGGCCCTCATGCCCGCCCCGCAGACCGCACTGCCGAAGATCCAGCCCGACGGCTCCATCGACGCCCCGAAGATCCAGCCGTACCAGCCCAAGAAGCCCGAGGCCCCGGCCGAACAGCAGCTCGCGGGACCGCCCGCGCGGAGGGACTGAGACATGGCCGGCAATGGCTTCTCCGTCTCCGGATACGGCCCGCAGCGCGGCGGTATGTGGACCCGTCTGTCCGCACGCGACTCCGTCGTGCGCAGACTCGACTGGCCCCTGCTGTTCTCCGCGATCGCCCTCTCCTTCGTCGGATCGCTCCTCGTGTGGTCCGCGACCCGCAACCGCGAGGCGCTCAACCACGGAGACCCCTACTACTTCCTGTTCCGGCACGTCCTCAACACCGGCATCGGCCTCGCCCTGATGGTCGGCACGATCTGGCTCGGACACCGCACCCTGCGCGGAGCCGTCCCCGTGCTCTACGGGATCTCCGTCGTCCTCGTGCTGCTCGTCCTCACACCCGTCGGCGCGACCATCAACGGCGCGCACGCCTGGATCGTGCTCGGCGGCGGCTTCTCCATCCAGCCGTCCGAGTTCGTGAAGATCACGATCATCCTCGGCATGGCGATGATGCTCGCCGCCCGCGTCGACGCGGGCGACCTCGTCCATCCGGACCACCGCACCGTCGCCAAGTCCCTCGGCCTCGCGCTCGTGCCGATGGCCATCGTGATGCTGATGCCCGACCTCGGCTCGGTCATGGTGATGGCCGTCATCGTGCTCGGCGTCCTGCTCGCCTCCGGCGCCTCCAACCGCTGGATCCTCGGGATCATCGGCACCGGCGTCATCGGCGCCGTCGCCGTCGCGGCCCTCGGCGTCCTCGACGAGTACCAGATCAACCGCTTCGCGGCGTTCGCCAACCCCGAACTCGACCCCGCCGGAGTCGGCTACAACACCAACCAGGCGCGGATCGCCATCGGATCCGGCGGCCTGAGCGGCACCGGCCTGTTCAAGGGCTCCCAGACCACCGGCCAGTTCGTCCCCGAGCAGCAGACCGACTTCGTCTTCACCGTCGCCGGCGAAGAACTCGGCTTCCTCGGCGCCGGACTGATCCTGCTCCTGCTCGGCGTGGTGCTCTGGCGCGCCTGCCGGATCGCCCGCGAGACCACCGAGCTCTACGGCACCATCGTCGCCGCCGGCATCATCGCCTGGTTCGCCTTCCAGTCCTTCGAGAACGTCGGCATGACCCTCGGCATCATGCCGGTCGCCGGTCTGCCCCTGCCGTTCGTGTCCTACGGAGGCTCGTCGATGTTCGCCGTCTGGGTCGCCGTCGGGCTGCTCCAGTCCATCCGCGTGCAACGGCCGATAACTGCGTAGTGCCTGCCTGCGCGGGTCTGGCGAACCCAATCATGGGTAAGTTCGACTCATGGTGGACACCAAGCGAGAGATCGAGCGAAAGTACGAGGCCGCCCCCGACACCAAACTGCCCGACCTCACCAAGGTCGGCGCAGTCGCCGCAACGCTCGAACAGGGCGTCACCGAGCTCGACGCCGTCTACTACGACACCGCCGACCTGCGGCTCTCCGCAGCCTCCATCACCCTGCGCCGCAGGACCGGGGGCGCGGACGCGGGCTGGCACCTCAAGCTCCCCGTCGCGCCCGACGTGCGCGACGAGATCCAGGCGCCGCTCTCCGACGAGGTCCCCGAGGAGATCGCGCACCTCGTCACGGCCCGCGTCCGCGGAGCCGGCCTCGTACCCGTCGTCCGCCTCCGCACCGCCCGCGACGTCCTCCACCTGGTCGACGAGAACGGCGACCTCCTGGCCGAACTCAGCAAGGACACCGTCCACGCGCAGCGGCTCGCCCCGGGCGAGCTGCGCACCGCCGCATGGGACGAGATCGAGGTCGAACTCGCCGACGGCAAAGATCCGGCCCTTCTCGACGCGATCGACAAGAAGCTCCGCAAGGCCGGACTCGTCCGGGCCGCGAGCCCCTCCAAACTGGCCCGCGCACTGGAGGAGACCGCCCCCGACGAGGACAGCGCCGAACAGACGCACGGGAAGCCCGCCGGGCCCGTCGTCACACCCGGCAGCGCGGGCGCCTACATCCTCGACTACGTCCGCGAGCAGATCGAGGCCGTCCTCGCCTACGACCCCGCCGTACGCCGCGACCTCCCCGACTCGGTCCACCAGATGCGCGTCGCCACCCGCAGGCTCCGCAGCGCCTTCAAGACCTACCGCAAGATCCTCGACCGCACCGTCACCGACCCCGTCGGCGACGAGCTCAAGTGGCTGGCCGCGGAACTCGGCGTCGCCCGCGACCAGGAAGTACTCGCCGCACGGCTCGACACCCGCATCGCCGCCGTACCGCAGACACTGCTGCTCGGACCCGTGCGCGCACGGCTCCAGGTCTGGAATGCCTCACAGGGCTCCGACTCCCGCCGCAGGGCCATCGCCACCCTGGACAGCACGCGCTACCTCGACCTCCTCGACACCCTCGACGCGCTCCTCGCCGACCCGCCGCTGCGCAAGGGCGCCGCCGGCGACCCCTCCGACGTCATCCCCAAGGCGATCACCAAGGACTTCGAGCGCCTCGCCGGCCGGGTCGAGCCCGCCCTCGGCATGGAACCCGGCGAGGAACGGGACATCGCACTCCACGAGGCCCGCAAGGCCGCCAAGCGCGCCCGCTACGCCGGAGAGGCCGCCAGGCCCGCCCTCGGCAAACCGGCGAAGCGCTTCGCCAAGGCCATGAAGAGCGTGCAGACCCTGCTCGGCGACCACCAGGACAGCGTCGTCGCCCGCGGCACCCTGCGCGATCTGGCGATCCAGGCCCACGCCGCCGGAGAATCCGCCTTCACCTGGGGACTCCTCCACGGCCGCGAGGAGAGCGAGGCGGCCGATCTGGAACGGGAGCTGCCCGGCGTCTGGGCCGAGGCCGCCAAAAAGGATCTTCGGACTGCGCTGACCGGGTGAGCATCGGGGGTACGCTGGATGGTCACCCAACCCGCTCATGAGAGACACCACGATGCCTGTCGAGTCGGTCTTCCCACGCCTGGAAGCGCTTCTCCCGCACGTCCAGAAGCCGATTCAGTACGTCGGAGGAGAACTCAACTCCACCGTCAAGGACTGGGACGCCTGCGACGTCCGCTGGGCGCTCATGTACCCCGACGCGTACGAGGTCGGACTCCCCAACCAGGGCGTCATGATCCTCTACGAGGTACTGAACGAGCGTGACGGCGTGCTGGCGGAGCGCACCTACAGCGTCTGGCCCGACCTCGAAGAGCTGATGCGCGAACACCGGGTGCCGCAGTTCACCGTCGACGCGCACCGCCCGGTGAAGGCCTTCGACGTCTTCGGCCTCAGCTTCTCCACCGAGCTGGGTTACACCAACATGCTCACGGCCCTCGATCTCGCCGGCATTCCGCTGGAGTCGCGGGACCGCACCCTCGACGACCCGATCGTGCTCGCCGGCGGCCACGCGGCCTTCAACCCCGAGCCGATCGCCGACTTCGTCGACTGCGTGATCATCGGCGACGGCGAGCAGGCCGTCCTCGACATGACCGAGATCATCCGCACCTGGAAGGCGGAAGGACGCCCCGGCGGCCGCGAGGAGGTCCTCTTCCGCCTCGCCAGGACCGGCAGCGTCTACGTCCCGGCCTTCTACGACGTCGAGTACCTGCCCGACGGACGCATCGGCCGCGTCGTACCCAACAAGTCCGGTGTCCCGTGGCGCGTGTCCAAGCACACCGTCATGGACCTCGACGAGTGGCCCTACCCCAAGCAGCCCCTCGTCCCGCTCGCCGAGACCGTCCACGAGCGCATGTCCGTCGAGATCTTCCGCGGCTGCACCCGCGGCTGCCGCTTCTGCCAGGCGGGCATGATCACCCGCCCGGTGCGCGAACGCAGCATCACCGGCATCGGCGACATGGTCGACAAGGGCCTGAAGGCGACCGGCTTCGAAGAGGTCGGCCTGCTCTCGCTGTCCTCCGCGGACCACAGCGAGATCGGCGACATCGCCAAGGGGCTGGCCGACCGGTACGAGGAGGACAAGATCGGTCTGTCCCTCCCGTCCACCCGCGTCGACGCGTTCAACGTCGACCTGGCCAACGAACTGACCCGCAACGGCCGCCGCTCCGGCCTCACCTTCGCCCCCGAGGGCGGCTCCGAGCGCCTGCGCAAGGTCATCAACAAGATGGTCTCGGAGGAGGACCTGATCCGTACGGTCTCCACCGCCTACGGCAACGGCTGGCGCCAGGTGAAGCTGTACTTCATGTGCGGCCTGCCCACCGAGACCGACGAGGACGTCCTGCAGATCGGCGACATGGCCGTGAAGGTCATCGCCGAGGGCCGCAAGGTCTCCGGCCAGAACGACATCCGCTGCACCGTCTCCATCGGCGGCTTCGTCCCGAAGCCGCACACGCCCTTCCAGTGGGCCCCGCAGCTGAGCGCCGAGGAGACCGACGCGCGGCTGGAGAAGCTGCGCGACAAGATCCGCGGCGACAAGAAGTACGGCCGCTCGATCGGCTTCCGCTACCACGACGGCAAGCCCGGCATCGTCGAGGGCCTGCTCTCGCGCGGTGACCGCCGTATCGGCTCCGTGATCCGCGCCGTCTACGAGGACGGCGGCCGCTTCGACGGCTGGCGCGAGCACTTCTCGTACGACCGCTGGATGGCCTGCGCGGACAAGACGCTCCCCGAATTCGGCGTGGACGTCGACTGGTACACCACCCGGGAGCGTACGTACGAGGAGGTCCTGCCCTGGGACCACCTGGACTCCGGTCTCGACAAGGACTGGCTCTGGGAGGACTGGCAGGACTCGCTGGACGAGACCGAGGTCGAGGACTGCCGCTGGACGCCGTGCTTCGACTGTGGGGTGTGTCCTCAGCTCGACACCTCCATCCAGATCGGCCCGACCGGCAAGAAGTTGCTGCCGCTGACCGTCGTCAAGTAGCTCTCGGGGTGGGCCCGGTTGCGTGGGGAACCGCGTGGCCGGGCCCGTCGGCGTCTGGGCACAATGGGGCGATGCCGCAGCTCACCGCTCCCGTCACCGGCGTCCACACCTCCTTCCTCGCCGCGATGGACGAGTTCCTCGCCGAGGGGGCCGACCCCGACACCCTGCTGGCGCACGAGATCGAGGAGTTCGGCCGCGTCTGGCACCGGCCGGACGGTTTCGCCGAGTACGTCGGGCGCCTGCGGGCCGAGGCGTTGGAGGAGACCCCCCGCCCCGAGGGCTGGGTGCCGCATACCAACCTCTGGTTCCTGGACGGCGATGTCTTCCTCGGGCGGCTGGCGATCCGGCATCGACTCACGCCGTTCCTGCACGAGTTGGGCGGGCACATCGGCTACGCGGTGCGGCCGTGCGCCCGGCGCAGCGGACACGCCACCGCGATGCTGCGCCAGGCCCTTCCCTACGCACATGAGCTCGGGATCGACTCCGTGCTGCTCACCTGCGACCTCGCCAACACCGCCTCGCGCAAGGTGATCGAGGCCAACGGCGGTGTTCTGGAGGACGAGCGGGGCGGAAAACGCAGGTACTGGATCCGGACGGACCTGTGATGCGTCCTGCCTGACATGGACGTGGAAAAGCGGCCGCCGGCACACACGCCGGTTCGCCGGAGTCAGGGGTACGGCGGGCATCAGGCGCCGGCGGGGTACGAGCCGGGTGAGGGATGTCTGACCACCCTCGTGCGGGTGCCCGTGCGGATTGTGGTCCTCGTCGTGGTCGTACCGGTGCGCATGGTCTGGGATCTGCTCGCCCTGGGCGGCCGGGCCCTCCACCGCACGGTGCTGCGGCCGGTCGGGCGCGGCCTGGCGTGGGTGTACGAGGCAGTCCTCACGCCGGTCGGGCACGCTCTGGTGCGGCTTGCGGTGGTGCTGGGCAAGGCGGTGTTCGTCTGGCCGTGGGTGGGGCTGTGGCGCTATTTCGTGGTGCCGGTGGTGACGTACGGGCTGGTGGTTCCGGCGGTGTGGTTGTACCGGCAGGTGCTGACGCCGGTGGGCCGGGGTGTCGCCTGGGTGCTGATCGGCCTGGGGCGCGGCATCGGATGGACGCTCGGGACGCTCGGGCGTGGCATCGCCTGGCTTGTCGGGCGTCTTGTCGTGGCGCCCGCGCGCTGGGTCCACCGTTCGCTGCTGAGGCCGGTCGGGCAGGGTCTGGCGTGGCTGGCGGTGGTGCTGGGCAAGGCGGTGTTCGTCTGGCCGTGGGTGGGGCTGTGGCGCTATCTCGTGGTGCCGGTGGTGACGTACGGGCTGGTGGTTCCGGCGGTGTGGTTGTACCGGCAGGTGCTGACGCCGGTGGGCCGGGGTGTCGCCTGGGTGCTGATCGGCCTGGGGCGCGGCATCGGATGGACGCTCGGGACGCTCGGGCGTGGCATCGCCTGGCTTGTCGGGCGTCTTGTCGTGGCGCCCGCGCGCTGGGTCCACCGTTCGCTGCTGAGGCCGGTCGGGCAGGGTCTGGCGTGGCTGGCGGTGGTGCTGGGCAAGGCGGTGTTCGTCTGGCCGTGGGTGGGGCTGTGGCGCTATCTCGTGGTGCCGGTGGTGACGTACGGGCTGGTGGTTCCGGCGGTGTGGTTGTACCGGCAGGTGCTGACGCCGGTGGGCCGGGGTGTCGCCTGGGTGCTGATCGGCCTGGGGCGCGGCATCGGATGGACGCTCGGGACGCTCGGGCGTGGCATCGCCTGGCTTGTCGGGCGTCTTGTCGTGGCGCCCGCGCGCTGGGTCCACCGTTCGCTGCTGAGGCCGGTCGGGCAGGGTCTGGCGTGGCTGGCGGTGGTGCTGGGCAAGGCGGTGTTCGTCTGGCCGTGGGTGGGGCTGTGGCGCTATCTCGTGGTGCCGGTGGTGACGTACGGGCTGGTGGTTCCGGCGGTGTGGTTGTACCGGCAGGTGCTGACGCCGCTGGGGCACGGCATCGTCCTGCTGGCTTTCGGCCTCGGGCACGGACTGGCCGTTCTCGGCCGCGGCCTGTGGGCGGCCGTCACCTGGGTCGTGCTGACCCTGCTGGTCAGGCCCGTGGTGTGGCTGGTGGGCACGCTCGTCGTCGCACCGCTCGTGTGGATCTTCCAGCGTGTGCTGGTGCCGCTCGGCCGTGAGATCGGTGCGGCCTTCGCCGTCGCCTGGCGGGTCGCCGGCTATGTGTCGAGCGCGGTCGGCAGTGCCGTGCGGTGGCTCGTCGTCAGGCTCGTGGTCCGGCCGGTGCGCTGGTTCTACGGGAGTGTGTGCACTCCCGTCGGCCACGCCGTGCGGGACGTCGTCTGGCGTCCGGCGAAGAGAGCCGTGGTCGAGGCGGGCCGGGCGGCCGCGGCGGCGGCCCGTTCGGCGAGGGAAACGATCCGGCAGGCGAGGCGTGACGCGTGGCGTGCACTGGTCGGCGGGCCGGGGTATGCGGAACCTGGGGAACCGCTCGTGCCTCGGGCGCGTACTCTGGGTAGTACAACGACTGTCCCCGGCGCGGCGGCCGAGCCCGAGATCTCCCTGCACAAGCAGGGGTGAGCCGGACGGGCCCCCACGGGACACCCCGCATCGACGAGGGCGGCGCGCCCCCCGCGCCCGTCCCGCACCGAGGAGAAGAACCACTGGGCAAGCGACAGCCCGAAGGCCCGCCGCCCGCACCTGCGGTGCAGCGCATTCGTCTGCGCTACACCAAGCGCGGCCGCCTCCGGTTCACCAGCCACCGTGACTTCCAGCGCGCTTTCGAGCGGGCGCTGCGGCGCGCCGAGGTGCCCATGGCGTACTCGGCGGGCTTCACCCCGCATCCGAAGGTGTCGTACGCCAATGCCGCACCCACCGGCACGGGCAGCGAGGCCGAGTATCTGGAGATCGCCCTCAGCGAGCACCGCGACCCCGACACACTGCGCGAACTGCTCGACGAGTCGCTGCCGACGGGTCTGGACATCACCGAGGCCGTCGAGGCCCGTACGTCCGGGCTCGCCGACCGGCTCACCGCGTCCGTGTGGGAGCTGCGGCTGGAGGGCGTGCGGGTGGAGGACGCGGAGAAGGCCGTCGAGGCCTTCCTGGCGGCCGGCACCGTCGAAGTCCAGCGCAAGACCAAGAACGGCGTACGCACGTTCGATGCGCGGGGTGCGGTGGCGGATCTGCAGGCGGGTCCGTCACAGCCTGATAGGCCCGGGGTCGAGCCCTGTGCGATACTGCGGCTGGTTGTTCGGCACGTGACACCTGCCGTGCGACCCGACGACGTCCTGTCCGGTCTCCACGCTGTGGCCGACCTGGCGCCGCCGGTCCCCGCAGCGGTGACCAGGCTGGCGCAGGGGCTCTTCGACGAGGAGTCCGGCACGGTGACCGACCCGCTCGCGCTCGACCGCGAGGCAGTTCCGGCCGCTTCACCCACGGCCGTCGGAACAGCCTCCCCCTAGCTTCGCCGGGGGGACACCCCGCGACGGCGCCCGAAGGTCCCGCCGCGTTGGAGCAGTCGTTGTAGCGCGGCTCTCGCATCCGGGAGCCACCTGGGTCGGGCCGCGCAAGGACCAGGAGACTTTCGCCAGGCCGTGCGTACATCGCGTACGGAACCGGCGAGCCAGACATAACAGCTCCCGTGCGGCGCCCGCGCCCCGGACGGCGGCACCGCGCACATCACGCGGGCCGCGGCCGGACCGGAATGAGGCGCGGCGCCCGGGAGCGTGACGGGAGAACCGCCCGCATGCTCGAGCCGACTGAATCCGGCGTTGCCGGAGACAACGAACAGAACGACAACACCCCTGGCGACAAGCTGCCGCCGCGCCGTCGGCGCCGCGCAGCTTCGCGCCCCGCCGGTCCGCCGGCCGGAACGGCCTCCGCGGAGAGCGCCGACGTGGCAGCTCCCGTGCAGGAGGCGGCCGAGGCCGTCGCTCCTGCGGCTGCCGAGGAGACGCCCGCGCCGCGTGCGCGTCGTCGTGCCACGCGTAAGGCGACGGCTCCTGCCGGTGCGCCCGAGGCCGCTGAGATCGCCGCTGCCGCCGAGGTGGCGGAGACGGTCGCTCCCGAGGTGGCCGAGGAGACGTCGGCCGAGGCTCCGGCGCCGCGTGCGCGTCGTCGTGCCACGCGTAAGGCGACGGCTCCTGCCGGTGCGCCCGAGGCCGCTGAGATCGCCGCTGCCGCCGAGGTGGCGGAGACGGTCGCCCCCGAGGTGGCCGAGGAGACGCCGGCCGAGGCTCCCGCGCCGCGCAAGCGCCGCCGGGCCACACGGCAGGTGAGTGCGCCGGAGGGCGCCGAGATCGCCGCCGCCGTGGAGGATGCGCCCGCCGTCGCCGCGCAGGTCGCCGAAGAAGCGCCTGCCGAGGCCCCCGCCGAGACCCCTGCCGAGGCTCCTGCCCCGCGCCGGACCCGCCGCCGCGCCTCCGCGCCCGCCGGTGCCCCCACGGCGCAGGCCGAGGCCGCCGAGACCGAGGCCACCCCGGCCGAGGTCGCCGAGCCCGAGGCCGCGCCGGCCGGTCGCAGCCGCCGTCGCTCCGCCCGCAAGGCCACCGCGCCGGCCGTCGCCGCGCAGGCCGCCGAGACCGACGAGGACGCCGTCGAGTCCGGCGAGAGCCTGCCCGAGGGCGCCGTCGCACAGATCACCTCCCGCGAGGACGAGGTCGCGGCAGCCGAGAAGGCCGCGACCCGTGGCCGTACGCGCCGCCGCGCCGTCTCGCCCGAGACCACCGCCCAGCCGGCCGCCGAGGAGGCGCCCGCGCCGCGCGAGGAGGCCGCGAAGAGCGAGGCGCCCGCGCGCACCCGCCGCGCCGCCCGGCCCGCCGTGGCCCTCTTCCAGGCCCCGGTCTTCGCCGAGCCCATGTTCCAGACCCCGGAGACGGCCGCTGCCGCTGCCGCTCTCGACCCGGACGAGGAGACCGACGCGTCGGCCGCGGCCGACGAGGACACGGCCACCGCCGAGCCGGTCGCCGAGGCCGCCCCGGAGCCCGCGGGCCGTCGTCGCCGTCGCCGTCGCGGTGAGGCCGCCGAGCAGCCCCAGGCCCCCGTCGCCGAGGAGCCCGAGCCCGCCGCCGAGACGGAGTCCGACCAGGACGCCGAGGCCGGCGACGGTGAGGACTCCGACGAGTACGGCGACCGTCCCTCGCGCCGTCGCCGCCGTGGTGGCCGCCGCCGTCGCCGCGGTGAGGCCCCGGACGCCGACGAGGCGTCGGACGAGCAGTCCGACGAGGCCGCCGCCGAGGACGCCGAGGCCGGTGACGGTGAGGACTCCGACGAGGAGGGCGACAACGACGCCCCCTCGGCCGGCAGCTCCAGCAGCCGTCGTCGCCGTCGCCGTCGTCGTCGCAGCGGTGAGCCGACGTCCGAGGACGAGTCCGGTCCGAACGACCCGGAGCGCACGGTCGTCAAGGTCCGCGAGCCGCGTCCGGCCCGTGCCAAGAGCGACGAGCCTTCCGACGAGGTGCAGTCCATCAAGGGCTCCACGCGTCTGGAGGCGAAGAAGCAGCGGCGCCGTGAGGGCCGCGAGCAGGGCCGCCGCCGCGTCCCGATCATCACCGAGGCCGAGTTCCTCGCCCGCCGCGAGGCCGTCGAGCGGGTCATGGTCGTCCGCCAGAGCGGCGAGCGCACCCAGATCGGCGTCCTCGAGGACAACGTGCTCGTCGAGCACTACGTCAACAAGGAGCAGGCGACCTCGTACGTCGGCAACGTCTACCTGGGCAAGGTGCAGAACGTACTGCCGTCCATGGAGGCCGCGTTCGTCGACATCGGCAAGGGCCGCAATGCCGTCCTGTACGCCGGTGAGGTCAACTTCGAGTCGCTGGGCATGGCCAACGGCCCCCGCCGTATCGAGGCCGCGCTCAAGTCCGGCCAGTCGGTGCTCGTCCAGGTGACGAAGGACCCGATCGGTCACAAGGGCGCGCGTCTGACGAGCCAGGTGTCCCTGCCCGGCCGTTACCTGGTCTATGTGCCCGAGGGCTCGATGACCGGTATCAGCCGCAAGCTGCCCGACACCGAGCGGGCCCGGCTGAAGACCATCCTCAAGAAGATCGTTCCCGAGGACGCGGGCGTCATCGTGCGCACCGCGGCCGAGGGCGCGAGCGAGGACGAGCTGCGCCGTGACGTCGAGCGGCTCCAGGCGCAGTGGGAGGACATCCAGAAGAAGTCGAAGAGCGGCGGCAGTTCGAACGCGCCGTCGCTGCTGTACGGCGAGCCGGACATGACCGTCCGTGTCGTCCGCGACATCTTCAACGAGGACTTCTCGAAGGTCATCGTCAGCGGTGACGAGGCGTGGGAGACGATCCACGGCTACGTCCAGCACGTGGCCCCCGACCTGGCCGACCGCCTTCAGCGGTGGACGAGCGAGGTCGACGTCTTCGCGACGTACCGGATCGACGAGCAGCTCATGAAGGCGCTGGACCGCAAGGTCTGGCTGCCGTCCGGTGGTTCGCTGGTGATCGACAAGACCGAGGCCATGGTCGTGATCGACGTCAACACCGGCAAGTTCACCGGTCAGGGCGGCAATCTCGAGGAGACCGTCACCAGGAACAACCTGGAGGCGGCCGAGGAGATCGTGCGTCAGCTGCGGCTGCGCGACCTGGGCGGCATCGTCGTCGTCGACTTCATCGACATGGTGCTCGAGTCCAACCGTGACCTGGTCATGCGCAGGCTGCTGGAGTGCCTGGGCCGTGACCGCACGAAGCACCAGGTCGCCGAGGTCACCTCGCTGGGCCTGGTCCAGATGACGCGTAAGCGGGTGGGCCAGGGTCTGCTGGAGTCCTTCTCCGAGACCTGTGTCCACTGCAACGGGCGCGGTGTGATCGTGCACATGGAGCAGCCGACGGCCGCCGGCGGCGGTGGCGGCAAGCGCTCCAAGAAGCGCGGCCGCGGCGGCTCGGAGCACGTCCACGAGCACGAGCTCGACGCCACGGCCGAGGCACCCGCCGAGACCGAGACCGAGAGCGAGGCGGAGGTCGCCGCGGAGACCGCTGCCCCGGCCGCGCTGCCGGAGCCGGACTTCCAGCCCGACGAGGACCTCTACAGCAGCGCTGCCGAGGCCGAGGCGGCCGCTTCGCGCGGCCGTGGCCGCAGGCGGGCGACCCGCCGGGCCTCGGCGCCGAGCGGTGCCCCGAGGTCGGCCGAGGCGCAGAGCGCGGCGGCCGAGACCGTCGTCGAGCCGGCGCCGGAGCCGAAGGCGGAGCCCCAGGCCGAGCCGGAGCCGGTCGCCGCCGCGGCCCCCGTCGACGAGGCGGCCCCCGCGGGCCGTGGTCGCCGCCGGGCCACCCGTAAGGCGTCCGCGCCCGCCGGTCCTCCGCCCACCACCGACCCCACCGTCGTGGAGACGCTGGTGAAGGCGCCCGCCGAGCCGGCTCAGGAGCCGGTTGCCGAGCCCGAGGCCCCCGCGGCCGAAGAGGCCGCGCCGGTGGCTCCGCCGCGGGCACGCCGCCGGGCGACCCGCAAGGTCAGCGCCCCGGCCGGTTCGCCGTCCGGTGCGGAGGAGGCCGCGGTCGTCGTGGTCGCCGCCGAGAACGGCGCGGAGCCGCAGGCGCCGGCGGACGACGCGGAGTCGTCGGCTCCTGCCAAGAAGGCGGTCCGCAAGACGGCCAAGAAGGCCACCGCGAAGAAGGCCGCCACCACGGCCACCAAGAAGGCGGCGGCCAAGAAGACGACGGCGAAGAAGACGACCACCAAGAAGGCCGGTGCGAAGAAGACCGCCGCGGCCGAGCAGTCGCTGCCGTCGGTGACGGCGACCACCGAGAGCTGAACAGTTGATGAGCCCTCAGTGAACGAGCCGTGTCCCATCCCACAGGCTCAGGGGTGGGACACGGTTTTTGTCTCCGAATTGATGCAGTGCTCCGTTAACAGCCCCGAAATTGACTAGGAAATCCCTGATAATGTGACGGCGGTCGCTGCCGGGTGAGACTCCCGTTCCGGACACTACGGTAGGTGACCGACCCGGTTCGGGACACGACCGGTCCCAGTTCCTCGGTAGGGCGTTGGCTTTGCGCCGGAGGGGTGTGCGCGGCCTCGCAAGACGTCCGCACCGCCCCAGACCTCTGCCACAAAGAGCTCTTGCGGTGTTCAAGGAGGACGTCCATGACGAGCAGCAACCAGCAGCCCATTCCCGCTGCCCGCCCGGTCATCGGTGAGGAAGAAATCGAGGCCGCGGTACGCGTACTGCGCAGCGGTCGCGTGGTGCAGGGCCCCGAAGTGGCCGCATTCGAGGAGAGCTTCGGCGACCTGGTCGACGGCCGTCATTGCGTCGCCGTCAACTCCGGTACCTCCGCGTTGCACCTCCTTCTGCTGGCTTTGGGCATCGGTCCGGGCGACGAGGTGATCGTTCCCTCGTTCTCCTTCGCCGCCTCGGCGAACGCGGTCCGCCTCGTCGGCGCAGACGTCGTCTTCGCCGACATCGAGGCCGACAGCTACTGCCTGGACCCGGCCGCGGTCGAGGCCGCCATCACCCCGCGCACGGCCGCGATCATGCCGGTGCACCTGTACGGCCACCCGGCCGCGATGGACAAGATCATGCCCATCGCCGCCAAGCACAAGCTGGCCGTCGTCGAGGACGCCTGCCAGGCACACGCGGCCGCGCTGAACGGCACCCCCGTCGGCGCGTTCGGCTCCGGTGGAACGTTCAGCTTCTACCCGACCAAGAACATGCACTCCCTCGAGGGCGGCATGATCTCCACGGCCGACGCCGAGGTCGCCCGCACCCTGCGCCTGCTGCGCAACCAGGGCATGGAGCAGCGGTACGCCAACGAGATCGTCGGCGCCAACATGCGCATGACCGATGTCGCCGCCGCCGTCGGCCGCGTCCAGCTGGCGAAGCTGAACGGCTGGACCGAGCAGCGCATCGCCAACGCCGCGTACCTCACCGAGAACATCACCGCGCCGGCCGTGACCACGCCGACCGTCGCCGAGGGTGCGCGTCACATCTACCACCAGTACACGATCCGCGTCAGCGGGGACCGCGACGCCGCGATGGCCAAGCTGACCGAGGCGGGTGTCGGCAACGCCGTCTACTACCCGACCCCGATCCACCGGCTGAAGCCGTACTGGGAGCCGGACCAGAAGGCCGGCCGCAACTGGGACCTGCCCGAGACCGAGCGTGCGGCCGCCGAGGTCGTCTCGCTGCCGGTGCACCCTTCGCTGACCGCGGAGGACCTCGAGCGCATCGCCGCCGCCGTGAACGAGCTGGGAGAAAACCTGTGACCACCGCTCCGGGACTGCGGGCCGGCCTCATCGGCCTCGGCTCGATGGGCCGCCACCACGCCCGTGTGCTGGCCGGACTCGACGGCGTCCAGTTCGTCGGCGTCGTCGACCCGATGGGCGACAAGAACGGCTGGGCGCAGGGCGCCCCCGTGCTGTCGACCGTCGAGGAGCTCATCGCGCTCGGCATCGACTACGCCGTGGTGGCCTGCCCGACCGCCCTGCACGAGGAAGTCGGCCTGAAGCTGGCCGAGGCCGGTATCGGCGCCCTGATCGAGAAGCCCGTCGCGGACACCGTGGACGGCGCCCGCCGGCTCGTCGAGGCCTTCGAGTCCCGCGGTCTGGTGGCCGGCGTCGGTCACATCGAGCGCTGCAACCCCGCGCTGCGTTCGCTGCGCCAGCGGCTGGAGGCCGGTGAGCTCGGCGACGTCTACCAGGTCGTCACCCGCCGCCAGGGCCCCTTCCCGCACCGCATCGCCGATGTCGGCGTGGTCAAGGACCTCGCCACCCACGACATCGACCTCACCGGCTGGGTCACCGGCCAGACCTACACCTCGATCTCGGCGCGCACGGTCTCCAAGTCGGGCCGGCCCCACGAGGACATGGTGTCGGCCGTCGGCCAGCTGTCCGACGGCACGATGGTCAACCACCTGGTGAACTGGCTGAGCCCGCTCAAGGAGCGCTTCACCTCGGTCACCGGCGAGAAGGGCTGCTTCGTCGCGGACACCCTCACCGCCGACCTCACCTTCTACGCGAACGCCTCCCAGGCCACCGAGTGGGAAGCGGTCCAGGCGTTCCGCGGTGTCGCGGAGGGCGACATGATCCGTTACGCGATCGCCAAGCGTGAGCCGCTGCTGGTGGAGCACGAGCTCTTCCGGGACGCGGTGCTCGGCAAGTCCGACGACATTTGCACACTGCGGCAGGGTCTTCGTACCGTCGAGGTCGCGGCAGCCGTGCTGGAGTCCGCCGCCGGTGGAGTCACCGTCGATCTCTCCGCGTACACCGCGGCCCAGTAGGGCGAGGAGCCTTGACCAGTCCTGATGTCACCGTCGTTGTGGCCGTGTACAACACGATGCCGTATCTGACGGAATGCCTTAACTCTCTTGTCGGGCAGAGCATTGGCCTGGACAGGCTGGAGATCGTGGCCGTCGACGACGGCTCGACGGACGACAGCGGAGCGGAGCTCGACCGGTTCGCGAAGAAGTACCCGAAGACCGTCAAGGTGATTCACCAGGCGAACTCCGGTGGCCCCGCAGCGCCCAGCAACAGGGCGCTGGAGGTGGCCACCGGGCGTTTCGTCTACTTCATCGGCTCCGACGACTACCTCGGCAAAGAGGCTCTCGCGCGGATGGTGAAGTGCGCCGACAAGCACGACTCCGACGTCGTGGTCGGCAAGATGGTCGGCACCAACGGCCGCTATGTCCACCAGGCGCTCTACAAGAAGAGCAACCCGGACGTCAGCCTGTACGACTCGGCGCTGCCGTTCACCCTGGCGAACACCAAGCTGTTCCGCCGCGATCTGGTGGAGCGGCACAAGCTGCGGTTCCCGGAGGACCTGCCGGTCGGCAGCGACCAGCCGTTCACCATCGAGGCGTGCGTCAGGGCCCGGAAGATCTCGGTCCTCGCGGACTACACGTACTACTACGCGGTGAAGCGCGGGGACTCGAGCAACATCACCTACCGCGCCAACCATCTCTCGCGGCTGCGGTGCACCGCGCGGATCCTGGAGCACGCGGCCGGGCTGATCGAGGCCGGACCGCAGCGTGACACCGTCTTCCAGCGTCACTTCACCTGGGAGCTGGCCAAGCTCGTCCAGGGCGACTTCCCCTCGCTCGACGAGCAGACCAGGCGTGAGGTCTGCGCCGGGATCGCCGAGCTTGCCGACGACTACCTCACCGAGCGGCTGGCCGACTCGCTGCCCGTGACGCGACGGGTGCGGCTCACGCTGGCCCAGCGCGGCATGGTCGACGAGCTCGCCGCCGCGATCGAGGCCGAGGAGAACGGCGCGCCGATCCCCTTCCATCTGGAGGGCGACCGCGCCTTCGCCGCGTACACCGGCTTCCGGGACCCCGCCGTGGGCATCCCGGACCGGATCTACGAGGTGCTCGGGGAGTCGGTACCGGCCATGCTGGCGGCCGGTACGGAACTGGTCTCGGCCGAGTGGGAGCAGAGCGGCGACGATCTGTTCCTGTCCGTCGCGGTGCGTACCGCGCTGACGGGCGACACCGAGTCGGCCGTGGTGCGCCTCGTCCAGGGCGCCATGCCCAAGAGCGCCGACAAGGCGGGCGGGCGAAGGCTGCCCGCCGGGCAGGAACTCCCGCCCCCTGTCGGGGAGTTCTCCCAGGAAGTGTCCGCCGACGGCGCGGGCACGGTGCTGCGGGCCCGTATCCCCGTAGCGGCCCGTACGGCCACGCTCGGTGTGCGCGTCCATGTGGACATCGCGGGCTGGACGTACGAGATCCCCGTGCGCGCCCAGGACAAGCCGATGCCGCTGGCCCGGCGCTGGCGCAGCGGCACCCCCTACCGAGTGGCCGCGCGTGTGAACGCCAAGGGCCGGATGGTGGTCGTGACCGGCCTCCTGTTCCCGCCCTCCGACAAATGGTGGTCGCGTGTGCGGCCCCTGCTGGTCCGTGTGAAGAGGAAAGTATCCCGATGAATATCTGTGTAGTTGCGCTCGGCAAGATCGGGCTTCCGCTCGCCGTGCAGTTCGCGGCCAAGGGCCACAAGGTCATCGGCGCCGACGTCAACGAGAAGGTCGTCGAGCTGGTCAACGCCGGCACCGAGCCGTTCCCCGGTGAGCACGACCTCGGCCGGCTGCTCAAGGAGACCGTCAACGCCGGCCTGCTCAGCGCCACCACCGACACCGCCGCGGCCGTCGCCCAGTCCGAGGCCGTCGTGGTCGTCGTCCCGCTGTTCGTGGACGCCGAGGGCACCCCGGACTTCGGCTGGATGGACTCCGCCACCAAGGCCATCGCCAAGGGGCTGAAGCCCGGCACCCTCGTCTCCTACGAGACCACGCTGCCGGTCGGCACCACGCGCACCCGCTGGGCGCCGATGCTCCAGGAGGGCTCCGGCCTGACCGCCGGCGAGGACTTCCACCTGGTCTTCTCGCCGGAGCGCGTCCTCACCGGCCGCGTCTTCGCCGACCTGCGCCGCTACCCCAAGCTCGTCGGCGGCATCGACGAGGCCTCCACGAAGCACGGCGTGGAGTTCTACGAGAAGGTCCTCGACTTCGACGAGCGCGCCGACCTGGCGCAGCCGAACGGCGTGTGGGACCTGGGCACCGCCGAGGCCTCCGAGCTCGCCAAGCTCGCCGAGACCACCTACCGCGACGTCAACATCGGCCTGGCGAACCAGTTCGCCCGCTTCGCCGACAAGAACGACATCGACGTCAAGAAGGTCATCGAGGCCTGCAACTCGCAGCCGTACAGCCACATCCACCAGCCCGGCATCGCCGTCGGCGGTCACTGCATCCCGATCTACCCGCGGATGTACCTGTGGAACGACCCGGAGGCGACCGTCGTGCGCTCGGCGCGCGAGGCCAACGCCGCCATGCCGGAGTACGCCGTCGACCTGCTGGCCGCCGCCTACGGCGACCTGAAGGATGTCAACGTCCTGGTGCTCGGTGCCGCGTACCGCGGTGGCGTCAAGGAGACCGCCTTCTCCGGCGTCTTCCCGACCGTCGAGGCACTCAAGGCCCGTGGCGCCGTCCCGTTCGTGTCGGACCCGATGTACACGGCCGACGAGCTGACCGCGCACGGCCTCACGCCGCACGCGGGTGAGCCGGTCACCGCCGCGATCCTCCAGGCCGACCACGCGGAGTACCGCGAGCTCGCCGCCTCCGACCTGCCGGAGGTCCGCGTCCTGGTCGACGGCCGTCGCACCACCGACCCGGCCCGCTGGGAAGGCGTACGCCGGGTCGTCATCGGCGGCTGACGCCCCCTGCACACGCACAGAACAGTGGCCCTGTCCCGCGGACTCCGCGGGGCGGGGCCGTCCTGCGAGAGGCATTTGGCATGACGTGGTTGATCACCGGCGGCGCCGGTTACATCGGATCGCACGTGGTGAAGGCGATGACCGACGGCGGTGAGAGCGTCGTCGTCCTCGACGACCTGAGCACCGGCAGCAAGGACCGGGTCCCCGGCACGGTCCCGCTGGAGATCGGCACGGTCCTGGACCGTGAGCTGGTCGACCGTGTCCTGCGGGAGCACGCCGTCACCGGGATCGTGCACCTCGCGGGCAAGAAGCAGGTCGGCGAGTCGGTCGAGAAGCCGCTGCACTACTACTACGAGAACGTCGAGGGCCTGCGCAGCGTGCTGGAGGCGGCCGCCGAGGCCGGTGTGCGCCGCTTCCTCTTCTCCTCCTCGGCGTCCGTGTACGGCATGCCCGACGTCGACCTGGTCACCGAGCAGACCCCGTGTCTGCCGATGAGCCCGTACGGGGAGACCAAGCTGGCGGGGGAGTGGCTGGTACGCGCCGTGGGCACGGCGCACGGCATGGCCACGGCCTCGCTGCGCTACTTCAACGTCGCGGGCGCGGCCTCGCCCGAGCTCGGCGACGACGGCGTCTTCAACCTGGTGCCGATGGTCTTCGAGCGGCTCACGGCCGGCGAGGCCCCGCGGGTCTTCGGCGACGACTACCCGACGCCCGACGGCACCTGCATCCGCGACTACATCCACGTCGAGGACATCGCCTCCGCCCATGTCGCGGCCGCCCGCCGGCTCGCCGAGGACGCGTCGGCCTCGCTCGTCCTCAACATCGGCCGCGGCGAGGGTGTTTCGGTGGCCGAGATGGTCGGCACCATCCAGGACGTCACCGGCCGGCGGGAGCCTGCGCCGGCCGTCGTCGAGCGCCGACCTGGCGACCCGGCACGTGTCGTGGCGTCCGCCGACCTGATCCGCGCGGAACTGGGCTGGGAGGCCCGTCACGACATCCGCACGATGGTCGCCTCGGCCTGGGAGGGCTGGTGCCTGCGCCACCCCGAGGCCCGCGTCTGAGCCTTGTGCGTCCCGGCCCGCCCGGGACACGAGTGAGGGCCCCCGGGATGTCCCGGGGGCCCTCACTCGTATGCGGTGGTGTCAGTGAGCGGACCGCTCGCCGAGGAACAGCTCGTCGAACGTCCGGCTGACCACCGGCCAGTCCCAGACCGACAGCGCGTGCTCGGAGGCGAGCTTGCCGGCGTTGCGCCAGCTCTCCTCCGTCGCCGTGGCCTCCAGGATGCGCCGGGCGGCCTCCTCCGGAGAGGCGACGACCCAGTTCTCCGGGTACAGCGTGCGGGCGCTGTGCTCGCGTCCGGCGTAGAACGGCCAGTCACGGACCACGGGGACCGCGGCGCTCGCCGCGCCCTCCATCAGACCGACGTGGCAGCCCTCACGCACCGAGGAGCTGAGGATCGTGCCGATCTCGGTGAGCTTGCCGGGCACGTCGTCGGTCGGACCGAGGCGTACGACGGCACCGGACTCCTCCAGCGGAGCCAGCACCCTCTCGAACTCGGCCAGATAGTCCTTCGTGGCACGGCTGGTCTTGCGGTCCATGTCGCCGCCGACCAGCAGCAGCCGGTAGCGCTCGTCCTGCTTGCGCACCCGCTCCAGGACGTCGACCGCCCACAGCGGGTCCTTCGCCACCTGCGAGATGCCGATCAGACCCAGATTGAAGCGGGCGTCGGCCGGCTTCTCGCGGTTGAAGCCGCTCAGGTCCATGGCGTTGTGCAGCATGTGCGTGCGGGGAGCGGCCTCGCCGCGCAGCTGCGGCACCAGCGAGGTGGTCAGGTCCTGCACATGGTCCGCCACGTACACGAGGTCGTCGATGCGGGAGAAGTCCACCAGGTGCGGCCACCGGGTGAACGCCTCATAGCTGTGCAGCCGCACCACGATCCGGGTGTCGCCCGGGTCGATGGTCGTGAGCATCACGGCAGGCGCCACGCACCAGTCGAGGAACACGGTGTCGGCCCAGTCCAGATGGGGCCGCATGAGCTGCTCGACCTGCTCCGCGTAGAGGGCGTCGCCCCCGAGACGGTTCTCTATCATCCGCCGGCCGGCCCAGGAGATCCGCTTCATGGCGGGGGTCGCCGCGAGGTCCAGGTAGCGGACCTCGACGCCCGGGTGGTCCTCGTAGTGGGAGAGGACCAGCTTCAGGAAGTTGTCGTTGGCACTGGTGGTGACGAGCAGCCGCAGCGGGCGGTCCGACGGCGGCGTGGCCGCCGGGGTCTTCCGGCCGCGGGGCTCCCCGATCTTCCTCATCACCGCGGAGGCGTGCACCGGCGCGGAGAAGGCCGTGGGGTCGGCCGCGAGGGGGGAGCTGAGCTGGTCGATGTGGACGACGCGGTGGAAGCCGAGCACCAGGGCCCGGTCCAGCGCGCTGGCCGCCGCGGCCGGGTCACCGGCCTTGTACAGGCCGTCGGCCTGCGTCAGCAGCTCCTGGACCGTGCTGTCGAGGGCACGCGGTGCGATGCCCTTGTTGAGCTCGGTCCTGACCGCCTCGTCCAGCAGCGCGGTCCGGATCTCGCGGTTCTCGATACGGCGGGCGGCGGTGGTCAGCGCGAGTGTCGCGCCACCCGGCCGTCCGGCCCAGCGCATGCCCTCGGCGACCTGCCGGGACAGTGCGGCCCGGAAGCCCGCGGGCACACCGGGCGCGCCGAGCGCCGAACGCCACAGCCGCGCTCCGACGGCACTGCGCATCACGGGGCGCGCGGTGGCCGTACGCATCACGGTGTGGGGCAGCGCCTTGGCCTGACGGCGTACGTCGGCGGCGATCAGGGTGCGCGGAGGGATTATCACGTTCCGGCGCCGGGTGACGGGCTGCGGCGTGGACGCCTCGCCCTCCATGGCGCGCAGGGCCGGGGCGATACCGAACGAGGCACCGGCGTCCGCGTTGTACTGCGACAGACGCCACACCGTGTAGACGGCGTTCGCGTCGAGCGCGACGAGGTGCTTGGCGGCCAGTCCGTGCCGGCGCAGCCAGGCGTTCCTGCGGATCTGGACCCACAGCCGCCGGCCGTGCGGCACCCGCTTGAGCTTGCGGCGGGTGCCGATGCTCAGATGCCCTATGCCGTAGGGGAGTTGCTGGAACCCGTCGAGCTCGAGCTTGTCCAGGTCCTCCAGGCAGGCCCGCGCGTCGAAGAGGCAGGCGAGGTGAACTCGCGCGCCCTGGGCGCGGAACTTCTTCACCGCGTCGGCGAGTACGCCGAACTGCGGCTGGGATGCGGCGACGAAAAGCACATCGGTCACGAGGTGGGCCCTCCGGCGACGATCGACTTCGATGAGAGGCTGTCCACGTCCGTGGTGGAGGTCTTGTCCCCCGGGGCCGCTGCGGACCCGTGGTTCCCGTCGTGTTCGTTGGTGAGTCGGCCCACCAGGTTCTTCACGGCCACGGACATCAGAGCCTCGCGGGTGAACTGGTCGGCGTGCGCCATGGCTTCGGCGTGCACCTCGTCGCTCGTCTCGACGGCCATGTGCGCGGCCTTGACGAACGATTCGGCCAGACCCTCCTCGTCGATGCCGACGGCACCGGTCCACAGGGGGTGCCCCTGAAGGACGTTGGAGGCGTCGTGCTCGACGACGTGCGCGGAGACGATCGGCAGTCCGGTGGCCATGTACTCGTACACCTTGCCGGAGGTCACGAAGCGACCGCCGATCAGGATGAGCACCATCGCGTCCCAGCGGGCGTAGATGGAGGAGACCTCGGCCTTGGCGGCCGGGCCGCCGAAGGAGACACCGTCCACCTCGGCCTGCTTGAGCATCTCGGAGTGCTTGTTCGCCTCGCGGCCCGCACCGTTGCCGATGTGGCCGCGGACCTCGAAGCGCGCGTTGGCGAGCAGCGGCTCGCGTTCGCGCGCCGCGCGCCAGGCGTTGAGCACCGTCTCCAGATGCGCGGGCGTGAAGTTGACCGTGCCGAGGTAGCCGAAGACCAGGCCGGCCTCGGGGTCCGCGCGGTGGGCGCGGCCGGGCGAGCTGTCGGCGTCGTAGCCGTTGCGCACGACCTCGACACGGGACGCGAACTCGGGATAGCGGGCCCGGTAGTGGTCGGCGATCGGGTCGTTGACGACCCACAGGCTGACCGCGTGGTCGAGGACCTTCTGCTCCCAGCGGCCCATCTCCGAGTCCTTGGTGAAGGCCTCGATGCCGGTGATCACGTCGATAGACCAGCCGTCGCGGAAGTCGACCGCGTACGGGACCTTCGCCTCTTCCCACAGCTTCCAGGCCGCGGCGAGGTTGACGTACGGAACGCAGCTGGCCACCAGCAGATCCGCCGGGTGCTCCCGGTGGATGTCGAGGACGGCCTGCTCCAGCGCTCCGCGCCACTCGCCGAAGTTCGGCTCCGGGAACGGCTTCTGCTGCCGCTTGCGCAGCTGCGTGACCCACTTGTTGGGGTTGAGCGCGCGCTCCTCGTCGAAGAGGCGGATGTCCGTTTCCAGGTCCTCGCGGGAGAGCGGCAGCTCCACGATGTTCACGCGCGGGTCGACCTGCTCCAGAAGGGTGAGGTCGACGCCGGAGTCCCGCTCCCAGGACTCCTGGGCGATGTTGACGACGGTGACGTCCCAGCCCGCCCTGCAGAACTGGTTCGCCGTCTCGCGCATGCGGTAGGCACTGCTCTTCGCAGCCGGCGGAAAGCCGATGGCGAGGTAGATGACATGAGGCCGCGAGCCGTCGGAGGGCAGCCCGGACCTGGGAGACGCTGACATAAGCGGTGACGCTAGCACGGTGACGTAGACGGACTCGGGCCTGCTCCGAGGCCCTCCAGGTCCGTCACGCGTGCCGGCTTCCCCCCTTCCACTCTTCCATGATCCGGACAACGTTCTGCGCGGCCCGTCCGTCACCGTACGGAGTGCCGGGGTCACCCGTGGGTACGGCGCGGGTGACGGTGGCGGCCCATTCGTCGGCGGACAGCTCGTGCGGGTCGGGTACCAAGACGTTCCAACCGGTGTCGACGGTTTCCACCCACTCCGTCTCCGGACGGATCGTGGTGGTGATGCGCTCCAGCAGGAACGCTTCCTTCTGCAGGCCGCCCGAGTCGGTGACCACGCCGGAGGAGGCCAGCACCGCGGCGATCAGCCCGGCGTAGGGGAGCGGACGGCCGACGTGGACCGAGCCCTGGTCGAGCTTGATGCCGTGCTCGGCGGCGCGGGCGACCAGACGCGGGTGCGCGAGCAGCGCGACCGGGACCGGCAGCGCGGCCAGCGCGCCGATGATCGCGGCGAGGCGCTCGGGGTCGTCGGTGTTGTCCGGCCGGTGCAGCGTCGCCAGCAGGAAGGGCTGCGAGGGGTCGATGCCCTCGGGCAGCTGCGGCGCGGCGTGCTCGCCGGCCAGCACCGCGTCACGGATGCGCAGGCAGATGTCGACCATGACGTCGCCCGCCAGCACGGCGCGGTCCTTCAGGCCCTCGTCGGCGAGGTGGCGCATGGCCTCCTCGGTCGGGGCCAGCAGGACGTCGGCGCAGTGGTCGGTCAGGACGCGGTTGTGCTCCTCCGGCATGCGCCGGTTGAAGGAGCGCAGACCGGCTTCCAGGTGCGCGACCGGAAGGTGCATCTTCACGGCGGAGAGCGCACCGGCGATGGTGGAGTTGGTGTCGCCGTAGACGAGGACCCAGTCCGGCTGCTCACGCTCGAGGACGGGGTCGAGGGCGGTGAGCACCGAACCCGTCTGGACGCCGTGGCTGCCGGACCCGACACCGAGGTGGACGTCGGGGTCGGGGATGCCGAGGCCCTCGAAGAAGACGTCGGAGAGGTCGGCGTCGTAGTGCTGCCCGGTGTGCACGATGACGTGCTCGTGCTCGGTTCCCGCGAACGCGGCCGCGATGGGCGCGAGCTTCACCAGTTGGGGACGGGCACCGACGATGCTGATGACTTTCACTGAACACTCTTCTTCTGGGTCAGGTCATTGGCGGGGGGTGTCACAGGCGCAATGGTAGGCAACCCCCGAGGTGGACCGGCCCGCGGCCGGGCGGCGCACCCTGTGCGATGGCTCTCCCGCCCGTGGTCAGGCGGCGATACCCCGGCAGCGAGCGCCTGGATAACGATTGGGTGAACGAGGCCTGCACAGGGGGCCGATGGGGGCGTATCCGGCCACCCCACAGGGGTACCGGTGCCGGATCCGGCCACGTCCCGCTGTCGTACTATCGTCGCGCTAGTTTCGCGGGCGGTCACGGGAAAGTCGACGGTGTGCCATGGCGGTCAGGTCCGGACGGAAATCTGTGCGTCGGTCGGAGGAAGCACCACGCCCCAAACCGGCCCGCATCCCCACGGTGGACACCTCTCTCGCTCCCACCACGGGCTGGCTCGTACGGGGCAAGGACGGCCGGCTCACGGCGTACGCCCCCACCACCGACGGTGTGCTGCGGTGGACCGAGACGGCTCCCGGCGGACCGGAGTGGTCCGGTCCCGACGTGATTCCCGCCACGGGTGTGCTGCCCTACCTGTCCGTCGCCCAGGGCGCGGACGGCTATGTCCATCTGGTCGGTCTGCGGCGCAGGCCGCTCCCGGACGGCCGGACCGGCACCGACGTGGTCTACGCCCTCCAGTACCAGTCGGGTCTCGCGGTGCGCGAGTGGGCGCCGCTCGGCACGCCGTACGGCAGTGACGCCGACCTGGCCGCGCGGATCGGACTGCCGTCCGCGGTCGTCGACGCCGACGGTTCGCTGCATGTCTTCGTGCGCAATGTGGGCGGCGGTGTCTGCGGACGCAGCCAGGTGCCGTCCGGCAAGTGGAACAAGTGGGCCGACTACAAGGGCAGTGAGGGCCTCGGAGCGGTCTCCGTCTCCATCACCCCCGAAGGGCTGATGGAGTTCGCCCTGCCGACGGCCGAGCGCGTCATGCGGTGGAAGCAGGAGACCAAGGGCGTCAAGTTCGAGCGCGCCGACGACATCGTGTCCGGTGCCGAGCCCGACTCCCTGACGGCCGAGCGCACCGGCGGCGACCGGCTCACCCACTTCTGGCACACGAGCGAGGACCGCACGGTGCGCGCCTGGCGCCCCTCGATGGCGGAGCCCGCCACCGTCGGCACCGGCACGGGCACCGGGCCGATCGCGCTGCTGCGCACCCCGGTCGACGGCCACGACTGCACGATCCTGGCCCACCGCGACGCGGCCACCGGTCGTCCGGCGCTGGCCGCGTACCCCACGGAGGACGAGGGCAGCGGCGTCACCTGGACGCTCACGGGCGAGCCGTGCGTCGGCGCGCCCGCGCTGGCGATCGACGCCAGGGGGCGCGTGGTGATGGCGGCGTTCGGTACCGACGGGACGCTGCGGGTCACCCGGCAGAAGGACGAGTCGGGCCTGGCGCTCGCGGCCTGGTCCCGCGCCTAGGTCTTTCCGGTTCCACAACGGCAGCGGGCCCGGGCTTCCTCTCGGAAGCCCGGGCCCGCTGCCGTTGCCGGAACAGTCTCAGACGGCCTGCTCCTCGAGCACGCCGTCCTTCTCCACGTACCGGGCGCCGCTCTGCGGGCACTCCCAGACGCCGGACTCGCCCTCGCGCTCCACCAGACGGACACCGTTCTTGCCGACCCAGCCGATGTGCCGGGCGGGGACGCCGACGACCAGCGCGAAGTCCGGTACGTCCTTGGTGACCACGGCGCCCGCGGCGACCATGGCCCAGCGGCCGATCCGCACCGGCGCGACGCACACGCACCGCGCTCCGAGCGAGGCGCCCTCGGCGACCTTGACGCCGACGGCCTCCCAGTCACCGCCGCGCTTCTGGTTGCCCTCGGGGTCCACGGACCGCGGGTTGTGGTCGTTGGTCAGCACCACGGCGGGGCCGACGAACACGCCGTCGCCGAGCTCGGCGGGCTCGTACACGAGGGCGTAGTTCTGGAGCTTGACGTTGTCGCCGATCTGCACACCGGTACCGACGTAGGCGCCGCGCCCGACGACACAGCCCTTGCCGAGCCTGGCTCCCTCGCGGATCTGGGCGAGCTCCCAGACGCTGCTTCCGTCGCCGATCTCGGCACTCTCGTCGACCTGGGCGGTGGGCTGGACCCTGTAGTTCACTTCTCTGCCTTCCGGTGCGCGGCTTCGCCCGGCGAGCATACGACCAGCGGCGCGATTCAGCGTCTGCGGGCCCAGGCCTTCCTGAGCTGGAGCGCGTAGAAGAGGGAGGCCGCCGTGGGGACGAGCGTGCGGTACCAGCCGACGTCCGGGGAGAGCCAGCCGTAGACCGCCGCCGGGACGAGGATCACCAGGGCCACGATGCGCAGCGTCCACCAGCGCCGGGAGCGCGGGACGTGCAGCGCGGGGGTGCCGAGGTCCGTCGACATGGTGTCGCGGATGCCCTTCAACACCCCACGTCTGGCGAGGAGTCGGGCCTCCGGCAGGTCTCCCAGGATCTCGTCGCGCTCGCCGAAGCCGTCCGGGACGGGCGGCAGTCCCAGCACGGTCACCAGCTCCGCCTGACGCCGAGCAGGATCGTTTCCGCCGCGCAGCAGCGTGATCAGCGGGCGCAGGTCGGTGACCGGGAAGACGCCCGCGACGGCCTGGGCGGTCGCGGCCGCCTGCGCGTGGTCGACGACCGGGGCCGCGGGGTCCCACAGATGCGTGGCGCGCACCTTGCCCTTGTGGAACAGGGTGAAGCTGTAGCGGTCCGCGGTGCGGCGCAGCACCAGCGCGGGCCACTTCTCCGCGGTGGTGAAGTTGTCGGCCGCCGCCGTCAGCAACTCCTCGCCGGCGAGCGCCGCGCGCCGGCCTGGGGAGGGGTCGGGGACGAGTTCGACATAGCTCGCTCCGGAGGGCGCGGGGGCGATGCGCAGCGAGACGCCGCACATCAGCGCGGCCTCGGCGACCTGGTGCGGCGGGGCCGCGGCGATCGCCAGCGAGCGCGGCGCGGGGACCGGGAGCGCCGCCGAGGCGGCAGGCGCGCTCTGCGGGGGCCTGCTGAAGAACGGCGTCCGGGACGCGACCTGCATCCGTACACCGAGGCGGAACTCCAGGAACTCCTTGCGGCTGTCGCCGATGTACGCCCATGGGAACTCCCGCGCGTGCACCCCGATGGCCCGGAAGGTGTCCAGCGCCTCCGACCAGCGCTCGCCCAGGATCAGCATCAGCGCCAGATGGTTGCGGAAGCCGGCCGCGTCCGGGTCGCCCGGCTCGTACCAGGCGGAGAGCTCCTGGGCCCGTGTGATCGCTGCGGCCACCCGGGCCTCGGGTATCGGACCGCCCTGGGCGGAGTCGTCGGAGACGACCTCGTACTCGACGGCGGCGAGCAGCGGCAGCGCGTTCAGCTGCGAGCCGGGCAGGGCGCCGTCGGCGGCCCGCTCGGCGAAGGCGAACATCTCCTCGTGCGAGCCGTACCACTTGGCGCACAGATACTGCAGCGCCGTGGCATGGCAGCCGTAGTGGTGCGGGGAGCGGGCGACGGCCTCGGCCCAGTACGCGTCGAACACCTCGCGCGGCGCCTGGATGCCGCGTGCGTGGGTGAGCGCGACCTGCCACGGCACGGGGTCCGTGGGGCCCAGCTCGGTGGCCGCGGCGATCACCGGCAGGGCGTCGTCGAGCAGGGTGAAGAAGGCGCGGAACTGGTCCTCCGAGACATGGCTGGCGCGGTGACCGGTCCGTATCTCCCAGGCCTGCTGGATGCAGAGATCGGCCTTCACCAGCGTCGCGTCGGGGTCCTCGGGCGCCGCCGCCAGCCAGCCCTCCAGCCAGCCCGGGTTGTGCAGCGCGCACTCGGCCAGCGCGCTCACGCAGCCGCTGCGCCGCTCCCACTGGGCGCCGAGCCGGGTCTCCGCCAGCAGCTCACGGGCGGGGCCGGCGTCACCGGCGGCGGCCGCGGTCAACGCGGCCCGCAGCGCCGGGTCGGTGACGGCGCCGACGGTCACGGCCTCGTCGGGCGGCAGATCGGCGCCCACGGACGAGCCGTGGCGGAGCATGCGAGGCATGGATATGAAGGAGCGCAGGGGCACGAGCGAATATTGAACAGGCAGTGGCGGACATCCACCAGAGACGGGTACGGGGGACATCCGGCAGGAAGACGGGTCCGCGGGGAGGCCCGGCGAGAGGCCGGAGCGGGCGGTGCGGACCCGGTTTGACCCTCCGGAGCGCGGCCCGTAACCTTGTCCCTCGGTGTGTTTCCGTACGCACCTACCCCTGAGCAACTTCCTCCCCAGGGCGTTCACCGCCCGGGAGAGGCCGCTCGTCCTTCCGGATCGTCGCAGGCCCCGGCCTGTGTGAGCGGCTGGCATCAGGGGGCCGTTCCGAGTGAGAGAGAGATCCGCGTGTACGCCATCGTGCGCAGCGGTGGTCGCCAGCACAAGGTTGCTGTCGACGACATCGTTGAGGTTGACAAGATTCCCACTGCCAAGGTTGGCGACACGGTCGAGCTCTCGACCCTGCTCGTTGTCGACGGCGACGCTGTCACCAGCGACCCGTGGGTGCTGGCCGGTATCAAGGTCACGGCCGAGGTCGTGGACCACCACAAGGGCGCGAAGATCGACATCCTTCGCTACAAGAACAAGACCGGCTACCGCCGTCGCCAGGGTCACCGTCAGCAGTACACGGCGATCAAGGTCACCGGCATCCCCACGGCTGCGAAGTAAGGGACTGAGGAGAGATGGCACACAAGAAGGGCGCATCGTCCACTCGGAACGGGCGCGACTCCAATGCTCAGCGGCTCGGCGTGAAGCGCTTCGGCGGTCAGGTCGTCAACGCCGGTGAGATCCTGGTCCGCCAGCGCGGCACCCACTTCCACCCGGGCACGGGCGTCGGCCGCGGCAGCGACGACACGCTGTTCGCGCTGGACGCCGGTGCGGTGCAGTTCGGCACCCACCGTGGCCGCAAGGTCGTGAACATCGTTCCGGTCGCCGTCTAATTCGGCTGCTGTAGAGCGGTTTCTGCGGAGGCGGACCTCACTTCCCCCACGGGAAGCGGGTCCGCCTCTGCTGCGTTATGCGTAAGACATTTCAGTACTCTCTGACATTTCCGTATCTGGAGGCACACCCATGACCACCTTCGTGGACCGCGTCGAACTGCATGTCGCCGCGGGTAACGGAGGCCACGGCTGCGCCTCCGTTCACCGGGAGAAGTTCAAGCCGCTCGGCGGACCCGACGGCGGCAACGGCGGCCGTGGCGGTGACGTCATCCTGGTCGTCGACCAGTCGGTGACCACGCTGCTCGACTACCACCACAGTCCGCACCGCAAGGCCACCAACGGCCAGCCCGGTGCCGGT
The DNA here is from genome assembly GCF_036169555.1 of Streptomyces sp. NBC_00306. Taxonomy (GTDB): domain Bacteria; phylum Actinomycetota; class Actinomycetes; order Streptomycetales; family Streptomycetaceae; genus Streptomyces; species Streptomyces achmelvichensis. Next base: position 2,674,258 of record NZ_CP108032.1, on the reverse strand, counting down.
GACAACCGTTCCGGCAAGGACGGTCAGGACCTGGTCCTGCCCGTACCGGACGGCACCGTCATCCTCGACAAGGACGGCAACATCCTCGCCGACCTGGTCGGACAGGGCACCACCTTCGTCGCGGGCCAGGGCGGCCGCGGCGGCCTCGGCAACGCGGCGCTCGCCTCCGCCCGCCGCAAGGCCCCGGGCTTCGCGCTGCTCGGCGAGCCCGGTGAGGCCCGTGACGTCGTCATGGAGCTCAAGACCGTCGCCGACGTGGCACTCGTCGGCTACCCGAGCGCCGGCAAGTCCTCGCTGATCTCGGTGCTCAGCGCCGCCAAGCCGAAGATCGCGGACTACCCCTTCACCACGCTCGTCCCGAACCTCGGTGTCGTCACCGCCGGATCGACCGTCTACACCATCGCGGATGTGCCCGGCCTGATCCCCGGAGCCAGCCAGGGCAAGGGCCTCGGCCTGGAGTTCCTGCGCCATGTGGAGCGCTGCTCCGTGCTGGTGCATGTGCTGGACACCGCGACGCTGGAGTCCGACCGCGACCCGGTCTCCGACCTCGATGTCATCGAGGACGAGCTGCGGCAGTACGGCGGCCTGGACGACCGTCCGCGGATCGTCGTCCTCAACAAGATCGACATCCCCGACGGCCAGGACCTCGCCGACATGATCCGCCCGGATCTGGAGGCCCGCGGCTACCGCGTCCTCCAGGCGTCGGCCGTCGCGCGGACCGGTCTGAAGGAGCTCTCCTTCGCCCTCGCCGAGATCGTCGCCGAGGCGCGCGCCGCCAAGCCCGTCGAGGAGGCGACCCGCATCGTCATCCGCCCGAAGGCCGTCGACGACTCGGGCTTCACGGTCGTCCGCGAGGAGGAGAGTCTGTTCCGGGTGCGCGGCGAGAAGCCGGAGCGCTGGGTCCGCCAGACCGACTTCAGCAACGACGAGGCCGTCGGCTACCTCGCCGACCGGCTCAACCGCCTCGGCGTCGAGGAGCAGCTGATGAAGGCCGGTGCCCGGGCGGGCGACGGCGTCGCCATCGGCCCCGAGGACAACGCCGTGGTCTTCGACTGGGAGCCCACCGTGATGGCGGGCGCCGAGATGCTCGGCCGCCGCGGTGAGGACCACCGGCTCGACACGCCCCGGCCCGCGGCCCAGCGCCGTAAGGACCGGGACGCCGAGCGGGACGACCCGCAGCGGGAGTACGACGAGTTCCACCCGTTCTAAGCCGAACGGTTCACCTGGTCCGCCCGACGGGTCCACCCCGTACGGGCCGGCCGGGTCCACCCGTTCCCGGCCTGCCGGCCGGTCGTTCTTTCTGTGCCCCGCGACGGTGTGGCGGGAGGTCGATGGCTCCGATGAACCGGATCATTTTCGGTGCATGGTGCGAAACAACCTCCCGCCCGCAGTGACCGTCTTCTACGCGGGGGTGGGGTGAAGAGCCCCAGCAGACCGAACGGAGCGACGGTGAAGATTTCCTTCCTCATCCATACGATTTACGGGATCGGCGGAACCATCCGCACGACCCTGAATCTGGCAGAGGAACTCGCCGACCGGCACGAGATCGAGATCGTCTCGGTGTTCCGGCACCGCGACGCACCGCTCTTCGCCATCGATCCGCGGGTCGACGTCGTACCGCTGGTGGACACCCGCCCGGCGTCGCCCACCAGCGAGCTCAAGCATCCGCTCCACCTTCAGCCCGCCGAGCTGTATCCCGGCACCGACGCGCGCCAGAAGGAGTACAGCCGGCTCACCGACGAGCGGGTGCGGGAACACTACGCCGCCTCCGACGCGGACGTGATCATCTCCACCCGGCCCGGACTGACCGCCTACATCGCGCAGTTCGGACCGGAGCGCGCCGTGCTCATCGGCCAGGAGCACATGTCGCACAACCATCACAAGCCCGCGCATCGCGCCGAGATGTATCCGTATCTCACCCGGCTCGACGCCTTTGTGACGGTCTCCGAGGGCGACGCCGCCTCCTACCGGGAACAGATGCCGCTGCCGGACACCCGGGTGCTGGCCATTCCCAACAGCGTGCCCGAGCCGGTCGTCGAGCCGTCCGACACCTCGGGGACGACGGTCGTCGCGGCGGGGCGGCTGGCCTCGGAGAAGCAGTACCACGTCCTGATCGAGGCGTTCGGCAAGGTCGCCGCGGTCCGTCCGGACTGGACGCTGCGCATCTGCGGATGGGGCAAGGAGAAGGACCGGCTGCGCCGCCGCATCGACGAACTCGGCCTCTACAACAGCGTCCATCTCATGGGCCCGCGCTCACCCATCGAACCGGAGTGGGCGAAGGGTGCGATCGCCGTTTCCACCTCCCGTCACGAGTCCTTCGGCATGACGCTCGTGGAGGCCATGCGCTGCGGACTGCCGGTGGTGAGCACCGACTGCGACTACGGCCCGCGGGAGATCATCGCCGACGGGGTCGACGGGCTCCTCGTTCCGGTCGGCGACGCCGACGCCGTCGCGGCCGCCCTGCTGCGTCTCATCGATGACGAGGACCTGCGCCGGCGGATGGGCGCGGCGGCCCGCCGCAACGCCCGGCGCTTCGACCCCGGCCCCGTCGCCAAGCAGTACGAGGAACTGTTCGCCGAACTCGGCGCGACGACCGCCTCGCGCGGCGCCGCCCATGTCGCGGCGCAGGAGACCGCCGGCGAGGGGGAGTTCGCCCCGGTCGCGGACTGCGTCGTGGCCGATGACGGTGGTCTGGTCGTCACGCTCCTTCCACGAAACGCACACGGCTACGGCGGTCCGCCCCTCGGTGGAGGCGGCGCGCTGCGGCTGGTGTGCAGCCACCCGGACGCCGCGGTGGCCGACCGTGTCCACCCCTTCGACAAGGAGGGCCGGGCGACCGTTCCCGCGCACGAGGAGTTCGCGGAAGGCGTGTGGACCTGCCATGCGGAGCGGGAGGGCGGCGAGCGCGTGGCGCTCTCGGCGCGCGCCGTCGACCAGCGCGGAGCCATGAGGACCGCCGGCCGTACGACGCCCGGGGAGGCCGTGCGCCAGCTCGTCCCCTATGTCAGGCACGGATCGCTGTCGCTGCGCTCCTGGTCACGGCCGGTGCACGCGGAGGTCGCCGGCCTCCGGGTCTCCGGGCGGACGTTCACGATCGACGGCCGGCTGCTCGGTGAGGGCGTACCGGACGGCGAGCCGGTCCTGCTCATGCGCCGTCGCGGAAAGCACGCGCTCGAGCTGTCCTTCGACGCCGTCCGTGAGGGCGCGGACAGATTCCGGGTCACCGTGCCCGTCGCGGAGCCGGTGACGGGGCAGGTCGACGCGCACGATGTGTGGGATCTGTGGCTGAGGTATTCGCCCGGCGCCGAGCCGGTGCGGCTGGCCCGCATTCTCGACGATGTCGTGGAAAAGGGATCTCTCTTCCCTTATCCCGGCATCGAAGTGCCGAAGAAGAGATCTCTGACAGGATTGCGGTCGATGGCTCGCAAACTCGGTGTCGGGCCGCGGGAAAAGGTCACCGTCAAGGTCTTCTACAGCGCCGCCAACGAGCTCGTCCTAAATGTTGTGGACAAACCGATCGGGTAGCGAAGCGCACATCGCGACATTTGTGGTGTCAGTCACCCCTTGGCCGGGGCAATCGTGGGTCATTTCCCTGGCCACGGGGTGAACATCGCGTTTCGCCGAGGTGTGGGGTGCCGGTCGTCCGCCTTGCGGGACGGTCACGGAGAGTGCGACGATCGGCCCCGTCCCCCACTCACCTCAAGGTAGGTCGTCCCTGTGTCTGTGCCGCACGTAGCCAAACCCCGCACCACAGCCGTTGTGCTCGCCGGTGGCACCGGCCAGCGTGTGGGGCTGTCGATCCCGAAGCAGCTGCTGAAGATCGCAGGCAAGGCTGTCATCGAGCACACACTCTCGATCTTCGAGCAGGCCGACTCCATCGACGACGTGATCGTCCTGATGGCACCGGGTTTCGTGCCCGATGTCGAGAAGATCATCGCCAAGGCCGGGCTGACCAAGGTGGCCAAGGTCATCGAGGGCGGCTCGACCCGCAACGAGACGACCGAGCGCGCCATCGCCGCGCTCAGCGAGGGACTTGCCGAGGGCGAGGACCGCAACGTCCTCTTCCATGACGCTGTCCGTCCGCTTCTGTCACAGCGAGTGATCCAGGACTGTGTGGACGCGCTCGACCGCTTTCAGGCCGTCGATGTCGCCATCCCCTCCGCGGACACCATCATCGTCACCCGCACCCACGGCGAGGACGGCGAGTTCATCACGGACGTGCCGGACCGCTCACGGCTGCGCCGCGGCCAGACGCCGCAGGCCTTCAAACTGTCGACGATCCGCAAGGCGTACGAGGTCGCGGCGGGCGATCCCAACTTCCAGGCCACCGACGACTGTTCGGTGGTCCTGCGCTATCTCCCCGACGTCCCGATCCATGTCGTCGCGGGCGACGAGTACAACATGAAGGTGACGCAGCCGGTCGACGTCTTCATCGCCGACAAGCTGTTCCAGCTGGCCTCGACGGCCGCGCCCCGCCAGGCCGACGAGGCCGCGTACCGCGAACTGCTCGCCGGCCGCACGCTGGTGGTCTTCGGCGGTTCGTACGGCATCGGCGCGGACATCGCCGAACTGGCGAAGAAGTACGGCGCCAAGGTCTATGCGCTGGGCCGCTCCACGACCGGCACCCATGTCGAGAACCCGGAACACGTCGACGACGCATTGTCGAAGGCGTACTCCGAGAGCGGCCGTATCGACTACGTCATCAACACCGCGGGCGTGCTGCGTATCGGCAAGCTCGCGGAGACGGACAACAGCACCATCCGCGAAGCGCTGAACGTCAATTACCTGGCGCCCGTGCAGATTGCGCGTGCTTCTTACAAGTACCTGGCGGAGACGAAGGGGCAGCTGCTGCTCTACACCTCCTCCAGCTATACGCGCGGTCGCGCCGAGTACAGCCTTTACTCGTCCACGAAGGCCGCCATGGTGAATCTCACCCAGGCGCTCTCGGACGAGTGGGCGAACGACGGAATCCGGGTGAATTGCGTCAACCCCGAGCGCACCGCGACCCCGATGCGCACCAAGGCCTTCGGTGTGGAACCCGACGGCTCTCTCCTCTCCTCCGAAGCGGTGGCGAGGACCTCCCTGGACGTTCTGCTCTCCGAGCTGACCGGCCATGTGATCGATGTGCGGCAGCAGGATCCGACCCGCGAGGCGAGCGAGGCCTCGGGCTTCGAGCAGGCGCTCGCCGCGGTCCTGGACCGCGAGGGCGATATGTAATAATCCATCGTTAAAGCATTTATCGGGCTTTCGTGATCCGCCGCGACGCGAAATGCGGAAGCTCGACTTCGTGAAGCTGTGACTTCACAATTCCCGCAAAAAGGATCAACCGGCACCCCTTGGAGCAGGTTCTTCGTGATTTCGACCGCCATTCGTCTGGCACGCGTGGGCAGCAGGTCAGAGCTGGCCGCGGCAGCTCTGATGGGACTCGGCTATCCGTGCGTCATGCTCGCGGCCCTCGTCCCGAGCATCTGGCTCTTCGCGGTCGCGGGTGCCGTGACCTACGCGGCGGACTGGTATCTGCACCAGAAGGGCAGCTACCTGGTCAACCGCCTCAGCAAGGTCCGGGTCGGTCTGCCGATCCGCTTCCTGCTGCGCCAGTTGCTGCTGGTCCTGCTGCTGGCTCGTGAGGGCCTCGCGGAGACCCCGCTCTTCTACACCGCCATCGCCGGCTTCCTCATCTTCTACGGCCTCCAGGCGCCGCACGGAGCTCTCGCGACCCTGATCCGCCTGCGCCGCACCATGCCGGTCGTCACGCGCAACGTGGACCTCGGCACCGTACGCATCCCGGACGCCCCGCCGAAGGCGCTCCTGCGCCGCTCCGGCGAGAAGATGCTCCACCTCGACATCCCCGCCATGGCCGGTGTGCTGATCGCGGCCGTGTCCGGCAAGGACGCCATCGGTTACGCGGGCGTCGCAGCGACCCTCCTCCTCGGGGTCCTCTACACCGCCGCGCTGGCGCCCTATCTGCGCCGTCACCGCCGGGTTCCGGGCGCCGCCGCCGTGCTCAAGGCCGTGAGCGCCTGGCTGCTGGAGTACCGCCCCACGGTCGTCCTGTACTTCTCCGGCTCGGACGAGTCCGCGTACCAGATCAACATGTGGCTCGACACGATGGAGCAGGTCGACGGCCGGCCGCTGATCCTCATGCGCGAGCGCAGCCTGGTCTCCAAGCTCAACGTGACCGCCGTCCCGGTCATCTGCGTCCCCGGCGGCACGCACCTGATGAACCTGGACCTCTCCACGGTCCGCGTCGCGCTCTACCCGGCCAACGTCGGCAAGAACATCCACCTGCTGCGCGTCCCCACCATGAAGCACGTCTTCATCGGGCACGGCGACAGCGACAAGCTGGCCAGCGTCAACCCGTTCAGCAAGGTGTACGACGAGGTCTGGACGGCCGGCCGCGCGGGCCGCGACCGCTACGCACTCGCCGACGTCGGGGTGCGTGACGAGGACATCGTCGAGGTCGGGCGCCCGCAGCTGGCCCCCATCCAGAGCTGGACCGGCGCGGCCAGGAACCCCATCCCGACCGTTCTGTACGCCCCGACCTGGGAGGGCTGGGACGACAACCCCGGCAACACCTCCCTGCTGCTCGCCGGCGAGAACATCGTCCGCCGCCTGCTGGAGGCCGAGAAGCCGGTACGCGTCGTCTACAAGCCGCACCCCTTCACCGGCATCCGCAACAAGAAGGCCAGGGCCGTCCACGAGCGGATCACCGCGATGGTGCGGGCCGCCGCCGTCGAGCGCGCCACCGACCCCCGCTGGACGGCACAGGGCGCCGCCGCTGCGTCGGAGCACGCCGCGGCCCAGGCCGAGCTGACCCGCGTCGCCGCCGAGTTGAACAGCCTCGCCAAGCCCGGCCGGGCCGGCGGGGACGAGTCGGAGGTGTCCCGGGTCTCGCTCGCCGACCCCGTACGCCTCGAAGAGATCAAGCGGCTGCGCGCCGAGTGGAACGACGCCTACTGGCGCTCGTTCGGCTGGTGGGAGCACCGGGTCGTCACCGGCTCCGAGCCGAAGCTGTACGACTGCTTCAACGAGGCCGACGCGATGGTCTCCGACATCTCCAGCGTGGTCTCGGACTTCATGGCGAGCGGCAAGCCGTACGCCGTCACCGACTCCGCCGCGCTGGGCATCGACGAGTTCAAGCGGCAGAACACCGCCGCCCGGGCCGCCGTGATCCTCTCCAACAGCGCGGAGGAGCTCAACGAACTCCTGGACGCCGTCACGTCCCCCGAGTTCGACCTGCTGGCGGGTGCCCGTCAGGAGCTGAAGGAGTACCTCCTCGGCCCCGACCACCCCACCTCCATGCAGCGGTTCAACTCCGCGCTGCGCACGCTCCAGGCAGGCGCGGAGGCGCGCAACCTCGGGGTCGAGCAGCGCATCGGGGGGCAGCTGCTGGGCGAACTCGACCGTGAGTCGGACTCCGACAGCGAGTCCGTCGACACCGAGGCGTCCGAGGCGTCCGTGGCGCGCTGACGCCACGCACGATCCGTCCACGGAGCCCGTACGGCACCACGCCGTACGGGCTCCGCGCGTTCACCGGCCCACCGGCGGTCCCGGCGCCTGTCCAGCGGGTGAAATGGACAGGCACCCGCCGCACGGCCTGACATAGATTCGGCGTGTGACAGTGGCAAGACAACAGGTAACGCAGGCCCGCAGAATCGTCGTCAAGGTCGGTTCGTCCTCGCTGACCACCGCGTCCGGCGGACTGGACGCCGACCGTGTCGACGCGCTCGTCGACGTGCTCGCCACGGTCCGCGGCGCCGGCGAGAAGGAGATCGTGCTGGTCTCCTCCGGTGCCATCGCCGCCGGCCTCGCGCCCCTGGGTCTCGCCCGCCGGCCCAAGGACCTGGCGCGCCAGCAGGCGGCCGCCAGCGTCGGTCAGGGACTGCTGGTCGCCCGCTACACGGCCTCGTTCGCGCGCTACGGCGTACGTGTCGGGCAGGTGCTGCTCACCAGCGACGACACCAGCCGGCGCGCCCACTACCGCAACGCCTACCGCACCCTGGACCAGCTCCTTGCCATGGGCGCCGTCCCGGTGGTCAACGAGAACGACACCGTCGCCACCGATGAGATCCGCTTCGGCGACAACGACCGCCTCGCCGCCCTCGTCGCCCATCTCGTCCGGGCCGACCTGCTCGTGCTCCTGTCGGACGTCGACGGTCTCTACGACGGAGACCCCTCCCGGCCCGGCACCGCGCGCATCGACGAGGTGCACGGCCCCGCCGACATCGAGCACGTCCAGATCGGCTCGGCCGGCAAGGCCGGGGTGGGCACCGGCGGCATGGTCACCAAGGTCGAGGCGGCGAGGATCGCCGCCGCGGCGGGCGTCCCCGTCGTCCTCACATCCGCCGTCCGGGCCGCGGACGCCCTCGCGGGCCGCGGCACCGGGACGTACTTCCACAGCACCGGGCGACGCTCGGCCGACCGGCTGCTCTGGCTCGCCCACGCCTCCACCCCGCAGGGCGCCCTGATCCTGGATGACGGCGCGGTCACGGCCGTCGTGCACGGCAGGAAGTCCCTCCTGCCGGCCGGAATCGCCGCGGTCGAGGGCGAGTTCAGCGCCGGGGACCCGGTCGAACTGCGGGACGGCGACGGCCGTGCCGTGGCCCGCGGACTGGTCAACTTCGACGCCAAGGAGATCCCCCAGCTCCTCGGCCGGTCCACCCGCGAACTCGCCAAAGAGCTCGGCCCGGCATACGAGAGAGAAGTCGTACACAGGGACGATCTGGTCGTGCTGCACCCCTGAAACGGCTGAAAGTCCAGCCATCCGGCAGAGACCTTCACCAAAAGCGCCCCACGTTCCGCCCAGGACTGGTCAACTTTGTTGCGGGGGAATGGCGGGGTACCGCAGGACGACACAGGCAACAGGAGGCCGCCGGTGAGACGAGCGCGCCCAGGGGATGTGCCCCGAGGGGCCGGGGGCGTCCCCCATGCCCGTAGGGCTGTGGGCGAGGAACGGACCCTGACCAGCGTCGAGGCGGGCGCCGACTTCGACGACGCCGAGGAGACGGCGGAGCTGTCCGCAGGCCCGCAGGCGGAGTCGGACTCCCGTGTCGAGGACCGCGAGCAGTCGAAGCTGTGGCACATCACCCTCAGCGTCTCCGGTGCGGAAGCCCCGCTGAAGGAGGTCAGACGCGGTCTCGAGCAGCTCGCGCACGACCATCCGTTCCTGCTGACCAGCCGCTATGCCAACGACCACGCCGAGATCCGCTACTGGGAGGAGGCGCGGGACCTGCACGACGCCGCCGCGGTGGCGCTGCGGCTGTGGGGCGAGCACCGGTCGAGCGCCAGGCTGCCACCGTGGGAGATCGTCGGCCTGGAGGTCATCGACCGCCAGACCTACCACCAGCGGATCGCCGAGGGCTACGGCCCGCCACCGGCGGCCCCGGTGGGGGTCCATCCCTTCTGAGCCTTTCCGGGCCGTGCCGGTCAGGGCGGAGTACGACGGTTCGGGGCATGCGGGGCCGCGGGGCTGCGGTGCGTACGGGGCTGCGGTGCCTGCCCGGCCGCGCGACGGTGCGTGCTGCGGTGCCCGCCCGGCCGCGCGACGGTGCGTGCCGGGATCCAGGGCCCGGCATCCTGCGAGGCGGCCCCCTGCGAGGTACGGCCGGTTCCGGGCCCGGCTTGCTGCTGCGGCCCGGCGGGCCCCGGGTACGGCAGGCCCCGTGGCCGCGCTCCGTGTCGGGCCGTCGCTCGGTGCCGGGCCGTACGGGGTTTCGGGCGTTCTGTCTCGCAGTGCGGAATACGTGCCGGACGGCGACGGCGGGCGCACTACCCTGCGGGTATGACGACGTCCTCGCCGCTCTCGCCGTTCGACAACCTCTCCCCGGTCGCCAAGGCCGCCTACCGCGCACGCGGCGCCGCCGCCGACCTCGCCCCGCTGCCGCGTTCGGCGAAGGACGACGCGCTGCTGGCGATCGCCGACGCCCTCGAGGTGAGGACGGCCGAGATCGTCGAGGCCAACGCGGAGGACGTCGCCCGTGCCCGCGAGGCCGGCACCGCCGAGTCGGTCATCGACCGGCTCACCCTCACACCCGAGCGGGTGCGCGCGATCGCCGCCGACGTACGCGATGTCGCGGCGCTGCCCGACCCCGTCGGCGAGGTGGTCCGCGGCTCGACCCTGCCGAACGGCATTGATCTGCGTCAGGTCCGCGTCCCCCTGGGGGTCGTCGGGATCATCTACGAGGCCAGGCCGAACGTCACCGTGGACGCCGCAGCCCTGTGCCTCAAGTCCGGCAACGCCGTCCTGCTGCGGGGCTCGTCCTCGGCCATTTCCTCCAACACCGCGCTGGTGCGCGTCCTGCGCGACGCGGTCGGCGGCTCGGGGCTGCCCGCCGACGCGGTGCAGCTCGTGCCCGGCGAATCACGCGACTCCGTCACGGAGTTGATGCGGGCCCGCGGTCTGGTGGACGTGCTGATCCCGCGCGGGGGCGCCGGTCTGATCCGTACCGTCGTCGAGGAGTCCACGGTCCCCGTCATCGAGACCGGAACCGGCAACTGCCATGTGTACGTGGACGCCGAGACCGACCTCGACATGGCCGTCGACATCCTCATCAACTCCAAGGCGCAGCGGCCGAGCGTCTGCAACGCCGCCGAGACCCTCCTCGTCCACCAGGACATCGCGGAGGCCTTCCTGCCCCGCGCGCTGGACGCGCTGGCCGACGCGGGGGTGACCGTGCACGGAGACGACCGGGTGCTGGAGTACGCCGACGTCACCAAGGCCAAGGTCGTGCCCGCGACGACGGAGGACTGGGAGACCGAGTACCTGTCGTACGACATCGCGGCGGCGGTCGTCGACTCCCTGGACGCGGCCGTGGGGCACATCCGGCTGTGGTCCTCCGGGCACACCGAGGCGATCGTGACCACCTCGCAGGCGGCCGCGCGCCGCTTCACCCAGTTGGTCGACTCGACCACGGTCGCCGTGAACGCGTCCACCCGGTTCACGGACGGTGGCCAGTTCGGCTTCGGCGCCGAGATCGGCATCTCCACCCAGAAGCTGCACGCCCGCGGCCCGATGGGGCTTCCGGAGCTGACCTCGACCAAGTACATCGTCACCGGAGACGGTCACACACGGTAGTCGGGGGGCCGTCCCTCGCGGGCCGTGCGCTGCCTCAACGCCGCGGGGAACCTTCCCTTTCCGACTGCCCAAACCGACCGGCCAGGTCTACTCTGATTCCGTGCCGGACGACGTGGGGGGCAGGCCGTTCCCGGACGGCTGGGAGCCCGACGACGACCGCGGAGGCGCGGACGAGGACTTCGCCTCCGTGGTGTTCGACGAGGACTTCGTCAGGGCTGCCGAGATCCATGAACCGACCGCCGTCGAGCGGTTGCTCGCCGCCGCCCAGGCCCGTGCCGAGGCAGAGGCGGCCCACGCCGGATCGGGGATGGGCCACCCCGACGAGGAGTTCTACGACGACGGGTACAGCCCCTACAGCCGTGAGTACGGCTACGACGACGGCGACGCCCGGGACTTCGACGAGGAAGCCGGCCCCTACGGCAGACACGGAGGGGCTCTGCGCCCCTACCGGGGCAGCGCCCGCTGGCACCGTCCGGTCGCCTGGCTCCTTGCGCTGCTGATGGGCATAGGGATGGTCGCCCTCGCCTTCACGGCCGTCTACCGGGGCGCCTCGGGCAACCGCCAGGACCAGGTGCCCCCGCCCGCCACGACCGGCGTCGACGCGACCCCGTCGAACGGCTCCGTCGGCGACCGCGTCGGAGGCCCCTCCGCCTCCGCCGAGTATTCGGCGCCCGCGGTGTCCGCCGATCCCCGCACCCCCTGACCAGCCGCTGATCACCCGCGGTGGTCACCTGAACGGCTGAGTGAGAACTCGTCAGAGTTTGTCGAGCGGCAGCGCGTTTACTGACGGCCCGGCAGACCTACCCTGAAAGTATGGCTGGTCGCGGAGACCCGCCCGAGGGGACACCCGAGGGGCTCCCCGGCGGTGGAGAGGACGAGTACCGGTCCGTCGTCTTCGACGAATCGTTCGTACGAGCTGCGCGGCTTCAGGAGTACTCCGCGCAGGAGCGGATGGCCGATCACGCACGCGCTGTGCGCAGCCTCCCCGGCTGGTCCCGCAGGAGCGGCTCCAAGCAGTTCCTGGTCCTCCTCCTTCTGGTCGCCATCGCCTTCGGCACCGCCGTCTACCTGGGCGTGCGGCACCCGTACCAAACGCCTGCGACGAAGCAGGCCGAGCCCTTGCGCATCACCGTCATCCCGCTCGCGCCCCAGGGGCCCGTCCCCGGGGGCGACGCCGCGCAGCTCTTCGCCCGGAGCCCCGCAGCGCACTTCCGCGTCGGCGCGTCCGGCATCAGCTTCCCGGGAGCCAGGCCCACCAGAAACTTCTCGGAGAGCCAGGTCATGACCGCACTGACCATCGCCAAGGACTACCTGGTGCAGTCCTCGCTGGATCCCGACGTCCTGACGGGCGGCGCGGTGCGGCCGGTGCGGCTGCTGCTCGACCCCGACCAGCAGATGCAGTTCGACCGGAGCATGTCCACACCGGTCGCCGACGGCCACCACGCCGCCACCGGCTGGCTGGTGCGCTTCGATCCGGCGAAGGTGGCCCTGGCCGACCCCGAGGTGCGGGTCCGGGGCACCCTGCGGATAGCCGAGGTGGGACCCGCCGCCCTGGAGGTGACGTCGGACCACACCTTCGCCTACGCGCTGCGCCCGGCGGTGGCGAACGGCGCGAAGGCCGGCGAGGCCTCGCTGTTCACCGTCCGCCGCGAGCTGCGCTTGCGCTTCGACCGTGACGACCTGCGTCAGCACCGCACGGAGCTGATGGTCAGCTCCGTCCAGGCGGGACCGCAGGCCTGCTCGGACGATGCCTCCGGCACGCTGCGGCCGCTGCTCGCCGGACAGCGGGCCGGCGCGGGCGCCCCGGCGGGCACGGACCCGTACGCGACGGGCCAGACCACGGCGGCCCTGTGCGGCTCCCTGTCGCCGAGCGCCCTGCCGAGCCCCTGAGGGGCCGGTGGCCCTCCGGGTAGTGAGGGGCCGGCGGCCGACAGTCGCCCGATCGACGCACCAAGGGCCCGGCGGCTGACGACCCGCACGGTCGGCGTTCGGGGGCCCGGCGGCCGCCCGATGGACGTCCGGCTCCGGGCACCGGCTCCAGGTACTCGCTCTCCGGGGCCGACTCGGCTCAGGTACGGACTCCGAGGGGGGCCGGTCTGGGCGCGGGCCCCGGGGGCCGACTCGGCTCCAGGCGCCGCTCTCCGGGGCCGCCTCCGCTCAGGTACCGACTCCGAGGCCGGTCCGGGCGCGGGCCCCGTCGCAGCGACAGGTCCGGACGCCTGTCCCCGCTCCGGTCCGGCTCCCGCCCGTCCCCGTCGCCCCCGCGCGGCCGACTCCGGCGTCAGGCCTCGGCGCCGGTTCCCTTGGTGTCGCTCGAACCCGAGCCGCCGCCCGAGCCGTTCGCCCCGGTGAACTTGTCGCGGAGCTTCCCGCCCAGGTCGCCCGCGCCGCCGGCTATGTCGCCGACCAGCTTCATCAGCGGATCCTTGCTGGTGCGCACCGTGTCCGCGTAGTGCGAAGCGGACTCGCGGAACGAGTCGGTGACCGAGGTGTCCTTGTCCTCGTCGCGCCGCGGGTAGTGGCCGTCCATGATCCGCTGGTAGTCGCGGCTCTCGGCCCACTTCTTCAGCTCGGCCGCGCGGACCGTGGTGAAGGGGTGCGACCGGGGCAGCACATTCAGGATCTTCAGCACGGAGTCGCGCAGGTCGCCGCCCGCCTCGTACTCCTCGGCCTGCTGGAGGAACGCGTCGACGTTCATCTCGTGCAGGTGATTGCCGCCGGCGATCTTCATCAGGCCGCGCATCGACGCCTGAAGGTCCTGACCGACGAGCAGTCCGGCCCGGTCGGCGGAGAGCTCCGACTTGCGGAACCACTCGCGCAGCGCGGTCACGATCGCCATGATCGCCACATTGCCCAGCGGGATCCACGCGACCTTCAGTGCCAGGCCCGTGAGGAACAGCAGGATCGTGCGGTACACGGAGTGGCCGGAGAGGGCATGACCCACCTCGTGGCCCACGACCGCCCGCATCTCCTCCTCGTCCAGCAGCTCCACCAGACCGGTGGTCACCACGATGATCGGCTCGTCCAGGCCGATGCACATGGCATTGGGCTTCGGATCCTGCGCCACATACATCGCCGGGACCTTCTCCAGGTCCAGGATGTAGCAGGCGTCCCGCAGCATGGTGTTGAGGTGCGCGAACTGGGCGTCGCTCACCCGCACCGAGTCGGAGAGGAACAGCAGCCGCAGGCTGCGCTCCGGCAGAAGCCCGCTCAATGCCTTGAACACGGTGTCGAAGCCGCTCAGCTTGCGCAGGGCGACCAGTGCGGAGCGGTCCGCGGGATGTTCGTACGCCCGAGAAGAGATGCCCGGGAAGCGCTTGCGCTGCCGGCTCGGCACGTTCTCGTGATTGCTTTCGGTCATTCAAGCCCCCTGTTGACCTGATGGTCCGCGATACGAATCGCTCGCTCGTCCCCCTGACGGACCCCAGCGTAGGTGCTGGGACTACCGTGTGCCGGGGGCTGTGGATAACTTCGGAGTCAGGAGTGCACCCGACATGCCGGACACCGCCGCACTGCTCGCCGCAGCGGCCGGGCAGCAGGGACTGGGCAACACCCTGCGCGTGGCCCTGATCGCGTTGATCGTCGGAGGCGCACTGCTCGCCTGGTTCCTGTTGCGCGGCTACCGCGGAAACGGCGCCGACGACAGCGACAACGACTGAGTCGGCGTGAGCGTGCCCGGGTGGCCCGCATACGATGTGCCCGAAGTCTCTTCGCACTGTTTCCGACGTCCCCGCTGTTCCCCTGTTTCTTCCGAATCCCGAGCTCCGACTCCCGATCGATAAGGGTCCTGCTGAAGATGAGCCTCGCCAGCACCGCCGCCAACCTGGTCACTCTCGCCGAGGGCGCCGAGCACAGCGGCAACCACCAGAGCCTCAGCCCGTACCTCACCGGTGGCGGCGCCTTCCTCGCGCTGCTTCTGCTGCTGTGGATCACCACCCGCTTCAACCGCGACCGCTGAGGCCTGGCCGGCCGGAGGTGCCAGTAGGCTCTGCACGCATGGGAGAGCAGGAAGTGGCTACGGGCTCCGGTTCCGGCAGGCGTCGACTCGGCGTCATGGGCGGGACCTTCGACCCGATCCACCACGGACACCTGGTGGCCGCCAGTGAAGTGGCCTCCCTGTTCCATCTGGACGAAGTCGTCTTCGTGCCGACCGGACAGCCGTGGCAGAAGGGTCACAAGGTGGTGTCCCCGCCCGAGGACCGCTACCTCATGACCGTCATCGCCACGGCGTCCAACCCGCAGTTCTCCGTGAGCCGGATCGACATCGACCGGCCGGGGCCGACGTACACGATCGACACCCTGCGGGATCTGAGCAATCTCAACGCCGACGCGGATCTGTTCTTCATCACCGGCGCCGACGCCCTCTCCCAGATCCTCGGGTGGCGCGACGCCTCCGAGCTGTTCTCGCTCGCCCATTTCATCGGAGTGACCCGGCCGGGGCACGATCTGACGGACGACGGGCTGCCCGAGGGCGGGGTCTCCCTGGTGGAGATCCCGGCGCTGGCGATTTCCTCGACCGACTGCCGGGCGAGAGTCGTGAAGGGCGATCCGGTCTGGTACCTGGTGCCGGACGGCGTGGTGCGCTACATCGACAAGCGCCAGTTGTACCGCGGCGAATGAGCCACGGAGAGGGGCACCGGTGAACGACCAGCAGAATCCTTACGACCCGTACTACCAGCAGCCGCAGATCATCGGCTACGACGAGTACGGGCAGCCGGTCTACCAGCAGCCCCAGCAGTACGACCCTTACACGCAGCAGCAGCCGCAGCACACTCAGCAACAGCCCTCCCAGCAGCACCCTCAGCAGCAGGGCGGCGAGCAGGGGTACGGGTACGACCCGTACGCGGAGTACCAGCAGCAGGGCACCGCACAGCCCCAGTCGTACGACCCCTATGCCCAGGCACCCCAGCAGCAGCAGAACCGGGCCGGGCAGGGGTACGGATACGACGGATACGGCTACGGCTACGACACGGGGCAGCAGCCCGCGGCCGTCGACACCACGCAGCAGTGGACCGTTCCGCAGCAGCAGCCGTCCCCCGAGCCGCCCGCCAGGACCGCGCCGGAGCCCGAGGCGGCGCCCGAGCCGGGTGTGCCCGGCCAGCGCCGGCCCGACGACGACCGGGACTACCGCACCGAGCAGTTCTCCTTCATCGAGGAGCCCGACGAGGACTCCGAAGATGTCATCGACTGGCTGAAGTTCACCGAGAGCCGCTCCGAGCGGCGTGAGGAGGCCAAGCGCCGCGGCCGCAACCGCGTCGTCGGACTCGTCGTCGCTCTCGCTCTCGTCGTCGTGGGCGGAGTCGGCTACCTCTGGTACGCGGGCAAGATCCCCGGACTCTCGGACGGCGACAAGGCCAACACCGCCGCCGCCGGCCCGCAGAAGCGCGACGTCATCGTGGTGCATCTGCACAACACCAAGAAGCAGGGCACATCGACGGCCCTCCTCGTCGACAACGTCACGACCAAGCAGGGCACCACCGTCCTCCTCCCCAACTCCCTCTCGGTCGGCAACGACGACGGGACCACCACCACGCTCGGCAAGTCCGTGGAGGACGACGGCTCGACGGGCACCCGCGACGCCGTCGGCTCCCTCCTCGGCGCGAAGATCACCGGTACCTGGCGCCTCGACACCCCGTATCTCGAGAATCTGGTGGAGCTGGTCGGCACGGTCGACCTGACCACCGACGCGCAGGTGCCCGGCGCCAAGAAGGGCGAGGCGCCGCTCGTGAAGAAGGGTGAGAACCAGACCCTGAACGGGCGGGCGGCCGTCGCCTACGCCACCTACCTGGCACCCGGCGAGGCCGAGGCCAAGCAGTTGCAGCGCTTCGGCCAGGTCATGCAGGCAGTACTGAAGAAGTTCCCCGACGAGCCGGGCTCCGCGACCGTCACGGTGGAGACGCTGGCGCAGATCCTCGACCCCTCGCTGACCGAGAAGGACCTCGGCGCCTCGCTCGCCAAGCTCGCCGAGCGCGCCAAGGGCGGCGACTACAAGACCGCCCTGCTGCCGGTCCAGGAGGACGGCACGCTCACGCAGCAGGCCTCCAGCAGCGTCGTCAAGGACATCCTGGGCGGCTCGGTGACCGCGCCCGACAAGGACGCGGCCGTACGGGTCGGCATCAAGAACGGCACAGGGGACACCTCGGCCACCGAGACCGCCCGGATCTCCCTGGTCAACGGCGGCTACTCGGTACTCGACAGCGGCAAGGCGGACACCGAGTCCACCTCGGCGGTCACCTACGCGGACGCGGCGCAGAAGGCCAAGGCCGTCGAGGTCGCCAAGACGCTCGGACTGCCGGAGAGCTCGGTGAAGAAGGGCGCAGCCACGGCGAACGCCGACGTGACCGTCGTCCTCGGCCAGGACTTCGGGAAGGACTGACGCGCGCTCGGCCGGAGCGGGGCCCTGACCGCCTTGGGGCGCCCGGGGTGACGCGATGATCACGACGTGAATGATCACGGCGTGGGCTGTCGGCGGTCCGTGAGACCCTTGTGAGGTATCAGACCGCCGACGAAAGCCTGCTTGTGACCGCCACGGACCGCTCCATCGAGCTCGTCAGCCTCGCCGCCCAGGCGGCGGCCGACCGGCTCGCGCACGACATCATCGCCTACGACGTCAGCGACGTGCTGTCGATCACCGACGCCTTCCTGCTCGCGTCCGCGCCCAACGACCGCCAGGTCAAGTCGATCGTCGACGAGATCGAGGAGCGGCTGAACAAGGAGCTCGGAGCGAAGCCGGTCCGTCGTGAGGGGGACCGCGACGCCCGCTGGATCCTTCTCGACTACGTCGACATCGTGGTGCACGTCCAGCACAGCGAGGAGCGTGTCTTCTACGCCCTGGAGCGACTGTGGAAGGACTGCCCCGAGCTGCCGCTGCCCGATGACGCGCTGAAGACCCGCGGCAAGGCCGACGAGCACGCCCGGCTCACCGGCGACCCGGAAGGTGAGCTGAGCTGAACGGCACGGATCCCCGCAAGCGCGCCACAGGTCGCCGTGTCGTCCTGTGGCGGCACGGCCAGACCTCGTGGAACCTGGAACGCCGCTTCCAGGGCACCACGGACATCGAGCTGACCGAGGACGGTGTCGCCCAGGCGCGCCGGGCCGCCCGGCTGCTGGCCTCGCTGAAGCCCGACGCGATCATCGCCTCGGACCTCCAGCGCGCCGCCGCGACGGCTGCCGAGCTGGCCGAGATCACCGCTCTCGACATCTCCTACGACGCCGCTCTGCGGGAGACCTACGCGGGTGTCTGGCAGGGGCTCACCCACGAGGAGATCGTCGCGCAGCACGGCGAGCAGTACGCGGCCTGGAAGCGCGGCGAGCCCGTGCGCCGCGGTGGCGGCGAGCTGGAGTCCGAGGTGGCCGACCGCGCCGCTCCCGTGGTCCTTCACCACGCGGAGAAGCTCCCGGAGAACGGCACCCTGGTCGTCGTCAGCCACGGCGGCACGATCCGCACGACGATCGGCCGGCTGCTGGGCCTGGAGTCGCACCACTGGGAGAGCCTCGGCGGCCTCTCCAACTGCTGCTGGTCGGTGGTCGGCGAGGGCGCGCGCGGCTGGCGGCTGCTGGAGCACAACGCCGGCACCCTCCCCGAGCCGGTCCTCGGCGACGACGACTGACCCGTCGCGAAGGGGGCCCCGCGACGACGAGAGGCCCCTCGCGGACGGGTCCGTCGTGGCCACGACCGGGCCTCTGGGCCCGCGGCCCCCGGATTTCACTTTCCGGCAGGTCGCAGGCTAAAGTTCTTCTTGTTCGCAGCGCGGAGCGCGAAGAACACGCGGGGCTATAGCTCAGTTGGTAGAGCGCCTGCATGGCATGCAGGAGGTCAGGAGTTCAATTCTCCTTAGCTCCACAATCCGGATCCCGTCCTCGTCCGAGGGCGGGATTTCGCGTTTCCCCGGACCCGGTCCGCCCGCGGGCGTCCGACCGGCGCCCATCTCGGCACGGCATGATCACCGCTGCGTGGACTCCCCGCGGACACCGGGCAGTTGGCCGGCTCCGGCTGCCGGCGCGTGCGAACCGGGCGCTGCTTCGTGCCGACACTTGTGCAAAGCGCCCTTGTGCCGGGCGGGTTCGCGCTCCCCGCGCGAGGGTCCGCGGACAGCCGCGCTCCGGCGAAACGGAAGCGACGGCGGACCTCTTCCGTACCTCGCTGCCCCGCCGCCGGAGCGGGTCTCGCGCTCGCCCACAGCCCCGCACGCACCCGTGCACTCTCCGCCGTACGTCAGGAAGCGGCGGCGTACGCGGTGATCTTGCGCTCTGTGGCCGGTCTCGTACGCAAACGCCGCTGACCCCCTTGCCATGCCGTGGCAGAATCGGACGGCCGGAGGGGACACCGGCCAGGATGGGAAGGGGAGCACAATGTCCGCCAGCAGGAGCAAGGAGGCCGATGACCTGCTTGCCGCGGCGGAGATACACGCTCTCCTCAGCTGCCCTTCCTGCGGATCGGCGCATGTTGCCCAGGTCCTCGGCGACAACGGCGGAGTTTCTTTCGTGTGCACGTCCTGCGGCCACAGCTGGAGCTGAGTGATGGGTGCACACAGGCGTAAATGCGACTGGTGCGGCAGTGGTACGCCCATCGTCCGGGACATGGATCCGGTCAATCCTGATTACCAGTACTGGTGCGAGGAGTGCGCGCGGGCGCTGATCATAAAAGGCGACCCGATCGAGACGTACCGGGAACTGGAAGGCGAGCCGATCTACGGCCGTCTTCTCGACGAGCACTGCACACTGAAGCGGTTCTACTCGTTCGCCACAGCGTGACCGCGGCTGCCGCGGCCGTCAGCGCGTAGAGCGCCGAGAGGGCCATCTGCCCGCCGTTCTGGGCGAGTTCGGGCCGGTGCTCGCCGTGCGGCACCCACCACAGCGCGTACGAGCAGAACACCAGCCCCACCGTCGCCGCCCATCCCGTCCTGCCGCGCGCCGCGAGCGCGAGCACCAGAGGTACGCACCAGACCCAGTGGTGCGACCAGGAGACAGGACTGATCAGCAGCGCGGTCACCCCGCAGACGACGACGGCGCAGGCGTGGTTCTCCCGCCGTGCGGCGCTCACGGCCATGGCGAGGCCCGCCGCGGCGACGAGAGCGGCCGTCAGGGGCCACCACGGCCCCGGATCGGGTGTGTGCAGCAGTCGGGAGAGCACCCCGCGCAGCGACTGGTTGGCCGTGTCCTCGGCGTGGCCCACCCGGCCGGCCGCGAACACCGCCGACGTCCAGTAACGCCGCGAGTCGTGGGGGAGGAGCAGCGCGGTCGCGAGCGTGGCACCGAAGAAGGCCGCCGCGGCGGTCGCCGCCCCTCGTAGCCACATGTTCCGTCCCGTCCGGCGGACCAGAGCCATCCCCGTCACCAGCGCGAACAGAGCGAAGAGGGCGGGAGTGAGCTTCACCGCGGCGGCGAGACCGATACCGACGCCCGCCCACCGGGACCCCGCCCGGCGGGTGACGTCCCACAGCACCGCGACCGCCAGCAGCAGATTGACCTGGCCGTACCGCAGCGTCGTCCACACCGGCTCGCACCACACGGCGGCCGCGGCCACCCACAGCGTGCCCGTGCGCCGGTCGGCGTGCGGGTGGGTGAGGCGCAGCGACAGGGCGGCGAGCGCGACGAGCAGCAGCAGATTCCCCGCTGTGGCCAGAGCGCGCATCTCCGGGACACCGACCAGCGTGAGCGGGGTGAACAGCAGGGCGGCGAACGGCGGATACGTCATGGGCAGGCCCGCCTCGGTGACGCGCAGCGCGTAGAGGTCGGCCCCCTGCCGTACGGCCGTCCCCTCAGCCCGGTAGACGAGCAGGTCGATCATCGAGACGCCGGCCGCACGCTGGGCCGCCCAGAAGGCCACGAACGAGAGCAGACAGACCGACGCGGCCGTGAGGGTGTGGCGGCGGGCACGGAGCAGCGCGATCACGGTCACGAAGGGGGACGTTACCGCCCTCATCCGCGCAGACCGGAAAGGATTTGGTGAAGCGCCGTGGAGGGCGTTAATGTTGTCGACGTCGCCGCGAGGGAAACCCTCGATCAAGGCGGCACATCGCACGGGGCTATAGCTCAGTTGGTAGAGCGCCTGCATGGCATGCAGGAGGTCAGGAGTTCAATTCTCCTTAGCTCCACAGAACGATCCATCAAAAGATCCCGTCGGGCCCTCGCGGCCGGCGGGATTTTTTGTTGTGCGGGACTTCTTGTCCGTGCGAGTGACGAAGAAGGGAGCGGGCGACCCGATCGGGTCGCCCGCTCCCTTCTCATCTCCGTCAACCGCGGCCGCTGCCGAGGGCCTTGCGGTTCGGAGCGGGCAGCTCGGCCCGGGCCTTCGGAGCCGGAGCGGCTGTCTGCTCGATGCGCATCGCCAGCGCCGGGCACCGCCGCACCGCCCGTTCCGCACGCCCGCGCATGTGCATCGGAACGACCGCGTCGGCCACCGACGGATAGCCGTCGGGGTTGAGCCGGATCAGCTCCGGGATGATGTCCGCGCAGAGCCCGTGGCCCTGGCACAGCGTCCAGTCGATGAAGACCTTCTCGCCGCTCGGGATAGACTCTTCGGCCTCCTCGTACCCGGGCAGCGGAAGCGGCAGGACACCGGTCGTCTCGCGGCCGCAGCCACCGTGGAGCACATGGGCCGCCAGGTCGTCCGTGAAGGCCGACAGGGTCGAGGCGAAGAACCGCGCCGAACCGTCGGGGTGCTTGCACGCACCGCGGCCCTTCACGGCCTGCGTCACCTCGCGCAGCGCCTCCAGAGCGGCCGGTCCGCCGCCGTTCATGACGTCTGCCAGACCTCCGGCCGCGGCGGGCAGTCCCAGCTTGCAGGGGCCGCACTGGCCGGCCGTCTCCGCCGCGAGCCAGTTGGCCACCCGCAGCGCCTCACCCAGCGGACAGGTCTCCGGCCCGATGGGCAGGATGGCTCCCGCGCCGAGCGAGCCGCCCACGGCCGCCAGCGACTCACGCGAGACGACCGACTCGTGGACGGCCACCGAGTCGATCCAGTTGCCGTGGTAGCCGCCGGTCAGGACGCCCTGGGGCAGCGGCGGGGCGCCCGCGAGCTGGAGGACGTACCGCAGCGGGACACCCGTGGGGACCTCGACGACCATGGGGCGCGCCACCGCGCCGGAGATGGTGAGCATGACCGTGCCGGGCTCGGAGCCCACGCCGGTGTTGCTGTAGCGGCGCGATCCGATGCGGGCGCCGATGGCGAGCTGCGCGAACGTCTCCGCGTTGGACAGCAGGGTCGGGGCGCCGCCGACGCCTGTGTCGGACGCGCGCTCACGGCGGCCGGGCGGCAGGGCGGGGCCGCCGTTGACCGCGCGGATGACCGAGGAGGCCTCACCGGAGACCATGCGCTCGGGCGTGCGGACGATGCGTGCGCGCAGCTGCTGCCCGCGCCGGTCCGTCAGACCGCGCTCGGCGAGAGCCGCGCGCATCGACATCTCCGTGGAATTGCGGGTCACCGCGACGACCAGGGTGCGTGCCCCGAGCGCCTCGGCCGCCAGCAGCGCCCCGTCCAGGATCAGATGGGGAGCGCGGTTGAGCAGCACGGTGTCCTTGCGGCAGGCCGGCTCGCCCTCACTGCCGTTCACCACGACGACGGGCCGCACCCCGCGCCGGATGGCGGACTTGGCCACGGCACGCAGCTTCTGCCCGAAGGGGAATCCCGCGCCGCCTCGGCCGCGCAGGGTTATCTCCTCGGCGAGCTGGGCGAGCCGCTCACCGGTCATCGGTTCCAGCGGTCCGTGCACCTTGAGGTGCATCTGGAGATCGAGGCGCTCGACCAGGTCGAACCCCTGGGTCAGCTGGGGAAGGCCGACGACGCGGACCTCGGGGACATCGGGGAGGGGGGCGTTCAAGGTCGGTCTCCTGCGGGCGCGTTCCAGGGCTCTCCGGCCGGGGGCGGAAAGAGCGGTCCGGGCATCGCTTGGGTTTCGTCGTACGTGGTGGGATTACCGGTGTCGTACGGGGAGGGAGTTGCTTCGTACGGGGACGTGGCGGGCGGGTCGTAGAGAGGGCTCTCGTAGGTCGGGGTGGTGAACGACCCGGAGCCGTAGGACGGGGTGGGGAAGGTCCCCGTGTCGTACGCCGGCGCGGTGAACGAGCCGGTGTCGTACGTCGGGGTGGGGACGGAACCCGTGTCGTACGACGGGGTCGGGAAGGACCCGGTGTCGTAGCCGGGCCCGGCCGGGGGTGCGGCAGCGGCAGGTGTGCCGAAGGCCGAGGGGTCGTACGCGGGGGTGTCGTACGACGGGGTGGCGGGCGGCGGAACCGGCTCGGCCGGATAGGCCTGGGCGGGCGGAGGGGGCGAGGGGGTCGGCCACATGCCCGGGGCGGGGCCGTCGTCCGACACCACCGGTATCTCCTCGGTCATCGGGATGCGCTCGGCGAGGGGAGCGTTCGGGTCGCTTGCGAGCGACACCGCGCGGTAGGCGGCCGAGATCCCGGTGCCCGCGCCGACACTGCCGGCGCCGACGACGGGCTCGGCCTCGGGCGGCGGAGGTGCCTCGTACAGCTGGGGCGAGGGGGCTTCGAGCCGTGGCTGCCTGCGCGGCTGTCCGAACGCGGACTGGCGCTGGAACTCCGGCTCGACCGGGCGCTGCGTGGGAATGCCGTTCATCCGGTTGAGGCCGACCGGAGCGGTCACCCCTGTCGAACCGGGCAGGGGCGAGGTCGCCATGTCACGCAGCCCCGGCTCCTCGGCGCGGCCGGGGCCCGCACGGCGGCCGGTCAGCGCGAGGATCCTGTCGGCGATACGGCGCTGCACCTGACGCGGGAGCAGCCGCACCGACACGGCGCCGGTGACGCTCGCGAGGGCCAGGCAGTACATCGTCGTCACCCAGGTCGCCGCCGGACGGCCGGCGTACAGGCCGTGCATCAGAGCGAAGCACCAGGCCGGATAGGCCAGCATGTGCAGGGCGCGCCAGCGGCCCGCGGCCTTGATGTTGCCCGCCAGGGCGCTGCGCATCGCGCCGGTCGCACCGGCGATCACCATGAACAGACCGGCCAGAGAGCCCATGCCGATCAGGCCGTCCGTGCCCGTGACCCCCAGCCCGAACGGGATGAGAGCGCCGATCAGTGCCACATGGCCGAGGGACACCTTCACCGTCGCGTGCAGCAGCAGGAAGCCGAGCGAGGCCGTCGCCGTGCCGCGGTGGATCGCCTGGGCGAGCAGCCGGTGGTGCGGGGACAGCAGCAGCCGGTCCGTCGCGATCAGGCCCCACGCGATGGACGCGGTGAGCGAGACCAGCGACAGCACCCCGGTGGTGAAGTCGAGCGCTGCGCGAAAACTGTCACTCCCAAGGATGGCTATCAGCGGTATGAGCACGAACGCAGCGACCGTCAGGCCACCCTGAGTACGTCGGCTGAGGCCGGCACTCGGTGAGGGTGACGATCGGTTGTTGCGACGAGGGTTCATGGGGCGACTCCGAAGGTGCGGGGAATGCGGTCCCGTTGACGCATGCTAAGGCGACCCATACCGAGCGGTACGACGTTTTGGCGTTTAGAGAGCGGAACCACAGGCAACTGACTCTGGGGTTGCCCTGGATAGGGTCGATACGCGGGGTAACCCCAGTGCCTCCCGGGTGGATCGGCGGCTGTCCAGGCGTATGCCGGCATCTCTCGTGACATCTCCCCGCCCTCGTTCGGACCGCCTGTCAGCGGCCAGTCCTGATCCCCGTACGGATAGATACGGAAGGGAACGCCGATTGTCTCTGGTCGGCGACGAGGTCTGCGCCACACAACGGGATCGCTCTCTGCGGTACCCTGACGTCTATGCGTGCCGTACGCCTTCTGCTTAGCCGGCCGCGCTGATCAGTCCCGACGGATGAAAGATCCGGTCGGAATCGGCGCGGCGTCCCCTCCTGTGCGAGGGGATTTTTCATTTCACCGGGTGATGACAGGGCTCGAGCAGAGACGACCGATGGAGCTTTAAGGATCATGAGCGAGACGAATTCTGCTGCCGAGGTGGCCGCACCGCACCGCTACACCGCTGCGATGGCCGCCGACATCGAGGCACGCTGGCAGGACTTCTGGGACGCCGAGGGCACGTACGAGGCGCCGAACCCCCGTGGCGACCTGGCCGGGGATCCCGCCGTGGCCGCGCGCCCCAAGAAGTTCATCATGGACATGTTCCCCTACCCCTCGGGTGCGGGCCTGCACGTCGGGCACCCCCTGGGCTACATCGCCACGGACGTCTACGCCCGTCATCAGCGGATGACCGGCCACAACGTCCTGCACACCCTGGGCTTCGACGCCTTCGGTCTGCCCGCCGAGCAGTACGCCGTGCAGACCGGCACCCACCCCCGGGTGTCGACCGAGGCCAACATGGAGAACATGAAGGCCCAGCTGCGCCGGCTGGGCCTGGGCCACGACCAGCGCCGGTCCTTCGCGACGATCGACCCGGACTACTACAAGTGGACCCAGTGGATCTTCGTCCAGATCTTCAACTCCTGGTACGACGAGGACGCGAAGAAGGCCCGTCCGATCGCCGAGCTGGTGGCGCAGTTCGAGAGCGGCGAGCGGGCGGTTCCTCGTTCCACGCGCGCGTGGAACGAACTGAGCGCCCTGGAGCGGGCGGACGTGCTGGGTGAGTACCGCCTGGCGTACGCCTCCGACGCGCCCGTCAACTGGTGTCCCGGGCTGGGCACGGTCCTGGCGAACGAGGAGGTCACCTCCGACGGCCGGTCCGAGCGCGGCAACTTCCCCGTTTTCAAGGCCAAGCTGCGCCAGTGGAACATGCGCATCACCGCTTACGCCGACCGGCTGCTGGACGATCTGGACGCGCTGGACTGGCCCGAGGCGATCAAGCTGCAGCAGCGCAACTGGATCGGCCGGTCCGAGGGTGCCCGCGTCGACTTCACGGTCGAGGGTCACAGCGACAAGCCGGTCACGGTCTTCACCACCCGCCCCGACACCCTGTTCGGCGCGACCTACATGGTGCTGGCACCCGAGCACGGCCTGATCGACTCGATCCTGCCCGCCGAGTGGCCCGAGGGCACCAAGGAGGCCTGGACCGGCGGCGCCGCGACCCCGGCCGACGCCGTGGCCGTCTACCGCAAGGAGGCGCAGACGAAGAGCGACGTCGAGCGGCAGACCGAACACAAGGACAAGACCGGCGTCTTCACCGGCGCGTACGCGCAGAACCCGGTGACCGGCGCCCGCATCCCGGTGTTCGTCGCCGACTACGTGCTGATGGGCTACGGCACCGGCGCGATCATGGCCGTCCCCGGACAGGACGAGCGTGACTGGGAGTTCGCGGAAGCCTTCGAGCTGCCGATCATCCGTACCGTGCAGCCGCCCGAGGGCTGGGAGGGCGAGGCGTTCACCGGCCAGGGCCCCGCGATCAACTCCTCGAACGACGAGATCTCGCTGAACGGCCTGGACGTGGCCGAGGCCAAGGCCAGGATCACCGCATGGCTGGTCGAACGCGGCGTGGGTGAGGCGACGGTCAACTTCCGGCTGCGCGACTGGCTGTTCAGCCGCCAGCGGTACTGGGGCGAGCCCTTCCCGATCGTCTACGACGAGGACGGCGTCGCGCACTCGCTGCCGGAGTCGATGCTGCCGCTGGAGCTGCCCGAGGTCGAGGACTACTCGCCGCGGACGTTCGCACCCGACGACGCCGACACCCAGCCCGAGACGCCGCTGTCGCGCAACGAGGACTGGGTCGACGTCACCCTGGACCTGGGCGACGGCCCCAAGCGGTACCGCCGCGAGACCAACACCATGCCCAACTGGGCGGGTTCGTGCTGGTACGAGCTGCGCTACCTGGACCCGCACAACAGCGAGAAGCTGGTCGACCCGGCCATCGAGCAGTACTGGATGGGGCCGCGCGACGGCATGCCGCACGGCGGCGTCGACCTGTACGTCGGCGGCGCCGAGCACGCCGTACTGCACCTGCTGTACGCGCGGTTCTGGTCGAAGGTGCTGTTCGACCTGGGCCACGTCTCGTCCGCGGAGCCGTTCCACAAGCTGTACAACCAGGGCATGATCCAGGCGTACGTCTACCGGGACAGCCGCGGCTTCCCGGTGCCGGCCACCGAGGTCGAGGAGCGGGACGGCGCGTTCTTCTTCGAGGGCGAGCCGGTCAAGCGCGAGCTGGGCAAGATGGGCAAGTCCCTGAAGAACGCCGTCACTCCGGACGAGATCTCCGCCGAGTACGGCGCCGACACGCTGCGTCTGTACGAGATGGCGATGGGACCGCTGGACGTCTCCCGGCCGTGGGACACCCGGGCCGTCGTCGGTCAGTACCGGCTGCTGCAGCGGCTGTGGCGCAATGTCGTCGACGAGTCCACCGGTGAGGTCACGGTCGTCGACACCGAGGCCGACGAGTCCATGCTGCGTGCGCTGCACAAGGCGATCGACGGAGCCGGTCAGGACCTGGCGGCGCTGCGGTTCAACACCGCGATCGCCAAGATCACCGAGCTGAACAACCATCTGACCAAGGTGGGCGGGCCGCTGCCGCGCAGCGTCGCCGAGGCGCTGGTGCTGCTGATCGCCCCGCTGGCCCCGCACATCGCGGAGGAGCTGTGGCGCCGGCTGGGTCACACCGACTCGGTCGTGCACCAGGACTTCCCGGTCGCGGACCCGGCGTACGTCGTGGACGAGTCGGTGACCTGCGTCGTGCAGATCAAGGGCAAGGTGAAGGCGAGGCTGGAGGTCTCCCCGTCGATCTCGGACGAGGAGCTGGAGGCGCTGGCACTGGGTGACGCGGCCGTGGTCGCGGCGCTGGACGGCGCCGGAATCCGCAAGGTGATCGTGCGGGCGCCGAAGCTGGTCAACATCGTTCCTGCCTAGTCCCCATTTCGGGGGGTTTCGCAGGGGCTGCGGGGCATCCCCTACGGGCAGGTTGGGGGTTCCGATGGAACCCTCGGCCTGCCCGTTCCGTTTACGGTGGAGGAACTACATCCGACGCCGAAGGGGCGCTCATGGAAGCCGCGATTCTCATCTTGGCGCTGCTTTTCGTCGCCTTTGTCGCGTTGGGGGTGTTTGTGACGGTGAAGGCCGTCGGCGCGGCGAAGCGTGGCGTGGAGCGCACGGTCACCCAGGCGCGTCGCACCGTCGAGGAGACCTCACTGCGGGCGAGGAGCTACGGACAGGGCGGAGTCGTCGGCGAGCTGGCGCAGCTGCGGCTGTCGCTGCGGACGTCGATGCGGGCCACCCAGGACGCCCTTCAGGCGGGAGCGGGCGAGGATGCGTCCCTGTCCGAGTCGATCTCCCTCTTCCAGCGGCTGAGTGCGCACGGCCATGAGCTGGACGACGAGCTGAAGCGCCTGGAGCGCGAGCCCGACCGGGCGACGGTCGCCTCGCTGCTGCCCGGACTCCGCGAGCGCACGGAGCGGATCGTGCACTCGGCCGAGTCGCTGCGGTGGGCGGCGCGGGACCGGGCGAGGAAGTTCGCCGAGGACGATCTGGATGCGCTGAGCACGCAGATCGACATGGAGGCGGGGGCGCTGCGGCACTGGTCGGTCGAGGAGCCGTCCGCCGGTGAACCGGTCACGGGACAGTCCGGGAGCCGGGACGGCGCCTGGCCGGACGCGGGCGGGCAGGCCGGTCCCGGGCAGACCTGGCCCGAGGTGGACACCCAAGGACAGGCCGGAACGGTGGCCGCCGCCGACTCCGCGCAGGCTCCTTCGCCGTCCGCGGCTCGGCAGGACCAGCAGGCTCAGCCGCAGGCGATCACGGCGCGTGACCCGCGGCAGCCGAACACCTACCCCTGGCAGAAGGCCGCTCGCCCGGAGACGACCAACTGACCCGTCCGGTCCGGGGGTTGGCGGGGCGCAGGCCGGTTGCGGTGCGGTCGATGAGGCCGATGGGTTGTCGGCGGGGGCGGCACCGGCGCGGGTGCCGACGAGGGGCCGGGCTGCCGTCCCGTCCCGCCGCCGGGTAACCTCCCGCTCATGTCCCGCCATGTCGCGATCGTCACCGATTCAACGGCCTACCTGCCGCCACCGGCGATGGAGCGCCACGGCATCGTCGCGGTGCCTCTGACCGTCGTACTTGGCGATCAAGCACTCGAAGAGGGCACCGAGATCTCGGCGCGTTCGCTCGCACAGGCGTTGCAGAAGCGACGTCCGGTGACCACCTCGCGGCCGAGCCCCGCGGTGTTCGCACAGACCTATCGGGCCCGCGCCGAAGCGGGTGCGACCGGCATCGTCTCCCTGCACCTGTCGTCCGAGTTCTCCGGCACCTACGACGCCGCCGTACTGGCCGCCAAGGACGCTCCGGTGCCGGTGCGGGTGGTGGACACCGGGATGGTCGCCATGGCCCTCGGATTCTGCGCTCTGGCCGCCGCGGAGACGGCGGAGGGCGGCGGCACGCTGGACGAGGCCGTGGCTGCCGCGGAGAAGCGGGCCGCCGGCACCTCCGCCTTCTTCTACGTCGACACCCTGGACTTCCTGCGCCGCGGCGGCCGGATCGGGGCCGCGCAGGCACTGCTGGGATCGGCGCTGGCGATGAAGCCGCTGCTCCAGCTGGACGGCGGGCGGATCGTGCCGATGGAGAAGGTGCGCACGGCGTCGAAGGCGATCGCCCGGCTGGAGGAGATCGTCGTCGGACGGGCGGGCGCCAGCACCGTGGACATCGCGGTGCACCACCTGGCCGCGCCGGAAAGAGCCGCGGTGCTCGCGGACAAGCTCCGGGAGCGGGTACCGGGGCTGGCGGACCTGCATGTGAGCGAGGTGGGTGCGGTGATCGGGGCGCACACCGGGCCGGGACTCCTCGCGGCGGTCGTCTCACCGCGCTGAGGCCGCGGAACGGCCCCTTCGGGTGACGGAGATATCCACAACAGGATGGTTTTCCACGGGAATTGGACCTGCTCGGCGGGTTCGGGCGGATGTGCCTACCGTCTCGTGACATGGCTCTTCGATCACGTTCACGTTCCGCAACGAGTGGGCCGGGGCGCGCCCCGGCGTCGGACGGCCGCGCCCGGGTGAGGCGTGGGCCGGGTCCGAGTACGGGTGCGAGCGCGGGCCCGCGGCCCGGTTCGGGCCCCGGGCCCGGTTCAGGCCCCGGGTCGGGACCCCGGCCGGGTGCTGCCCGGGGTGCGGTCTCCACGGTGGGTACGGCCGGGGCGCGGGGGAGACGCGTGCCGGGCGGCGAGGCGACGGCGGTGAGGCGGCGGGCGGATGCGCTGTTCGCCGGGGCGGGTGCGGGTGCGGGTGCCGGTGTGGGTGCTGCCGGGACGGGTGCTCTCGGGGCCGGCGCGGGTCGTGGCGGGGCCGGCGGGGGTGCTGACTCGTCGGGTCCGGTGCCGGGTGCGGGCGGCAGCGCGGGTGGCGTCGCCGGTCTCGGTGCTGGTGGCGGGCCGGGCAATGGTGCGGCCGCGGGTCCGAGTCGGGCTGCGCGGCGGTGGGCCGGGCTCGCCGTGCGCGAGAGGCTGCCGCTGTGGGTGCAGCTCAGATGCGGGCTGGAGCCGCGGGCTCTGGCGGCGCTGGCCGTCGTCCTGGTGGCGGCCGCTGTCTTCGCCGCCCAGCACTTCTGGGTGGGGCGGCCGGAGACCGTGCGGGCTCCCGAGCTGGTCGAGCAGGGTGCGGCCGCCCCCGCCACCGATTCCGAACCGGAGCCGTCGCCCGGCCCACCGGTCCCGTCCGCCGCAGTCCCCAGCGGGCGGATCATCATCGATGTCAGCGGCAAGGTGCGGCGGCCCGGGGTTCTCCAACTGCCCGCCGGATCACGGGTGGCAGACGCGCTGCATGCGGCCGGAGGCGTCAAGCCCGGCACGGATCTCACCGCACTCAATCGGGCGCGGGTGCTCGTCGACGGCGAACAGGTCGTGGTGGGGCTGCCCGTCCCGCCGGGGGCGTCCGGTGTCGCGGGCCCCGCCGGTGGGAGCATCGGTGGCACGGGCGCCGCCGGTGGCCCGGCCGCTCAGCCCGCGGGTCCGGTGAGCCTCAACGCGGCCACGGCGGAACAGCTCGACACCCTGCCGGGCGTCGGCCCCGTCCTGGCCCAGCACATCATCGACTACCGCACGCAGCACGGCGGCTTCCGGTCGGTCGACGAACTCCGCGAGGTCAACGGCATCGGTGACCGCCGTTTCGCGGACCTCCAGAACCTCGTGCGGCCATGACGCGCCAGGCGGTGCACGCAGCGTCGGGGCACCGGCTGGGGGCGGCGGATCCGCGCCAGG
This sequence comes from Streptomyces sp. NBC_00306, assembly GCF_036169555.1. GTDB lineage: Bacteria > Actinomycetota > Actinomycetes > Streptomycetales > Streptomycetaceae > Streptomyces > Streptomyces achmelvichensis. The sequence continues at coordinate 2,643,092 of NZ_CP108032.1, read as the reverse complement.
AAGGGCCGGTTGATCTACGGCTGGTTCCGCCGGCCCTGGCCGCCTGGGCCGCGTCCGCACTGGCGCTGGGCGTGGCCGGATGGTGGACGGTGACGGGGGTGATCGTCTGCCTCGTTCTCGCGGCTGTGCTGCCGTTGGCGATGTGGGCGATCCGTGGGTCGGACGGCCGCGTCGCACCCACCGCCCGACGTGCGTCGACAGGTGGTCGTACACCGGCGGATACGGGGGCGGCACCCGGCGACGACTCCGCCGCACCGGAAGGACGGTGGCGTCTCCACACCACCGCGGTTGCCGCGATCCTGCTGTGCGCGGCAGCCGGCGCAGCCTCGGCCGGGCTGCACGGCGCGGATCTGAGACGGGGACCGCTGCCCGCTCTGGCGGATCAATACGCGCATGCCACCGTCGAGTTGACCGTCACGTCCGATCCCCGCCTCACCCGGCCACAGTCCCCGGCTCGCCGCGACGGAACGGCAGGACGCCTCCTGCTCCTCGAGGCGGAAGCCGCCCTGGTCACCACATCGGGCGGAGCGGTCACCAGAGCGCGGACGCCGGTCCTCGTGATGGTGCGGGCGGACATGCCCGCGAGGAGGCTCGCCTCATGGCAGGGGCTGCTGCCCTCGACCAGGCTGCGGCTGGCGGGGCGCCTGATGCCGCCGTCGCACCCGGGCGACCGGTTCGCGGCCGTGCTGCGAGCGGACGAGACGGACGGGCCGGAAATCGTCCGCGCTCCGACAATGCTGCAACGGACGGCCGGTGATCTCCGTGCCGGACTGCGTGAGGCGACCGACGGCCTGGCCCCTGATGCCCGCGCGCTGCTCCCCGGGCTCGTCGTCGGAGACACCTCCCGGATCACGCCGGAGCTTCAGGACGCCTTCGAGGCGACGGACCTCACTCATCTCCTCGCCGTGTCCGGCAGCAACCTGACCATCGTGCTGGTCCTGCTGATCGGGCCGCCGCGACGGGCGCTGCTGGCCGAACGCGGCGGGCTGGCACCCCGGTTGGGCATCACGCTCCGCGGGACCGCCATCCTCGGAGGAGCCCTGACGCTCGCCTTCGTGGTGGTGTGCAGACCGGAGCCGAGCGTGCTGCGTGCGGCGGCCTGTGGGGCCGTCACCCTGCTCGCCATCGGCACCGGGCGCCGCCGGTCGCTCCTCCCCGCGCTCGCCGCCGCCGTGCTGCTGCTGGTGCTGTACGACCCCTGGCTCGCGCGGAGTTACGGCTTCCTCCTCTCCGTCCTGGCGACCGGATCGCTGCTCGTCATCGCTCCCGGCTGGAGCGAGGCCCTTCAGCGCAGGAGAGTGCCCCCGAGGATCGCCGAAGCCCTTGCTGCCGCCGCCGCGGCCCAGGCCGTGTGCGCGCCCGTGGTCGCCGTCTTCGCGGCCGGGGTGAGCCTGGTGGCGATTCCGTGCAATCTGATCGCCGAGCTCGCGGTCGCCCCGGCCACCGTCCTCGGGTTCGCCGCCCTGGCCGCCGCCACGGTCGCGATGCCCGTCGCCGAGGCGATGGCCCAGGTCGCCGGCTGGCCGGCCGGATGGATCGCGTCCGTGGCCCGCACCGGGGCCGACCTGCCCGGGGCGCGCACGGACTGGCCGGGCGGCTGGCGTGGCGGTCTCCTGCTCGCGGCCCTCACCGGGTTGGTCGTTCTTCTGGCGCGCAGGCTGACACGCCATCCGTGGGCGATCGTCGTGTGCGTCCTGCTGTTCCTGCTCGCGGTGGTGCGCCCGACACCTCTCACCCGGGTTCTCACCGGCTGGCCGCCGCCCGCGTGGGATGTCGCGATGTGCGACGTGGGACAGGGCGACGCGGCCGTGCTGGCCACGGGTGACGGCGGAGCCGTGGTGGTGGACGCCGGGCCCGAGCCCGTTTTGGTGGACCGCTGTCTGCGGGATCTCGCGGTCACCAGGATCCCGCTCGTTCTGCTGACCCACTTCCACGCTGACCATGTCCGCGGGCTGCCCGGGGTGCTGCGCGGCAGATCCGTGGGAGTGGTGCAGACGACGACGTTCGACGAACCACGGGAGCAGAGCGCCTTCGTGCGCAGAGCGGCGGCGGCCGCCCGTGTGCCTCTGGTGCGCGCGGGGGTGGGGGAGCGGCGCCGTGTCGGTCGGCTGACCTGGCAGGTGCTCTGGCCCGCGGCCCGGCCCGGCTCCGCGCCCGGCGCGGGCCCCGGATTTCTGCCCGACGGCCCCAACGACGCGAGCGTCACGCTGTTCGTCCGTGTCGAGGGTGGGCCTACCGTGCTCCTGCTCGGTGACCTCGAACCACCGGCCCAGCGGCGGCTCCTGCTTGCCTATCCGGCGCTGCCGCCGATCGACGTGCTCAAGGTGGCGCACCACGGCTCGGCTCATCAGCATCCCGGTCTGATCCACGCCGTACGTCCGCGTCTGGCGCTCATCTCGGTGGGCCGGGACAACACCTACGGTCACCCCTCACCCCGAACCGTCGGCGCGCTGCGGGCCGGAGGAGCGGTGGTGCTGCGCACCGACACCGACGGGCCGGTCGCGGTGACGGGCGCGGGCCGGAACCTGCGGGCCGCGCTGCGCCGCCGTCGCCGATATACGGGGAGGCCGGACGGCAGGGGACGGCACTACGTGGCGGGCCGGTGGAACCCTGCCTCGAAGCGGTGCGCGAGCGGGGAGCCGTTCGGTCCCCGGGACCGGACGGCCTCGGCCGACCGGTCCAGGACCAGCGGTGCATGGTGCGCGGCGGGTCCGCGCGTCACACTTTCCTCATGGACGCCTACCTCCGCCGCATCGGCGCAGACCGCCCGCAGCACGCCGACGCCGCAGCGCTGCGCGATCTGCAGGTGCGGCACCTGCGCACCGTTCCGTTCGAGAACCTCTCCGTGCACTTCGGCGAGGACATCGTGCTGGAGGACAAGGCGCTGCTCGCCAAGGTGGTGGACGGGCGCAGGGGTGGGTTCTGCTACGAACTCAACGGCGCGTTCGCCGCGTTGCTCCGCGACCTCGGCTACACCGTCACCCTGTTGCAGGGCCGCGTCTTCGGTGACGGGGGCCGGCTGGGCATCCCGTACGACCACCTCGGGCTGCTCGTGGAGCCGGCCGACGGCAGCGGGCGGTGGCTGGCGGACGTCGGATTCGGGGACCACGCGCACCATCCGCTCGCGTTCGACGAGCGCGGCGACCAGGCCGACCCCGCCGGTACGTTCCGGATCGTCGAGACGGAGTTCGGCGACATCGATCTCCACCGGGACGGCAAGCCGCAGTTCCGCCTGGCGACGCGGCCGCGTTCGCTGGAGGACTTCCGGGCCGGAGCCTGGTGGCACCGGACATCGCCCGAGTCGCACTTCACCCAGTCCGTGGTGTGCTCACGGCTCACGGAAGAGGGCCGCATCACCCTCAGCGGCCGCAAGCTCGTCGTCACCGAACACGGCGAGCGCCGTGAGCAGCCCCTGGCCGACGAGGCGGCGATCCTGGCGGCCTACCGCGAGCACTTCGGGCTGGAGCTCGACCGACTGCCGCCCGACCCGCGGGGCGGCCGCGGCTGACCGGCCGGGCCGCTACGGCGCTTCCAGCCAGCCTTCGTACTCGGCGACGAAGTCGTCGAGCACCATCGGGTCGAGCCGGGCCGCCGGGTCGTCCACCACCACCAGCCACTGGGCGTCCTCGGCGTCGTCCTCGCCGGCCAGCGCGTCCCGTACGAGCTGCGGCTCATCGGTCACCCCGAAACGGCCCGCCAGCTCCTGTGCCACCTCCTCGGCGGCGTCGCGGTCGGGCAGCACCAGTACATGTCGTCCTTCGCTCACCGGGCCATTCTCCGGTACGGGACGGAGTGTCAGTGGCCCATGGGATGCTGGACCGCGATGGCCACCAGGAAGAATTCGACCGACGATCCGCTCGCCCCCGTCACGCTCGCCGTGGGCCAGGAGGACCTGCTCCTCGACCGCGCCGTGCAGCAGGTGGTCGCGGCGGCGCGCGCCGCCGACTCCGACACGGACGTGCGGGACCTCACCGCCGACCAGCTCCAGCCCGGCACCCTCGCCGAGCTGACGAGCCCGTCGCTCTTCGCCGAGCGCAAGGTCGTCATCGTGCGGAATGCGCAGGATCTGTCCGCCGACACGATCAAGGACGTCAAGGCGTACCTGGACGCGCCGGCCGAGGAGATCACCCTGGTCCTGCTGCACCCCGGCGGAGCGAAGGGCAAGGGCCTGCTGGACGCCGCCCGCAAGTCCGGGGCGCGGGAAGTGGCCTGCCCGAAGACCACGAAGCCCGCCGAGCGGCTCACGTTCGTCCGGTCGGAGTTCCGGGCGCTCGGCAGGTCGGCGACACCCGAGGCGTGCCAGTCCCTCGTCGACTCCGTGGGCAGCGACCTGCGGGAGCTGGCGTCCGCGGTGTCCCAGCTCACCGCCGACGTCGAGGGCACCATCGACGAGGCCGTGGTCGGGCGGTACTACACGGGCCGCGCCGAGGCGTCCAGCTTCACGGTCGCCGACCGTGCGGTGGAGGGGCGTGCGGCCGAGGCACTGGAAGCGCTGCGGTGGTCGCTCTCGACGGGTGTGGCTCCCGTGCTGATCACCAGCGCGCTGGCACAGGGCGTGCGGGCGATCGGCAAGTTGTCATCGGCCCGCGGCGGCAGGCCCGCGGACCTTGCCCGTGAGCTGGGCATGCCGCCTTGGAAGATCGACCGGGTCCGGCAGCAGATGCGGGGCTGGACCCCCGACGGGGTGGCGGTGGCCCTGCGTGCCGTCGCCGAGGCGGACGCGGGTGTGAAGGGCGGCGGCGACGACCCGGAGTACGCGCTGGAGAAGGCGGTCGTGACGATCGCCCGAGCAGCCCGCTCCCGCCGCTGAGCCTGTACCGGTCGGTCTCCCGCCCGCTCCCGGCAGGCTTTGGCCTGTCGCGCCGCCCTGGACGCACCTCACGTTGCGTTGGCCACAAGTCCTGATAGCTCCGCTACCAGGACTTCCGGCTGCCTTGCGATCGCACGCGCCGGACGTTTCCCCTTACGCCCTGTGGGCGTGGGGGACCCCCACGCCTTGACGGGCAGACATTGCCGGTCGCGGCACCCCGTACCGGCCGGCGCCCCCGGTCCAGCCCCTGCCCCCGGCCGCGCGCGGCCGGCGCCGCTCGCGGACGACGCGGTGCTGCTGATCGGCAGGCCCACCGGGCAGCCGGCGCGGCTCGAGCCCGCAACTGTTCCGCTGACCGGCCGCGTACCGGCTCGGCCCCATCCGCCCCCCGCGTGCCTGCCGTGCCCGTACCGATCGACCTCGCTGCCATGTTCCGGGCCCGCCCGGCCCCTGGCCTGTACCGCCCTCGCCCCGCGCGGCCGCGCCCCGCCCGCCTCGCGCTACCGCCCCGCCCGCCCGTCGGCGAGGCCCCACCGACCCGCCCCCGGGCAAGCCGAAGGCCCCGGTCGCTCGTCCTGGGGAAGGAAGAGCGGGCCGGGGCCTTCGAAGGTTCTGCTGGAGACTCGCACCCGCGTGGCGAACGCAGGCCGCGTGCGAGTCGGGTTTGCCGGTCGGGAGCGGAGAGAGAGGGCCCGCTCGGGTCCTTCCGGCAGTCAAATCAAGAGCACTCAGCCCTGGAGGGAAGCAACCTTGGAGGCCAGCGCCGACTTCTTGTTGGCGGCGGCGTTCTTGTGGATGACACCCTTCGAGACAGCCTTGTCGAGCTGACGGGAAGCGTCACGAGCGGCCACGGAGGCCTTCTCGAGGTCACCCGCGGCAGCAGCCTCACGGGCCTTGCGGATCGCGGTCTTGAGCGAGGACTTGACGGCCTTGTTGCGCAGGCGCGCCTTCTCGTTCGTCTTGTTCCGCTTGATCTGGGACTTGATGTTCGCCACGAAAGAGCCTTCTCAGGTTCGGTTGATCTTCGATGAGCGTCCCGGGCCGAGAAAGGCACGAGACACAGCTGCCCAGGCTACCAGTCGTCATCCGAGCGGCCCAAACCGAGCGCAGTCCCCTTCCCATGGGACCATGGAGGCTACGTATCGATCCGACATCGCCCGAGACGAGACGCCCCGCGTCTCAAGAATCAGGACCCTGCGTGCCCGCGACTCCCACCAACGTGCCCGAGCCGAGTCGTACCGACCCGGCGCTGATCCGCAATTTCTGCATCATCGCGCACATCGACCACGGCAAGTCGACCCTTGCCGACCGGATGCTCCAGCTGACCGGAGTGGTCGACCAGCGGCAGATGCGTGCTCAGTATCTCGACCGTATGGACATCGAGCGCGAGCGCGGCATCACGATCAAGTCCCAGGCGGTCCGGCTGCCCTGGGCGCCCAGCGAGGGCGACTCCCAGGGCACCACCCACATCCTGAACATGATCGACACCCCGGGCCACGTAGACTTCACGTACGAGGTGTCCCGCTCGCTCGCCGCCTGCGAGGGCACCATCCTGCTCGTGGACGCCGCCCAGGGCATCGAGGCGCAGACCCTCGCCAACCTCTATCTGGCGATGGAGAACGACCTCGCGATCGTTCCGGTGCTCAACAAGATCGACCTGCCCGCCGCGCAGCCGGAGAAGTTCGCCGAGGAGCTGGCGAACCTGGTCGGCTGTGACCCCAACGACGTGCTCCGGGTCTCGGCCAAGACCGGCCTCGGCGTCGAGGCGCTGCTGGACCGGGTGGTCCGTGAGGTGCCCGCCCCGGTCGGTGTGGCCGACGCCCCCGCGCGCGCGATGATCTTCGACTCCGTCTACGACTCGTATCGCGGTGTCGTGACCTATGTGCGAGTCATCGACGGTCAGCTCAACAAGCGCGAGCGCATCCGCATGATGTCCACGGGCGCCACGCACGAGCTGCTGGAGATCGGCACCAACTCGCCGGAGATGCTGCCGGCCGACGGTCTCGGCGTCGGCGAGGTGGGCTATCTGATCACGGGTGTGAAGGACGTCCGCCAGTCCAAGGTCGGTGACACCATCACCACCCTGCACAAGGGCGCCACCGAGGCTCTCGGCGGGTACAAGGACCCGAAGCCGATGGTCTTCTCCGGTCTGTATCCGCTGGACGGCTCGGACTACCCCGAGCTGCGTGAGGCCCTGGACAAGCTCCAGCTCAACGACGCGGCCCTGGTCTACGAGCCGGAGACCTCCGCGGCTCTCGGCTTCGGCTTCCGCGTCGGCTTCCTCGGCCTGCTGCACCTGGACGTGATCCGCGAGCGGCTGGAGCGGGAGTTCGGGCTCGACCTGATCGCCACCGCGCCCAACGTGGTCTACCGCGTGGTCATGGAGGACGGCACCGAGCACACCGTCACCAACCCGAGCGAGTTCCCCGAGGGCAAGATCGCCGAGGTGCACGAGCCGGTCGTGCGCGCCACGATCCTCGCCCCCAGCGAGTTCATCGGTTCGATCATGGAGCTGTGCCAGACCCGCCGCGGCACGCTGCTGGGCATGGACTACCTCTCCGAGGACCGGGTCGAGATCCGCTACACCCTGCCCCTCGCCGAGATCGTCTTCGACTTCTTCGACCAGCTGAAGTCCAAGACGCGCGGCTACGCCTCGCTCGACTACGAGCCCACCGGCGAGCAGTCGTCCAGCCTGGTCAAGGTCGACATCCTGCTGCACGGCGACAAGGTGGACGCCTTCTCGGCCATCACCCACAAGGACGCGGCGTACGCGTACGGCGTGCGGCTCGTCGCCAAGCTCCGGGAGCTCATCCCGCGGCAGGCCTTCGAGGTGCCCATCCAGGCGGCCATCGGCTCCCGGGTCATCGCCCGCGAGACCATCCGCGCCATCCGCAAGGACGTCCTCGCCAAGTGCTACGGCGGTGACATCTCCCGTAAGCGGAAGCTGCTGGAGAAGCAGAAGGAAGGCAAGAAGCGGATGAAGATGGTCGGCAGCGTGGAGGTCCCGCAGGAGGCCTTCATCGCCGTGCTGTCCAGCGACGACGGCGCCAAGAGCAAGAAGTAGGGCCCGCGAGGTCCCGTGCGCAGGGCCCGCGAGGTCCCGCGCACGGAACCCGACGGTCCCGAGGCGCAGGACCCAGGAGCTCGGGGCGGAGGCGCCCGGCCGGATCACGGCCGGGCGCCTCCGTCGTCCCCGGGCTGCGCGGGCCGCAGGGGGAAGGGCCCTCGCGGCGGGAGGGCCCGCGGACCGAATACCGTAATAGCTGCCCATTACACCGATCATCGGATCGGCGCTGCCATCCGCCGTTCGGTTCGTTATCAAGCGGCAGCCCGCTGCCTCTTACGCGCTGGCAGTGTGCCCTTTACTCTGATCACGGCTCGATGGTTACTCGCCAGTTAGAAACCAGCCAGTCGTGCAGTGCTGCCGCAGGCCCGGAGGACGTCGTGAGCGACACACAGACCCTGATCGAGAACCGACCGCCCTCGGTGGCGAACCTGTTCACCGAGCGAGTGGAGGCCACGCCGGACGCCGAGGCCTACCGCTACCCGGTGCCTTCCGCCACCGGTGAGGGGCCCGACGACTGGAAGTCGCTGAGCTGGGGCGAGGCCGCCGGCAGGGTGTACGCCATCGCCGCCGGCCTGATCGCCCTCGGTGTGCAGCCCGAGGACAGGGTCGCGCTCGCGTCCTCGACCCGGGTCGAATGGATCCTGTCCGACCTCGGCGTGATGTGCGCGGGCGGTGCGACCACCACCGTCTATCCGTCCACGAACGCCGAGGAGTCGGCGTACATCCTCTCCGACTCCGACAGCAGGGTGCTCATCGCGGAAGACGCATCCCAGCTCGCCAAGGCGCGTGAGCGCCGGGCCGAGCTGCCCGGCCTCAAGCATGTCGTCGTGTTCGACAGCACGGGCGTCGAGCCGGACGCCGCGGACCCCGAGGGCTGGGTGCTCTCGCTCGCCGACCTCGAGGCGCGCGGCGCGCAGTACCTCGAGACGCACCCGCAGGCGGTCAAGGAGCGGGTCGGGGCGATCACCGCCGACCAGCTGGCGACGCTCATCTACACCTCCGGCACCACGGGACGGCCCAAGGGTGTCCGGCTGCCGCACGACAACTGGTCGTACATGGCGAAGGCCATGGCGGCGACCGGACTGATCGGCCCGGAGGACGTGCAGTACCTCTGGCTGCCGCTCGCGCACGTCTTCGGCAAGGTGCTCACCTCCGGCCAGATCGAGGTCGGCCACGTCACCGCGGTGGACGGCCGGGTCGACAAGATCATCGAGAACCTGCCGGTGGTGCAGCCCACCTACATGGCGGCCGTCCCGCGCATCTTCGAGAAGGTCTACAACGGCGTCGCGGCCAAGGCCCGCGCCGGTGGCGGCGCGAAGTACAAGATCTTCCAGTGGGCCGCGGGCGTCTCACGCGAGTACGCCAAGACCTCGCAGGACAACTTCCGTCGCACCGGCTCCGCGTCCGTGCCCTTCGGTCTGGGCGCCAAGCACAAGGTCGCCGACGCGCTCGTCTACTCCAAGCTGCGGGAAGCCTTCGGCGGAAAGCTGCGCGCCGCCGTCTCCGGTTCGGCTGCCCTCGCCCCCGACATCGGCTACTTCTTCGCGGGCGCCGGCATCCACATCCTCGAGGGCTACGGACTCACCGAGTCGAGCGCCGCGTCCTTCGTCAACCCGGGCGAGGCCTACCGCACCGGCACGGTCGGCAAGCCGATGCCCGGCACCGAGGTGCGGATCGCCGACGACGGCGAGATCCTGCTGCGCGGCCCCGGCATCATGGAGGGCTACCACGGTCTGCCCGAGAAGACCGAGGAAGTCCTGGAGTCCGACGGCTGGTTCCACACCGGTGACATCGGCGAGCTGTCCGCCGACGGCTATCTGCGGATCACGGACCGCAAGAAGGACCTGATCAAGACCTCCGGTGGCAAGTACATCGCGCCGGCCGAGGTGGAGGGCCAGTTCAAGGCCGTCTGTCCGTTCGTCTCGAACATCCTGGTGCACGGCGCGGACCGGAACTTCTGCACCGCTCTGATCGCGCTCGACGAGCCCACGATCCTGGGCTGGGCCGAGGAGAACGGCCTCGGCGGCAAGCCGTACGCCGAGGTGGTGGCCACCCCGGAGGTCCTGCAGCTGATCGACGGCTATGTGCAGCGCCTCAACGAGGGGCTCCAGCGCTGGCAGACGGTCAAGAAGTTCCGGCTGCTCCCGCGCGACCTGGACATCGAGCACGGAGAGCTCACGCCCAGCCTCAAGCTCAAGAGGCCGGTCGTCGAGCGCGAGTACCAGCACCTGATCGACGAGATGTACGACGGGTCGCGCGAGAAGTAGCAACCCCGGCGCGGTAAGCGGCACCCGCGCAGCGGACACGCCGCGGCGAGCACCCACGCCGCGGCACTCCGCGGCGCGAGGAGCGGCACCCGCGTGGCAGACGCCGTCGCGGGCGGGGCCTATCGGCTCCGCCCGCGACGCAGTTCCCTGACGCCCTCCTCGATACGCGTCAGCTGGATCCGCAGTTCCGGGACATCGCTCGGCCCGATCCGGCCGAGCTCCGACTCGATGGCGCTCAGCCGGCCGGCGATCGTTTCCAGCTGCTCCTGCTCCTTGGCCAGCATCCGCTCCAACTGGCGGGTCTTACGGTGCAGTTCGAGGAACACGCTCACCTTCGCCCGCAGCACCCACGGGTCGAACGGCTTCGTCATGAAGTCCGCGGCCCCCGTGGCGTATCCGCGGAAGGCGTAGCTGCTGTCGGCCTCCACCCCGGTCAGGAAAATGATCGGGACGTCTTTCGTCTGGTCCAGCCGCTTGATGTTCGAGGCGGTCTCGAATCCGTCCATGCCCGGCATCCGGACATCGAGCAGGATCACCGCGAACTGCTGCCGCAGCAGCGCCTTCATCGCCTCCTCCCCGGAACGGGCCCTCACCATCGGCTCGTTCAGGGCTCCGAGCACTGCTTCGAGAGCGACAAGGTTGTCGTCCATGTCGTCCACGAGCAGGATGCTCGCGCGATCCGCGGGTGCCTGTGCGCTCATGGTGTCTGCCTCACGTGATGGTCGGCGTAGTGGCCGGCTCTCCTTCGCCGTCCTGCTGCGCCGGTACAGCGGAATGCCCCTCCGGCGGCCCCGCGGACACCGGCGGCCCGGCCGGCGGCTCGCTCTCGGGGTCCAGGAGGGCACAGACGACCGTCAGCAACCGGTCGACGTCCACGGGCTTCGGTACGTACTCGTTGGCACCCTGCGCGATGGACTTCTCGCGGTCCCCGGGCATCGCCTTCGCGGTCAGCGCCACGATCGGCAGATCGGTCCACAGCGGGCTGCGCCGGATCGCCTCGATCGTCTCGTAACCGTCCATCTCGGGCATCATGATGTCCATCAGGACCAGTTCGACGTCGGGATTGCGCTCCAGCGTCTCGATGCCCTCGCGGCCGTTCTCCGCGTACAGCACGGGCATGCCCACGCGGCCCAGCACATGGGTGAGGGCGAAGACATTGCGGATGTCGTCGTCGACGATCAGCACCCGGCGGCCCGCCAGGATCGCGCCCGCGCTGCCCGACTTCCACTCCTCGAGCTTCGTCGTCGTCGGCCAGCCGTCGTCCAGCTCCGGACGCGGCGGATGGTCGGTGTGGTGGCGCTCGGGCGCCGTCAGCGGCAGCATCCGCAGATCCTGGACCGTGTGGCCTTGCCGCAGGTCGTCGTTCTCCGCGGCGACGTGCCCCGGGTAGAGCACGGGCGCGTACAGCGTGAAGGTGGAGCCCGCGCCCGGTTCGCTCTCGGCGATGATGCGACCGCCGAGGAGCCCCGCGATCTCGCGGCTGATGGACAGACCGAGGCCGGTGCCGCCGTACTTGCGGTTGGTGGTGCCGTCGGCCTGCTGGAACGCCTCGAAGATCACCGGGAGTTTCTCCGCCGCGATCCCGATGCCGGTGTCCGTGACGGCGAAGGCGATCAGGTCCTCCGCGTCCTTGACCAGGGTGTGGTCGGGGTCCTTGATGCGGTTGACGCGCAGTTCCACGCGGCCCGAGGAGGTGAACTTGATGGCGTTGGACAGCAGGTTCCGCAGGATCTGCTGGAGCCGCTGTTCGTCGGAGTACATCTCGCGCGGCACGTCCTCGCCGACCGCGACCTCGAAGGCCAGTCCGCGGTCCAGCGTGATCGGCCGGAAGGTGGCGTGCACATAGTCGAGCAGCTTGATCAGCGGGAGCTTCTTCGGCCGGACGTCCATACGGCCGGCCTCGATCTTGGACAGGTCGAGGATGTCGTTGATCAGCTGGAGCAGGTCGGAGCCCGAGCGGTGGATCGTCGTCGCGAACTGCACCTCCTGGTCGGAGAGGCGGCCGTCCGGGTTGTCGGACAGCAGCCGCGCGAGGATGAGCAGGGAGTTCAGCGGGGTGCGCAGTTCGTGCGACATGTTGGCCAGGAACTCCGACTTGTACTGCGACGAGGTCGCCAGCAGGGCGGCCTTCTCCTCCAGCTCCGCGTTGGAGCGCTGCAGTTCGGCCTGCTGCCGCTGGAGTTCGTCGGAGCGCTCCTGGAGCTGGACGGCCAGGCGCTGGGACTCGCCGAGGAGCGACTCCGTACGGGAGTTGGCGATGATGGTGTTGATCGCGACCCCGATGGTGTTCACGAACTGGTCGAAGAAGGCCAGGTGGACGTCGGAGAAGCGGGAGAAGGACGCGAGCTCGATCACTCCGAGCAGCTTGTCCTCGAAGAGGATCGGGATGATGACGACGCTGGCCGGGGACGCCTCGCCCAGCCCTGAGTTGATCTTGATGTAGTCCGGCGGCGCCTCCTCCAGCAGGATGCGCTTCTTCTCCAGGGCCGCCTGCCGCACCAGGCCGTGGCCCGGCATGCCGGTGGTGTCGATGGTGGCGGACTGGGCGGAGCCGTAGCCCGCGATGAAGGCCAGGCCCTTGGTGGTGGAGGTGGTACGGGCCGGGGTGCCGTCGGCGTCCGGGTCGGCCAGGAAGAAGGCGCCGTACTGGGCGTTCACCAGCGGGGTCAGTTCGCGCAGGATCAGGTCGGCGACCTCCATCAGGTCGCGGTGCCCCTGCATCAGACCCGCCAGACGGGCGAGGTTCGACTCCAGCCAGTCCTTGGCCCGGGTGGTCTCCCGGAGGTTGGACACCATCAGGTTGATGTTGTCCTTGAGTTCGGAGACCTCGCCGCGGGTCTCCACGGTGATGGAGCGGGACATGTCGCCCTGGGCCACCGCGGACGCCACCTCGGCGATCGCGCGGACCTGGGTGGTGAGATTGAGCGCCAGCTCGTTCACATTGGTCGTCAGGCGCTTCCAGGTGCCGTACACGCCCTCGACCCGCGCCTGGCCGCCCAACTGGCCCTCGGAGCCCACCTCGCGGGCCACCCGGGTCACCTCGGAGGAGAACGAGGAGAGCGTGTCGACCATGGTGTTGATGGTGGTCTTCAGCTCCAGGATCTCGCCGCGGGCGTCCACGTCGATCTTCTTCGACAGGTCGCCCTGTGCCACGGCTGTCGCCACCTGGGCGATGTTCCGCACCTGCGAGGTGAGGTTGTCGGCCATGTAGTTGACGTTGTCGGTGAGGTCCTTCCACAGCCCGGTGACGCCGAGCACCTGGGCCCGGCCGCCGAGTCTGCCGTCCGTGCCGACCTCGCGGGCCACCCGCGTGACCTCGTCGGCGAACGCCCGCAGCTGGTCCACCATCGTGTTGACGGTGTCCTTGAGTTCGAGGATCTCGCCGCGGGCGTCGACGGTGATCTTCTTGGACAGGTCGCCGTTGGCGACGGCGGTGGTGACCTGGGCGATGTTGCGGACCTGGCTGGTGAGGTTGGACGCCATGAAGTTGACGTTGTCCGTGAGGTCCTTCCAGACCCCGGACACGCCGCGGACCTGCGCCTGACCGCCCAGGTTGCCCTCGGTGCCGACCTCGCGGGCGACGCGGGTGACCTCGTCGGCGAAGGCGGAGAGCTGGTCGACCATGGTGTTGATGGTCGACTTGAGTTCGAGGATCTCGCCCTTCGCCTCGACGGTGATCTTCTTGCCCAGATCGCCCTGGGCGACGGCCGTGGAGACCAGGGCGATGTTCCGCACCTGGCTGGTCAGGTTGTCGGCCATGAAGTTGACGTTCTCGGTGAGGTCCTTCCAGACCCCGGAAACCCCGCGGACCTGGGCGCGGCCGCCGAGGTTGCCCTCGGTGCCGACCTCGCGGGCGACGCGGGTGACCTCGTCGGCGAAGGCGGAGAGCTGGTCGACCATGGTGTTGATGGTCGACTTGAGTTCGAGGATCTCGCCCTGGGCGTCGACGGTGATCTTCTGGGAGAGATCGCCGTTGGCGACGGCGGTGGTGACCTGGGCGATGTTGCGGACCTGGCTGGTGAGGTTGGACGCCATGAAGTTGACGTTGTCCGTGAGGTCCTTCCAGACCCCGGACACGCCGCGGACCTGGGCACGCCCGCCCAACTGGCCCTCGGTGCCGACCTCGCGCGCCACGCGGGTCACCTCGTCCGCGAACGCGGACAGCTGGTCGACCATCGTGTTCACGGTGAGCTTCAGTTCCAGCAGCTCGCCGGTCGCCTCGACGGTCACCGTACGGGTCAGGTCGCCGCGCGCCACCGCCGTGGTCACCGCGGCGATGTCGCGCACCTGTGCGGTGAGCCGGGAGGCCATCGCGTTGACGGCCTCCGTGACGTCCCGCCAACTCCCCGACAGACCCTGAACCTTGGCGCGGCCGCCGAGTCTGCCCTCGGTGCCGACCTCGCGCGCGACCCGCGTGACCTCGCCGGTGAACAGCGACAGCTGGTCGACCATCTTGTTGACCGCGCGGCCCAGCCGGCGCAGATCGCCCCGCAACTGGCGGTTCCCGTCGTGCAGATCGACCCGCTGGGTGAGATCGCCGCCGGCCACCGCGTCCAGGACGCGCGTGGCGTTCGCGGCCGGTACGACCAGGGCGTCCAGCAGGGAGTTCGTCCAGGTCACACCCGAGGTCCAGGCTCCCTGGCCGGGGCTCGCCGCCAGCCGGTCGTCGAGCCGCCCGTGGCGGACGACCTCCCTGCGTACCCGTGTCAGCTCGTCGGCGAAGTGCTGATTGCGCACGGCGATCTGGTTGAACACCGCGGCCAGTTCCGCCGACATGCCTTCGTGCGTCTCGGCCACCCGGACGCGGAAGTCGCCGTCGCGCAGCGACGTCATCGCGGCCAGCAGCGGGCGCAGTTCCGACGCCCGGATCCAGCCGCCGTCGTCCGGCGTCCGGGCATGCGGCGGGGTGGCCGGGGATGCGGGCGGCGGCACGAGGTCTCTGTTCATATCCGCCCACTTCGGTGACTCGGCGCTTATGGGCAGGCTCAGTCTGTCACTCTGTCGGTGTCAGAAGCGGCGCATTGTGAGAACCGACCGGGAGCCGGACTGTGGGGTCCATTCCGATGCAGCGCGAAACCGTCCACCGCTCAACTCCGTTCTACCCGTTCAGGGATGACGGGCGGTCGGTCACGCGCACCAGCCTGCCGGGGAACCCTCATGCCCCCTCGGCCGCCCGCAGATTCGTCCGGGCGGCCCTCGCCGACTGGACCACCCTCGGTCTCCTGGCCACCTGCGCCTACTGCCGGGGTGCGGCGGGCGGCTGCCCGCCCGGCGGGCACAGCACCGACCGGCTCGCGGACGACGCCGTCGTGATCGTCAGTGAACTCGTCACCAACGCCGTCGTGCACGCGGGCACCGCCGTCGAACTCCTGTGCCGCCTCGACCCGTCGGCCGACGGAGAGGCCGCCGCCCTGGTGATCGAGGTCTCCGACCACCACCCCGCCAGGGCCGTGAGCAGCGAGCCCCACGCCGTCACGGACCGCTCGGGCACCCCCGAGTACGGACGCGGTCTGCACCTCGTCGCCGCCCTCGCCGAGCGGTGGGGCATCACCTACCTCTCCGCCCTGAAGACCGTCTGGGCGCGGCTGCCCGTCGACGGCTGGGACACCTTTGCGCTGACCGGTGCCGAACCGGCCATCGACCGCGGTCTGCGGGCCGCCGAGATCCTGGCGCCCTCGCCGCGCGCGTCCGTCGCCCGCGACGACCGCGCGGACCAGAGCCTGGCCGGACGTGGCGCGCTCTCGTTCCTCGCCGAGGCCTCCGACCTGCTGGCCGGACAGCTCGACGAGGACATGGTGGCCGCGCTCGCCGCGCAGCTGCTGGTGCCGCGGCTCGCCGACTGGTGCGCGATCTGGCTGGACGGCGAACCCGGCCGGCCCGCCGTCGGCGGCGAGGGGCCCTCGGCCCCCGTGCAGCGGCTCGCCCGCGTCTGGCACGCCGACGAGTCACGGATCGAGCAGCTGCGCACGGCGCTCGTCGAGGAGCCGCCCATGCTGCCCGAGGGCACGATCGGCGGACCGGTGCCGATCCCGTGGCCGAGCGGGCGCGAGCCGGGCGCGGCCGGGGGCGCCGCACTCGCCTACCGTCTCGTCGCGGGCGGACGCGGCCTCGGCACCCTGCTGCTCGCCCGGCAGGGCCTCGCGCGCGTCCCCGACGACGTGACGGCCCTCACCGAGGACTTCGCCCGCCGCGTGGCACTCGCGATCGGCGCCGCCCGCCAGTACACCCGGCAGGCCACCATCAGCAAGGTCCTCCAGCGCGGCCTCCAGCCCCGCAAGGTGGGCCAGATCCCGGGCGTGGACCGCTTCCTCGTCTATGAGCCCGGCGACGACGGAGTCGCCGGTGGTGACTTCTACGACATTTTCCCGGCCGGCAGCGGCGACCGCTGGTCCTTCATGCTCGGCGACGTCCAGGGCAGCGGCCCCGAGGCGGCCGTCGTCACCGGACTGGCCCGCCCCTGGCTGCGGCTGCTCGCCCGTGAGGGCTACCAGGTCGGCGAGGTGCTCGACCGGCTGAACGGGCTCCTCCTCGACGACGCCATGGAAGCGGCGGAGGCGACCGCGCTGCTCGTCGCCGCGGCCGGCGGCCAGACGGTGCCGGAAGGGCCGCAGGCCCGCTTCCTGTCCCTGCTGTACGGCGAGGTCGTGCCGCTGCCCTCCGGCAGGGGCGTGCGGTGCACGCTGGCGAGCGCGGGGCATCCGCTGCCGCTGGTGCTGCGGCCCGACGGGAGGGTGCACACCGTCGCCGAGCCGCAGGTCCTGCTCGGGGTCGTGGAGGACGTCGCGTACCAGAGCCAGACCTTCGACCTGGAGCCCGGTGACACGCTGCTCTGCGTCACGGACGGGGTGACCGAGCGGCGCTCGGGGGCGCGGATGTTCGACGACGGTGACGGGCTGGCCACCGCTCTCGCCGGATGCGTGGGACTGACGGCGCAAGGGGTCGGCGAGCGGATCAGGCAGGCCGTGCACGACTTCTCGGACACCCCGCTGGGCGACGATCTGGCGCTGCTCGTGCTCCAGGTGCAGTGACGTACGCCTCCGGTGCGGTGACCTGCCGGGGACGGCACGGCCTCTGCCCCCGGAGCCCCGCCCGGCGCGCGGTCCGGGCTTTCGCACCGGTGACGGACAATGGGGGGCATGCCTTCCGTACTGCCCGATGGTGAGCCCATGCCCGAGGACGGGGCGCTCCCGGCGTCCGCCCTCGACGGCGCCGGTGACCGGCCGCTCGCCTTCTATCTGCATGTGCCGTACTGCGCGACGCGCTGCGGTTACTGCGACTTCAACACCTACACCGCCACCGAGCTGCGCGGTTCGGGCGGTGTACTGGCCTCCCGCGACAACTACGCCGCCACCCTCGCCGACGAGGTGCGCCTCGCCCGCAAGGTGCTCGGCGACGACCCGCGGCCGGTCAGCACGGTGTTCGTCGGGGGCGGTACGCCGACGCTGCTGGACGCCGCCGACCTGGTGTCCATGCTGGGCGCCGTCCGGGAGGAGTTCGGGCTCGCGGACGACGCGGAGATCACCACCGAGGCGAACCCCGAGTCCGTCGGTCCGGAGTATCTGGAGAAGCTGCGGGCCGGAGGATTCAACCGGATCTCGTTCGGCATGCAGAGCGCCAAGCAGCACGTCCTGAAGGTGCTGGACCGCACGCACACACCCGGACGCCCCGAGGCCTGCGTCGCGGAGGCCCGCGCCGCCGGCTTCGACCATGTGAACCTCGACCTGATCTACGGCACCCCCGGCGAGAGCGACGACGACTGGCGCGCGTCGCTCGCGGCCGCGGTGGGCGCGGGACCCGACCATGTCTCGGCGTACGCGCTGATCGTGGAGGAGGGCACCCAGCTGGCCCGGCGCATCCGGCGGGGCGAGGTGCCCATGACCGACGACGACGTGCACGCGGACCGCTATCTCATCGCGGACTCCGTGCTGTCCGAGGCGGGCTTCTCCTGGTACGAGGTCTCCAACTGGGCCACCTCCGACGCAGGCCGCTGTCTGCACAACGAGCTGTACTGGCGCGGCGCCGACTGGTGGGGCGCGGGCCCCGGAGCGCACAGCCATGTGGGCGGGGTGCGCTGGTGGAACGTGAAGCACCCGGGCGCGTACGCGGCGGCGCTGGCCGAGGGGCGCTCGCCCGGAGCGGGCCGCGAACTCCTGTCGGCGGAGGACCGGCGCGTCGAGCGGATCCTGCTGGAGCTGCGGCTGAGGGACGGCGTGCCGCTGTCGCTGCTGAAGCCGGCGGGGCTGGCGGCGGCGGGCAGGGCCCTGGCGGACGGGCTGCTGGAGCCCGCGGCCTACGAGGCGGGCTCGGCCGTGCTGACGCTGCGGGGAAGGCTGCTCGCGGACGGAGTCGTCCGGGACCTGGTGGACTGACCCGCCGCCGCCCCGCTGCCCCCTCGGAGGGCCACGCCGCTCACTCCGGCGGCAGCGTCACGAAGTCGATCAGCTCCTCGACCCGGCCCAGCAGCTCCGGCTGGAGGTCACGGTAGGACCGCACCCGGGACAGGATGTGCTGCCAGGCGGCGCCGGTGTTCGGCGGCCAGCCCAGCGCGCGGCACACACCCGTCTTCCAGTCCTGGCCCCGCGGGACGACGGGCCATGCCGGGATCCCCACCGACGACGGCTTCACCGCCTCCCAGATGTCGATGTACGGATGGCCCACCACGAGCACGTGCGGGTCCGTGACCGACGCGGCGATACGGGACTCCTTGGACCCCGGGACCAGATGGTCGACCAGGACACCGAGGCAGGCGTCGGGCCCGGGCGCGAAGTCGGCGACGATCGCGGGCAGGTCGTCGACACCCTCCAGGTACTCGACCACCACCCCCTCGATGCGCAGGTCGTCGCCCCAGACCCGTTCCACGAGCTCGGCGTCGTGGCGGCCCTCGACGTAGATGCGGCCCGCCCGCGCCACCCTGGCCCGGGCGCCGGGCACGGCGACGGAACCCGAGGCCGTACGCGCCGGTGCGGCCGGTGCGCCCGCGCCGGGCCGGACCAGCGTCACCACCCGGCCCTCCAGCAGAAAGCCCCGTGCGGTCAGCGGGAAGACCCGGTGCTTGCCGAAGCGGTCCTCCAGGGTCACCGTCCCGGCCTCGCAGCCGGTCACCGCGCCGCAGAAGCCGGTGGTGACCTCCTCCACGACCAGATCCCGGTCGGCGGGGACCTCCGGCACGGCGGAGGGCTTCTTCCAAGGGGGCGTCAGATCGGGGCTGTAGCTGCGCATTCGGCGACGCTACGGCACCCCGAAGCGCTCCGCCAGCACGTCACGCTGTGCGCGGACGAACGCCGCGTCCACCACCGCGCCGTGCCCGGGGACGTACAGCGCGTCCTCTCCGCCGAGCGCGAGCAGCCGGTCCAGGGCCGCCGGCCAGCGCGAGGGCATCGCGTCCGGACCCGCCTGCGGCTCCCCGGACTCCTCCACCAGATCGCCGCAGAACACGACCTCCCGGTCGCCCGGCACGAGGAGCGCCAGATCGTGGCCCGTGTGCCCGGGGCCCACATTGGCCAGCAGCACCTGGCGTCCGCCGAGGTCCAGTGTCCGTTCACCGGTGACCACGTGCTGCGGCGCGACCAGCAGATCGGTCGCCTCGGCGGCATCGTCCGGCGCCACGCCGTGCCGTACGGCGTCGGCCCGGAGTTCGTCGCGGTCCCGGCGCAGGACGACATCGACGGCGACCGCGCCGAAGACCTCCACCGCGGAGAAGGCGGCCGTCCCCAGAACATGGTCGAAGTGGGGATGACTCAGTGCGACATGCGTCACTCGGCGGCCGCCCAGCAGCGCCTCCGCCTGGGTGCGCAGCTCCACGCCCTCACGCAGCGTGGACCCCGTGTCGAACAGCAGGACGGCCTCGTCACCGGCGACCAGCCCCACGGTCGCGTCCCAGACGGGCATCCTGCGCCGCCCGACCCCGTCGGCCAGTTGCTCCCAGCCGAAGTCTTCCCAACGGACGTCCATAACGCGACGCTACTGGCAACGACCAGCAAAGGCGCGCGGTAGCCTGGTCGGCCGCCTTGCTAGAGCCGTACCCCACGGCCGTACACTGGCACGGGGATTGCTGGCACTCGGACCCGGGGAGTGCCAAGCAGCCACCGAGGAACCAGAGCTGGAGGTGTGCGCGGTGCTCAGTGAACGCAGACTCGAGGTGCTGCGCGCGATCGTCCAGGACTATGTCGGCACCGAGGAACCTGTGGGTTCCAAGGCGCTCACGGAGCGTCACAATCTCGGCGTCTCGCCGGCCACGGTCCGGAACGACATGGCGGTGCTGGAGGACGAGGGCTTCATCGCCCAGCCGCACACCAGCGCCGGCCGTATCCCGACGGACAAGGGGTACCGGCTCTTCGTCGACAAGCTGGCCGGGGTCAAGCCCCTGTCGTCGCCGGAGCGCCGCGCCATCCAGAACTTCCTGGACGGGGCCGTCGACCTCGACGACGTCGTGGGCCGTACGGTGCGGCTGCTCGCGCAGCTGACCCGGCAGGTCGCCGTCGTGCAGTACCCGTCGCTGACCCGGTCCACCGTCCGGCACGTCGAGCTCCTCTCCCTGGCGCCCGCCCGGCTGATGCTCGTGCTGATCACGGACACCGGCCGGGTCGAGCAGCGGATGATCGACTGCCCCGCGCCCTTCGGCGACACCTCGCTCGCGGACCTGCGGGCCCGGCTCAACAGCCGGGTCGTCGGGCGCCGTTTCGCGGATGTGCCGCAGCTGGTGCAGGACCTGGCGGAATCCTTCGAGCCGGAGGACCGCGGCACCGTCACGACGGTGCTGTCCACCCTGCTCGAGACCCTGGTCGAGGAGACCGAGGAGCGGCTGATGATCGGCGGCACCGCCAATCTGACCCGCTTCGGACACGACTTCCCGCTCACGATCCGGCCGGTGCTGGAGGCGCTGGAGGAGCACGTCGTGCTGCTCAAGCTGCTCGGCGAGGCCAAGGAGTCGGGCGGGATGGGCATGACCGTACGGATCGGTCACGAGAACGCCCATGAGGGCCTCAACTCCACGTCCGTCGTCTCGGTCGGCTACGGTTCGGGCGACGAGGCAGTTGCCAAACTCGGCGTGGTCGGACCGACCCGCATGGACTACCCCGGAACGATGGGAGCGGTACGCGCAGTGGCACGTTACGTCGGACAGATCCTGGCGGAGTCGTAAGTGGCCACGGACTACTACGCCGTACTCGGCGTGCGCCGAGACGCATCCCAGGACGAGATCAAGAAGGCCTTCCGCCGGCTTGCGCGTGAACTCCACCCGGATGTGAATCCGGACCCGAAGACGCAGGAGCGCTTCAAGGAGATCAACGCGGCCTACGAGGTCCTCTCGGATCCGCAGAAGAAGCAGGTCTACGACCTCGGCGGCGACCCGCTGTCCCAGGCGGGCGGCGGTGGCGCGGGAGGCTTCGGCGCCGGTGGCTTCGGGAACTTCTCGGACATCATGGACGCCTTCTTCGGGACGGCGTCGCAGCGGGGGCCGAGGTCGCGTACGCGGCGCGGCCAGGACGCGATGATCCGGCTGGAGATCGACCTCAACGAGGCGGCCTTCGGCACGACGAAGGACATCCAGGTCGACACGGCCGTCGTCTGTACGACGTGTTCGGGCGAGGGCGCGGCGCCGGGCACCTCGGCGCAGACATGTGACATGTGCCGCGGTCGCGGTGAGGTCTCGCAGGTCACGCGTTCGTTCCTGGGCCAGGTCATGACGTCCCGGCCGTGCCCCCAGTGCCAGGGCTTCGGGACCGTCGTCCCGACCCCGTGCCCGGAGTGCGCCGGAGACGGCCGGGTCCGCTCGCGCCGCACGCTGACCGTGAAGATCCCCGCCGGTGTCGACAACGGCACCCGCATCCAGCTCGCGGGCGAGGGCGAGGTCGGCCCCGGCGGCGGCCCCGCCGGCGACCTGTACGTGGAGATCCACGAGCTGGCCCACGGCGTCTTCCAGCGGCGTGGCGACGACCTGCACTGCACGGTCACCATTCCGATGACGGCGGCGGCCCTCGGCACCAAGGTGCCGCTGGAGACGCTCGACGGCATGGAGGAGGTCGACATCCGCCCGGGCACGCAGTCCGGACAGTCGATCCCGCTGCACGGCCGCGGCATCACACACCTGCGCGGTGGCGGTCGGGGCGACCTGATCGTGCACGTCGAGGTGATGACGCCCTCGAAGCTGGACCCGGAGCAGGAGCGGGTGCTGCGGGAGCTGGCGAAGCTGCGCGGCGAGGAGCGGCCGACCGGCCAGTTCCAGCCAGGGCAGCAAGGGCTGTTCTCGCGCCTGAAGGACGCGTTCAACGGACGGTAGAACCGGCCGCGGCCCCGGTATCCGGGGCCGCGTCGGGTCCGATTCGGCCGGGCGGGGCCGACGTGGCACCATGCGTGCATGTCCTCCGCACTGACCGATCTCTGCCGGTATCCGATCGTGCAGGCCCCCATGGCGGGCGGCGCGTCGTCCCCGCAGTTGGCCGCAGCCGTGTCCGAGGCCGGTGGCCTCGGATTCCTGGCCGCCGGATACAAGACCGCGGACGGCATGTACCAGCAGATCAAACAGATCCGCGGACTCACGAGCCGGCCCTTCGGCGTGAATCTGTTCATGCCGCAGCCGGGTGCGACCGACCCCGCCGCCGTGGAGGTCTACCGGCACCAGCTCGCCGGTGAGGCGGCCTGGTACGAGACACCGCTCGGCGATCCCGACTCCGGCATGGACGACGGGTACGAGGCCAAGCTCGCGATCCTCCTCGACGACCCCGTCCCGGTCGTCTCCTTCACCTTCGGCTGCCCCAAGCGGGACGTGCTCCAGTCCTTCGCCAAGGCCGGCACCTTCACCGTCGTCACCGTCACCTCGCCCGAGGAGGCGCAGGCCGCGCAGCGGGCCGGCGCGGACGCCGTGTGCGTCCAGGGCGTCGAGGCCGGCGGCCACCAGGGCACGCACCGCGACGACCCGGCGGCCGACGGCAGCGGGGTGGGACTGCTCACCCTCGTCGCCCTGATCCGCGAGGCCGTTCCGCTGCCGGTCATCGCGGCCGGCGGACTGATGCGCGGCGGCCAGATCGCCGGCGTGCTCGCGGCCGGTGCCGCGGCGGCGCAGCTCGGCACCGCGTTCCTGGTCTGCCCCGAGTCCGGCGCGAACACCCTGCACAAGCAGGCCATGACCAACCCCCTCTTCGTCCGTACCGAACTGACCCGGGCCTTCTCGGGCCGGCCGGCGCGCGGGCTCGTCAACCGCTTCATGCGTGAGCACGGGCCGTACGCCCCCGCCGCGTATCCGCAGGTGCACCATCTGACGAGCGGGCTGCGCAAGGCGGCGGCCAAGGCCGGCGACGCCCAGGGCATGGCCCTGTGGGCCGGTCAGGGGCACCGGCTGGCCCGTGAGCTGCCGGCCGCACAGCTGGTGGAGGTGCTGGCCGCCGAGCTGGACTCCGCGCGCGCCGCGCTGGCGCTGGACGCCTCCTGATGACCGCACCCGTCTTCCTGGTGGACTCCCTGGAGGGGGTCGCGGCCGGTTCCGCCGTCGTGCTGGACGGTCCCGAGGGACGGCATGCCGTGTCCGTACGCCGGCTCCAGCAGGGTGAGGAGATCGTGCTCACCGACGGGCTCGGACGCGGGGCGGCCGGCGTCGTGCTGCGGACCGAGGGCAAGGACCGGCTGGAGGTGGAGGTGCGGGACCTCCCGGTCGAGAGTGAGCCGGCGCCGCGTATCACCGTCGTCCAGGCGCTGCCCAAGGGCGACCGCGGTGAACTCGCCGTCGAGACCATGACGGAGACCGGCGTCGACGCGGTCGTGCCCTGGCAGGCCGCCCGCTGCATCACGCAGTGGAAGGGCGAGCGGGGCGCGAAGTCGCAGGCGAAGTGGCGGGCCACCGCGCGCGAGGCGGGCAAGCAGTCGCGCCGGCTCCGCTTCCCGGAGGTCGCGGACGCAGCAACGACCAAGCAGGTTGCGGCACTTCTGGCCACAGCGGACTTCGCGGCCGTGCTGCACGAGGAGGGGGCGGAACCGCTGGCCACCGCCGAGCTGCCGGCCGAGGGATCGATCGTGCTGGTCGTGGGCCCCGAGGGCGGAGTGTCCCCGGAGGAACTCGCGGCGTTCGCGGAGGCGGGAGCCAAGCCGTACCGGCTGGGACGCAGTGTGCTGCGCACCTCGACGGCGGGCACGGCGGCGACGGCGCTGCTGCTGGGCCGCACGGGGCGCTGGGGCTGACCGCCCTGGTGCGCGGGCCGTTGGGGCGGGAGGGGCCCGACGGCGTCCCCGATGACGGTGATTGACCGCAACGGCCCTGTTGCTTCCCGCCCGCCGGTGCCAGTCTCGCTTCATGCGGGGAATGACACTGCGGGGAATGACACTGCGGGGAAGAGCACTGCGGAAAACGGGACCGCACGGAACGACACGGCGAAGAACGGCAGTTCGCCCGGCGGGAGACGCGGAGCCCGGCCGCACCGGCCGCACCGGCCGGACGCGCCCGAGACGCACGCTCGCCGCGATCGCCGTCGCGGGCACGGCGGTCGGGGTCCTGGCGGCCTGCGAGCCGGCGACCGGGGGACTGAGTTCCGTCGCCGTGTCCGTCACCACGGACCGCACGGGCACCAGCACCCTGGAGCGCATCGGCTTCGACGTGCGCTGGCTCAGCTGCACCGCCACCCTCGACGACGCGGGCAACTCCTCGCCGTCGCCCAGCAGGACGGGGACAGCCACCGTCGACTGCCAGGGCGAGACCGAGGCGGGGCAGAAGATCACGCTCAAGGGCAAGGTGACCGAGGAGCGTTCGGGCCGGTGCGTCCGCGGCGACCTCCTGGCCAGGGTGGACGGCAAGGTCGTCTTCGAGGCGACCGTCCTCGGCAACTGCTCGGCCACGCCCAGCAGTTCGCCCCGCCCCACCCCTCCCGGCTCCGATCCGCGGCCCGCCGTCACCGTCACGGTGACCGTCACCGAGACGGTCGACCCGCCGGGGAAGTGACCCGGCCCGATCCACACGACAGGCCCTGGCAAAGCCGTGACCCGGCACCCCTGGCCTGCCTAGGGTGACGGTGTGACGCAGCCTGCCTACCTTCGGTATCCGCATGTCCACGGCGAGTTGATCGCCTTCACCGCAGAGGACGACGTCTGGGTCGCCCCGCTCGACGGCGGACGCGCCTGGCGCGTGAGCGCCGACAACGTGCCCGTCGACCATCCCCGTATCTCACCCGACGGCACCCGCATAGCCTGGACCTCACGCCGGGACGGCGCGCCCGAGGTGCATGTCGCGCCCGTCGACGGCGGGCCGGCCGACCGGCTGACGTACTGGGGCAGCGCCAGGACGTCCGTACGCGGCTGGACCCCGCAGGGCGAGGTCCTCGCCATCAGCACCCAGGGTCAGGCCTCGCTGCGCCGCAGCTGGGCGCGGTCGGTGCCGCTCGACGGCGGGCCCGCGACGCAGCTGCCCTACGGGCCGGTCGGCGGCCTGGCGTACGGCTCCGGCGTACTGCTGCTCTCCGCCACGATGGGCCGCGAGGCCGCTGCCTGGAAGCGCTACCGGGGCGGCACCGCGGGCAAGTTGTGGATCGACCGGGACGGCTCGGGGGAGTTCGTACGCCTCCACGAGGACGTCGACGGGAACATCGAGTACCCGCTGTGGGTGGGGGGTCCCCACGGCGAAGCGGGGGAGAGGATCGCGTTCCTCTCGGACCACGAGGGCGTCGGAGCCGTCTACTCGTCCCGGCCGGACGGGTCGGACCTGAAGCGTCACACCCCTCTCGGTACCGGCGGCGCCGCCGACGGCTTCTACGCCCGGCACGCGGCCACCGACGGGACCCGTGTCGTGTACGCCTCCGCCGGTGAGCTGTGGATCCTCGACGACCTCGACGGCGCCGCGCCCCGCCGTCTCGACATCCGGCTCGGCGGGCAGCGCACCGATCTGCGCCCGCGTCCCGTGAAGGCCGAACGCCACCTCGGTACCGCGGCCCCCGACCGCACCGGTCGCGGCAGCGCCGTGGAGATCCGCGGCGGCATCCACTGGGTCACCCACCGGGACGGGCCCGCGCGGGCGCTGGCCGTGGAACCGGGCGTGAGGGCCCGGCTGCCCCGCGTCTTCCGGGCGGACGGGGAGGAGCAGGTCGTCTGGGTCACCGACGCGGAGGGCGAGGACGCACTGGAATTCGCCCCGGCGACCGGCCTCGCGCCCGGCGCGGCACCGCGCAGGTGGGCGGCCGGACAGCTCGGCCGCGTCCTCGGTCTGGCCGTCGCACCGGACGGCAGCCGGGCGGCCGTCGCCGCCCACGACGGGCGGGTCCTGCTCGTCGACCGCGAGACGGGAGAGGTCCGCGAGATCGACCGCGGCGAGCACAGTGAAGCCACCGGGCTGGTCTTCTCGCCCGACTCCCAATGGCTGGCCTGGTCGCACGCCGGACCGTCCCCGCTGCGCCAACTCAAGCTGGCCGATGTGCGCGACCTGTCCGTCGTCGAGGCGACCCCGCTGCGATTCCGCGACTACCAGCCCGCGTTCACCCTCGACGGCAGGCATCTGGCGTTCCTGTCCGAGCGCGACTTCGACCCGGTCTACGACACCCATGTCTTCGACCTCGCGTTCGTCGGCGGCTGCCGCCCGCATCTGATCACGCTCGCGGCCACCACCCCGTCGCCGTTCGGACCGCAGCGGCACGGCCGGCCGTTCGAGGAGGACAAGGACCGGGGCCCGGACGGCGGCGGCGAGGTGCCCGCCACCCGGATCGACGTCGAGGGACTGGCCGACCGGATCGTGCCCTTCCCGGTCGAGGCGGGCAGCTACTCTACCCTGCGCGCGGCGAAGGACGGGCTGTTGTGGCTGCGCCACCCGTTGCGCGGCGCGCTCGGAGCCACCCGCGCCACCCCCGACGACGAGGGACCCACGACCGCTCTGGAGCGCTACGACCTCGTCCAGCAGCGCACCGAGGAACTCGCCGCGGACGCCGACGGGTTCTCGGTCAGCGGCGACGGCAAGCGGGTGCTGCTGCGCACCGACGACAAGCTGAAGGTCGTCCCCGCCGACCGGCGGGCCTCGCGCGACGACGACAGCGACACCAACGTCTCCGTCGATCTCTCCCGCGTCCGCCGCACCGTCGACCCGGCGGCCGAGTGGCGGCAGATGTACGACGAGGCCGGACGGCTGATGCGCGACAACTTCTGGCGCGCGGACCTCGGCGGCGTCGACTGGGACGGCGTACTGGACCGCTACCGGCCGGTGCTGTCCCGGGTGGCCACCCACGACGATCTGATGGATCTGCTGTGGGAGGTGCAGGGCGAACTCGGCACCTCGCACGCGTACATCGTCCCGCGCGGCGGTCAGGGGCAGAGCGCCCGTCGCCAGGGCCTCCTCGGCGCGGACATCTCCCGCTCGGCGGACGGCCTGTGGCGCGTCGACCGTGTCCTGCCGTCCGAGACGTCCGACCCGAGCGCCCACTCCCCGCTCGCCGCCCCGGGAGCCGCGGTGCACGCCGGCGACGCGATCCTCGCGGTGGACGGCCGGCCCGTCGACCGGGTCGCCGGACCGGGCCCACTGCTGGTCGGCACGGCGGGCAAGCCGGTCGAACTCACCGTCGCGCCCGCGGACGGCGGCGATCCGCGCCACGCGGTCGTCGTCCCGCTCGCCGACGAGGAGCCGCTGCGCTACCACGCATGGGTCGCCGACCGGCGCGCCTACGTCCACGAGCACTCCGCGGGACGGCTGGGCTATCTGCACGTCCCCGACATGCAGGCGCCGGGCTGGGCCCAGATCCACCGGGATCTGCGCGTCGAGGTGGCGCGCGAGGGCCTCGTCGTGGACGTGCGGGAGAACCGCGGCGGGCACACCTCCCAGCTGGTTGTGGAGAAGCTGGCACGCCGGGTCGTGGGCTGGGCCGTGCCGCGCGGGATGCAGCCCTACAGCTATCCGGCGAACGCGCCGCGGGGTCCGGTCGTGGCGGTGGCGAACGAGTTCTCGGGCTCGGACGGCGACATCGTCAACGCGGCGATCAAGGCCCTGGGGATCGGTCCCGTCGTGGGCACCCGGACCTGGGGCGGGGTCATCGGCATCGACAACCGCTACTCCCTGGTGGACGGCACGGGGGTCACCCAGCCCAAGTACGCGTTCTGGGTGGAGGGTTACGGGTGGGGCGTGGAGAACTACGGCGTCGACCCGGACGTGGAAGTGGTGATGACCCCGCAGGACCATGCGGCGGGCCGCGATCCGCAGCTGGACGAGGCGATCCGGATGGCGCTCGCCGTTCTGGCGGAGAACCCGGCGAGGACGCCCCCGGTGCCGGACTGACATGGGTACGGCCGGTCCCCGGGAGTCCCCGGGGACCGGCACCTGAACGGAAAGCTGTTTGACGACCGGCTGCCGCGGGCGGTCGGATGGCGCCTCATGAACACAGGGCAGATGCATCCGGGCCCGCACCCCGTCGACGAGGGCCTCGTACGACGCCTGGTCGCCGGGCAGTTCCCGCAGTGGGCGGGCCTCCCGGTGGAACGGTTCGCCTCCGGTGGCACCGTCAACGCCATGTACCGGCTCGGCGATCGCATGGCCGTGCGGCTGCCACTGATCGAGGGCGGAGCCGGGGACGTGTCGATGGAGCAGGAGTGGCTGCCGCGCCTCGCGCCGTTGCTGCCCACGCCGATCCCCGAGGTGCTCGGGGCAGGGAAGCCTGCCGAGGGATATCCGTGGCCGTGGTCGGTGCACCGGTGGCTGGCCGGGCGGCACCCCGAGGAGGGAGCGCTGAGCGAGCCCGTGCTGCTGGCCGGGGATCTGGCGCGCTTCGTGGCGGCGATGCGGAGCATCACCCTGCCGGGCGCTCCGGTGGCCCACCGCGGCGGGCCGCTCGCCTCACTCGACGCCGAGACCCGGGCGGCGATCGACGAACTGCGGGGGATTCCGCAGGAGGACGTCGACTGCGATGCCGCGCTCGCCGTCTGGGAGGACGCGCTGCGGGCCCCGGACCACGAGGGGCCGCCGGTGTGGCTGCACGCCGACCTGATGCCGGGCAACCTGCTGGTGGACGGCGGCAGGCTGACCGCGGTGATCGACTTCGGGTGCACGGGAGCGGGCGATCCCGCCTGCGACCTGTTCCCCGCCTGGAATCTGCTGCCCGCCGGCGCCAGGGACGTCTTCCGTGAAGCACTCGGCGTGGACGACGCGGCCTGGTGCCGCGGCCGTGCGCGGACACTCTCGCAGGCGGTGATCGCGCTGCCGTACTACCGCACGACGAACCCGGCGATGGCGCGCAACGCCCGGCATGTGATCCGGGCGGTGCTGGGGGAGGACTGAGCGGGACAGGAGCCGTCCCGGGGCTTGCCGTCCGTCGAAGCCCCGCCGGACGGCAAGCCCTCCTGGGCGCGCGGGTGGGGTCCGCGGGGAGGCCGGGGCGGTCGATACGATGTGGCGGGTAACCACCCCACGCGAGGAGGACCCCGGCATGGCGGGAGAACCGCAGGCTGACTGCCTGTTCTGCAAGATCGTCGCGGGGGAGGTGCCGGCCACCGTCGTACGGGACACCGAGACCGTCCTGGCCTTCCGGGACATCAATCCCCAGGCCCCGACGCACGTCCTGGTCATCCCCAAGGCCCACTACCCGGACGCCGCCGCGCTCGCCGCGGGCGCCCCCGACCTGGCCGCCGACGTGCTGCGCGAGGCCGGCGAGATCGCCGCGCAGGAGAAGACGGTCGAGCCGGGGTACCGCATCGTCTTCAACACGGGCGCCGGAGCGGGCCAGACGGTCTTCCACGCGCACGCCCATGTGCTCGGCGGCCGCGGCCTCGAATGGCCTCCCGGATAACGGGCAGTCCATCGTGTCCGTCAGAGAACTGGTGGTCCTCGGCACCGCCAGCCAGGTACCCACCCGGCACCGCAACCACAACGGCTACCTGCTGCGGTGGGATGCCGACGGCATCCTCTTCGACCCCGGCGAGGGCACCCAGCGCCAGATGCTGCGCGCCGGGGTGGCCGCCCATGACATCAACCGGATCTGCGTCACGCACTTCCACGGCGACCACTCCCTGGGCCTCGCCGGGGTGATCCAGCGGATCAACCTCGACCGGGTCCCGCACGAGGTGTCCGCGCACTACCCGGCCAGTGGACAGCGGTTCTTCGAGAGGCTGCGGTACGCGACCGCGTACCGCGAGACGGTGTCGCTGACCGAGGCGCCGGTGGCCGCCGACGGGGTCCTGGCCACGACGCCCTCCTACACGCTGGAGGCGCGCCGACTGTCGCACCCCGTCGAGTCGTTCGGCTACCGGCTCATCGAGCCGGACGGCCGTCGGATGCTGCCCGAGGCGCTCGCCGAGCGCGGCATCGCGGGGCCCGACATCGGCCGGCTGCAACGCGAGGGCGAGGTCGGCGGAGTGCGGCTGGAGGAGGTCAGCGAGGCGAGACCGGGCCAGCGGTTCGCGTTCGTCATGGACACCCGCCTCTGCGACGGGGTGTACGCGCTCGCGGACGGCTGCGACATGCTCGTCATCGAGTCGACCTTCCTCGACGAGGACGAGCAACTCGCCTCCGACCACGGCCATCTGACCGCAGGTCAGGCCGCCCGGGTAGCTCGCGACGCGGGAGTGCGGCACCTCGTGCTGACGCACTTCTCGCAGCGCTACACCGACGCGGAGGAGTTCGAGCGGCAGGCCCGCGCCGCCGGATTCGAGGCGGAACTGACCGTCGCCACCGACCTGTTGCGGGTCCCTGTCCCCAAACGACGTCCATGAACGAGGCTTGACCCGTGCCACTCCCCAAGGCCGAACTGCACCTGCACATCGAAGGCACCCTGGAACCCGGACTCGCCTTCGCGCTCGCCGCGCGCAACGGCGTGGAACTGCCCTTCAAGGACGCCGAAGAGCTGCGCCACGCCTATCGCTTCGAGGATCTCCAGTCCTTCCTCGATCTCTATTACCGGCTGATGGCCGTCCTGCACACCGAGGACGACTTCGCCGAGCTCGCCGACGCCTATCTGGCCCGCGCCGCCGCCCAGGGCGTGCGCCACGCCGAGATCTTCTTCGACCCGCAGGCGCACACCTCCCGGGGGGTGCCGCTGGCCACCGTCGTCGAGGGACTCGGCCGGGCGCTCGACGCGAGCGAGGAGCGCCACGGCGTCTCGACCCGCCTGATCATGTGCTTCCTGCGGGACGAGTCGGCCGCGTCGGCGATGGAGACGCTGCTGGCCGCGAAGCCGTATCTGCACCGCATCGCGGGAGTCGGCCTCGACTCGGCGGAGGCGGGTCATCCGCCCTCGAAGTTCCGCGAGGTGTACGAGGCGGCGGCCGATCTCGGGCTGCGCCGGGTGGCGCACGCGGGCGAGGAGGGCCCGCCCGCGTACATCAGCGAGGCGCTGGACGTGCTGGGCGTGGAGCGCGTCGACCACGGGCTGCGCTGCATGGAGGATCCGGAACTGGTCGAACGGCTGGTGCGGGACCGCGTCCCGCTGACGCTCTGCCCGCTGTCGAACGTGCGCCTGCGGGCTGTGCGCACCCTTGAGGAGCACCCCCTGCCGGCCATGATGGACGCCGGTCTGATGTGCACGGTCAACTCCGACGACCCGTCCTACTTCGGCGGTTACGCGGGCGACAACTTCGACGCGGTGCGGCGCGCTCTGGGGATCGGCGAGGAGCGGCTGCGGGAACTGGCCCGCAACTCCTTCCTGGCGTCGTTCCTGGAGGACGACGAGGAGCGCCGGGCCCGGCTGATCGCCGAGGTCGACGCCTACGACTTCGGGGCCGACAGGGCCTAGCGCTCAGCGCCAGTCGGGCGCGCCCTTCGTGCGGGGCGCGAGCGACTCGATCTTCGCCCTGATCTCCCGCATCACCGCCACGATCCGGCGCTCGTGCTCCTCGGTGAGGCGGGCCACCGGCACCGAGCAGCTGATCGCGTCCCGGGCGGGGGAGTCGTAGCGCAGGGCGAAACCGAAGCCGCTGATGCCGAGCACGCCCTCCTCGCGGTCCACGGCGTACCCGCGCTCCCGGACGGCGGCCAGATCTGCGGCGAGAGCCGCGCGGTCGGTACGGGTGTTGGGCGTGAGGCGCGCCAGTTCGCCTGCGGGCAGCGGCAGTTCGGCGAACGGGCGTTCGGCGAGCAGCGCCTTGCCCAGGGCGCCCGCGTGGGCGGGCAGCCGCCGGCCGACCCGGCTGAAGGTGCGCAGATACTCGTGCGACTCGCGGGTGGCGAGGTAGACGACGTCCGGGCCGTCGAGCCGCGCCAGATGAATGGTCTCGCCGAGCGCGTCCGAGGCTTCGTCCAGATAGGGGCGCAGGGCGCCGACCCGCGTGTCGCTGTCCAGATAACTGGTGCCGGTGAGCAGGGCGCGGATGCCGATGCCGTACAGCGAGCCGGTGGCGTCGGTGCGGACCCAGCCGCGGTCGATGAGCGTCTTCAGCAGGGCGTACATGCTGCTGCGCGGCACACCCAGCTCATCGGCGAGCTCGCGCAGCCGCGCCGGGCGGTCGCCACGTGCCGCCAGCACCTCCAGCAGGTCGACCGTGCGGGCCGCCGACTTCACCTCGCGTACCCCGCCGGTCCGCGGTCCCGCTCCCGGCCCGGCGGCCGGTCCCGCCCCGGATTCCGTCTCCGACATGCGCCGATCGTAAGCGGCGGGGCCCGCCCCATTGACGGTCTCTGTCCGTCTATCTAATCTCCATTCTCATCCGTGTATGTCATCTACATAGGGAGACAGCGATATGGGGCAGGGCACGGACGTGGACGAACGACCGGCGGCGGACGCCGACGTCGCCGCCCGGCTGCGGGACGGCATGGCGCGCGGAGTGCTCTCCTTCCCGCTCACCAGCTTCCGCGCGGACGGCGGCCTGGACCCCGACGGCTGCCGTGAACACCTTGCCGCCCAGGCCGCGACGGGCCCCGGCGCGCTCTTCCCCGCTTGTGGCACCGGCGAGTTCTTCTCCCTCGACGAGGACGAGTACCGGCAGGTCGTCACCGCCGCCGTCGAGGCCGCGGCCGGCCGCCTGCCCGTCGTCGCGGGCATCGGCTACGGCTGGGCGCAGGCCGTGCGCTTCGCCCGCATCGCCGAGGAGGCGGGCGCGGACGCCGTGCTCGCCCTGCCCCACTACCTGGTGAGCGCCCCGCAGGAAGGGCTCGTCGAGCAGCTGCGCCGGATCACCCGCGCCACCCGCCTGCCACTGATCGCCTACCAGCGCGGACAGGTCGCCTACACCGCCGGCTCCGTACGCCGCATCGCCGCGCTCCCCGGCGTCATCGGGCTCAAGGACGGCCACGGCGACCTCGACCTCGTGCAGCGCCAACGCCTCGCCGCACCGGCCGGCTTCCTGTTCTTCAACGGCGCCGCCACTGCCGAGATCCAGGCCCGGCAGTACGCCTCCATCGGCGTCGGCGCCTACTCCTCCGCCGTCCACGCCTTCGCGCCCGAGATCGCCGACGCGTTCTTCGCCGCGCACCGCGACGGCGACGACCACACCGTCGAACGGCTGCTGCGCGGCTTCTACGTACCGCTCGTCGAACTGCGCGACCGGGTACCCGGATATGCCGTGTCCCTGGTCAAGGCGGCGGCCCGGCTGCGCGGACAGCCCGTCGGGCCGGTACGCGCGCCCCTGACGGAGCCGGGGACCGACGATCTCGCCGCCCTCGAAGCACTGCTCGCAGACGGACTCGACCTGGCAGGAGCCACGGCATGACCCACGACCTGACGATCACCGAGGTGCGCCTCACCCCGATCCTCGTCGCCGACCCGCCGCTGCTCAACACGCAGGGTGTGCACCAGCCCTACACGCCCCGGCTGATCATCGAGGTCGTCACCGCGGACGGGGTGACCGGCGTCGGCGAGACGTACGGCGACACCAAGTACATCGACCTGGCCGACCCGCTGGCCGACGCCCTCCCCGGCTGCCGGGTCGACGACGTGAACGGGCTGCACCGGCTCGCCGACCTGGTCTGCGCGGACTCGCCCGAGGCCACCGGCGCCGACGCGGTGGACGCCGGCGGCCTGCGCGGCGTGCAGACCGCCGGCAAACTGCGGCTCTCGGTCGTCTCCGGCTTCGAGGTCGCCCTGCTCGACGCGCTCGGCAGGACGCTCGGGCTGCCCGTGCACGCGCTGCTGGGCGGCAAGGTCCGCGACGCCGTCGACTACAGCGCCTATCTCTTCTACCGCTGGGCCGAACACCCGGGCGGCGCGGGGGAGTCCGACGACTGGGGCGCGGCACTCGACCCGGCCGGCATCGTGGCCCAGGCCCGCCGCTTCGCCCGCGCGTACGGCTTCGGCTCCTTCAAGCTCAAGGGCGGTGTCTTCGACCCGGACGAGGAGATCGCCGCCGTACGGGCCCTCGCGGAGGCGTTCCCCGGCCAGCCGCTGCGACTGGACCCCAACGGCGCCTGGTCGGTCGAGACCTCGCTCAGGGTCGCCGCCGAACTCGGGGACGTCCTGGAGTATCTGGAGGACCCGGCCGCCACGACCGACCGGATGGCGCGGGTCGCGGCCGGGACGGAGGTGCCGCTCGCGACGAACATGTGCGTGACGACCTTCGCCGAGATCCCCGAGGCGTTCTCGCGCGGCGCCGTCCAGGTCGTCCTCTCCGACCACCACTACTGGGGCGGACTGCGCAACACCCGTGAACTGGCCGCGATCTGCCGCACGTTCGGCGTCGGACTGTCCATGCACTCCAACACCCATCTCGGCATCAGCCTCGCCGCGATGACGCACGTGGCGGCCGTCGTCCCCAACCTCGACTACGCCTGCGACAGCCACTACCCCTGGCAGACCGAGGATGTCGTCACCGAGCGGCTGGAGTTCAAGGACGGCCGCCTCGCCGTCAGCGACCTTCCCGGCCTCGGCGTGGAACTGGACCAGGACCGGCTCGCCCGTCTCCACCGGCGCTGGAGGGACGACGACGGCACGATGCGCGACCGCGACGACGCGGCGGCGATGCGGGTGGCGCACCCGGACTGGTCGGCGCCGGCGGTCCCGCGCTGGTAGACCCGGCCGGCCGGGCCGGTGGACCCCGTACTCCGCCGGACCCGTGCCCCTGTACTCCCGCCGACGGGCTCACCTCGTCACCGGTGCAGATCAGGCAGACTGGCCAGATCTGCACCACGTACGGGAGCGGCACGGTGATCAGTCGACACGCACATCAGACGGACGGCGGAGGCACCTGCCTCGACCCCCTCAAGGCCCTCAGGACCCCCTCCGACCCGCCCTGCGACGTCTACCTCACAGGCACCGTCTTCCTCGACATCATCTTCACGGGCCTCGGCTCCGCCCCCGTCCGCGGCACCGAGTCCTGGGCCCGCGGCATGGGTTCCAGCCCGGGCGGGGTCGCCAACATGGCCACCGCGCTCGCCCGGCTCGGTCTGCACACCTCGCTCGCCGCCGCCTTCGGGGACGACCACTACGGCGAGTACTGCTGGGACGCCCTTGAACAGGGTGAGGGCATCGACCTCTCCCTCTCCCGGACCGTGCCCGGCTGGCACTCGCCCGTCACCGTCTCCATGGCGTACGAGGGCGAGCGCACGATGGTCTCCCACGGGCACGAGGCCCCGCCGCCGGAGCCCGCGCCCGACTGTCCCCCGCCCGCCCGGGCCGCCATCGCCTCGCTCACACCTGGCGGAGACGAGTGGGTCGCCCAGGCCGCCCGCAAGGGCACTCGGGTCTTCGCCGACTGCGGCTGGGACGACACGGGCCGCTGGGACCCGGCCGACCTCGCGGATCTGAGCCACTGCGAGGCCTTCCTGCCGAACGCGGAGGAGGCGATGCGCTACACCCGCACCGACTGCCCCCGCGCCGCCGCCCACGCCCTCACCGAGCACGTACCGCTCGCCGTCGTCACCCTCGGTGCCGAGGGCGCGTACGCGGTCGACGGCGCGACCGGCGAGAGCGCGCAGGTTCCGGCCATCGCGGTGGAGGCCCTCGACCCGACCGGAGCGGGTGACGTGTTCGTGGCCGGATACGTCACCGGGACGCTCGCCGGCTGGCCGCTCGCTGACCGGCTCGCCTTCGCCGGGCTGACCGCGGCCCTGTCGGTGCAGGAGTTCGGCGGCTCGCTCTCCGCACCCGGCTGGTCCGAGATCGCGGCCTGGTGGCAGCGTGTGCAGGCCCTCACCGACCAGGACCCGGCCGCCCTGCGCCGGTACACCTTCCTCGACGACCTGCTGCCCGCGCCGGTCAGGCCCTGGCCGCTGCGCAGGGCCGTGCCGACGATCGGTTTCCGCAGCCCGGCCTGACCCCCCGGCGGGGGAGCGCGGTGTCCCCCCGGAAAAGCCCTCGGCCTTGTCAGTGCCGCGTCGTACGCTTGTGTTCCAGAGGTTGTCGAGCAGCGAGAACCCTGCAACGGGAGGTATGTGCAGGCCACAGAGCCGGCCCATGACTCAGACACCCAAAGCCCACACCCGTCCCCAGCGCCCTGGGGGCGCGGGGGAATCCCAGGCGCCGGGGCAGGCACGAGCCCACTTCACCGTTCCCGCCAAGCATCCGATGGTGACGGTCCTCGGCTCGGGGGATGTCCTCCTGCGCGTGATCGAGAAGGCCTTCCCGGCGGCCGACATCCATGTCCGGGGCAATCAGGTCAGCGCGATCGGGGACGCGACGGAGGTCGCCCTCATCCAGCGCCTGTTCGACGAGATGATGCTCGTGCTCCGCACCGGGCAGCCGATGACGGAGGACGCAGTGGAACGCTCGATCGCCATGCTCAGGGCGGGCGAGAACGGCAACGGCGACGGGGCCGAGACCCCCGCCGAGGTGCTCACCCAGAACATCCTCTCCAGCCGCGGCCGGACGATCCGCCCCAAGACGCTCAACCAGAAGCGGTACGTCGACGCCATCGACAAGCACACGATCGTGTTCGGCATCGGCCCCGCCGGTACCGGCAAGACGTATCTCGCCATGGCGAAGGCGGTCCAGGCCCTGCAGGCCAAGCAGGTCAACCGGATCATCCTGACCCGGCCGGCCGTGGAGGCGGGCGAGCGGCTCGGCTTCCTGCCGGGCACGCTCTACGAGAAGATCGACCCGTATCTGCGCCCGCTGTACGACGCGCTGCACGACATGCTCGACCCCGACTCCATCCCCCGGCTGATGGCCGCGGGCACGATCGAGGTCGCGCCGCTGGCATACATGCGGGGTCGAACGCTCAATGACGCGTTCATCATCCTCGACGAGGCGCAGAACACCAGCGCCGAGCAGATGAAGATGTTCCTGACCCGCCTCGGCTTCGACTCGAAGATCGTCATCACCGGTGACGTCACCCAGGTCGACCTGCCGAACGGGACGAAGAGCGGTCTGCGACAGGTCCAGGACATCCTGGACGGCGTCGAGGACGTGCACTTCTCCCGGCTCACGAGCCAGGATGTCGTCCGGCACAAGCTCGTCGGCCGTATCGTCGACGCGTACGAGAAGTACGACGACCGCAACGGGAAGCAGTAGCAGCGCACCATGTCGATCGACGTCAACAACGAGTCCGGAACCGAGGTCGACGAGCAGGCGGTCCTCGATGTCGCCCGCTATGCCCTCGCGCGGATGCGTATCCACCCGCTCTCCGAGCTCTCGGTGATCGTCGTGGACGCCGAAGCCATGGAGCAGTTGCACATCCAGTGGATGGACCTGCCGGGTCCGACGGATGTCATGTCCTTCCCGATGGACGAGCTGCGTCCGCCGGTCAAGGACGACGAGGAGCCCCCGCAGGGGCTCCTCGGTGACATCGTGCTCTGCCCCGAGGTCGCCAAGAAGCAGGGCGAGGAAGCCCCGACGCAGCACTCCATGGACGAGGAGCTCCAGCTCCTGACCGTCCATGGCGTGCTGCACCTGCTGGGGTACGACCACGAGGAGCCGGACGAGAAGGCCGAGATGTTCGGCCTCCAGGCGGCGATCATCGATGGCTGGCGGGCGGAGAAGGGCCACACCGGCCCCTCCCCGGCGCCGACCGTTTCATGAGCGCCCCCCTGGTCTTCGGCGCGGTCCTGCTGGTCGTCGTCGCGTGGCTCGCCGCGTGCGCGGAAGCGGGCATCGCCCGCACCTCCAGCTTCCGCGCCGCCGAGGCCGTCCGCTCCGGCCGCCGTGGCGCCGACAAGCTGGAGCAGGTCGCCGCCGACCCCACCCGCTATCTGAACGTCGCCCTGCTGGTGCGGGTGGCCTGCGAGATGGCGGCGGGTGTCCTGGTGACCTACGCCTGTCTTCAGGAGTTCTCCGCGACCTGGGAGGCGCTGACCGTCGCCATCGGCGTGATGGTCCTCGTCTCGTACGTCGCCGTGGGCGTCTCGCCGCGCACCATCGGCCGCCAGCACCCGCTGAACACGGCGACGGCCGCCGCGTACGTCCTGCTGCCGCTGGCCCGGATCATGGGCCCGGTGCCCCAGTTGCTGATCCTCATCGGCAACGCGCTCACGCCCGGCAAGGGCTTCCGCAAGGGCCCGTTCGCGAGCGAGGCCGAACTGCGGGCCATGGTCGACCTCGCCGAGCAGGAGTCCCTCATCGAGGACGACGAGCGCCGGATGGTGCACTCCGTCTTCGAGCTCGGTGACACCCTCGTGCGCGAAGTGATGGTGCCGCGCACCGACCTGGTCTCCATCGAGCGCTACAAGACCGTCCGTCAGGCCCTCACCCTGGCCCTGCGCTCCGGCTTCTCGCGCATCCCCGTCACGGGCGAGAACGAGGACGACATCGTGGGCGTCGTCTACCTCAAGGACCTGGTGCGCAAGACGCACATCAACCGCGACGCGGAGGCCGATCTGGTCTCCACCGCGATGCGGCCCGCCGTCTTCGTGCCCGACACCAAGAACGCCGGCGACCTGCTGCGCGAGATGCAGCAGAAGCGCAACCACGTCGCCGTCGTCATCGACGAGTACGGCGGCACGGCCGGCATCGTCACCATCGAGGACATCCTGGAGGAGATCGTCGGCGAGATCACCGACGAGTACGACCGGGAACTGCCGCCGATCGAGGAGCTGGGCGACGGCCGCTTCCGCGTCACCGCACGGCTCGACATCGGCGATCTGGGCGAGCTGTACGGCCTCGACGAACTGGACGACGAGGACGTGGAGACCGTCGGCGGTCTGCTGGCGAAGGCGCTCGGCAGGGTGCCGATCGCCGGTGCGTCCGCGACCGTCGATCTTCCGGACGGGCGCGCGCTGCGCCTGACGGCCGAGTCCCCGGCCGGCCGGCGCAACAAGATCGTCACGGTGCTGGCGGAGCCGGTGCCGCAGAGCCCCCAGGGAGAGAACGCCGCATGACGCCGAGCGAACTGAGAGCGTTCTGCCTGGAGTTCAACGACGCGGCCGAGGAGTTCCCCTTCGGACCCGAGACATCGGTGTTCAAGGTCGCCGGGAAGCTGTTCGCGCTCTCCGCGCTGGACGGGGAGCCGTTGACGGTGAACCTGAAGTGCGAGCCCGAGATGGCCGTGCAGCTGCGGGCCGAGCACCCGGCGATCGTGCCGGGCTGGCACATGAACAAGCGCCACTGGAACACGGTGACGGTGGGAGAGCTCCCGGACCGTCTCGTCCGGGAGCTGATCGAGGACAGTTACGACCTGGTGGTGGCCGGGCTGCCGAAGGCGGTCCGGCTGCGGCTGGACCGCGGCTGAGCGCCCGGGGTCACCGGCCCGCGCCGCTCCCCGGTGAGGCCGAAGTCCCCCTGCGCGGTTGCCATTTCCGCGGCCAGCCCGGCGGGTACACGTACACGATGTACCCCATCGCGGGCTGACCTGGAGGAATGTGTATCCTCTGCGCGTTACAGGGGAGGGGGGAAGCTCCCCGTCGGATCGGGAATTCAGGGGAGTCACCGCATCATGCGTACGCGTTTCGGCCGCGCCACGGCCGCAGTTCTCACTGCCTCCGCGCTCTGCCTCACGGCAGCGGCCTGCGGTTCGTCGGACGACGACAAGAAGCCGGCCTCCTCGGCCGGTAAGGACACGGCCAAGGACGGCGCCGGCAAGGGCGCCGAGAAGCCGGCCACCGTGCTGACGGCCGCCCAGATGAAGGCCGCCACGCTGGCGGTCAAGGATCTGCCGGCCGGCTGGAAGGCCGACGCCGCCGCGCCGGCCACGGACGAGGCGCCGCCGAAGGCGGACAAGCCCGTGTGCCAGCCGGTCGCCGACCTGCTCGCCGACAAGGTCGCGGGGGCGACCATGGGCGGTGGCCAGGACTTCACCGACGCCAAGGGCTTCAACATCCTCAGCCAGCAGGTCATGACGTTCCCCGGCACCGGTGCCGCGGACTTCGTGAAGGCGTTCGGCCCGGCCCTCGACGGCTGTACCGGCTTCAAGGTGACGGGCGAGGACGGGTACCCGGTGAAGGTCGAGAAGCTCGCCGGGCCCACGGCCGGCGAGACGTCGTACACCTTCAAGATGACGATGGAGATCCCGGGCTTCGGCCAGGGCATCACCTCGCACATGCTGGTGATGCACCAGGGCACCGGCGTCGCGCGCCTCGCGTACGTCCCCGGTGACAAGGCCGCGGGCGCGGCCTTCGGCGACCTCGCCAAGCGCGCGGGCGACAAGTTCGTCCAGGGCGTCCAGGGCTGACGCCGAGCCCGCCGGCGCGGGGTCCGGGCGCAGCCCCGCAGGACCCCGCGCCGGCCTGGGATCTATGCTCGCGGACATGACGCAGAGCACCGACCTCGACCCCGAGGACCGCAAGATCATCACTCTGGCGCGCAGCGTACGCGCCCGCAACGGTGTGCCGGAGGGCGCGGCGGTACGGGACGAGACCGGCCGCACGTACGCCGCGGGCACGGTGGCGCTGGAGTCGCTGAAGCTGAGCGCGCTGCAGACGGCGGTCGCGATGGCCGTCGCGAGTGGTGCGACGTCGCTGGAGGCCGCGGCGGTCGTCGGCGACGCGGACGCCGTGGCGGACGCGGACCGTGCGGCGGTCCGCGACCTCGCGGGACCGCAGACGCCGGTGCTGCTCGCGGGCCCCGACGGCGGCCTCAGGGCCACGGTCACCGCTGGCTGAGACGGCCGTGCCCGGCCCGCCGAGGCGAAGCCGGGCCCCGCTCCTGTTCGAGTGGTCCGGCCGGGCCCCGCGACCCGTGCCGCCCGGTACGGACCTTCCCGGTGGCGGCGATTCCCCTTCCGGCCTGCGCATACGCAGATCATGGCGAGACGGACGGTCCGGATCTTGACAGCATCTGATGGGTCATCAGGCAGGGCTGTTCGACGGCATTGACTTCTTGCGACGGCGACCCGTCAATGGCCCCCTGCATCCCTCCCGAAGGGGGCCATCACATGGCGTCGGACACCCGAAGACCAACCGCTCGAAGACCAGTTGCCCGAAGATCCGCCCGACGGCGGCGCTGGACGGCCGCCCTGGGCGCGGTCGCCCTGATCGCCGGCACCGCGGCACTCGCCGCACCGGCGAACGCGCTCACCGCGGCCGCCGCACCGGTGGACTTCCCGACCCACTGCGTACCGCCGCCCATCGCGGGCATACCGCCGATCGACGGCACCACGACCGCCCAGATCACCGTCGACAAGGCCGCTCCCAAGGTCGGCGACACGGTCACGGTCACCTACACGGTCACCAAGCCGGCGGCCAGCAACCCCGTCGACCTCGCCCTCCCGGCCGACATCATGACGCCCAGCGGCAAGGTCACGCTCGGCGGCGCCCAGACGGGCAGCGTCACCGTCACCGGGCCCAAGAAGAACCCGCCCGTGCCCGGCAAGGGAGCGTTCCCGCCGTTCTCGATGACCGGCACGTTCACGGTCACCGCGGCCGGCTCGATCACCCTCTCGCCCGGCGACTACAACATCCACACCAGCTACATCATGGAGCTGGACACCCCCTGCACCGTGACCGATCCGCCCGCGCCCGTCTCCGAGACGGTCGTCGCGACGGACCAGCCGGGGGCCAATGAGCGCACCGTCCAGCTGGGCACGGCCTCCGGGAACCCGGGGGACGATGTCACGGTCACCGGTGCCAAGTTCAGTCCGCTCACCGACATCACGGTCGTCGGACGGGCCGGAGCGGCCGAGACCGCCGACAGAACGACGGTCACGTCCGACGCGGCCGGCGGATTCACCGCCACTCTCCAGGTCGGTGACCTGGCGACCACGGGCATCGTCGCGTACGAGGGCGGCGCCTGGAGTGCGGAGAAGGGCGCGGGGCCGGCGGCGTACACCGTCGTCGACGACACACCGCTCCCGGAGAACAGCCAGAAGCTCAGCGCCTCGGTCGCAGCGGGCACGCTGTCCATGTCCCAGGCCGGTGACACCGTCGAACTCTCGGCGGTCGACTTCGGTACGGGCGGGGCCGCGGGCGGCGATCTGCGGACGGTGACGGTCAAGGACTTCCGCGGCGGCCCCGCGGGCTGGTCCCTGACGGGCAAGGTCACCGACTTCACGGGCCCCGGCGGCAGGATCGGCGCGGGTGAGCTCGGCTGGACGCCGGCCTGTGCCACCAAGCAGGGCAGCCCGAGCACCTGCGCGGCCGGATCCCCCGGACCGGTCGGCAGCGGGGGTGCCACGCTCGCCTCCACGCCCAACGGGGCCGTCACCGGTGGTGAGTTCACCGTCGACGCCAAGGTCTCGCTGAACGTGCCGGCGTTCACCGCACCCGGCACCTACTCCGGCGTGCTGACGCTCACGCTCACCTGAGCCGGCGAAAAGAACGGCGGGCCGGGCGCGCACCCGGTCGGCCCGCCTCGTCCCTGGGGGATGAGCTCATGCGCAAGCTGTACGCCGTTCTGCCGCTGCTCGGCCTGCCCCTGCTGGCCCTGCTGCTGTTCGGCCCGGCGCCGACGGCCCGGGCCGCGGACAACGGCAACTGGTCCGTCTATCCCGCCTCGTCGCAGCTGGGCGCGCGGCCGTACTTCTATCTGTCGGCCGAGCCCGGCACCACCCTGACCGACCGGGTCACCGTCACCAACAAGAGCGCTGCCCCGCTGACCTTCCGGCTGTACGCGGCGGACGCCTACAACACCGCACGGGACGGCGGGTTCGCCGTACGCGGCCCGAACGAGAAGCAGCGCGGCGTCGGCGCCTGGGCCAGGCCCGAACGCGACCGCGTCACCGTCCCCGCCCGTGGCTCGGTCACCGTGCCGTACACCGTCACCGTCCCGGAGACCGCCGAGCCCGGTGACCATCCCGGCGCGCTGGTCGCACTCGACGAGCGGATCAGCCCCTCCACGGGCTCGGTCGCCGTCGGTATCCGGCAGGCCGTCGGCGCCCGCGTCTACCTGCGGGTGAACGGCCCGACCGTGCCCGCGCTGTCCGTCGAGGACGTCCGGCTCAGCCACGACCAGTCGCTGGTGCCGGGCGCCGGCGAGAGCAATGCCGTGATCTCGTACACCCTCCACAACCGCGGCAACGTCACGCTCAACCCCCGGGTCGCCCTCAAGGCGGAAGGTCTCTTCGGACGCGACCTGCTCAGCCGGAAGCTGACCGGAATCCCCTCCGAACTCCTGCCGCGCCAGAAGATCCGGCTCACCGAACGGTGGGCGGGCGCACCCCGGCTGGAGTGGGGCGAGGTGCGGCTGACGGCCAGTGCGAGGGACGTCCGGGAGTCCGCCGGTGTCACCTTCTTCGCGCTCCCGTGGCTCGTCGCCGTGGTGCTCGTCGCGGCCGTCGCGGGCGCGGGCGTATGGGCCAGAGTCAGGCATGCGCGGGCGCGCGTGCCCAGGGGCGCCTGACATCAGGGACAATGGGCGCCATGAGCGTTCCTACCCAGTCCTCCGAGGCCCCCCATCGGGCCGGCTTCGCCTGCTTCGTCGGCCGTCCCAACGCGGGCAAGTCCACCCTGACGAACGCTCTGGTCGGCCAGAAGGTGGCCATCACCTCCAGCCGGCCGCAGACGACCCGGCACACCGTGCGCGGCATCGTGCACCGGCCGGACGCGCAGCTGATCCTGGTGGACACCCCCGGCCTCCACAAGCCGAGGACCCTGCTCGGCGAGCGGCTCAACGACGTCGTCCGCACCACCTGGGCCGAGGTCGACGTCATCGGCTTCTGCCTGCCCGCCGACCAGAAGCTCGGCCCCGGCGACCGGTTCATCGCCAAGGAGCTCGCCGGGATCAAGAAGACGCCGAAGGTCGCGATCGTCACCAAGACCGACCTCGTCGACTCCAAGACCCTCGCCGAGCAGCTGATCGCGATCGACCAGCTCGGCAAGGAGCTGGGCATGGAGTGGGCGGAGATCGTCCCCGTCTCGGCGGTCGGCGGCAAGCAGGTCCAGCTCGTGGCCGACCTGCTCACCCCGCTGCTCCCCGAGGGCCCGCCGCTCTACCCCGAGGGCGACCTCACCGACGAGCCCGAGCAGGTCATGGTCGCGGAGCTGATCCGCGAGGCCGCACTGGAAGGCGTACGGGACGAGCTGCCGCACTCGATCGCGGTCGTGGTCGAGGAGATGCTGCCGCGCGAGGACCGCCCGGCGGACAAGCCGCTGCTGGACATCCACGCCAACGTCTACATCGAGCGCCCCAGCCAGAAGGGCATCATCATCGGCCCGAAGGGCAAGCGCCTGAAGGAAGTCGGCACGAAGTCCCGCAAGCACATCGAGGCGCTGCTGGGTACGCCGGTCTTCCTGGACCTGCACGTCAAGGTCGCGAAGGACTGGCAGCGGGATCCCAAGCAGCTGCGCAAGCTGGGGTTCTGAGCCGGTCAGGCACCTTCCTTGAGCACACGTGAGATCAGCGTGCGCTGAGCCTCGGACAGACGGGGGTCGGCGCACTGGACGGTCCGCCCGTCGACGGTGATGCGGTAACTGAACCCGTCGGCCACCTCGCCGGGAAGGCCGGTCCGGTCGCCGGCGAGGGCCTGTTCGGCGAGGTCGTGCCAGGTGGAGGCGTCGGGTCGGCCGGTGGTGTCGACTTCGGCGACGCGCTCGATCCCGGCGA
This sequence comes from Streptomyces sp. NBC_00306, assembly GCF_036169555.1. GTDB lineage: Bacteria > Actinomycetota > Actinomycetes > Streptomycetales > Streptomycetaceae > Streptomyces > Streptomyces achmelvichensis. The sequence goes on along the minus strand of NZ_CP108032.1, from coordinate 2,598,233 downwards.
AGCCGCCGGTGCGGTGGACGTGGATACGCATGGGTCCTGTTCTAGCCCCTGCGACCCCGCCCCTCAATCGCCGGCGGGGCGGGGTGGGGCTGGTGGGCTGGCCGTGACAGGGGCGTTCATTTCCAGCCCGTCCGGCGATTGAGGACATGCCCGTAGGGCGTGCGGGACGGTCCGGGCCGCGGGTGGCTGCGTGGCGCGGGCTCGTTGCGGGGCTCTGCCCCGGGCCCCGCGCCTCAATCGCCGGCGGGGCTGGATTGGGCCGGCTGATCACCCGCACCGAGCGCGGGTTGCCCGGTCAAGGGGTTGGATGTCCAGCCCGTCCGGCGTTTGAGGACATGCCCGTAGGGCGTGCGGGACAGTCCGGGCCGCGGGTGGCTGCGTGGCGCGGGCTCGTTGCGGGGCTCTGCCCCGGGCCCCGCGCCTCAATCGCCGGCGGGGCTGGATTGGCCCGGCTGATCACCCGCACCGAGCGCGGGTTGCCCGGTCAAGGGGTTGGATGTCCAGCCCGTCCGGCGATTGAGGACATGCCCGAAGGGCGTGCGGGACAAGCCAGGGCGCGCCCCGAGGCGGGAACGGGCCCGCCCCGGTGGGCCGGGAGGTCAGACCTCCCGGGGCGTCATCGTCGGGACACCCACCTGCGACCACGCCTTCAGCAGCGCGTCCAGCTCCTCCCCCTCCCCGAATCGCGACGTCGCCGCCGACACGGTCGCCCGCGCGAACGACGCGAAGTCCGCGTCCACCGTCAGCGCACCCCCCGTCAGGGTGTCGAACCAGATCTGTCCCGCCCGTTCCCACGCCTTGCCGCCGAGCTGCGTGGCCAGCAGGCAGAACGCGTGGTTCGGGATGCCCGAGTTGATGTGCACTCCGCCGTTGTCCCGGCCCGTGCGGACGTACTGGTCCATCGTCGCCGGCTGCGGGTCCTTGCCGAGGACGTCGTCGTCGTACGCCGTGCCCGGTTCCTTCATGGAGCGCAGGGCCACGCCCGTCACCCGCGGGGCGAGGAGGCCCGCGCCGATCAGCCAGTCCGCCTGGTCCGCGGTCTGGTCGAGGGTGTACTGCTTGACCAGCGAGCCCATCACGTCCGACATCGACTCGTTCAGCGCGCCGGGCTGGCCGAAGTAGCTGAGGTTCGCCGTGTACTGGGTCAGGCCGTGCGCCAGCTCGTGGGCGATCACGTCGACCGGGAGCGAGAAGTCGAGGAAGATCTCGCCGTCCCCGTCGCCGAACACCATCTGCTCGCCGTCCCAGAACGCGTTCCCGTAGTTCTCGTCGTAGTGGACGCTCGCGCTCAGCGGCAGGCCCTCGCCGTCGAGGGAGTTGCGCCCGTACGCGGAGAGCAGCAGCTCGAACGTGGCGCCGAGGCCCGCGTAGACGCGGTTCACGGTCGCGTCCTTGCCGGGCGCGTCGCCCTCGCCGCGTACCTTCTCGCCCGGCAGCACCGTGCCGTGGCCGCAGTCGTGGACGGTGCGTTGCGGGCGGCCGGTGGCCGCGCCGGCCGGCGGGAGCGCGGCGGCGGCGCCGATGACGGTGGTCAGCCGACGGCGCGTGCGCTGTGCGGCGTCCGCCTCCAGGGTGCGGCGGGCGGGGCCGGCGAGCGCCGGGTCATCCGCCCGGGCGAGCTTGTCGAGGACGTGGGGCGGCACGATCGTGCAGAAAACGGGATGGATGTCAGCCATGTCTGGCAATGTGGCACTGAGTTACGCGCTTGTCACTAGTTGCCACCATGATGAGTGAAATGGAGTGATGGATCACCGTTTGGCCGTTACCGACGAGTCGTCCCGCATACTGGGACAGCACCGCCGTCCCCGCCCCACTCGGTTAGGCTGCCTCTCATCATGCGTTTCGGGCTGCTTCTTCTTAGCTGCCGCGGCGAGGGCCTGTAGTCGTAGGCCGACCCCCTCCCCGCGGGATCTGGTGCTGCTTCGCCCCGTCGGCCTCCCCCACCGCCCTCCGGGCGTGGGAGGTACCAGATCCTTGAGGACCGAGGAGCCCCACGCACATGTCTGACACTTCTGTCGGTCGCCCCACGCCCGTCACCAACGCGACCCACACCCAGAAGCCGTCCGGGATGCCTATCCACAAGTACGGCCGGTACGAGGCCGTGGACATCCCCGACCGCACCTGGCCCGAGAACCGGATCACCAAGGCGCCGCGCTGGCTGTCGACCGATCTGCGCGACGGCAACCAGGCCCTGATCGACCCCATGTCGCCCGCTCGTAAGCGGGAGATGTTCGACCTGCTGGTACGCATGGGCTACAAGGAGATCGAGGTCGGTTTCCCCTCCTCCGGCGAGACGGACTTCGCGTTCGTGCGGTCCATCATCGAAGAGGGCGCGGTCCCCGAGGACGTGACGATCTCCGTCCTGACGCAGGCGCGCGAGGACCTGATCGAGCGCACCGTGGAGTCCGTGAAGGGCGCCCACCGCGCGACCGTGCACCTGTACAACGCCACCGCGCCCACCTTCCGCCGGGTCGTCTTCCGCGGGTCCAAGGACGACATCAAGCAGATCGCCGTGGACGGCACGCGCCTGGTGATGGAGTACGCCGAGAAGATCCTGGGCCCGGAGACGACCTTCGGCTATCAGTACAGCCCGGAGATCTTCACCGACACGGAGCTGGACTTCGCGCTGGAGGTCTGTGAGGCCGTCTGTGACGTCTGGCAGCCCGAGGCCGGCCGCGAGATCATCCTCAACCTGCCCGCCACGGTGGAGCGTTCGACCCCCTCCACGCACGCCGACCGCTTCGAGTGGATGTCGCGCAACCTGACCCGGCGCGAGTACGTCTGCCTGTCCGTGCACCCGCACAACGACCGGGGCACCGCCGTCGCCGCCGCCGAGCTGGCGATCATGGCCGGCGCGGACCGGATCGAGGGCTGCCTGTTCGGCCAGGGCGAGCGCACCGGCAACGTCGACCTGGTGACGCTGGGCATGAACCTGTTCTCGCAGGGCGTCGACCCGCAGATCGACTTCTCGCAGATCGACGAGATCCGTCGGACCAGCGAGTACTGCAACCAGATGGAGATCCACCCGCGCCACCCCTACGCGGGCGATCTGGTCTATACGGCCTTCTCCGGCTCCCACCAGGACGCCATCAAGAAGGGCTTCGACGCGCGGGAGGCCGACGCGGCCGCCCAGGGCAGGTCCGTCGACGAGATCGAGTGGGCCGTGCCGTATCTGCCCATCGACCCCAAGGACGTCGGCCGTTCCTACGAGGCGGTCATCAGGGTCAACTCGCAGTCCGGCAAGGGCGGTATCGCCTACGTCCTGAAGAACGACCACAAGCTGGACCTGCCGCGCCGGATGCAGATCGAGTTCTCGAAGATCATCCAGGCGAAGACGGATACCGAGGGCGGCGAGGTCACCCCGAAGGACATCTGGACGGTCTTCCAGGACGAGTACCTGCCGAACCCGGCGGACGGCGCGGCTCGCTGGGGCCGTATCCAGCTGCGGTCCGGTCAGACCACCACCGACACCGACGGGATCGACACCCTGACCGTCGAGGCGGTCGTGGACGGTACCGAGACCGTGCTGACCGGTTCGGGCAACGGTCCGATCTCCGCCTTCTTCGACGCGCTGAACGCGGTGGGCGTGGACGCCCGCCTGCTGGACTACACCGAGCACACGATGAGCGAGGGCGCGTCCGCGCAGGCCGCCTCGTACATCGAGTGCGCGATCGACGGCAAGGTGCTGTGGGGCATCGGCATCGACGCCAACACCACGCGCGCCTCGCTGAAGGCGGTCGTCTCGGCCGTCAACCGCGCGGCCCGCTGAGCGGGTTCACTTTTCCACCGCGCCCCCGGCCTCCCACCACGGAGGCCGGGGGCGCGGTGCGTCCGGAACGCGCCGTCGTACGCCGTGGTGAAGGGCGGGGAAATCGGCCATGTCCTGGCGTACTGCCGCCTGGGTGCTGACGGCACAACACCGGTGTGGCTAACATCACGTCAACGCGGCAATGTTGCCGGACGGTTACGGAGGTGTGAGGTGCGGGCAGACCGTGGGGTATTCGGCCGAAAAGTGATGGTCTGCGGCATTCACACTTCGTGGAACACCGTCGGCGACGGGGAGTTCTTCTGCCCCGGCTGCGGAGGCGACCGCAACTACCGGCGGCGCACAGGCCGTCGACGGTTCACCCTGCTCGGTGTTCCGCTGCTGTCCCGCGGCTCCGCCGGCCCCGTCGTCGAGTGCGCCGCCTGTCACGGGCACTTCGGCATGGACGCCCTCGATCACCCCACCACCGCCCGCTTCTCCGCGATGCTGCGGGACGCCGTCCACACCGTCGCGCTCGCCGTCCTCGCCTCCGGCGGCACCTCCTCCCGGCCGGTGCGCGAGACCGCCGTCGCCACCGTGCGCGCGGCCGGCCTCGACGACTGCACCGAGGACCAGCTCACCGGACTGATCGAGGCGCTCGCCGCGGACACCGGCCGCTTCGTCACCGACACCGGGCCCTACGGCGCGGCGCTCGCCATCGAACTGCACGAGGCCCTCGAACCGCTCGCCCCGCACCTGGCCGCCGCCGGGCGGGAGTCCATCCTGCTCCAGGGCGCGCACATCGCCCTCGCCGACGGGCCCTACACCACGGCGGAGCGCGAGGTCCTCACGACGGTGGGCGCCGCGCTGCAACTGTGCGCGGACGACACGGCGCGACTGCTCGCCACCGCACGCACCCCGTTCTAGCGCCGCTCCCGGCAGGCTTGCCGGAAACGGCACCAGATCACGGCCTCCAGCGCGGGGGAATGCCCGAGCGCGTACTCCCCGGGGAGTAATCCGCCCTCCGCGCCACCCGTCGCAGTACTCCCCATCTCGCCCTGCCGCGCGACGTATCGCGTCCTTCGCGGCGGGAGTCTGGTGATCCGATCCGACCACCGGACACCCGTGACGAAGGGGAGCACCCATGGGGCCCGTACCGACCACCGAGCTGTCACCGCCCGCACCGCCGCCGACCCGACGACGACGCGCCGTGCCCTGGGCCGTGCTCGGGCTGTGGCTCGTCGTTCTCGTCGTCGCCGGAGCGTTCGCCGGGAAGCTCGGGGACGTGCAGCGCGACCGTGCCGTCGACTACCTGCCGAACAACGCCGACTCGACCCAGGTAGCCCGGATCCAGGACCGTCTGCCCGGCGGAGAGTCCACCGACCTCGTGCTCGTCTACCACCGCGACGGCGGACTCACCGCCGCCGACCGGGCGTCCGCCGCCCGCCAGGTCGGGGAGGTCGCCGCCGGGCACCGGCTGACCGCGCGGCCGCAGCTCGTGCCCTCCGAGGACGGCACCACGCTGATGTACCCCGTCTCCAGCACCGAGCCGGGGCAGGACGAGGAGGCCAGGGACGCCTTCGTCCGGGACGTCCGGGCCACCGTCGACGGCGGGGAGGGACTGAGCGCCGAGGTCGGCGGGCCCGGTGCGCTCGCCACCGACGCCTCCGAGGTCTACAACTCCCTCGACGGCCCGCTGCTCTACACCACCGTCGCCGTCGTCGCGATCCTGCTGATCCTCATCTACCGCAGCCCGCTGCTGTGGATGGTGCCGCTGGTCGTCGCCGGTGTCGCCGACGCCCTCTCGCTGGCGGTGACCTACGGCCTCAACCAGGCCTTCGACGTCACCGTCTCGGGGCAGAGCTCCGGTGTGATGACGATCCTGGTCTTCGGCGCGGGCACCGACTACGCGCTGCTGATCGTCTCCCGCTACCGGGAGGAACTGCGCCGCACCCCGCGCCCGTACGACGCCATGACCACGGCGCTGCGCGGCTGCGGACCCGCGATCGTCGCGTCCTCGGGGACCGTGGCGGCCGGCATGCTCTGTCTGCTCGCGGCCGACCTCAACAGCAGCCGGGGCATGGGCCCCACGGCGGCGGTCGGAGTGCTGTGCGCCCTGCTCGCCATGACGACCCTGCTGCCCGCGATCCTCGTGTTGCTGGGGCGCCGGGTCTTCTGGCCGCTGATCCCGGCGTACGGCAGCGAACCCAGGGCCCGCCGCTCCCTGTTCGCGGCCATGGGCAGTACGGCGGGGAGGCGGCCGGTCGGTGTGCTGGTGAGCGGAGCCGTGGTGTTGGGGGCGCTCGCGCTCGGCTCGTTCGCGCTGCCCGGGGATCTCAAGCAGGAGGACTCGTTCACCAGCACGCCGGAGGCGGTCGCCGCGATGGGCACGCTGGGCGAGGCGTTCCCCGGCACGGGCACCCAGCCGATCGACGTGATCGCGCCGACGGGCGGCGCGGACGCGGCGCTGGCCGAGGCCCGTGGCACCGAGGGCGTCCTGAGCGCCGAACGCGGCCGCAGCGGCGGGGGCTGGACGGAGCTCTCCGTCGTCGCGAAAGACGCACCTCAGTCGCCGGGGGAGACGGCCACCATCACGGCACTCCGAGACGCGCTCGACGGCTCCTACGTCGGCGGCCCCAGCGCCCAGCAGATCGACCTGGAGGACACCAACGCCCGCGACACCACCATCGTGGTCCCGCTGGTGCTGCTCTCGGTCCTGCTGATCCTCGTCGCCCTGCTCCGCAGCCTGGTCGCCCCGCTGCTGCTCGTCGTGGCGGTCGTCGCCGTGTGGGGAGCGGCCCTCGGCATCGGCGGGCTGCTCTTCGAACCGCTCGGCCTCGAAGGCACCGACCCGGGCCTGCCGCTGCTGTCCTTCGTCTTCCTCGTCGCGCTCGGGGTCGACTACGGGATCTTCCTGATGCACCGGATGCGCGAGGAGGCGCTGGCCGGCGCCGAACCGGTGGCGGCCGCTCTCACCGCGCTGCGCACGACGGGCGGGGTGATCGCCTCGGCAGGGCTCGTCCTCGCGGCGACCTTCGCGGTGCTGACCAGCATGCCGATGGTCCAACTCGTGGAACTGGGCTTTGTGATCGCGGTCGGGGTCCTGCTGGACACCTTCGTGGTCCGGACCTACCTCGTCACCAGCGCCAGTGTGCTGCTGAAGCGAAAGGTCTGGTGGCCGGGCGCGCTGTCCCGGTCCCCGGGGGATCCGGTTCGCGCGCCGAAGAGCGTGCCCGAACCGGCCGTTCGCGGCTGACGGGACGCGGGGTGCCCGGACGCGGGCACCCCGCACCCTCACCACCTCTCCGACCATCACGCAGGATGGATGCCGTGTCCCCGCCACCCGTGACCAGCCCGCCCAGCACCCGGCCCCACCCGAGGCTCGGCGAGCGGGTGCTGACGGCCGTCAGCCGTGACCCCCTGACCGCGCCGAACCGCCGACGCAACGACGCCGTCCTCACCGTGGCCGTCGCCGCCCTCGCCCTCCTTCTCGGTCTGGTCGTGAAGGACGGGCGCAACCCGGACTCGCTGGGCTGGCTGCTCCTGGCCGGGGCGGTCGTCCCGCTCGCCTGGCGACGCGAGCACCCCGGCCTCGTCCTCGCCCTCGTGCTGCTGTGCGTGGCTCCGTACCACGCGATGGACAACACCCATGCGGCACCGCTCCCGGCCTCGCTGATCGCCCTCTACACGCTGGCGGCCACCGCCCGTCCGCGCGTCACCCTCCTCGTCGGCTTCGGCGTCATCGGGCTCACTCTCACGGTGATGTTCGGCGTCGGCGCCGACGAGGGACTGGAGGCCCTGCGCACCTCCGGCTGGATCTTCGCCGTGCTCGTCTTCGGTGTGGACGTGCGCGTCTACCGCCGCTACGTCGCCTCGGTCGTCCGCCGCGCCGAACACGCCGAACGCACCCGCGAGGAGGAGGCCGCCCGCCGGGTCGCCGAGGAGCGGCTGCGTATCGCCCGTGATCTGCACGACCTGCTCGCGCACTCCATCACGCTCATCGGCGTCCAGACCTCCGTCGCCTCCCACGTCCTGACCGTCGATCCCGACCGGCTCGACCGGGCCGCGATCGCCAAAGCCCTCGACGACATCGCGGAGACCTGCCGCACGGCACGCGGCGAACTGCGCACCACGCTGGAGGTGCTCAGGGCCGACGGGCCGGACTGGGACGGCCCGCTGCCCGATCTCGCGGCCCTGCCCGACCTCGTACGGGCCGCAGAGGCGCGGCTGACCCTGCGCACGGGCGACGGGCCGTTGCCGTCGGCCGTGCAGGCGGCCGCGTACCGGATCGTGCAGGAATCGCTCACCAACGCCGTACGCCACGGCGGCCCGGGCACGGGCATCTCGGTGACGGTTCTGGACCGGGGAGGGGAGTTGACGGTCACCGTCACCGACGACGGCGACGGAGGCGGTGCCGGGCCCGTGACCACGGCCGCGGACGGCGCGGGCTACGGAATCATCGGCATGCGCGAGCGGGCACGCAGCGTCGGCGGCACACTGTCGGCAGGCCCGCGGGACGGCGGCGGGTTCGAAGTGGCGGCGGTCCTGCCGCTCCGGCAGTCGGAGGTCTCCGCATGAGCGTGATCCGTGTGCTGCTCGCGGACGACCAGGCGCTCGTGCGCGCCTCGTTCGCGATGCTCATCGAGTCGGCGCGTGACATGGAGGTCGTCGCGCAGGCGCGCAACGGCGCCGAAGCGGTCGAACTCGCCCGCACCGAACGGGCGGACGTCGTCGTCATGGACATCCGGATGCCCGAACTCGACGGCATCGAGGCCACCCGGCTCATCGCCGCCGACGACGACCTCGCCGGGGTGAAGGTGCTCGTGCTGACGACGTACGACACCGACGACCACATCGTCGAGGCACTGCGCGCGGGCGCGTCCGGCTTCCTGGTGAAGGACACCAAGCCGGCGGAACTGCTGGCCGCGATCAGGACCGTCGCGGCGGGGGAGGCGCTGCTCTCCCCGGGGCCCACCTCCCGGCTGATCGCCCGGGTGCTGAGTGCCCCCCAGGCCCCGTCGGCCGGTGGGCCCGAGGATCTGACCGACCGGGAGCGCCAGGTCCTCGCGCTCGTCGCGCGAGGACTGAACAACAGCGAGATCGGCGAGGTGCTCGGTCTCTCACCGCTCACGGCGAAGACGCACGTCAGCCGGATCATGGGCAAGCTCGCCGCCCGTGACCGTGCCCAACTCGTCATCGTGGCCTACGAGTCGGGACTGGTGGTCCCGGGCGGCGGATGAGCAGCCGGACGCTCAGGCGCCGCTCGCCTTCAGCATCTCGTCGCGCTCGACGATCTTCACGCGCTCGCGTCCCTCGGCCTCGCCCAGCGCCCGCTCGGCCTCGTCCAGCCGGTACCAGCCGTCCCAGGTGGTGTAGCGGACGTTGCGGTCCTCCAGGAACGCCACGACGGCCTCCGGGCCCGGTGCGACGGGCGTGAGCAGCCGGCCGCCCGCGTGGTCGTCCAGGAGGTTGGCGACCGTCTCGTTCGCGTCGCCCTTGGTGTGGCCGATGAGGCCGACCGGGCCGCGCTTGATCCAGCCGGTCACATACGTCGACCGGAGGTGCTCGCCGGCCTCGATCACACGGCCGCCCTCGTGGGGGACCGTGCCGGTGAGGAAGTCGAAGGGCAGCTTGGGCAGTTCCTCGGAGAGGTAGCCGACCGCGCGGTACACGGACTGGATGTCCCAGGTGCGCACGGCGCCCGTGCCGGTGACGTTGCCCGTGCCGTCGAGCTGCGTGCGCTCGGTCCGCAGGCCGACGACCTTGCCGTCCTCACCGACGACCTCGACGGGCGACTCGAAGAAGTGCAGGAACAGCTTGTGGGGGCGGTCGCCGACATCGCGGATCGCCCAGTTCTCCAGCGTCTTCGCCACCATGTCCGCCTGCTTGTTGGCGCGGCGGGTGGCGATCGAGCCCTCGTCGTAGTCGATGTCCTCGGGGTCGACGATGACCTCGATGTTCGGCGAGTGGTCGAGCTCGCGCAGCTCCATCGGGCTGAACTTGGCCTGCGCGGGACCGCGCCGTCCGAAGACGTGCACCTCGAGGGCCTTGTTGGCGGCGAGCCCGGCGTACACGTTCGGCGGGATCTCCGTCGGAAGGAGCTCGTCCGCGGTCTTCGCCAGGATGCGGGCGACGTCCAGGGCCACGTTGCCGACACCGAGGACGGCCACCTTCTCGGCCTCCAGCGGCCACTCGCGCGGCACCTCCGGGTGGCCGTCGTACCAGGAGACGAAGTCGGCCGCCCCGTACGAGCCGTCCAGCTCGATGCCCGGGATGTCCAGCGCCCGGTCCGCCTCGGCGCCGGTGGAGAAGATCACCGCGTCGTAGAACTCGTGCAGATCGTCCAGGCCGATGTCACTCGGGTAGTCGACGTTGCCGAAGAGGCGTATCTGGGGCTTGTCGAGCACCTGGTGCAGCGCGGTGATGATGCCCTTGATGCGCGGGTGGTCGGGCGCGACGCCGTAGCGGATCAGCCCGAACGGTGCGGGCATCCGCTCGAAGAGGTCGATGGAGACGCCGGGCTCGACCGCGGCCTCGGACTTCAGCAGGGCGTCGGCGGCGTAGATTCCGGCCGGGCCGGCACCGACGATCGCGATCCGCAGAGGGCGGGGCATGGAATGTTCCCTTCGAGCGTGGTCCACGGGGCGGGACAGCGGTGCGGGTCGTGGGATGGCAGGGATGTCTCGCCTGTTCACCCTGGCAACGACGCTGCTGCCGCGGTACCCGTCACATGCCTATGAGCCCATAAGCCTGATCTATGACCTGAAGCCTGGAGTGGCATAGGTAAGGACACCCTAACCGGACGCCCTCACGTCGCAGCGACCGGGATCCCGCTGCACGCTGGTACCAGGAAACCCGTCGGGGGCCGACACCGGCCACAGCGGGACAGGAGCGCCGGGGCAGACCGGCCCGGCGAAGGGGCGCGCCCATGAACGCTGCCGCAGGCTCGGTACCCGGTGGCCGGCTGGAAGCCGCCCTGGAGAACCCCGTCGTCGGCATGTCCCCGTGGATCATCTTCTCGGTGCTGGTCGGCCCCGGGCGGTTCGAGCTGGCCGTGGGCCTCGCCCTCGCGGTGGTGGTGCTGCTCGTGGTGCTCGGGCGGGTGCTCCACCGTGGCAGGTCGGTCAAGCTGCTGGAAGTGGCGGACATCGTCTTCTTCGCCGCGCTGGCGGTGATCGGAGCCGTGGCCTCCGAGGGCACGCTGAACTGGCTGGAGACCTACGCGGGTGAGCTGTCCAACCTCGCACTGGTGGTCATCGCGTTCGGCTCGATGGCCGCCGGGATGCCCTTCACCCTCCAGTACGCACGCGAGCGCGTCGGCAAGGAGTACTGGGACTCGCCGGAGTTCCGCCATGCCAACCAGGTGATCACCGGTGCCTGGGGCCTCGCCTTCCTGGTGGCGGCCATCGCGGGCGGCTACGGCGATCTGGTGCTGCACAACCCGAACAACCTCTGGACGGGCTGGGTCGTCCAGATCGCGGCGATCGTGATGGCGGTGAGCTTCACCGAGTGGTACCCGCAGGTCGTCCGCAGCCGCCGGTCCGACGGGCACCCGCCGCCGGTCCGCCATCTGCTCACCCCGCTGGCCGGCCTGCTCATCCCGATGGGCATCCTCGCCCTGGTCTTCGACGCGTCGGCGTCGTGGTTCGGCGTGGCCCTCATCATCCTCGGCGTGGTGCTGGCCCGGGCGATCGGCAAGGACGCCGAGATGACGCGGCTGCGGGGCGGCCACTCACGGGACAAGCGGCAGGGCCGCCGGCTGCGATGAGTTCCGACCGCCGCGGCGGTCCATCCTGCAGAGCCGACGACAGGACTGTGAGGGCACCGTCATGAACAAGCAGTTCACCGCCACCCTGGTGAAGAGCCCGAGCAAGGGCGGCTGGACCTATCTCGTATGGCCGGAGTCGGTGGAGTACTTCGGCACCCGGGGCCTGGTCAAGGTCCGCGGCACGATCGACGGACACCCGTTCCGCAGCTCCTTCATGGCGCTGGGGAACGGCACGCACAAGCTGCCGGTGAAGGCGGATGTGCGAAAGGCGATCGGCAAGGAGGCGGGGGACTCGGTCACCGTGCGCCTCGAGGAGCGCCTGGAGGCGTGAGCCGGCGCTCCCCGGGGCGGGTGATGTGCCTCCTCAGTGCAGGATCTTCTCCTTCGCGCGGTTGAACTCCGCGTCCGAGATGTCGCCGCGGGCCCGGATCTCGGACAGCTTCGCGAGCTGCTCCACCTCGCTCGGGCCGCCGGCGGTGCTGCGGATGTACTCGTCGAGGGCCTTCTTCTGGTCCTCGGCATGCTTCTGCTCGCGCCGGCCCATGCCGCGGCCGCGGGCGACGACGTAGACGAAGACCCCGAGGAAGGGGAGCAGGATGACGAACAGGAGCCAGACGGTCTTCATCCCGCCGCTGAGCGTGTCGTCCCGGAAGATGTCGCCGATGATCCGGAAGAGCAGGAAGAACCAGAGCACCCACAGGGAGATCCAGAGGACCGTCCACATGGCTCCCAGCAGGGGATAGTCGTAAGCGAGTTGCATGTCACTGCCCTTCGTGATGGATCAGCGCCGGATGGGCGTTGCTCGGGGGTGAAGGGGTGTCGGCCGGCTCCGGAGCGGCAGGCGGGCCCAGGGGCGGGCGCTGCGGCGGGGGAACCGGCTGATTCCACTGTACGAGCGTTCCCCCCGCCGCGCCCCGCGTCGGCCCGGCGGCGGGCCCCGGGGCCCGGTACCCCACCGGTTCGGCCCTGAGGGCCGCGCAGAGGACGGCGTACGGGAGAATGGAGCGCATGAGCCTGTTCCGTGACGACGGTGTCGTGCTGCGCACCCAGAAGCTGGGCGAGGCCGACCGCATCATCACGTTGCTCACGCGGGGGCACGGGCGTGTGCGGGCCGTCGCCCGCGGGGTGCGGCGGACCAAGTCGAAGTTCGGCGCGCGGCTCGAACCCTTCTCGCACGTCGACGTGCAGTTCTTCGCCCGCGGCAGCGAGCTCGTCGGGCGCGGGCTGCCGCTGTGCACCCAGAGCGAGACCATCGCCCCCTACGGCGGCGGCATCGTCTCCGACTACGCCCGCTACACCGCCGGCACCGCCATGCTCGAGACCGCCGAGCGGTTCACCGACCACGAGGGCGAGCCGGCCGTCCAGCAGTACCTCCTCCTCGTCGGCGGGCTGCGCACCCTCGCGCGCGGCGAGCACGCCCCCCACCTGATCCTCGACGCTTTCCTGCTGCGCTCCCTCGCCGTCAACGGCTACGCGCCCAGCTTCGACGACTGCGCGAAGTGCGGCCTCCACGGGCCGAACCGCTTCTTCTCGGTGGCCGCGGGCGGCGTCATATGCGGCGACTGCCGGGTGCCCGGCAGCGTCGTACCCTCTGCGGAGGCCATCGCACTGCTCAGCGCGCTGCTGACCGGCGACTGGCCCACGGCGGACGCGTGCGAGGCGCGCCACGTCAGGGAGGGCAGCGGACTGGTGTCCGCGTACCTGCACTGGCACTTGGAGCGCGGACTGCGCTCCCTCCGGTACGTCGAGAAGTAGCAGAAATAGGAGATGTGAGCCGCATGGCACGACGCGGAATCCTGGGCCGGTCCCGCCGCGAGTACAAGGTCCCCGAGCCGCACCCCTCCGGCGCCCGCCCGCCGAAGATCCCGGGCGAGCTGGTGCCGGGCCATGTGGCCTGCGTGATGGACGGCAACGGCCGCTGGGCCAAGGAGCGCGGTCTGCCCCGCACCGAGGGCCACAAGGTCGGCGAGGCCGTCGTGCTGGACGTGCTCAAGGGCTGCCTGGAGATGGGAGTGAAGAACCTCTCCCTCTACGCCTTCTCCACCGAGAACTGGAAGCGTTCGCCCGACGAGGTGCGCTTCCTGATGAACTTCAACCGTGACGTCATCCGCCGCCGCCGTGACGAGATGGACGAGCTCGGTATCCGTATCCGCTGGGTCGGGCGGATGCCGAAGATGTGGAAGTCGGTCGTCCAGGAGCTCCAGATCGCCCAGGAGCAGACCAAGGACAACGACGCGATGACGCTGTACTTCTGCGTGAACTACGGCGGCCGGGCCGAGCTCGCGGACGCCGCGCAGGGCATCGCGCGCGATGTGGCGGCGGGGAAGCTGGACCCGTCGAAGGTGAACGAGAAGACGTTCCAGAAGTACCTGTACTACCCGGACATGCCGGACGTGGACCTGTTCCTGCGTCCGAGCGGCGAGCAGCGCACGTCGAACTACCTGATCTGGCAGAGCAGTTACGCCGAGATGGTCTTCCAGGACGTGCTGTGGCCGGACTTCGACCGGCGTGACCTGTGGCGTGCCTGCCTGGAGTACGCCCAGCGGGACCGCCGTTTCGGCGGTGCCATCCCGAACGAGGAACTGGAAGCGATGCGCGGCCGCCCCGAGGGCACGACTGCGTGACCGGCCGGGGATGTGGCAGCGTCGCGCTCTTCGCGGTCGCGGCGCTCGCCACCTACCTGAGCTTCGTGTTCACGTTCGAGATGGAGACGCTCGACGGCCTCCGTGAGAACCGCGCCGATGTCGCGTACTTCTTTCTGCGCGCGGCGGCGGTGGCGACGGCGGCGGCCATGGTGGTGGCCGGCCGCCGCTCCCGCCTCGCCGTGCTCGCGACCGCGTGTCTGGCCGTATCGCTGGTGTGGCGTCTGAACACGCTCGCACCGGCCCTGCACTGCGGCGACAGCAACAGCGTCGCCCGCAACGCCGACGGCACCTACAACTGCTTCGAACGCTGAGGGGCGGCGCGCTCCGGTCCGGAGCGCGCCGTTACCGGGTCAGGCCTGCGCAGAGGCGCTCGCGCAGTCCGCGCAGGTGCCGAAGATCTCGACGGTGTGCGCCACGTTCACATAGCCGTGCTGCGCGGCGATCGTCTCCGCCCACTGCTCGACCGCGGGACCCTCGACCTCCACCGCCTTGCCGCACACCCGGCACACCAGGTGATGGTGGTGGTCGTCCGTCGAGCAGCGCCGGTAGACGGACTCGCCGTCACTGGTGCGCAGGACATCCACCTCGCCGGCGTCCGCCAGCGACTGAAGGGTGCGGTAGACCGTGGTCAGACCCACCGAATCGCCGCGGTGCTTGAGCATGTCGTGAAGGTCCTGCGCGCTGCGGAACTCGTCCACCTCGTCGAGCGCCGCCGCCACCGCGGCACGCTGCCGGGTCGACCGGCCTCGCACTGGGGCGGGGTTCCCGCCCGTTGGCGCCGTCACCACAGGTGCCTCCTCGCTTCGCCCGCACATGCTGTCGGGCCCAATTCTGCCAGGCCCGCGGTCAGACCTTGACGTCGTCGCCGGGACGGCGGCTGCCGGGCATGTCCGCGGTGCACTCCGCCGAGGCCGCCTCGACCGTGCGGGCACGCCGTCTGGCCAGGGGGGTTGCCAGCACGGTCAGCGTGATGAAGACCGCGATGGCGAGCAGGACGATCGTCGCTCCCGGCGGGACGTCCTGGTAGTACGACGTGGTCGTGCCGGCCAGCGCGACCGCGACACCGATCCCGACCGCGAGGGCGAACGTCGCCCGGAACGAGCGCGAGATCTGCTGCGCCGCCGCCACGGGCACCACCATCAGTGCGCTGACCAGCAGCAGGCCCACCACGCGCATCGCCACCGAGACCGTGACCGCCGCGGTGACCGCGATCAGCAGGTTCAGCGCCCGCACCGGCAGCCCCGTCACCCGGGCGAACTCCTCGTCCTGGCTGACCGCGAACAACTGGCGCCGCAGGCCCAGCGAGACGAGCACGACGAACGCGGCGAGCACACAGATCGCCGTGAGGTCCTCGTCGGACACCGTGGACAGCGAGCCGAACAGGAACGAGCTCAGATTGGCCGTCGAGCCGGTGTCCGAGATGTTGATCAGCAGGACGCCGCCCGCCATACCGCCGTAGAAGAGCATCGCCAGCGCGATGTCGCCGCGGGTGCGTCCGTACGCCCTGATCAGCTCCATCGCGATCGCGCCGACCACGGAGACGGCCGTCGCCATCCACACCGGGTTGGTGGACAGCAGAAAGCCGAGGCCGACGCCGGTCATCGCCACATGGCCGATGCCGTCGCCCAGCAGCGCCTGCCGGCGCTGCACCAGATAGATGCCGACGGCGGGCGCGGTGATGCCGACCAGTACGGCCGCGATGAGCGCCCGCTGCATGAAGGCGGTCTCGAGGATTTCCATGATCAGGTCAGCAGTCCCGTGCGGAGCGGCTCGTCGGCCGCGTGCGGATGTACGTGGTCGTGGCCGGGCAGGGCGTGCTGGCCCACGGCCTCGGGCGGCGGTCCGTCGTGGACGACGCAGCCGTCCCGCAGCACCACCGCGCGGTCGATGAGCGGCTCCAGCGCGCCCAGTTCGTGCAGCACGAGCAGCACGGTCGTCCCGGCCGCCACCTGCTCACGCAGCGTCCCGGCGAGGATCTCCTGGCTGACCAGGTCCACGCCCGCCATCGGCTCGTCCATGATCAGCAGTTCGGGTTCGCAGGCGAGCGCGCGGGCGATGAGCACCCGCTGGTGCTGCCCGCCGGACAGGGCGTTCACGGAGTCCCTGGCCCGGTCGGTGAGGCCGACCAGCTCGATGGCGCGGTCCACGGCCGCGCGGTCGGCCCGCGAGAGCAGACCGAGGCGCGCGCGGGACAGCCGGCCCGAGGAGACGACCTCGCGGACGGTCGCGGGCACGCCGCTCGCGGCCGTGGTGCGCTGCGGCACATAGCCGATGCGCGACCACCCGCGGAACCGGCGCAGCTCGGTGCCGAAGAGCGTGATCGTGCCGCTCGTGAGCGGCACCTGGCCGATCACGCTGCGTACGGCGGTCGACTTGCCCGAGCCGTTCGCGCCGAGCAGCGCGACGACCTCACCGCGCTCCACGGAGAGGTCGACGCCGCGCAGCACGGGGCGCGAGCCGAGCGAGGCCTGGGCCCCGCGGAGGGATATGACGGGCTCGCTCACGATGCCTCCGATGGGGATGGGTGGGTCACTTCGCGCCGAGAGCCTTCTGCAGCGCGGCGAGGTTGGACTGCATCACGCCGATGTAGTCATCGCCCTGGGACCTCTCGGTGATTCCCTCGAGCGGGTCGAGGACGGCCGTCTTCAGCCCGGTGTCCTCGGCGAGGGTCTTCGCGGTCCTGTCGCTGGCGAGCGTCTCGAAGAAGACGGTGCTGACCTTCTCCTTCTTCGCCAGGGTCTGGAGCGCCTTGATGCGGGCCGGGCTCGGCTCGGACTCGGGGTCGATGCCCGCGATGCCCTCCTGGTCCAGGCCGTAGCGCTCGGCGAGGTAGCCGAAGGCGGAGTGCGTGGTGATGAAGGTCTTCGTCGTGGTGTTCTTCAGGCCCTGCTCGAAGGCGGTGTTCAGGCCGTCGAGCTTGGTGACCAGCGCGGTGGTGTTCTTCCGGTAGTCCGCGGCGTGGTCGGGGTCGGCCTTCTCCAGGGAGGCCCCGACGCCCTTGGCGACCTCGGCGTACTTCACGGGGTCGAGCCAGATGTGGGGGTCGGCGCCCGCCTCGCCCTCCGCCTCGTGGGCGTGCTCGTCGTGGGCCGCCTCGTCACCCGCGTGGCCGTGGCCGCCCTCGGTGCCGTGGTGCTCCAGCTCGGTCAGGGTGGCGGCATCGACCTTGTTCTTCGCCTCGGACTCGTCGATGGCCTTGTCGACGGCGGGCTGGATGCCCTTGAGGTAGAGGATGTAGCCGGCTTCGCCCAGCTCGGCGGTCTGGCGGGGCTTGAGCTCCAGGTCGTGCGGCTCGACGCCCGGCCGGGTGAGGGTGGAGACGGCGACATGGCTGCCGCCGATCTGCTCCGCCAAGTACTGCATGGGGTAGAACGACGCCACCACCTTGAGCCTGCCGTCGCCGTCCTTGCCGTCGGCGGCACCGGAGGCCGAGCAGGCGGACACGGCCATGAGGCCGAGAGCGACGGCTCCGGCGGCGACGGTGGTGGGTATCAGGCGGCGTACGTTCATGACTGTCATTTTCAACAAAAGTGGAAACGATTGTCAACAAAGCTGCTGAGCGGCCCCTCGGGCCGGTCGTACCCCTACCGATTTGATTGGAGGGGTGCGCCCGCCGGTAACCTGAAGCATTCGCCCGCCCGTCTCCCGACCGCCACCCCCCAACGAAGCGCTCCGCGCCTCACCCCCCATACATTCGTCGTCGTTAATGAAGAGAGCACCGTGGCCGCCGACAAGATCGACACCATCGTCAGCCTCAGCAAGCGCCGTGGCTTCGTCTACCCGTGCAGCGAGATCTACGGCGGCCAGCGAGCCGCCTGGGACTACGGGCCGCTGGGCGTCGAGCTGAAGGAGAACATCAAGCGTCAGTGGTGGCGCTACATGGTCACCTCGCGCGAGGACGTCGTCGGAATCGACTCGTCGGTGATCCTGGCCCCCGAGGTCTGGGAGGCCTCCGGTCACGTCGCCACCTTCACCGACCCGCTGACCGAGTGCACCTCCTGTCACAAGCGCTACCGCGCCGACCACCTCATCGAGGCGTACGAGGAGAAGCACAACGGCCGGGCCCCGGAGAACGGTCTCGCCGACCTCAACTGCCCCAACTGCGGCAACAAGGGCACCTTCACCGACCCCAAGCAGTTCTCCGGCCTGCTCTCCACGCACCTCGGCCCGACCCAGGACTCGGGCTCGGTCGCGTACCTGCGTCCCGAGACCGCCCAGGGCATCTTCACCAACTTCGGCCAGGTGCAGCAGACGTCGCGCAAGAAGCCGCCGTTCGGCATCGCGCAGATGGGCAAGTCCTTCCGGAACGAGATCACTCCGGGCAACTTCATCTTCCGCACCCGCGAGTTCGAGCAGATGGAGATGGAGTTCTTCGTCAAGCCCGGCGAGGACGAGCAGTGGCAGGAATACTGGATGGAGCAGCGCTGGAACTGGTACCGCGACCTGGGTCTCCGTGAGGAGAACATGCGCTGGTTCGAGCACCCGCAGGAGAAGCTCTCCCACTACTCCAAGCGCACCGCGGACATCGAGTACCGCTTCAGCTTCGGCGGCAGCGAGTGGGGCGAGCTCGAGGGCGTCGCCAACCGCACCGACTACGACCTCTCGGCGCACTCCAAGGCGTCCGGCCACGACCTGTCGTTCTTCGACCAGGAGGCCGGCGAGCGCTGGACCCCGTACGTCATCGAGCCCGCGGCCGGTGTCGGCCGGGCGATGCTCGCCTTCCTGCTGGACGCGTACAACGAGGACGAGGCCCCGAACGCCAAGGGCGTCATGGAGAAGCGCACCGTGATGCGCCTCGACCCGCGCCTCGCACCGGTCAAGGTCGCCGTCCTGCCGCTCTCCCGCAACGCGCAGCTGTCGCCGAAGGCCAAGGGCCTCGCCACGGACCTGCGGAAGAACTGGAACATCGAGTTCGACGACGCCGGCGCCATCGGCCGCCGCTACCGCCGTCAGGACGAGATCGGCACGCCGTTCTGCGTCACCGTCGACTTCGACACCCTCGACGACAACGCGGTAACCGTGCGCGAGCGCGACACCATGACGCAGGAACGTGTCTCCCTCGACCAGATCCAGTCCTACCTCGGCGCCCGGCTCCTCGGCTGCTGACGTACCCATCCGATCGCCGAAGGCCGGCCGGGCATACAGCCCGGCCGGCCTTCGCGTGTGTGCGTGGACTCCTTCCGCGCGCGGGCACGGCCGTGTCCGTACGGCTCCGACCGGCCGAAAGGTGGCTGCCGGGCGCCTGGTTGTCGACGTGCGGGGCAACAGAGCGACAAGGGTCCCCTGTTGATGTTGTCCGTACTGCACACTGGGGCGCACTCGTCACCCGGGAGAAGACACCATGCCGTCCACGACCACCAGCAAGGTCAGCAGATGGGACCAGCACGGCCGCGAACACGTCGTGCATGTAGCGAAATCGGGCATGCAGCGGATGCTCACCTGTGACACCTGCGGCTGG
The DNA here is from genome assembly GCF_036169555.1 of Streptomyces sp. NBC_00306. Lineage (GTDB taxonomy): Bacteria > Actinomycetota > Actinomycetes > Streptomycetales > Streptomycetaceae > Streptomyces > Streptomyces achmelvichensis. Next base: position 2,578,617 of record NZ_CP108032.1, on the reverse strand, counting down.
CGCAAGGGTGCGCAGTTCCTGCCCTGGCTCAAGGCCGAGGAGCACCTCGCCGAGGTCCATCAGGCGACCGTCGACCCGTCGGCCGGAGCGCGTCCGGCCTGACCTCCACCGGTCTCAGGGACGCAGTCCCCGCAGCAACAGGTCGCACACCGCACGGAATTCGTCCTCGATGGCCGGCCTGCGCCACTCCGGCGCGTGCACGGGGTCGTGGAAGCGGGCCGTCGCGACGAACACCGCCTGCGCCGCGGACGCGGGCGACTCGGCCCTGAACTCGCCCGCCGTCACGCCCTCTTCGACGATGCGGGTGAGCTGGCCGGTCAGCAGCGCCAGATGCCGGTCCACCGTGTCGCTGGTCTCGGTGATCAGCGCGCTGTAGGTGGCGAAGAGTTCGGGATCGTCGCCGGCCTTGTGGCGTTTGGCCTCGAAGAGTGCCGACAGCCAGTGCCGCAGCTTCTCCCCGGCCGACGCCGCGGGGGCCTCGGTGATCTCCGCGAGCAGGTCCTCGGTACGGCCGAGCCAGCGCGCCGTCACGGCCTCCCGCAGCGCCGCCTTCGTTCGGAAGTGGCGGTACACGCTGCCGTGGCTCACGCCCAGCAGCCGCGCGACGTCGACGACCGTGGCCTTCGCCGGGCCGTAGCGGCGCAGCACATCCTCGGTGGCTTCCAGGATGCGCTCGGTCGTCAGGGTCTCGCTGGTCGGCATGGTGTCGACGGTACCCGGCCGGTTCGCCTGCACCGGATTCAGTGCTCGCTGTCCAGGTGGGCCATCTGCGCCTCGGGGTAGCGCGCGCCGGCGGCCGCTCCCGCCGGGACGGCTTCCTCGATGGCCGCGAGCTCACCGGCGTCGAGCGTGACGTCGAGCGCGCCGAGGGCCTCGGTGAGCCGGTCCCGGCGCCGGGCGCCGACCAGCGGCACGATGTCCTCACCGCGGGAGAGCACCCAGGCGATCGCGGTCTGCGCGACGGTGATGCCCTTCTGCTCGGCGATCTTCCGCAACTGCTCGACGAGGTCGAGATTGTGGCGCAGGTTCTCGCCCTGGAAGCGCGGGCTCATGCCGCGGAAGTCGCCGGGCGCCAGTTCGCGGTCGTGCGAGAAGTGGCCGCTGATCAGCCCGCGGGAGAGCACGCCGTACGCGGTGATGCCGATGCCCAGCTCGCGCGTCGTCGGCAGGATCTCGTCCTCGATGCCGCGCGAGATCAGGGAGTACTCGATCTGGAGATCCGCGATCGGGGCCACCGACGCGGCCCGCCGGATGGTGTCCGCGCCCACCTCGGACAAGCCCACGTGTCGCACATGGCCCGCCTCGATCAGTTCGGCGATGGCGCCGACGGTCTCCTCGATCGGGACGCCGGGGTCGATGCGGGCGATCCGGTAGATGTCGATGTGGTCGCGGCCGAGGCGCTGCAGGGAGTACGCGGCGAAGTTCTTCACCGCGGCGGGCCGGCCGTCGACTCCCGACCAGCCGCCGTCGGCGTCGCGCAGCGCGCCGAACTTGACGCTGACGAGGGCCTTCTCGCGGGCGGCCGACGGCGCGCTGCGCAGGGCCTCGTTGACGAGCAGTTCGTTGTGGCCCATGCCGTAGAAGTCGCCGGTGTCGAGCAGGGTGACGCCGGCGTCGAGGGCGGCGTGGACGGTGGCGATGGACTCGGCGCGGTCGGCCTCGCCGTACAGCGCGGACATGCCCATGCAGCCGAGGCCGAGCGGGGAGACCAGTGGGCCTGTGGTGCCGAGGGGGCGGGGGGTGGGGGCCATGAGGGGCTCCTGGGGTGCGTGGAGGAAACGCTGACACCACTACCGTACCTAACGAATGACAGATTTCAATATCTGTCATTCGATATCTGTCAGGCGAGGTGCGACGCGCCTCTCGCCCACCGCCGTGCACCACGCTGCCCCGAATTCGGATGACCGGCCTCTCGCCAGGCGGTACCGTCTCCCTCATGTCTTCGTTCTTCCAGATCTACGAGTGAGAGGGCGGCGGCCCGACCCGCCCCCCGTCTGACGTTCCCGAAGTCACTTCTCACCACGAATGGGAGAACCCCATGGCCAAGAGCCGGAACAACCTTCTCGGAGTCGGCGGACAGCGGCGCAAGCTGTCCCGCGCCGAACAGCAGGCCAACGGACCCACGCGCAACGCCGACCGGCAGACGGCCGCCGAGCAGAAGGCCGAACTGCTGCGGAAGATGCGCGAGCGTGCCGAGGGCACCGACGCTCCGCAGGAGGAGCAGAACCAGTAGGCGCACAACGCACAACCGTGGGCCCGGACCGCACAGGCGGTCCGGGCCCACGGGCATGTCCGGCCCCGGCGCACCCCCGGGCCCCGGCGCACCCCCGGGCCCCCGGCGCACCGCACCGCTCAGGTCAGGGTGCGCGGCAGCCGCAGGCTCAGCAGCGTGGTCAGCGCGATCACGCCCAGCCACACCAGCAGGGTCACCGTCAGCGCCCGTCCGGCGCCCGAGCTCTCCGTCAGCGACAGGAACAGCGAGCCCAGCGTGGCCACACCCAGGGCCAGCGCGGACTGCTGGGTCGTCACCATCACCCCGCTGCCCACGCCCGCCTTCTCGTTCGGTACGTCGGAGAGCACCACGCGGAAGAGCACGGGCAGTTGGAGCCCCTGACCGAAGCCCGCGAGGGCGAGACCGGGGGCGAGCTGCCAGAGCGCCAGGTGCGACCAGTCGTGCCACACGGTCAGTGCGAGGACCGCGACACCGAGACCCTGGAGAAGGCCGCCGGCCGTGACGATCCGTGTGCCGTGCCGGACCACCAGCCGCGGCCCGGCGAGCGACGCCACGAAGAAGGCGACGGCCATCGGCACGAGTGTCAGTCCGGACGCGATCGCGCCCGCGCCGAGGCCCTGCTGGAGCGCGACCGCGATGACGAACATGAAACCGCCGAAGCCGACCGAGAACGGCAGCAGCATCGCGAGTCCGCGGCGCAGGGAGGGCTGGGCGAACAGGCTCGGCGGCACCAGGGGAGTGCGGCCGCGACGGTCCGAGCGCCGTTCCACCCACCAGAACACCGCCGCCGCGACCGGGAACGCGCCGAGCGCGAGCCACGTCCACAGCGGCCAGCCGGCGGCCCGGCCCTCCGTCAGCGGAGCCAGCAGCGCGAGCAGGGCGACGGTCAGCAGCACGGTGCCCGGCAGATCGACGGGCGCCGGGTCCTTCGACCGGGTGGCGGGGACCGAGCGCGTCGCCAGTACGAGGCCGGCCAGCGCGACCGGCACGTTCACCAGGAAGATCGCCCGCCAGCCGCTGCCCGCGATGTCGGCCGCGACGAGCACGCCGCCCACGATCTGTCCGGCCACCATCGCGAGACCGGCGGTGGCGCCGTACAGGCTCATGGCCCGAGCCCTGCGCTGCCCCGAGGTCGACGCCTGGATCGTGGCCAGCACCTGCGGCAGCATCAGCGCGGCGGCCGCGCCCTGGGCGACCCGTGCGCCGACGAGGGTCCAGGCGTCGGGCGCCAGCCCGCAGGCGAGTGAGGTCAGTCCGAAGGCGGCCATCCCGGCGAGGAAGAGCCGGCGGCGCCCGTACTGGTCGCCGAGCCGCCCGCCGAGGACGAGCAGGACGGCGTACGAGAGCCCGTAGCCGGCGACGACCAGTTCCAGCATCGCGGGACCCGCGGCGAGGTCGTGGTCGATGGTCGGCAGGGCGACATTGACGATGAAGAAGTCGATCAGCGGAAGTGCCGCGCCGAGAAGAAGGGTGAACAGCCCGAGCGGGCCGAGCACCGGTCCGCCGTCGGCGGTGGCGGGGGCGGAAACGGGGGAAAGGACACGTGTCTCACTCACACATCCGAAGATCCTCCGATTCGCAGCCTGGTACCAGAGTGTCCTTATCCTGGTACAAGCACCACCTGGCAACGGTCTGAGCCGTTCGGCACCCTGGGGGTATGACGACGATGGTGCAGGAGTCCGACGTACGACGGCACGAGCTCGCGGGCTTTCTGCGCAGCCGTCGCGAGCGGATCACCCCGGAGCAGGTGGGTCTGCCGCGCGGGCGCCGCAGGCGCACCCCCGGGCTGCGCCGCGAGGAGGTCGCCCAGCTCTCGGCCGTGGGCGTCACCTGGTACACGTGGCTGGAGCAGGCGAGGGACATCCAGGTGTCGCCCCAGGTGCTCGACGCGATCGCACGGGCGTTGCTGCTCGACTCCAGCGAGCGCAGCCATCTCTTCGCGCTGGCGGGCGCGTCCGACCCGGCGCCGGGCACGCCCTGCCCCACGGTCACCCCGGGACTGCGGCAGATGCTGGAGCAGTTGGAGCCGATTCCGGCGTGCATCCAGAACAGCCGGTACGACATCCTCGCCCACAACCGCACGTACGGGCGGCTGCTGTGCGATCTCGACGCCCTGCCGCCGGAGGACCGCAACTGCATGGTGCTGGCCTTCTCCAACGAGGACTGGCGGTCGGCGGTCGTGGACCTCGCGGCGTCGAACCGGATGATGGCGGCGAAGTTCCGGGCGTCGATGGCGGAGCACCTGGCCGAGCCGGCGTGGAAGGCGCTGCTGGCACGGCTGGAGTCGTCGCAGGAGTTCCGCGAGGTGTGGGCGCGGCACGAGGTGGTCGGCCAGGGCGGCAAGACGAAGCACATCGACAACGCGCACGTCGGTCTGCTGCACCTGGAGCACAACAACCTCTGGCTCGGCCCGAAGGCGGGCCCCCGGCTGGTGACGTACGTCCCGCTGGACGCGGTGTCCCGTGAACGGCTGGAGAAGCTCCAGGCGTTGGCGTCCGCGGAGGTCTGACACGCCGCCCGAGCGGCGGCCGGGCAGGGGGCGCGGCGGTGCGGCCGCCGGTCGGACGGCGCGTTTCTGCCGCTCGTTTCCGGGGGCTCGGAGGTGGCCGGTGTCGCACCGGACGTATGGCGCGTGCGGAGCCCGGTCGCGAGGCGCCGCATGCTCCTCGCGACCGGCTGGGCCGAACGGGCGGACCGCCGGTCCCGGGCCTCGCGAGCGCATCTTCGACGGGGCCCGCACGGCTACCGGATCACGCCCCTGCCCGACCGCGTCGGACGCCCGCGACACCGGCAGCCGGGACAGGGGCGGACCCTTACCCGTGCGCTGGTCTCGGCGGAGCCGTGCCAACAGCGCGCACGGCCGAGTCCCGCGCCCGAGGCGCCGTCGGGTCGGGTCCCGCGCCCGCAGTACGGGTCAGCCGGCCGTGACGGGCAGGCCCCCGTCCGCCGCGTCGGTCAGCCGGTCACGACCGGGCCCCCGGCCCGCCAGCCACGGCAGCCCCCCTCACACATCCGCCGCCGACCGCTCCGGCTCCCGGTCCGCCGCGCCCAGTCGTTCCGCCGTCCTCCGGGCCGTCTCGCGGGCCCAGGGGCCGCTCGTCAGGACCCCGACCACCAGCACGCATACACCGCAGCCGGTGAGGATCCACCAGGCCGGGCGGCTGGCCGGGACGAAGTCCGTGGCGTACGTCGCCGTGGAGACGCCCGCGGCCAGGACGGCCCCGATCACGGCGACGCCGAGCGTCTGGCCGATCTGACGGCTGGTCGAGGCGACGGCGGCGGCCACGCCCGCCTGGGCGCGTGGCATCCCGGAGACCGCGGTGTTGGTGATCGGCGCGTTCACCATGCCGAAGCCGAGTCCGAACAGGACGAAGCCCACGAAGAGCAGCACTTCCGAGGTCTCCGCCTCGAACGCGGCGAACAGCACCCCGCTCGCGGCCATCGTGATCCCCGCGATCACCAGCGGGAGGCGTGGTCCCCGGCTCGCCACCAGCCGCCCCGACAGGGGTGCGCAGACGAGGGTGAGCCCCGCCATCGGCAGCATGTACAGCCCCGCGTGCAGGGCGGACATACCGCGGACCTCCTGGAGGTAGAGCGTGTTGATGAAGAGGAACCCGGCCAGGGAGGCGAAGGCGCAGACGGCGACGACCGTGGCTCCGCTGAACGGGGCGCTGCGGAAGAAGCGCAGGTCGATGAGGGGTTCGTGGCGCCTCGGCTCGTACAGCAGCACACCGGCCAGCGCGACGGCGGCGACCACGGCGAACACGATGCTCGACTCGATGATCGCGTAGGTGAGCGAGGCGAGGAGGGTGATGACGAGCAGCTGCCCGACCGGGTCGGCCCGGCGGGGCTTCGGCGCGCGGGACTCCGGGACGTAGCGCCAGGTCAGCAGCAGAGCGATCAGACCGACCGGCAGATTGACCCAGAAGATCGAACGCCAGCCGACGGTGTCCACGAGCACTCCGCCGACGATCGGGCCCGCGGCCATGGAGATGCCGACGACGCCGCCCCACACACCGATCGCGCGGGCGCGTTCGCGCGCGTCGGTGAAGGTGTTGGTGATGATCGACATGGCGACCGGGTTGAGCATCGAGCCGCCGACGGCCTGGACCATGCGGAACGCGACCAGCGATTCGAGGTTCGGGGCGATCGAGCACAGCAGCGAGCCCAGGGTGAACATCACGAGCCCGGCCTTGAAGACCCGGCGGCGGCCGATCCGGTCGGCGGTGGAACCGGCGAGCATCAGCAGCGACGCGAGGACGAGCGTGTACGCGTCGATCGTCCACTGCATCCCGGACACGGAGGCGTGCATCTCCTTGCTGATGGAGGGCAGCGCCACATTGAGGATCGTGTTGTCGAGGGAGACGATCAGCAGGCTCATGCAGCAGATCGCCAGGATGAGCAGCCGCCGTCGTGATGTGAGCTCGGACATACGTCGATAGTACGGTTAACTAACGACTCCGGACGTGCGCGACAATGGGCGAATGACCACGCTCGCCCCGTCTCCCGCGTCCCTCGCGAAGCTCTCGATCGGCCCGTACTCCGTACAGCCGCCGGTCGTGCTCGCGCCCATGGCCGGCATCACGAATGCTCCGTTCCGCACCCTCTGCCGGGAGTTCTCCGGCGGCAAGGGACTCTTCGTGAGCGAGATGATCACGACGCGGGCGCTGGTCGAGCGCAACGAGAAGACGATGCAGCTGATCCACTTCGACGCGAGCGAGACGCCGCGGTCGATCCAGCTGTACGGCGTGGACCCGGCCACCGTCGGCAAGGCGGTCCGCATGATCGTGGACGAGAACCTCGCCGACCACATCGACCTCAACTTCGGCTGCCCCGTGCCCAAGGTGACCCGCAAGGGCGGCGGCTCCGCCCTGCCCTACAAGCGGCCGCTGCTGCGCGCCATCCTGCACGAGGCGGTCACGGGCGCCGGCGACCTCCCCGTGACGATGAAGATGCGCAAGGGCATCGACGACGACCACATCACCTTCCTCGACGCCGGACGGATCGCGGTCGACGAGGGCGTGACGGCGATCGCGCTGCACGGTCGCACGGCCGCGCAGCACTACGGCGGTACGGCGGACTGGGACGCGATCGCACGCCTCAAGGAGCACGTCCCGGAGATCCCGGTGCTCGGCAACGGCGACATCTGGTCGGCGGACGACGCGCTGCGGATGGTGCGCGAGACGGGCTGCGACGGCGTCGTCGTGGGGCGCGGCTGTCTGGGCCGGCCGTGGCTCTTCGGCGACCTGGTCGCGGCCTTCGAGGGCACGGGGTCGTACGCGACACCCACCCTGCGCGAGGTCGCCGCGGTGATGCGGCGGCACGCGGAGCTGCTGGGGGAGTGGATCGGCGACGAGACACGCGGAGTCATCGACTTCCGCAAGCACGTGGCCTGGTACCTCAAGGGCTTCGCGGTCGGCTCCGAGATGCGCAAGAAGCTGGCGATCACGTCCTCGCTGGCGGAACTGGACGCCCAGCTGGCCGAGTTGGACCTCGACCAGCCGTGGCCCGTGGGCGCGGACGGCCCGCGCGGCCGTACGTCGGGCAACAACCGCGTCGTCCTGCCGGACGGCTGGCTCAAGGACCCCTACGACTGCGCGGGCATCAGCGCGGACGCGGAACTGGACACCTCGGGCGGCTGAGGCCCGCGTTGTCCGGCCTGATCCGAGCGGCAGGCCGGACGACAGGTCGGGCGACAGGTCGGGCGACCGGTCCGCGCTGTCGGTGAACGGCCCGCCCTAGCCGTCCAGTTGGCCCGCGTGGCGCGACAGCGGCGCCGTGTCCGACGAGTTGCTCACGCTGAACGTCACGCTGCCCGCCACATAACGGTCGTCCGTCCACTCGATGGCCCGGCCCGTCGCCGTGGACGACACATGCCGCTGCCGCAGCAGGGGACTGCCCCGGCGCACCCGCAGCATCCGCGCGTCGACGCTGCCCGCGGACACCGCGTCGATGAGGTGCTCGCCGTAGTGCGCGACGATGTCGTGCGTCCCGGCGATGCTGTTCATGATCGACGAGCAGTCCTCGGGCAGCTCCTCGACGGCCGGTGCGACCCAGGGCGCGTACGCGGTGCGCTCCAGCATCGCCGGCTCGCCGTCCAGCAGCCGCAGCCGCAGCACATGGAGGATCGCGGACCCGGTCGGTACCGAGAGCCGGGAGGCCTCCGTGGGCGTGGCGGGCCGGCGCACCCGGGTCAGGATGCGGCTCGCGACCTCGTAGCCCTGTGAATCGGCCCACTGGGCGAAACTGTTCAACTCCGCGAAGCTGTGGCGCCGTTCGTGCCGGAGCACGATTCTGCGCGCACCCTGGCGGGATCCGATCAGGCCCTCGGAGGCGAGGACGGCGACGGCCTGGCGCACGGTGCCGCGCGAGGCGGACCAGCGGTCGGCGAGGTCGCTCTCCGAGGGGAGTTGGGCCCCGACCGGATACTCGCCGCCGAGGATCGATCCCCGCAGCGCTTCCGCGATCTCCAGATAACGCGCCGTGCCCACGCGAACGTCCTCCGTGCCCCGAAACTGTGCGCAGTCGGTTGCGCTGGGTTCCGCTTCCCTCCTCACCCTAACCGTGTCCGGGCGCGGCCGAACCCACGCGCTGCAACCAGCTATGACCGTTGGTGAGGTGGCTTTGTCTCTTCCGTCGCCCGATCCCCGGCGGTCATGCGGCGTTCATGATCCGGACAGGTCATCCGGGCGAACTGAGCTCAGCTTGTTCAGACAAGTTCTCACTTAGTCTCCGGGAGAGACCGTGTTCAGACCTACCCGCCCCGTCGCCGCCGCCCTGCTCGGCGCCGCGGTGCTCACCACCGTCACGGCCTGCGGTGCCGCGCCCGACAACGCGGCCGCGGGCACCGTGGGGGCGAAGGCCAGTGCCTCCGCCGCCGACTTCGGCGGTATGCAGGCGCTCGTCGAGGCCGCGGAGAAGGAGGGCGAGCTGAACGTCATCGCCCTCCCGCCGGACTGGGCCAACTACGGCGAGATCATCAAGGCCTTCGAGGCCACGTACAAGATCAAGGTCAACAGCGAGAACCCCGACGCCGCCAGCGCCGACGAGATCGCGGCCGTCAAGGCCCGCAAGGGCCAGAAGCGCGCCCCCGACGTCCTGGACCTGGGCATCGCCTTCGCGCGCAGCGGCGCCGCCGAGAACCTCTTCGCGCCGTACAAGGTCGAGGCCTTCGACAAGATCCCCGCGGAGCAGAAGGACGCGCAGGCCCGCTGGTACAACGACTACGGCGGCTATGTCTCCATCGGCTGCGACGCCAAGCGGATCAAGAACTGCCCGCAGACCTTCGCCGACCTGCTCAAGCCCGAGTACAAGGGCAAGGTCGCGCTGAACGGCAACCCGACCAAGTCCGGTTCGGCCTTCGGCGGTGTGTACGCGGCCGCTCTCGCCAACAAGGGCACGTTCGGCGACATCCAGCCCGGCATCGACTACTTCGCCGAGCTGAAGAAGCGCGGCAACTTCATCCCCGTCGAGTCCACCCCGGCCACGGTCGAGAAGGGCGAGACCCCGATCAGCATCGACTGGGACTACCTCAACGCCGGCTACGCCGACCAGTTCCGCGGCAAGGGCGTCGACTGGAAGGTCGCCGTCCCCTCCGACGGCGTCTACGCCCAGTACTACTCGCAGGCCGTCAACAAGCAGGCTCCCCACCCCGCCGCCGCCCGGCTGTGGATGGAGTTCCTCTACAGCACCGAGGGCCAGAACCTCTGGCTGAAGGGCTACGCCCGCCCCGTGCTGCTGCCCGTCATGACCGCCGGCGGCACCGCCGACAAGTCCTTCGTCGCCAAGCTCCCGCAGGTCGAGGGCACGCCCACGTTCCCCTCGTCCGCCGAACTCGACAAGGCCAAGGCCGTACTCGCCGAGAAGTGGGACAAGGCCCTCTCCTGATGTCCGTGACTCTTCCGTCCTCCACCCGGACCGCCGGCGGTGTGCGTCGCCGGCGGCGCGGGCCCGGCAGCGGGCTCGCGGTCCTGCCGCTGCTGCTGTTCACCGGGCTGTGCTTCGGACTTCCGTTCGGGGCCGTGCTGTACGGCGCGGTCACCCGCACCGATGCGACGACCGGCGGCTCCTCGCTGACCGGTGAGCACGTCCGCCGCTCGCTCCAGGGCCCCTATCTGGACTCCCTCGCCGGCAGTGTGCAGCTCTCCGGGCTCACCGCGGTGATCGGTTCGCTGGCAGGACTGTTCATCGCGCAGGCCGTCGTCACCTCACGCCGGCAGTGGCTGCGCAGCGCCACGCTCACCGCATCGGGTGTCCTGGCCAACTTCGGCGGCGTACCGCTGGCGTTCGCCTTCATCGCGACCGCCGGCATCTCCGGCGTGCTCACGCAGCTCGCCGACCTGGACAGCCTCGGCTGGAACCTGTACTCCTTCACCGGACTCAGCGTGGTCTACCTCTACTTCCTCACCCCGCTGATGGTGCTGACGATCGTGCCCGCGCTCGACGGGCTGCGGCCCCAGTGGCGGGAGGCGGCGCAGAACACCGGAGCGAGCACCTGGCAGTACTGGCGGATGGTGGGACTGCCCGTCCTCGCCCCGTCGCTGCTCGGCGGCTTCGTCCTGCTGTTCGGCAGCGCGTTCGCCGCGCACGCCACGGCCGCCGCCCTGGTCGGCGGGTCCGTGCCGCTGGTCACGCTGAAGATCGCGGACGCGCTCTCCGGCAATGTGCTGGTCGGCCAGGAGAACGTGGCCCTCGCCCTCAGCCTCGACATGATCCTGATCGCCGGGCTGGTCATGGCGGTCTATCTCCCCCTTCAGCGACGGAGTGCCCGATGGTTGCGCTGACCCCCACCGCACCGGCCGACCCGGTCACCCCCCTCGTGCCGGAGAAGGCGCCGTCCGCGCCGCTGCGGCGTCGCGCCGACAGGCCCCGGGTGTGGCGCGGGTTCGTGCTGGGCCTGGCGGGCCTGTACTTCCTGGTGCCGCTCGCCGCCTCGTTCGTCTTCACCGTCCACACCCCCGGGCAGGGCATCTCGTTCCAGGCGTACACCGGCATCCTCGGCGCCGAGGGCTTCACCGACAGCCTGTTGCTCTCCCTCGGGCTCGCCGCCGCCACCATCGCCCTGGTGCTGCTGCTCGCGGTGCCCGCGCTGGTCGCCGTACGGCTCGGAGCGCCGAAGCTGCGGCCGCTCGTCGAGGTCGTGTGCATGCTGCCGCTGGTGGTGCCGCCGATCGCGCTGGTCACCGGCATGGGCACGGTGCTGCGCTGGGGGCCCGAGCATCTGTCGCGCACCCCGCTCTACCAGACGTTCCTCGCCGTCCAGAACGAGAGCTTCCCGCTCGTCCTCGTCCTCGCGTACACCGTGATGGCGCTGCCGTTCGTGTACCGCTCACTGGACGCGGGGCTGCGCGCCGTCGACGTGCCGACGCTGGTCGAGGCCGCCCGCAACTGCGGGGCGAACTGGCCGCAGGTGATCGGCCGGGTCGTGCTGCCCAATCTGCGCACCTCGCTGGCCGGGGCCGCGTTCCTCACCCTGGCCCTCGTGCTCGGCGAGTTCACGATCGCCGCCCTGCTCGGCTTCCAGCCGTTCGCGGTGTGGATCGTCACCGTCTCCGGATCGCAGGCCCGGATGTCGGTGGCCGTGTCCATCCTCAGCCTCCTGATCACCTGGGCGCTGCTCCTCCTCCTGTCCCGTGCGGGCAACGGCAGCCGCAGCGTGGGCTCCGTACCCGCTGCCGCCCCCGCCTCCAGCAAGGAGTCCTGAACCATGTCCGCACCCACCGCACCCACCGCATCACGCGTGGCCGTGGCCGGCGAGGTCGCCGCCGGCGCGGGTGCGCGCGTCGAATTCCGCGGTCTGCGCCGGGCGTTCGGCTCCACCGTCGCCCTCGACGGTCTCGACCTGACCGTCGAGCCCGGCGAACTGCTCGCCCTCCTCGGCCCCTCGGGCTGCGGCAAGACCACCGCGCTGCGGGTCGTCGCCGGCTTTGAACAGCCCGACGCGGGTGAGGTCCTGGTCGACGGCGAGGACATCACCCGGGTGCCGGCGAACCGCCGGGACGCCGGGATGGTGTTCCAGTCGTACAGCCTCTTCCCCAACCTCAGCGCCCGTGACAACGTCGCCTTCGGCATGCGGGTGCGCAAGGTGCCCGCCGCCCGGCGGAACGCCCGCGCCGCCGAACTCCTCGCCCTCGTCGGCCTGCCTGAGCACGGCGGCCGCTACCCGCACCAGATGTCGGGCGGCCAGCAGCAGCGGGTCGCGCTCGCCCGCGCCCTGGCACTCGAACCGCGTGTGCTGTTGCTCGACGAGCCGCTGTCCGCGCTGGACGCCAAGGTGCGGCTCAGCCTGCGCGAGGAGATCCGGCGGCTTCAGCTGTCGCTCGGCATCACCACGATCTTCGTCACGCACGACCAGGAGGAGGCCCTGTCCATGGCGGACCGCGTCGCCGTCCTGAACGCGGGACGGCTGGAGCAGTGCGCGGCGCCCGCCGAGCTGTACCAGCGCCCCGCGACGGCGTTCGTCGCCGAGTTCGTCGGCACCATGAACCGGCTGCCCGGTTTGACGACCGGCGGCGGCCTGGTGGAGGTCGCGGGCGCCGCACTGCCGGTGGACGGCGATCCGCCGGTCACGGCCGGTGCGGTCGAGGTGCTCGTACGCCCCGAGAACGTCTTCGTCGTCGCGGACCCGGAGGGTGAGGCCACCGTCGTCTCCGCGTCCTTCTTCGGCTCGGTCACCCGGGTCCTGCTCGATCTGCCGGGCGGCGGATCGGTCAAGGCGGATCTGCCCTCTCGGGAGGCGGCCCTGCTCACCCCCGGCACCCGCGCGCGCATGTCCCTGGCGGAGCGTCCCGTCCTCGTCGTGCCGGCGGCGCCGTGACCCCGGGAGCCCCGGCCCGTCCCGCGGCCGTCCTCTTCGACATGGACGGCACCCTCGTCGACACGGAGGTGCTGTGGTGGGAGGCGGCCGAGGAGGTCGCCGCCTCGGTCGGGCACCGGCTGGGTGCCGCGGACGCACCCGAGGTCGTCGGCCGCGCCGTCCAGGACACGGCCGCTCATCTGATGCGAGTGGCCCTCCCCGGCCCCAGGGTGTCTCTCAGTGCCACCGAGGCGGCCGACGCGCTGACCCGCGCCTTTCACCGGCGGGTGGCGGCGGGGGCCCCGCTGCGTCCAGGAGTCCGTCGGCTGCTGGCCGAACTGGAACGGTGCGATGTGCCGTTCGCCCTGGTCAGCGCCTCGCCGCGGCTGGTCGTGGACTGTGTGGTGCAGGGGGCGCTGGCCCGGGTGCCCTTCTCCTTCACCCTGTCCGCCGACGACACCGCGCGGACCAAGCCGCACCCGGATCCCTACCGGGCGGCGGCTGAGCGCTTCGGGGCCGACCCCGGGGCCTGTGTGGCGGTGGAGGACTCGCCGGACGGGAGTGCCTCGGCGCAGGCCGCGGGATGCCCGGTGCTCGTGGTGCCCTCGTTGCTTCCGGTGCCCGAATCAGCAGGTCGGGTCTTCGCCGAGAGCCTGGAGGAGGTGGACCTGGAGGTGCTGAGCCGATGTGTTGCGGCGTGTTCCGCGGGTCCGGATGATGGGACCGGACGGTCTTCGGCCGCGTGATTCTCGCCACCCTTGATAGGGGTGCCGCTCAGATGAGCGATTTGGTGGCGACTGCATCTCTCGGAAGGGTGGCACCGAGTGCCACCCTTCATGGGTTCATCCGATCGCGAGAATCATCGCTCTCCGTCGATGGTTCGCCGCATTCTCGTCGCTGAGAGTGGTGATGTGTTCAGGGCTTGAAAGGTTGCCGATCGCGCGTCGGCTGCCCGGTCACTTTCGATCTGGTGGCGGACGAGTGGTTACGGCCGTATGACGGCCAAGTGGACGTACCCAGGCGCCTTCGATCTGGGTATGTTCCTGGCCGTCAGGGCAGCCACCGCGTCCTCGAGGAGTCGAGACCCGTGTCGGAAAACAAAGATCCCCACGTAGCGAAGTTCGTCTACGACTTCACCGAGGGCAACAGGGATTTGAAGGACCTCCTCGGCGGCAAGGGTGCGAACCTCGCCGAGATGACCAACCTCGGCCTTCCCGTCCCTCCGGGCTTCACCATCACCACCGAGGCGTGCAAGGTCTACCTGGACAGCGGCGAGGAGCCGGCGGCTCTGCGCGACGAGGTGAGTGCGCACCTCGACGCCCTCGAGCAGAAGATGGGCAAGAAGCTCGGCCAGGCCGACAACCCGCTTCTGGTGTCGGTGCGTTCGGGCGCGAAGTTCTCCATGCCCGGCATGATGGACACCGTCCTCAACATCGGCCTCTCCGACAAGTCGGTCGAGGGCCTGGCCCAGCAGGCCGGCGACGAGCGCTTCGCGTGGGACTCCTACCGCCGCCTCATCCAGATGTTCGGCAAGACGGTGCTCGGTGTCGACGGCGAGCTCTTCGAGGAGGCCCTCGACGACGCCAAGACCGCCAAGAAGGTCACCATCGACACCGACCTCGACGCCGGCGATCTGAAGAAGCTGGTCAAGCAGTTCAAGAAGATCGTCAAGACCGAGGCCGGGCGCGACTTCCCGCAGGACCCCCGCGAGCAGATGGACCTCGCGATCCGCTCGGTCTTCGAGTCGTGGAACACCGACCGCGCCAAGCTCTACCGCCGCCAGGAGCGCATCCCCGGCGACCTCGGCACCGCGGTCAACATCTGCTCCATGGTGTTCGGCAACCTCGGCCCCGACTCCGGCACGGGCGTCGCCTTCACCCGTGACCCCGCCAGCGGCCACCAGGGCGTCTACGGCGACTACTTGCAGAACGCGCAGGGCGAGGACGTCGTCGCGGGCATCCGCAACACCGTCCCGCTCGCCGAGCTGGAGCAGATCGACAAGAAGTCGTACGACCAGCTGATGCAGATCATGGAGACCCTCGAGACGCACTACAAGGACCTGTGCGACATCGAGTTCACCATCGAGAGCGGCCAGCTGTGGATGCTGCAGACCCGCGTCGGCAAGCGCACCGCCGGCGCCGCGTTCCGCATCGCCACGCAGCTCGTCGACCAGGGGCTGATCGACGAGGCCGAGGCCCTCCAGCGGGTCAACGGCGCCCAGCTCGCGCAGCTGATGTTCCCCCGCTTCGACGACCAGGCGAAGACGGAACTCCTCGGCCGCGGTATCGCCGCGTCCCCGGGTGCCGCGGTCGGCAAGGCGGTCTTCGACTCCTACACCGCGGTGAAGTGGTCGCGTTCGGGCGAGAAGGTCATTCTCATCCGCCGCGAGACCAACCCCGACGACCTCGACGGCATGATCGCCGCGGAGGGCATCCTGACCTCCCGCGGCGGCAAGACCTCGCACGCCGCCGTCGTCGCCCGCGGCATGGGCAAGACCTGTGTCTGCGGCGCCGAGGAGCTCGAGGTCGACACCAAGCGCCGCCGGATGACCGTGAACGGCACGGTCATCGAGGAGGGCGACGTCGTCTCCATCGACGGCTCCACCGGCAAGGTGTACGTCGGCGAGGTGCCGGTCGTACCGTCCCCGGTCGTCGAGTACTTCGAGGGCCGGATGCACGCCGGCGCGGACGACGCCGACGAACTGGTCGCCGCCGTGCACCGGGTGATGGCCTACGCGGACCGGGTGCGCCGGCTGCGCGTGCGGGCCAACGCCGACAACGCCGAGGACGCGCTGCGCGCCCGCCGGTTCGGCGCCCAGGGCATCGGCCTGTGCCGCACCGAGCACATGTTCCTCGGTGAGCGCCGGGAGATGGTCGAGAAGCTGATCCTCGCCGACACCGACGACGAGCGCGAGAACGCTCTGGGTGCGCTGCTGCCGCTCCAGAAGAAGGACTTCATCGAGCTGTTCGAGGCGATGGACGGACTGCCCGTCACCGTCCGGCTGCTCGACCCGCCGCTGCACGAGTTCCTCCCCGACATCACCGAACTGTCGGTGCGCGTCGCGCTCGCCGAGGCCCGCAAGGACCACAACGAGAACGACCTGCGGCTGCTCCAGGCCGTGCACAAGCTCCACGAGCAGAACCCGATGCTGGGCCTGCGCGGCGTCCGCCTCGGTCTGGTCATCCCCGGTCTGTTCGCCATGCAGGTACGGGCGATCGCCGAGGCCGCGGCCGAGCGCAAGAACGCCAAGGGTGACCCGCGCCCCGAGATCATGATCCCGCTGGTGGGCACCGTCCAGGAGCTGGAGATCGTGCGCGAGGAGGCCGACCGGGTCATCGCCGAGGTGCAGGCCGCCACGGGGACCGACCTGCGGCTGACCATCGGCACGATGATTGAGCTGCCGCGTGCCGCGCTCACCGCCGGTCAGATCGCCGAGGCCGCCCAGTTCTTCTCCTTCGGGACGAACGACCTCACGCAGACGGTCTGGGGCTTCTCCCGCGACGACGTGGAGGCCTCGTTCTTCACCGCGTACCTGGAGAAGGGCATCTTCGGGGTCTCTCCGTTCGAGACCATCGACAAGGACGGCGTCGGCTCGCTCGTCCGCAACGCGGTCGAGGCCGGCCGGGCCACCCGCCCGGACCTCAAGCTCGGCGTCTGCGGTGAGCACGGCGGCGACCCGGAGTCGGTGCACTTCTTCCACGAGGTGGGCCTCGACTACGTGTCCTGCTCGCCGTTCCGTATCCCGGTGGCGCGCCTGGAGGCAGGCCGTGCGGCGGCCGTCTCGAAGGGCAGCGACTCCCGCTAGGGACTTAAGGACCCCGGAGCCGACACCGGTCCTCCTCGGGCGCCTCCCGGCGCCCGTGGGGGAGCCGGCATCCCACCCTCACCGACCCGGTGGAGGCTCCGGAACACCGAGAAGGGGCGGGCGCCTTGTGCGGGGCGCCCGCCCCTTCTGCTGTGCCTGCACGGCCCCGGCGGGCCGTCCCCTTCTTTCAGTACTTTCACAAAGTCCCTGAGCAATTGTGGATGTTGCCGGCCAGCGAATTCCCGCCATTGGTTCAGCAAACAACGGGCGGAGCGCGGCCCGCGGATCCCCATCCGCCGACCGCGCCCCATTACCCACGCCGGGCAGGGAGCCGCACCGACTGTCGCCCGCCGCCGGACACGCAAAGCCCCCCACGGCCTTCGCTGTGTCCATCGGTGACAGTTGGTTCCTGTCCGACGCCGTACAGCCTTTCGGTTCGCACCCGGCTCCGGCGAGACATTTCAACTGTGGCTGAAACACCGTGGTAACCGGCTGTGATTGCATGCATACTCGGTGATCGGGGCCGATTGCGTGTGCAACAGTGGGGGTTCAGTGCTTCGTATCCATTTCACCGGTGACGACCTCGCCAGAGTGCGGATGGCGACGAAACCGGATGTGTTGTGGGAAACGATTCTCAGCTTTCACCGATTGAGAGAGCGCCGACGTGCGCTGATGTTCGGGGAATGGCGCTCGGAAACGCGGGCCAGGTTGAATGGTGAAACAAGCCTGCTGGCCGCTCTGGTGCCGACGCGGGGCTATTTCCCCGACTTTCTGACGCCTCCGGAAGGAAGCCTCGGACTCGACTCCGGACTCGAAGTGATTCGTGCCACATCGCCGGCGCGACTGTATACGGAACTGGGGCTCGTGGCCGCCGGCCGCACCCCCGCTCCGGAGCTGACGGGCCGTCTCGCCGCCCTCGCCGAGGGACGGCCCGAGCCGCTCGTCCGGCTCGTGTCGGTGCTCCGCAGCTACCACCGCGCCGCCATCGAGCCGTACTGGCCGCAGATCCAGGCGAGGGTCGAGGCGGACCGTGCGGTACGCGGGCGGGCACTGCTCGACGGAGGCGCGGGCGAACTGCTCGACTCGCTTCCCCCGGTGCTCCGGTGGCGTGCCCCGGTCCTGGAGGCGGACTATCCCGTCGACCGTGATCTGTACCTCGACGGCCGGGGCCTGCTGCTCCAGCCGTCGTTCTTCTGCCGGGGCAATCCCGTCGTCTACCGCGACCCGTCGCTCCCGCCGGTCCTCGTCTACGCGGCCGAGCACACCCCCGACCCGGTCTTCGGGGAGGCCGGCGGCCCCTCCCTCGGCCGGCTGGTCGGCCACACCCGCTCCGCCGTGCTCCAGGCCATACGGTACGGCTGCACCACCAGCGAACTGGCCCGCAGGGCAGGGGTGTCGCTCGCCTCCGCGAGCCAGCACGCCGCGGTCCTGCGGGACGCGGGTCTGGTGCTGACCCTGCGCCACGGGAACGCCGTCCTGCACACACTCACCCCGCTGGGCGCCGCCCTGCTGAGGGGCGGCGCACCGGCGGAGGCCGCGGGCTGAGACCCGCGGGCGGCAGGACGGCACGGTTCACGCGAACCCGGCGAGGTCCGAACGGCAGGCCCCTAGGTGCGGAAGGGCCCCGTCACCTCGTAGGTGATGCCGCCCGACGACGACCCGCTCGTGCCGCGCTGGCTGGAGAAGTACAGCCGCCTGCCGTCCGGCGAGAACGCCGGACCGGTGATCTCCGACGAGGACTGGCCGTTGATCCGCAGGAACGGCGCGACCACGTCGTCCGGGGTGATCACACAGATCTCCATGGAGCCGCCGTCCTCCGCCACGAACAGATCCCCGGAGGAGGAGCCGGTGACGTTGTCCACGCCGGTCAGCGGTGCGCCGCCGCTCACCAGCGAGTCGTCGTAGGCCAGTTCGTACGTGCCGGCGGTCAGGTTCAGCTGCCAGACGCGGTTGTCGCCCTTGGTGGTGAACCACACCTTGTCGTCGGCGTAGTAGCAGCCCTCGCCGCCGTTGAACTTCTTCGAGCCCGGGACCTGGCTGCGGGTCGCCGTCGGCGAGCCGTCCGGGTCGGGGACATCGGCCCAGGTGTAGCTGCCCGAGGTCGCCGTACCGGCCTTCAGCACCTGGAGGGTGCCGGAGGAGAGGTTGCCCCAGGTGGTGGGGACGAAGCGGTACAGACAGCCGTTGGTCTCGTCCTCGGTCAGATAGACCACCTTGCGGACCGGGTCGGCCGCGGCCGCCTCGTGCTTGAACCTGCCCATCGCGTCCCGGCGCACGGCGGCGTTCACGCCCCAGGGGTCCGTCTCGTAGACGTACCCGAGGCTGACTTCCTCGCAGGACAGCCAGGTGTTCCACGGGGTCTTGCCGCCCGCGCAGTTCTGCCGGGTGCCGGACAGGATGCGGCGCGCGCCGGTGATCGCGCCGGTCGAGGAGAACGTGACCGCGCTCGCGCCGCCCGACGGGTTGATCTCCGAGTTGGAGACGTAGATCCAGCCGGTGCCGTCGGCGTAGCAGGCACCGCCGTCCGGCGCGCTGTGCCAGGTGTACGAAGTCGAGCCGACCTTCTGTCCCGAGCGGGCGATCACCCTGCTGGTGAACCCGTCGGGCAGGAGGATGCCGTTGGAGTCGGCCGGCCGGAGTGCGCCGTAGGGGCCGGGGCCCGGCTGTGCGGGATCCGCGACGGCCGCACCGCGCCACAGGGTGCCGCCGAGGGCGGCTGCCGAGGTGCCGATGACCGCTCCACGCAGGAAGTTGCGACGTTCCACGTATCGCTCCAATGGGGGGACCGCCCCGCGGTGCCGGTCGGCGCGGCGGGGTCGCGCGCTGATGGAACCTAGGAGCGCCGAATTGACGGAACGCCAACGGCCGGTGACCCGCAGCGGTCGACATGCGGCCGAGCGGGTCGAGCGGGCCGGTGGCCTCGTCGTGCGCCTCTCCCTTCACGGTGCCACCACCTCCCCGGACGGGACAGGGGGCCGGACCCGGTCAGGACAGGGGGTCGGAATCCGAGAGGCGGAACCGCAGCCGGCAGATCACCGCGTCCGTGTCCCGGCGCACCGCGTGCGCGAGCACCGCACCTCGCTGGTTCTGGAGCAGCCGCTGCCACAGCCGGTCCGGCTCCACCTCGGGTATCAGCACGGTGACCCGTGTGCCGGGGTGGTACTTGTACACCCGGCGTACGTACTCCGACACCGGCCGGCCCACCGTGCGGTGCTCCGAGTGCAGTTCCACCAGATCCACGCCCGGGTTCCACCGCTCCCAGGCCTGGCGCAGTTCCCGCAGGGCCGCGCGGTCCTCCGCGTCCCCATGGGTCACCGTCACCGCCCGTACCTCGTCACCGAGCGAGACGGCGGCGTTGAGGGCCTCGACCGTGAGCTTCGACAGATGGGATACCGGCACGACGACCAGGGAGCGTTCGCGGTGCGGGGCCTCGGGCACCCGGCCGAGACCGAGGCGCTCGCCGATCCTGCCGTAGGCCCGGTGCACCCGTTCGAAGATCAGCACCAGCGCGGGCAGCGCGACCACGATCAGCCAGGCTCCTTCGGTGAACTTGGTGGCCGTGACCACCACGGCTCCGACTCCGGTGAGGACGGCTCCGACACCGTTCAGCACTGCCCGCCGGCCCCACCCGGGCGACCGCTCGGCGCGCCAGTGGATCACCATGCCGGTCTGGCAGATGGTGAAGCCGACGAAGACACCGATCGCGAACAGCGGCACCAGCGTGTTGGTGTCGCCGCCGGACAGGACGAGCAGCAGCGCCGCGACGGCGGCGAGCGCCAGGACTCCGTGGCGGTGGACCTCCCGGTCGGCCTTCAGCCGGAAGACATGGGGGAGGTAGTTGTCGCGGGCAAGCAGCGACATCAGGACGGGCAGCCCGCCGAACGAGGTGTTGGCGGCCAGTGCCAGCAGGACGACGGTGGCGAACTGCACCACGTAGAAAGCCCAGTTGTGCCCGAGCGACGCGTCCGCCAGCTGGGCGAGCACGGTGACGCCCTCGACCGGCTGGAGGTGGAAGCGGCCGATGAGGACCGCGAGTCCGATGAGCATCACACCGAGCAGTCCGCCGAGCGCGGCCTCCGTACGCCGGGCGCGCTGTGCCGCCGGCGCCCGGAAGGACGGCACGGCGTTGGCGACGGCCTCGACGCCGGTGAGCGCGGAGCAGCCGGAGGCGAACGCCTTGATCAGCAGCAGCGCGCCGACGGTGGTGGTGTTCTCGCCCAGGACGGAGGCGTGGCCGGCGGCGGCCTCGGTGGACACCGGTGCGTCGCGGAACAGCCCCACGACGATCATGGTCAGGATCGAGCCGACGAAGACCGCGGTCGGCACGACGAACGCCCGTGCGGAGTCCACGATGCCGCGCAGATTGACGGCGGTGACCAGCACCAGGACACCGAGGCACAGCACGATCCGGTCGTTGTAGAGGGCCGGGAACGCGGAGGTGAGCGCGGCGACGCCGGCCGTGACGGAGACCGCGACGTTCAGTACGTAGTCGAGGATCAGCGAGGCCGCGGCGACCAGGGAGGTGCGCCGGCCCAGATGGGTCCTGGCGACGGCGTACGAACCGCCGCCGTTCGGGAACGCGGCGATCACCTGGCGGTAGGACGCGACGAGCACCGCGAGCAGGGCGGCGATGGCCAGGGTGACGGGAAGGGTGAAGCCGAGCCCCACACCGCCCGCGGTGGCGAGGACCAGCACGATGGCCTCGGGCCCGTAGGCCACCGACGCCATCGCGTCGAGGGAGAGCGCGGCCAGCCCCTGGAGCGCGGTGAGCCGGTGCCGGTCGCCCGCCTGCCGCACGGGCGGCGGGTGCGAACCGGGAACCTCCTCGGACGGGCCGCGGGGGCCGGGCACCTCCTCGGACGGACCCGAAGGACCCGATGGACCCGAGGGACCCGACGGACCTGACGGACCCGACGGGCCGGCGGAGCCGGGAGGCGTGTTGAGGACGGTCATTGTGCAGGCACCTCCGGTCGGGAACACCTCAGCGTGCGGGCGGTCCTTTCGCGCCCCGTGCCGTCTTGTCGTGTTCCTTGCGCCCGCACCCCCGGCCTTCACGGACTCTTGACGCGCCGCGTAGCGAATCCGTCAGAGCGCCCCAGACGGTGCAGACGCGGCTCCCCGGGCCGGTTTACCGTCCCGGCCATGAAAACGGGCGAGAGCGGGAACAGCGCCGGGTGCCTCGGGGCCGGCGACACGGTGGTGACGGCCGAGGACCGCCGCTGGGCGGCCGATGTGCGGGCCGCGGTCTTCTGCGCGGCCGCCCTGCTGGTCCTGCTGCATCTCGTGGACCTGGCGGCGGGCACGCTCGACGCGCTGCGCTCGGGACTGTGGACCGCGCTGGCGGCCCTGCTGTTCTCGGTGCTCTTCCCCAGCCGGGTGACCGCGGGCCACCACTGGATCGCCGTACGCGGACTGCTCGGCGAGCGCCGGGTCAGCACCGATCTGCTCACGCAGGTCGGCCACCGCGACGGCCTCAGCCCGCGGATCGTGCTCCGCGATGTGTGGGGTGCGCGGGTCGAGGTGGAACTGGAGACCCTCGCCGCCAATCCGCTGCTGTGGCACGAACTGGACACCGGGGCCCGGCGGGCGCGTGAGGACGGACTGCTGAGCAGCGGATCCGCGGTGCTTCAGTCGCTGGCGCGACGGATCGAGTCGGACACGGCCCGGGAGGTGTTCGAGGCGTCGGGACTGCGCTGAGGCCGCCCTGCGGCAAGTGCTGGGCCGTGTCCGCCGGAGCTCAGGACTTGAGCCCCTCGTACGTCACCCCGGTCAGCTGCTCCGACGCCACCCACAGCCGCTCCCCGGCCACGTCGTTCGACGACCAGGAGAGCCGCCACGACGGAGCCGGCGCACCCCGCCATCCCAGGATCCGCGGGCCGGTGAACGAGTCCGGCCGGACGTCCGGCGCGGTGGCCGCGTACAGCGTGGGCAGCGCCCCGGACGCGGCGGACTGGGCGAAGATCCGATTGCCGGTCTGCATGAACCGTTCCTTGGTCTTCTGGCCCGCCATCCGTGCCCCGGCCGCCTGGAGGTTGGTGTTGGCATAACCGGGGTGGGCGGCGGCCGCCACGACGTCGGAGCCCGCCGCGCTCAGCCGCCTGGCCAGCTCGTGGACGAACAGCAGGTTCGCCGTCTTCGAGCGGGAGTAGGCGGTCCACGGGCTGTAGCGGCGCTCGCTGTTGAGATCGCCGATGTCGATGTTGGCCATCGCGTGCATGAAGCTCGACAGGCTCACCACCCGGGCGCCCGGTGTCTCCAGGAGCTTCGGCAGCAGCAGGCCCGTCAGGGCGAAGTGCCCGAGGTGGTTGATGCCGAACTGCGTCTCGAAGCCGTCGGCCGTCACCGAGTGGGGCAGCGCCATCACACCGGCGTTGTTGATCAGCAGATCGAGTCGGTCGTACGGGTACGAGGCCGCGAAGTCCCGTACGGAGGTCAGGTCCGCCAGATCCAGCGGCCTGAACTCCACGTCCGCACCGGGCACTTCGGCGCGGATGACGCTCTCCGCCTCCCGGCCGCGGGACTCGCTGCGGCACGCGAGGACCACCCGCGCGCCCTTGCGGGCCAGTTCCCGCGCGGTGACGAGACCGATACCGCTGTTGGCCCCGGTGACCACGGCCGTACGCCCGTGCTGATCCGGAATGTCGCTGGTGCTCCAGCCCGCCATCGCTGCGCCCCTCGGTGGTGAAGACCCCGGTCGGTGGTGAAGACCCTGGGGCGTCAGCGTATTGAATCGCGGGGGCCGGGAGCCACAGCCGGCGCCGGTATCGGTGCCCCGGGCCGCTGCCGTGTCAGCGGATGTCAGGAGCCGCCCGCCGGGACGCTCTCCGCGAGGCGTGGCCGCGCGCGGTCCGCCGCTCCCGACGAGGGCCGGTCCAGCCGTACCTCGTAGGCCCGTACCGAGACGTCCTCGTCGTCCAGACAGCGGCCGGTCGCCAGGTCGAAGCGCTGCTTGAGCAGCGGTGAGGCGACGAAGGGCGCGCCCGCCGACGAACCGAGAAGGCCGCGGGAGAGGACCTGGGCCCCGGCGAAGGGGTCCCGGTTGTCGATGGCGTACACCCGTCCCGCGCGGTCCAGGAACAGGGCCACTTGGCGGCCGTCCGGCAGCAGCGCGGCCATACCGCGCCCCGGGGTCAGCCGGGACGCCTCGCAGACGGTGAACCACTCGCCGCTCACCAGCAGTTGGACGCTCATCGGGAACCGGCCCCTTCCAGGGTGAGAAACGTGAGATCGGGCTTGATCTGCCCGCGCTCGGGGACGAAGCGCACGGAGGGGTCCGGGGTGTCCGGGGCGTTCACGAAGGAGACGAAGCGGCGCAGCCGGTCCGGGTCGCGGAGCGTCTCGGCCCACTCGTCGCGGTAGCCCGCCACATGCTGCTCCATCAGCGCCTCCAGTTCGTCGCACAGCCCGAGCGAGTCGTGGACGACGACGTCCCGCAGATGCTCCAGGCCGCCCTCCAGCCGCTCCAGCCACGTCGACGTCCGCTCCAGCCGGTCCGCCGTACGGATGTAGAACATCAGGAACCGGTCGATCAGCCGCACCAGTTCGGCGTCCGAGAGGTCCTGCGCCAGCAGGTCGGCATGGCGCGGGGTCGCGCCGCCGTTGCCGCCGACGTACAGGTTCCAGCCGCTCGCCGTGGCGATGATGCCGAAGTCCTTGGACTGCGCCTCCGCGCACTCCCGTGCGCATCCCGAGACCGCGGACTTGAGTTTGTGCGGCGAGCGCAGGCCGCGGTAGCGCAGTTCCAGATCGATCGCCATGCGGACCGAGTCCTGCACCCCGTAGCGGCACCAGGTCTGCCCCACACAGGACTTGACCGTGCGCAGCGCCTTGCCGTACGCGTGCCCCGACTCGAAGCCCGCGTCCACCAGCCGGGCCCAGATGCCGGGGAGCTGGTCGACGCGTGCGCCGAAGAGATCGATGCGCTGACCGCCGGTGATCTTGGTGTAGAGGCCGTAGTCCCGCGCCACCTCGCCGATCACGATCAGCTTCTCCGGGGTGATCTCGCCACCGGGGATGCGCGGCACGATCGAGTACGAGCCGTTGCGCTGGAGGTTGGCGAGGAAGTGGTCGTTGGTGTCCTGGAGTGCGGCCTGCTCGCCGTCCAGGATGTAACCGCCGTCCAGCGACGCCAGGATGGACCCGACCGCCGGCTTGCAGACCTCGCAGCCGTCCGTGCCGCGCGCCTCCTCGCGGCCGTGCGAGTCGAGCAGTTGGGCGTACGAGGTGAACCGCAGGGTGCGGACGATCTCGTACAGCTCGCTGCGGGTGTGGCCGAAGCAGCCGCACAGACCCTTCTCGCCGGACTGCGGCAGCAGCTGGCCGATGACCTTGACGCAACTGCCGCAGCCCGTACCCGCCTTGGTGCACTTCTTGACCTCGGGGAGCGAGGAGCAGGCGCAGATCTCGCCCTTGGTGACGTTGTGGCAGGAGCAGATGACCGCGTCGTCGGGGAGGGCGGAGGGGCCGAGCGCCACGGGTGCACCCGCACCCGCCGGCAGCACCAGCTGCTCGGGGGAGACCGGCGGCACACTGCCGGTGAGCGGGCGCAGCAGACCGTACTGTTCGGCGTCCCCGACGAGGACTCCGCCGAGCAGCTCGCCGCCGGCGCCGACGACCAGCTTCTTGTAGACCCCGGAGCGGGAGTCGGAGTACACGACGTCCAGGCAGCCCTCCGCCGCGCCGTGCGCGTCGCCGAAGGACGCCACGTCCACACCGAGGAGCTTGAGCTTGGTGGACATGTCGGCGCCGGTGAACTCCCCGCCCTCACCGGCGAGCGCGGCCGCCGCCGTCTCGGCCATCTCGTACCCGGGCGCGACCAGGCCGTACACCCGGCCGTCCGCCGCTAGCGCGCACTCGCCGATGGCGAACACCGCCGGGTCGGAGGTGCGGCACTGCCCGTCGACCACGATGCCGCCGCGTGCGCCGACCTCCAGGCCCATGTCCCGGGCGAGCTGGTCCCGCGGCCGGACGCCCGCGGAGAAGACGACCAGATCGGTCGCGAGGACCGAACCGTCCGACAGGGCCATGCCGTTGACCGCGCCGGAGTCATCGACGGTGATCTCCTGGGTGCCCGTGCCCGTGTGGACGGTGAGTCCCATGCCCTCGATCGTGCGCAGCAGGGCCGCGCCGCCGCCCTCGTCGACCTGGACCGGCATCAGCCGGGGCGCGAACTCCACGATGTGCGTGGTGAGGCCGAGTCCCTTGAGCGCGCCGGCCGCTTCCAGGCCGAGCAGCCCGCCGCCGACGACGGCACCCGTGGTGGCCGTCTTGGCGTACTCCTCGATCGCGAGCAGGTCCTCGATGGTGCGGTAGACGAAGCAGCCCTCGGCGTCCTTGTTCGGCACGGGCGGTACGAAGGGGTACGAGCCGGTGGCGAGGACGAGCGTGTCGTAGGTGAAGGTCCGTCCGGCGCGCGAGGTGACCGTGCGCGCGGCCCGGTCGACGCTCTCGGCGGGGTCGTCCAGATACAGCTCGATGCCGTTCTGCTGCATGAAGTCCGCGTCGGCGAGAGCGAGTTCGTCGGGGGTGCGGCCGTCGAAGTACGAGGTCAGCCGGACCCGGTCGTACGCCGGCCGCGGCTCCTCGCACAGCACGACGATCCGTGCGCGCCCGGTCGTTCCGCGCTCCGCGAGTGCCTCGAGGAATCGCTGGCCGACCATCCCGTGGCCGACGACCACGATCGTGGGGGTGGACATCTCAGGAGCCTCCAAGCAGGTGCAACAGCGGGGTGGAGGGGAGCGGCTCGTCGCCCTCCCAGGTACGGGCCAGTTCGCCGACGGTCGTGAGATCGCCGAGCAGGATCCCGCCGACGAGCCGGTCCCCGCGGACGACGACCTTGCGGTACGCGCCCCGGGTGGCGTCGGCGAGCCGCACGACGTCGTCGCCGGGCAGCGGGCTGGTCTCGCCGAACGCGGCCAGGTCGAAAGTCCCCTGCCCGGACAGCGTGAGCCGGGTCAGGGCGCGGGTGCCGGTGTAGCGCGCGGTCTGTCCGGTGAGGACGGCAGCCAGGATGTCGGCCTGGTCCAGCGCCGGACCGGCGAGACCGTAGACGCGCCCGTCGTGCTCGGCGCAGTCACCGACGGCATGGATGGACGGGTCCGAGGTGCGCAGCCGGTCGTCGACGACGATGCCCGTACGGACGTCGAGCCCGGCGTCGACCGCCAGACCGACCCGGGGGCGCACCCCGCAGGCGAGGACGACCAGGTCGGAGTCGAGCACGAAGCCGTCTGCGAGCTCGACGGCCGTGCCGCGCAGACCCCGGACACGGCACTCGGTGTGCACCTCCACACCCAGGGCCTCGAGATGCGTACGCAGCAACAGTGAAGCGGCTGGGTCGATATGGCGCTCCATCAGGTATTCGCCCTGCTGGGCGAGCACCACCCGGGCGCCTCGTGCCGCGAGGGCACGGGCGGCGGAGACACCGAGCAGACCGCCGCCGACGACCACCGCGTGCAGACCCGGCCGCACCGCGGCGGACAGCGCCGCGCAGTCGTCGAGCGTACGGAACGGGTGCACACCGTCGGGCAGTTCACCGCCCAGGCCCCGTAGCGGCGGCAGGACCGGGTTCGACCCGGTCGCCAGCACCAGCCGGTCGTACGGCGTCGCCGTGCCGTCCGCGCAGTGCACGAGCCGCCGCTCCCGGTCGATCGACACCGCCCGCACATCGCGCCGCACCGGCACACCGGGCAGGCTGATCACCTCGGGGCCGTAGCGCCCGGCGAGCACGTCGGCGAGCAGCACCCGGTTGTACGGCGCGTGGGTCTCCTCGCCGAGCACGGTGACGGGCACACCGGCGGTGACGAGCCGGTGCGCCACTCGCGCACCCGCCGTCCCGCCGCCGATCACCACGGTCTCTGTAGCCATGTCCGCAGCCTGCGGGTCCGTTGTTACCCGTCAGGTGCTCCTCTGTTTCCCACCGGGAACGCTGCCCTCAGCGCCGCCAGGACCGTCCTGTGAGGCCGGCGCCGGTGGACCCGGGGCGCGGTGCGCGGATACCCGTGCGCGTCGGGGCAGGTCGGGTAGTGTTGCCGTCTCCACATCCGTGGACCGGCCGAGGAGGTGAGACCCATTACCGCTGCTGCGTCAGGCGGGGTGCTCTCCCACCGTGGTCCCTCGGTCGAACCGGTTCGACCGGCCTAGGCGACCGGAGAGCGCCCTTCGGTATCCGAAAGGCTCTCATGTCGCTTTCTCCCTCCCCTCTGTCCCCGTCCGCGATCATCACCAGGCTGCGTGCCGCCGGGTGTGTCTTCGCCGAGGACGAGGCGGAACTGCTCGTCGCCACCGCGCGCACACCCGCTGATCTCGCCGCCATGGTCGGCCGCCGGATCGAAGGGGAGCCGCTGGAACACGTCCTCGGCTGGGCCGGGTTCCACGGTCTGCGCATCGCGGTCGACCCCGGGGTCTTCGTCCCCCGCCGCCGTACCGAGTTCCTCGTCGAGCAGGCCGCGGTCCTCGCCCGGCCGGGAGCCGTCGTCGTCGATCTGTGCTGCGGCACCGGCGCGCTCGGCGCCGCGCTCGTCGCGGGCCTGGACGGGGCCGAACTGCACGCCGCCGACATCGACCCCGCCGCCGTGCGCTGCGCCCGCCGCAACGTCCGCGCCGCCGGCGGCCTGGCGTACGAGGGCGATCTGTACGACCCGCTGCCGGGCCATCTGCGCGGCCGCGTCGACGTGCTGCTGGCCAATGTGCCGTACGTACCGACCGAGGAGATCGATCTGCTGCCCGCCGAAGCGCGGGTGCACGAGGCGCGGGTGGCGCTCGACGGAGGGGCGGACGGCCTCGACGTCCTCCGGCGGGTGACCGCCGAGGCCGCGCCCTGGCTGGCCCCCGGCGGCTCGCTGCTGTTCGAGACGAGCGAGCGGCAGGCGGAGCGGGCGGCGGCGATCGTCACCCGGGACGGGCTCGGCGCGCGGGTGGCCACCTCGGACGAGCTGTATGCGACCGTCGTCGTCGGCACCCGAAGCTCAGAGGTCCCTCAAGCAACCAGAGATGGATGGACGCCACACCCATCTCCTTCATAGGGTCGCGGACGTGCCCGACATATCGCTGACCACGCTCCTCTTCCTCTGCCTCGCCGCGGCCGCGGCCGGCTGGATCGACGCCGTCGTCGGGGGCGGCGGGCTGCTGCTGCTCCCCGCGCTGCTGCTCGGCCTGCCAGGCGTCCAGGCCGCGCAGATCCTCGGCACCAACAAGGCGGTCGCCATCGTCGGCACCTCGGGCGCGGCCGTCACGTATGTGCGCAAGGCCCCCGTGTCGGTGCGGACGGCCGTACGGATCGGCCTCGCCGCACTGGCGGGGTCGATGGGCGGTGCGTTCTTCGCGGCCGGGATCAGCAGCGATGTGCTCCGTCCCGTGATCATGGTCGTACTGCTGGGTGTCGCCGCCTTCGTGATGCTGCGGCCCGCCTTCGGTACGGGCGCGGACGACGGCAGGAAGCCCGTCACCCGCGCCCGCACGGTCACCGCGATCGTCCTGGTCGGCGGCGGCATCGGCTTCTACGACGGGCTGTTCGGCCCCGGCACGGGCACCTTCCTGGTGCTCGCGCTCACCGCCGTCCTCCATCTCGACCTGGTGACCGCGTCGGCCACCGCCAAGATCGTCAACGTCTGCACCAACGCCGGCGCCCTCGCGATGTTCGCCTACCAGGGCACCGTGATGTGGCAGCTGGGCGCGCTGCTGGCGGTGTTCAACCTGGCGGGCGCGATGTTCGGCGCGCGTATGGCGCTCCGCAAGGGCAGCGAGTTCGTGCGCGGTGTCCTGCTCGTCGTGGTCTTCTCACTGGTCGCGAAGCTGGCTTTCGACCAGTGGACGGCGTGATCCACCGCGGGATGTCCGCGGACGCCGCCGTCCACGTGGCTCATGCCGGTGGTGCGTGTCGGCCGTTCGAATGAAAGGTCCCCGCTCCCGGCGGACTCGAAGGTCCGGCGGGAACGGGGACATGGCGGGGACGGGGGACGGAAGCCGTCCCCCGTCAGCTGCCCTGCGAGCCGCTCGCCCGACTGCGCAAGAGCAGCGTCCCGCCGACGGCGGGTGTGGCCTGCAGGGCCACACCCGCCGCGATCTGGGTGATGTCCGGGCCGACGCTGCGGCCGAGACCGACGTGTCCGTGGCCGCCCGGCCCGCCACGGAGCCCGACCACCACGTCACCGGCGCCGCGGCCGCTCCCCAGGGTCCCGGCCGACGTTCCGGTGCCACCGGTGCCTATGAGGTCAGCTGCCGGCGCGAGGCCGGTCGGCAGGGGGGCGGCGGTACGCATGGGGTTCCTCCGGGAAGAACGGTGCGACTGAGGTCGTCTTCTTCGAGGTAAGGCGCAGCGCGTGTCGCACGCCTGCTGATGCCGCATCAGATATGGGCGCATTCCCGGCGTGTCGCGCTGGACAGCGGGGGGTTGTCGCAGGTCAGGACGGGCCGCGGCGAATCGCGGCCGCCCGGACTGAATGGGTGACGCGGACGCGCGCGCCTGGGGTCACGTGCTGTGGGCTGCGCCCCCAGGGGCCGCACGTCGCCGACGGGCTGGGGGTGCGCGCGTCGCGGGCGGCCGCCCTTCGTCGGCGGCGGGCCGGGGCGCCCTCAACCCCCCGCCGGTCGCCAGGCCAGAACACCCCCGTCCCCGCCCACTTGACCTCAAGCAAGCTTGAGGTACCACGCTCATGCCCATGGACCTCATCACGCAGCAGAATCCGCAGACAGACCCCTCCACGGACGCCTCCCGCACCGTCCCCCTCCGGCTCGCCGTCATCCTCGCCAGCAACCGCCACGGGCGCTTCGGGCCCGTCATCGCCGAGTGGTTCCTGGGCAACGCACGGCAGCGGGAGGACTTCGCCGCCGAGCTCGTCGATCTCGGGGAGGTGGACCTCCCCACCGCCATCTCCCACGATCCCTCGCCCGCCGTCCGCGCCGAGCTCGACAAGGTCTCGCCCGTCCTGGCCCGCGCCGACGCCGTCGTCGTCCTCACCCCCGAGTACAACCACTCCTTCCCCGCGTCCCTGAAGGCGCTCGTCGACTGGCACTTCACCGAATGGCAGGCCAAGCCCGTCGCCTTCGTCTCCTACGGCGGCATGTCCGGCGGGCTGCGCGCCGTCGAGCAGCTGCGGCAGGTCTTCGCCGAGATGCACGCCGTGACCGTCCGCGACACGGTGTCCTTCCACAACGCGCGCGGCCACTTCGACGACGAGGGCCGGCACCGGGACCCGGCAGCCCCCGACGCCGCTGCCAAGGCGATGCTGGACCAGCTCGCGTGGTGGGGCCGCGCGCTGCGGACGGCCAAGTCGGCGCACCCGTACACGGGCTGACCCGGCGGGTGGCGGGGCGCCGGTGGGGCTCCCGTACGGTGGGCCGGACCGGCCGGCAGGGGCTGTGAGGCCCCCGCCCCGCCCGTGAGTACCCCCGAAGCGATCGGAGTCCGCCTGTGGCCCTGGCACTCACCGTTCTGACCACCACCGACAGCGCGGCCAAGGCGGAGGAGCTGGCGCGCGGAGCCGTGGACGCACGGCTCGCCGCCTGCGCGCAGATCTCCGCGCCCGTCACCTCCGTCTACCGCTGGCAGGAGACGATCGAGACCGCGCAGGAGTGGCAGATCCTGTTCAAGACGTCCGAGGAGCGCTACCCGGAGCTGGAAGCCCATCTGCGGGCGGCTCACGACTACGAGACGCCGGAGATCATCGCCACCCCGGTGGTGGCAGGCAGCGCTGCCTACCTGGCGTGGATCGACGAGGAGACCTCGGCCCGATGAACGGCCAGGACCTGCCCTTCTTCGTCTACGGCACCCTCCGGCCGGGGGAGTGCAACCACCACCTGTTCCTGCACGGCCGCACCGCCGCCGAGGAACCGGCACGGCTCCCCGGAGCGGAGCTCTACGACGGCCCCGGCTACCCGTACGCGGTCGAGTCGTCCCGCACCGGCGGTGCCTCCGGCGTGGTGGGCGACCTGCTGACGGCCGCGCCGGGGGAGTACGGGGATCTGCTCACCGTGCTCGACCGGCTGGAGGAGTACGTCTCACCCGGCCATCCGCGCAATCTGTACGAACGTGTCGCGCTCGACGTGCTGCGCCCGGACGGCACGGCGGTACGGGCATGGGTGTACGTGGCGGCCCCGGACGTGGCGGGGAGGCTCCGCGCGCACGGCACCGCCATTCCTGGCGGCGACTGGTGCGCCCGCCCGGTCGGCTGACCCCGGCCCCCGCCGGTGCGCCCGCCCGGTCGGCCGACCTCGCCCCCGCTGGACACTGCCCGCCCGAAGGGCGCTACCCCACCTCCGGCGCCCCGGGCCCGGCCCCTTCCCCGGCACCCACCCGCTCCACCCGTACCGCGCACACCTTGAACTCCGGCATCCGGGACGTCGGGTCGAGCGCCGGGTTCGTCACCGAGTTGACCCGGCCCTCGCCCGGCCAGTGGAAGGGCATGAACACGGTGTCCGGCCGGATCCCCGTGGTGATCCGCGCCGGCCCGACCGCCCGCCCCCGCCGTGAGACGACGGCGATGCGGTCGCCCTCGGCCGCCTCCAGGCGTTCGGCGAGCAGCGGATGCAGCTCCACGAAGGGCCCCGGCGCCGCCGCGTTGAGCTCGTCGACGCGCCGCGTCTGGGCCCCGGACTGGTACTGGGAGACGACCCGGCCGGTCGTCAGCAGCACCGGGTAGTCGTCGTCCGGCTCCTCGGCGGCGGCCCGGTGCGTGACCGGTACGAAGCGGGCACGCCCGTCGGGCGTGGCGAACCGGTCGAGGAACAGCCGGGGCGTGCCCGGGTGCCGGCTCTCCGCCGAGTCCTCCGGGCAGGGCCAGAACACCCCGTCCTCCTCCGCGATCCTGCGGTACGTGATGCCCGAGTAGTCCGCGGGTCCGCCCGCGGACGCCCGCCGCAGCTCCTCGAACACCTCCTCCGGGTCCGCAGGGAAGCCCTTCTCGTGACCGAGCAGCGCCGCCAGTCCGCCGAGGATCTCGAGGTCGCTGCGGACACCCGGCGGCGCGGACACCGCGCGGCGGCGCAGCAGTACCCGGCCCTCCAGGTTCGTCGTCGTCCCCGTCTCCTCGGCCCACTGGGTCACCGGAAGCACCACATCGGCCAGCGCGGCCGTCTCGGAGAGCACCACGTCCGCGACCGCCAGGAAGTCCAGCGACCGCAGCCGCTCCTCCACATGGGCGGCCCGCGGCGCCGACACCACCGGGTTGGAGCCCATCACCAGCAGCGACCTCACGTCGGTGC
This sequence comes from Streptomyces sp. NBC_00306, assembly GCF_036169555.1. Taxonomy (GTDB): domain Bacteria; phylum Actinomycetota; class Actinomycetes; order Streptomycetales; family Streptomycetaceae; genus Streptomyces; species Streptomyces achmelvichensis. The sequence goes on along the minus strand of NZ_CP108032.1, from coordinate 2,545,587 downwards.
CGAGTGCGTCGAGGAGTTCGTACGCGCTGCGGCCCGGCCCCGGCAGCGACTCGGGCGCCACACCCCACACCTCGGCCACATGCGCGCGGGCCGCGGGGTCGTCCAGCTTGCGATAGCCGGGCAACTGGTCTGCCTTCTGGCCGTGTTCGCGGCCGCCCTGGCCGTTGCCCTGCCCGGTCAGACAGCCGTAGCCGGACAGCGGGCGCCCGGCCCGGCCGGTCGCGAGGCACAGGTTGATCCAGGCGCTCACCGTGTCCGTGCCCTTGGACTGCTGCTCGGGGCCGCGGGCGGTGAGGACCATCGACGACGCGGCGTCGCAGAACAGGGCGGCCGCCGCGCGCAGTTGGGGCACACCCACCCCCGTGATCCGTTCCACGAGCTCCGGCCAGTACGCCATGGCCGCGGACCTGGCCTCCTCCCAGCCGGTCGTGCGGTCCGCGATGAACGCCTCGTCGGTGCGCCCCTCGGCCACCACCAGATGCAGCAGGCCGAGCGCCAGCGCCAGATCCGTACCGGGCCGGGGCGCGAGATGGAGGTCCGCCTGCTCGGCCGTGCGGGTGCGGCGCGGGTCGATGACGATCAACGTGCCGCCGTTCTCCCGCAGTTCCGTCAGGAAGCGCAGGGCCGGGGGCATGGTCTCGGCCGGGTTGGAGCCGACGAGCACCACACAGCCCGTCCGGGGAATGTCCTCCAGCGGGAACGGCAGTCCCCGGTCCAGTCCGAACGCCCGCTGATGCGCGGCAGCGGCCGACGACATGCAGAAGCGCCCGTTGTAGTCGATCTGCGAGGTGCCGAGCACCACCCGGGCGAACTTTCCGAGCGTGTACGCCTTCTCGTTGGTGAGCCCGCCGCCGCCGAACACCCCGACCGCGTCCCGGCCGTGGGCCGCCCTGGTCCGCAGCAGCCCTTCTGCGACCCTCTCCAGGGCCTCCTCCCAGCCGGCCGGTTCGAGCCTGCCGGTGGCAGCGGACCTGACCAGGGGCCCGGTCAGGCGTACCCGGGAGGAGAGCAGCGCGGGGGCGGTACGGCCCTTGCCGCACAGCGCACCCCGGTTCACCGGGAAGTCCGGCCGCTCCACGACCTGCACCGTCTCCTCGCCGGCCCCGGGAGCGCGCAGATTCATGCCGCACTGGAGGGCGCAGTACGGACAGTGCGTCGCGGTGAGCGGGGCGGCGGGGGCAGTGAGCTCGGGCATACGGCCAGCGTGCGCGGCCTCTGTTACGCCGGCCCTCGTGCCCCATTACGGCCGGGGTACGCGCCCCTCCGCATGCCCTGCCCCGCCCTGTGAGGCGCCGCCACCGCGGGCGCCCTGGCCGGTCAGGCGCGGCGGCCGAGCAGTGCGAGCAGTCTGGCCTGGTGGCTGTGGGCCGGCGGCGGCTCGATCGGCGGGGCGAACAGCCCGGACGCCTCCAGCTCCGACGCGTACGGACTCACCTCGTCGAGCGCGAAGGCCACCAGCGCGTCCGGCAGCTGCTCGGGCGCGCCGATCGCACGGGAGAGGTCCCAGCTGTGCACGACCGCGTCCGTGGTCATCTGCGCGCAGTAGGCCACCGCCGGCGTCTCGCCGTAGGAGAGCTGCACCGTCCGCTCCAGCGCCCCGGGCTCCGCGAACGCCTCCCGGGCGGCGCGCGCCGCCGCGTCCCAGCTCCGGCGCGGATGCGCGCCGAGGACGTCGCCGTCGTACGCCTCGCCCACCTCGTCGAGATCCGCTTCCTCGACCACCAGATGGGGCACCCACAACTGTTCCGCGGTCAGATGGTTCACGAGATCGCGCACCGACCACTCGGTACAGGGTGTCGGATCGTCCCACTGCTCCTGGCGCACGGCGTGCACCCGGTCGGAGAAGAGCGCGAGCGCCTCGGTGTGCCGGCTGAGCAGGGTCGCCACGTCGTTTTCCATACAGATCACTGTCGCGCGCCGCGCATCCCGAAGCGAGCGGCCCGCCGTGTGTCACCCGCAGACGATCACCGTCCGGACGCGGCCAGCGCCTCGTGCACACCCTTCTCCTCGGCGCCCAGGAACCGCGGATCGGGTTCGACCGCCGCGTCCAGCGCCGCCTTGCCGGCCGCGGCCATCTCGCGGACCCCGCCGTAGTACCAGGTCGCGTCGTGCGGCTCGGAGACCCCGACGCCGTACGAGTCGACCCCGGCCGAACGGCACAGCGCGACGGCCCGCCGGATGTGGAAGCCCTGGGTCACGAGCACCGCCCGGTCCACGCCGAAGATCTTCTTGGCGCGCACACAGGAGTCCCAGGTGTCGAAACCGGCGTAGTCGCTGACGATCCGCCCGTCCGGCACGCCCCGGGCGGTCAGATAGGTGCGCATGGCGTCGGGCTCGTCGTACTCCACCCGGCTGTTGTCCCCGGTGACCAGGACGACCCGCACCTTGCCCGCCCGGTACAACTCGGCGGCCGCGTCCAGCCGGTGCGCGAGATAGGGCGTGGGCCGGCCCTTCCACAGGCCGGCCCCGAAGACCACGGCCACGTCCTGCGCGGGCACCTCCGCGACCGTCCTCACCCGGCTGTCGGCCACGGCGTGCATCCAGGTCGCCGGGGCGAGAGCGAGCACACAGCCGAGCATCGCGGCCTGCACGAGGCGCCGCTGTGAGCGGCGCGAGCGGGGCAGCTTGGGCAGGCGGGGTCTGAGTCGTGATCGCTTCACACCCGGTCAGACGCACAACGGACCGGATCGGTTCGTTCGGCCCGGCCGGCCCGAGGATCCTGACACCGGCCGCGGGGCGGCGGTGAGGCGGTGGAAAACACCTGTCACCGCCGTGCAACGGCCTCGCAATGTCGATCCGCCAGGATCTGTTCATGACGGAGCAGGTACAGGTACCAGACGGCCGGCCACTGCCCCTCGACACCACCGCTCAGCTGCTCTCACGGATCACCGACCAGCTGGGCACCCAACTCAGCCATGTGCGACTGAACGGAACCCGCAGCCCATGCCCCCGAACGAACGGCCCATCCTCGTCGCCGTCGCCCACGGCAGCCGCGAGCCCCGTGCACTCCACACCGTCCTCGAGCTCCTCGACCGCGTCCGCGAACTGCGCCCCGGCCTCGACGTACGGCTCGGCCACATCGAGCTGAACCAGCCGCTGCTCGACGACACCCTCGCCGGTCTCGCCCCCGCACCGCACGCCCGGGACGGCGCGGCCGTCCTCGTACCGCTGCTGCTCGGCCGCGGGTACCACATCAAGTACGACCTGCCGCAGGCGGCGGCCGCCGTCCCCGGTGCGGACATCCGCATCGCCGCCCCGCTCGGCCCGCACCCCCTGCTGGTGGAGGCGCTCTGCTCCCGGCTCGCCGATGCCGGCTGGCAGCCCGGCGACGGCACCAGCCGCAGCACGGGTGTCGTCCTGGCGGCCGCCGGATCCCGCGACCCCGAATCGGCGGCCGACGCCCGCAGCACGGCGGCGATGCTCAGCGAACGCCTCGGCGGAGTGCCGGTCGTCGCCGCGTACGCCTCGGCCGCGTCCCCCACGGTCCCGGCGGCCGTCCGTGCGCTCACCGCCCGTGGCCGGCACCGCATCGCCGTCGCCTCCTACTTCGCGGCCCCCGGTCTGTTCGCCGCCCGCAGCGCCGCCGCGACACCCTGGATCGCCGCCGCCCCGCTCGGCGCGCACCCCGCGCTGGCCCGGCTGCTGCTCCAGCGCTACGACGAGGCGCTGACCGCCCCGTACGCGGCTCAGCGGCGCGAACTCGCCTCCGCGTAGCCCACCGGGTCGACCGCCGCCCGGCCGCTCCGGTTACCTTCGGTGCATGGCAGGCACCACCAGCACCACTCCGCCCGGGCCCGGCACGTACGACGGAAACGGCCTCCACGACGACGGCTACGACGACGCGGCCTCCGCGCGCTGGGCGCCCGAGCCCGACAAGCGTCCGGGGCGCACCGCGTTCCAGCGCGACCGCGCGCGTGTGCTGCACTCCTCCGCGCTGCGCCGTCTCGCCGGCAAGACCCAGGTCGTCACCCCGGGCACCCGCAACCAGGCATGGGACGCCAGCCCGCGCACCCGGCTGACCCACTCCCTGGAGTGTGCCCAGGTCGGCCGCGAGCTGGGCGCCGCACTCGGCTGCGACCCCGACCTCGTCGAGGCCGCCTGCCTCGCCCACGACATGGGCCATCCGCCCTTCGGGCACAACGGCGAGCAGGCGCTCAACACGTTCGCCAAGGACTGCGGCGGCTTCGAGGGCAACGCCCAGTCTCTGCGCCTGCTGACGCGTATCGAGCCCAAGAGGTTCGTCCCCACCGACGGCGGCGGTGTCGTCAGCGTCGGTCTGAACCTCACCCGCGCCACGCTGGACGCCGCCACCAAGTACCCCTGGCCGCGCGGCGGTCACCCCACCGACCCCGCCTCGGTCAAGTTCGGTGTGTACGAGGACGACCTGCCCGTCTTCGAGTGGGTCCGCGAGGGCGCGCCGGACCACCGCAAGTGCTTCGAGGCCCAGGTCATGGACTGGGCCGACGACGTCGCCTACTCGGTGCACGACTTCGAGGACGGCCTGCATGCCGGGCACCTCGACCCCGGCCTCCTCCTCGCCGAACCGGAGCGCAGCGACATCTGGCAGGTGGCGATCGGCCGGTACGTGCCCTCCGACACCGACCCCGAGGAGCTCGCCGAGGCCCTGGACCGCCTCCTCGAACAGGAATGGTGGCCGCACCACTACGACGGTTCGGCCGTCGCGCAGGCCCGCCTCAAGGACGCCACCAGCCAGCTCATCGGCCGTTTCGCCCTCGCGGCCGAGGGCGCGACCCGTCAGGCGTACGGCACCGGCCGGCTCACCCGCTACGCCGCCGAGCTCGTCGTCCCCCGCGAGGCACGCAACGAGTGCGCCGTTCTCAAGGCGGTCGCCGACCGCTATGTGATGCAGCGCGCCGAGCAGGAGACTCTCCGCGCCGACCAGCGCATCGTGCTCGCCGAACTGGCCGAGGCCCTCACCGCCCGCGCACCCGACACCCTCGACCCGCAGTTCCGCGCCCTGTTCGCCGCGGCCGGCGACGACCGGGCCCGCGCCCGGGTCGTCGTCGACCAGCTCGCGTCACTCACCGACGCGACCGCCCGCAGTCTGCACGCGCAGCTCACGGCCCGCAGCTGAGCGGCCGGAGCGGCCCGCGCGGGATGTCCGGGATGACACGCCCGAAGGTCACCCCCTCTTCCGCCATCACGCTGCGTGCGGGACGCTCGCTGAAGGCTGCGCAGCGTACAAGCAAAAAGGAGGCATCAAGTGGTCGACGCACATCGGACGTTCGTCATCGTCGGTGGTGGTCTGGCCGGGGCCAAGGCCGCCGAGACCCTCCGTGCGGAGGGCTTCACCGGACGCGTGATCCTCATCGGTGACGAGCGCGACCACCCCTACGAGCGCCCGCCCCTGTCCAAGGGCTATCTCTCCGGCAAGGAGGAGCGCGACAGCGTCTTCGTCCACGAGCCCGGCTGGTACGCGCAGGCCGATGTGGAGCTGCATCTCGGCCAGACCGTCGTCGCCGTCGACCGGGAGACCAAGTCGGTCCGGCTGGGCGACGGCACCGTCCTCCACTACGACAAGCTGCTGCTGGCCACCGGCTCCGAGCCGCGCCGGCTCGACATCCCCGGCACCGAGCTCGCCGGCGTCCACCATCTGCGCCGCCTCGCCCACGCCGACCGGCTGCGCCGGGTCCTTGCCGCACTCGGCCGCGACAACGGCCATCTGGTCATCGCGGGCGCCGGCTGGATCGGCCTGGAGGTCGCCGCCGCGGCCCGCGGTTACGGCGCCGAGGTCACCGTCGTCGAACCCGAGCCCACCCCGCTGCACCAGGTCATCGGCCCCGAACTCGGCCAGGTCTTCGCCGAACTGCACAAGGAGCACGGCGTCCGCTTCCACTTCGGCGCCCGCCTCACCGAGATCACCGGCCAGGACGGCGTCGTCCTCGCGGCCCGCACCGACGACGGCGAGGAGCACCCGGCCCACGACGTGCTCGCCGCGATCGGCGCCGCACCGCGCGCCGCCCTCGCCGAAGCCGCCGGCCTCGCCCTCGCCGACCGGGCACACGGCGGCGGCATCGCGGTCGACGCGCAGCTGCGCACCTCCGATCCGGACATCTACGCCGCGGGCGACGTCGCCGCCGCGCACCACCCGCTGCTCGGCTCCCGGCTGCGGGTCGAGCACTGGGCGAACGCGCTGAACGGCGGCCCGGCGGCCGCGCGCTCCATGCTCGGTCAGGACGTGAGCTACGACCGCGTCCCCTACTTCTTCTCCGACCAGTACGACCTGGGCCTCGAGTACTCGGGCTGGGCACCGGCCGGCAGCTACGACCAGGTGGTCCTGCGCGGGGACGCCGGCAAGCGGCAGTTCATCGCCTTCTGGCTGAAGGACCGCCGGGTGCTCGCCGGGATGAACGTCAATGTGTGGGACGTCACCGGACCCGTCCAGGACCTCATCCGCTCCGGTGCCCAGGTGGACCCGGACGCCCTCGGCGACCCGTCCGTCCCCCTCACCACGCTCACGGGATGACGGGAGCAGGCAGGAGTGTCACCGCGCCACCGTAGACTTCACGCGTGGCAGGCAGGATCAACGATGACGACGTGAAGGCGGTGCGGGACGCCGTCCCGATCGACGCCGTCGTGTCCGAGTACCTCCAGCTGCGCAATGCCGGCGGCGGCAATCTCAAGGGCCTCTGCCCCTTCCACGACGAGAAGTCCCCCTCCTTCCAGGTCAGCCCGAGCAAGGGCCTGTTCCACTGCTTCGGCTGCCAGGAGGGCGGCGACACCATCGCCTTCGTGATGAAGATCGACCATCTCACCTTCTCGGAGACGGTCGAGCGGCTCGCCGCGACGGCGGGCATCACCCTGCGCTACGAGGAGGGCGGGTACAACCCGAGCCACCAGCGGGGCGAGCGGATCCGGCTGGTGGAGGCGCACAAGATCGCGGCGCAGTTCTACATCGAGCAGCTGGAGAACAGCGCCGAGGCGGAGACCGGCCGCGCCTTCCTCGCCGAACGCGGCTTCGACCAGGGCGCCGCCCAGCACTTCGGCGTCGGTTACAGCCCGCAGGGCTGGGACCACCTCACCCGCTTTCTGCGCGGCAAGGGCTTCAGCGACAAGGAGCTGATCCTCTCCGGTCTCTCCCAGGACGGCCGCCGCGGCCCCATCGACCGCTTCCGCGGCCGGCTGATGTGGCCCATCCGCGAGATCTCCGGCGACGTCGTCGGCTTCGGCGCCCGCAAGCTGTACGAGAGCGACAACGGCCCTAAGTACCTCAACACCCCCGAGACGGGGATCTACAAGAAGTCCCAGGTGCTGTACGGCATCGATCTGGCCAAGAAGGAGATCGCCAAGGCCAGCCGCGCGGTCGTCGTCGAGGGCTACACCGACGTGATGGCCTGCCATCTCGCGGGTGTGACCACCGCGATCGCGACCTGTGGCACGGCGTTCGGCGGCGACCACATCAAGATCCTGCGCCGGCTGCTGATGGACAACGCCACCGCCGAGGTGATCTTCACCTTCGACGGGGACGCGGCCGGTCAGAAGGCCGCGCTGCGTGCCTTCGAGGACGACCAGAAGTTCGCCGCCGAGACGTCGATCGCGATCACCCCGGGTGGGATGGACCCCTGCGAGCTGCGGCTCGCGCAGGGCGACGACGCGGTGCAGAAGCTGGTCGAGACCCGCACCCCGCTCTTCGAGTTCGCGATCCGCCAGGTCGTGCTGCGCCACAACCTGGAGACCCCGGCCGGCCGCGCCGCCGCGCTCGACGAGGCCGCGCCCATCGTCGCGGGCATCAAGAACGTCGCGATCCAGCACGAGTCGGCCGTGCAGCTCGCCGGCATCGTCGGCATCCTCGACACCCAGTTCGTCGTCAAGCGCGTGGCCCAGCTGGCCCGTTGGGCCCGGGACCGCGGCGGCCGGGGCCCCGCCCCGACGCGCCCCTCCGCCCGGCAGCAGGAGCCCCAGGCCCCCGCGGTCCCGTCCGGCCCCGCGCTCAACCTCCGCAGCCCGGCCCACCGCACCGAGCGCGAACTGCTCAAGCTGGCGCTCCAGCACCCGGGCCTGGTGTCCCCGGCGTTCGACGCGTACGGAGTGGACGAGTTCACCGCTCCTCCGTACGCGGCGGTCCGCCAGACCATCGCCGAGGCGGGCGGCGCGGAACAGGGCACGCAGGACGGCTCCGGCTATATCGCCCGCGTCCGCGACGCAGCCGCCAACGACACGGTGCGGGCGCTGGTCACCGAACTGGCCGTCGAGGCCGTGCACTCGAAGATCGTCGACGAGACGTATGCGGGGGTCCAGCTCGTCTCGGTCCGGCTGCGCGCCGTGGACCGCCGCATCAGCGAGGTGCAGGGCACGCTCGCGCGCCTGGGCCAGCACGCCGACCCCGAGCAGCACACCGCCGTGGCGAACGAACTGTGGGTCCTCCAGCAGTACGCCCGCTCCCTGCGCAACCGCGGCGCCGACGCCCTCTGAGGGCTGTCGCCCACAGCCCCCGGCACCCGTCCCCGTAACCGTCCGGTCACGCACGGGACTCAAAAAGTCGTCGCACGCCCCTCGTGGCAGCTGTGTGTCGTACCCCACACTGGGTGCGGTGCCTGAGTCCTCGGAGCGCGGCCGGTCCACACCGAGTGGGCCTCTCGACCCCGCGGATCCGCTCATCGTGTACGGGACGGAATGCGGCCCGGCCGCCCCCGTCCCGCTGCCGTACGCCCCCGATCCGGCAGCGATCACCCTGGAGGTCGCCCCCGTGCAGACCCAGACCCTGACCGAGACCGAGGCTGCCGCCGACGTCTCCGCGCAGGTCCCCGCCCAGAGCCTGCCCGCACACCATCCCGAGGCCGTTCCCGAAACGGTCGCGGAGACCGTCGTCGAGGACGCAGTGGAAGTACCCGACCCGCCCGAACCCGTCCGCGCCGCCCGAGCAGACTCCGGCGGGCCGTCCTCCGACCTGTTCCGCCAGTATCTGCGCGAGATCGGCAGGATCCCGCTGCTCACGGCGGTCGAGGAGGTGGAGCTCGCGCGGCGGGTCGAAGCGGGCCTGTTCGCCGAGGAGCGGCTCGCGGGCACCCCCGACATCGACGACTCCCAGCTCGCCGTCGACCTCGACAAACTGGTCGTGATGGGCCGGATGGCCAAGCGCCGACTGATCGAGGCGAATCTGCGGCTCGTCGTCTCGGTCGCCAAGCGCTACGTCGGCCGCGGGCTGACCATGCTCGACCTGGTCCAGGAGGGAAACCTCGGCCTGATCAGGGCCGTCGAGAAGTTCGACTACGCCCGCGGCTACAAGTTCTCGACGTACGCGACCTGGTGGATCCGGCAGGCCATGTCCCGCGCGCTGGCCGACCAGGCCCGCACCATCCGCGTCCCGGTGCATGTCGTCGAACTGATCAACCGTGTCGTACGGGTCCAGCGCCGGATGCTCCAGGAGCGCGGCTACGAACCCACCGCCGAAGAGGTCGCCGCCCAGCTCGACCTGGCGCCCGAGCGAGTCGGCGAGGTGCTGCGGCTCGCCCAGGAACCGGTCTCGTTGCACGCGCCGGTGGGGGAGGAGGACGACGTCGCCCTCGGCGACCTCATCGAGGACGGCGACGCCGCGTCACCCGTGGAGTCCGCCGCGTTCCTGCTGCTGCGCGAACACCTCGAAGCGGTGCTTTCCACCCTCGGCGAGCGCGAACGCAAGGTCGTGCAGCTGAGGTACGGGCTGGTCGACGGCCGGCCGCGCACCCTGGAGGAGATCGGCCGGATCTTCGGCGTGACCCGGGAGCGCATCCGCCAGATCGAGTCCAAGACCCTCAACAAACTGCGCGACCACGCCTTCGCCGACCAGCTCCGCGGCTACCTGGACTGACACCCCGGACCTCCGGGCAGCCGCGGGGCTCCCGCCCTCACTCCACCTCGACGACCGCCTGCGCGAACTGCGCCGAATACAGCCGCGCATAGGCGCCCTCCGCTGCCAACAGGCCGTCGTGCGTGCCCTGTTCGACGATCGACCCGTTCTCCATCACCAGGATCACGTCCGCGTCCCGGATGGTGGAGAGCCGGTGGGCGATCACAAAGCTCGTACGGCCGTGGGCGAGACGTGCCATCGCCTTCTGGATCAGGACCTCCGTACGGGTGTCGACCGAACTCGTCGCCTCGTCGAGCACCAGGATCACCGGGTCGGACAGGAACGCCCGCGCGATGGTGATCAGCTGCTTCTCGCCCGCGCTCACTCCCGCGCCCTCGGCTCCGTCGTCGCCGAGCACCGTGTCGTAGCCCTCGGGCAGCGTACGGATGAAGCGGTCGGCGTGCGCGGCGCGCGCGGCCTCCTCGATCTCCGCCCGCGTCACGTCCCGGGCGGCGCCGTAGGCGATGTTGTCCGCGATGGTGCCGCCGAACAGCCAGGTGTCCTGGAGCACCATGCCGATACCGGACCGCAGTTCCTCCCGCGACATGTCCGCTATGTCGACGCCGTCGAGGCTGATCCGCCCCGCGGTCACCTCGTAGAACCGCATCAGCAGATTGACCAGCGTGGTCTTGCCGGCGCCGGTCGGGCCCACGATCGCGACCGTGTGGCCCGGTTCCACCGTCAGCGACAGATCCTCGATGAGCGGCTTGTCCGGGTCGTAGCGGAAGGCGACCTTCTCCAGGGCGACCCGGCCGAGGCGCCGCTCGGGGCGCCCGGCGGCCGGTGCGTCGGCCTCCTGCTCCTCGGCGTCCAGCAGTTCGAAGATCCGCTCGGCGGACGCGACACCCGACTGGATCAGGTTCGCCATGGAGGCGACCTGGGTCAGCGGCATCGAGAACTGCCGGGAGTACTGGATGAAGGCCTGCACATCACCGATCGACAGGGCGCCGGACGCGACCCGCAGTCCGCCGACGACCGCCACCAGCACATAGTTGAGGTTCGAGACGAAGAACATCAGCGGCTGCATCACACCGCTGTTGAACTGCGCCTTGAAGCCGGCCTCGTACAGGGCGTCGTTCTGCTCGGCGAAGTCCCTGGCCGACTCCTCCTGCCGTCCGAAGACCTTCACCAGTGCGTGGCCGGTGTACATCTCCTCGATGTGGGCGTTGAGCGTGCCGGTGGACTTCCACTGCTGCACGAAGTGCGGCTGCGACCGCTTGCCCACCTTCGTCGCCACGAACACCGACACGGGCACCGTGACGAGGGCGACCAGCGCCAGCAGCGGCGAGATCCAGAACATCATCGCCAGTACACCGACGATGGTCAGCAGCGAGTTGATGAGCTGGCCCATCGACTGCTGGAGGGTCTGCGAGATGTTGTCGATGTCGTTGGTGGCCCGGCTCAGCACCTCGCCGCGCTTGGCCCGGTCGAAGTACGACAGCGGCAGCCGGGACAGCTTCGCCTGGACGTCCTCACGCATCCGGTACACGGCCCGGTTGATCACCCGGATCGACAGCCGGGTGGAGACCAGCGCCAGCAGCCCGGAGATCACGTACAGCGCGAGCGCCACCAGCAGCACATGACCGACGGCGGTGAAGTCGATGCCCTCGCCGGGCGTGAAGTCCACCCCGGACAGCATGTCCGCGAGTCCGCCCTGGTCCTTGTCCCGCAGACCGTCGATCGCCTGGGACTTGGTGGTCCCCTCCGGCATGCCCCGGCCGACGACACCCGCGAAGACGAGGTCGGTCGCCCGGCCCAGCACCAGCGGCCCGACCACCGAGAACGCGACGCTCAGCACACCCGCCGCGAGCATCACCCACAGCAGTCTCCGGTCGGGCGCGAGCCGCTTCAGCAGCCGCTTGCCCGAGCCCTTGAAGTTCATGGACCGCTCGACCGGGCCCATCATCATGCGTCCACCCGGCCCGCTCATGCGGCTTCAGCCTCCGTCAGCTGCGAGAGCACGATCTCCCGGTAGGTCTCGTTCCCCGCCATCAGCTCGCGGTGGGTTCCCGCCCCCACGACCTGCCCCTCGTCCAGGACCACGATCCGGTCCGCGTCACGGATGGTGGACACCCGCTGGGCGACGATGACGACCGTCGCCTCCGAGGTCTCGAGTGTCAGTGCGGACCGCAGCGCCGCGTCGGTCGCGTAGTCCAGCGCCGAGAACGAGTCGTCGAACAGATAGATCTCCGGACGCTGCACCAGCGTCCGGGCGATCGCGAGCCGCTGGCGCTGACCGCCGGAGACGTTCGTGCCGCCCTGCGCGATCGGCGCGTCGAGCCCGCCCTCCAGTTCGCGTACGAAGCCGGCGGCCTGCGCCACCTCCAGCGCCTGCCACAGATCCTCGTCGCTCGCGTCGGGCCTCCCGTACCGCAGGTTCGTCGCCACCGTGCCGGAGAACAGGAACGGCTTCTGCGGCACGAGCCCCACGGTCCGGGCCATCAGCGCCGGTTCGAGTTCGCGGACGTCCACCCCGTCGACGAGCACCTCGCCGCCGGTCGCGTCGAACAGCCGCGGCACCAGACCCAGCAGCGTCGACTTCCCGCTGCCGGTAGAGCCGATGATCGCGGTCGTCTCGCCCGGCCGCGCCGACAGCGAGACATCACGCAGCACCGGCTCCTCGGCCCCGGGGTAGCGGAACTCGGCGCCGCGTACCTCCAGATACCCCCGCCGGTGCAGCTTCCGCACCGGCGCGGCGGGCGGCACCACGCTCGACTCCGTCGCCAGGACCTCGTCGATCCGCTCGGCACAGACCTCGGCGCGCGGCACCATCATGAACATGAAGGTGGCCATCATCACGGCCATCACGATCTGCATGAGATAGGCGAGGAACGCGGTCAGCGCGCCGATCTGGATGGCACCGCTGTCGACGCGGTGCGCACCGAACCAGACCACGGCGACGGACGAGACGTTCACGACCGTCAGCACGGTCGGGAACATCAAGGCCATCAGCCGGCCGGTGGCCAGGGACACATCGGTCAGCTCCGTGTTCGCCCCGCGGAAGCGGTCCTTCTCGTAGCCGTCCCGGACGAAGGCGCGGATCACGCGGTTGCCGGTGATCTGCTCCCGCAGCACCCGGTTCACGGTGTCCAGCCGCTCCTGCATGGTCCGGAACAGGGGCCGCATCTTCTTGACGATCAGGGACACGGCGATGCCGAGCACCGGCACCACCGCCAGCAGCACCGTGGACAGGGTCACGTCCTGGCCGAGAGCCAGCACGATGCCGCCGACGCACATGATGGGAGCCGACACCATCAGGGTGAACGCCATCAGGACCAGCATCTGCACCTGCTGGACGTCGTTGGTCGTCCGGGTGATCAGCGACGGTGCCCCGAAGCGCCCGACCTCGCGGGCCGAGAAGCTCTGCACCCGGTCGAAGACGGCCGCCCGCACGTCCCGTCCGAGGGCGGAAGCGGTCCGAGCCCCGTAGTAGACGGCACCGATGTTGCAGACGACCTGCACGAGGCTGATGCCGATCATGAGCGCGCCGAGCCGCAGAATGTAGCCCGTGTCACCCTTCACGACACCGTTGTCGATGATGTCGGCGTTCAGGGTGGGCAGATACAGAGTGGCGCTGGTCTGCAGCAACTGCAGCGCCACCAGCAGGGCGATGGGTCGTGTGTACGGACTCAGATGGGTCCGCAGCAGTCGTATCAGCACGCGCTGTCTCTCGGGCTCGGCAAGATCGGGGGGTCACCCCATCTTGCGGCACTCCGCCCCCCGAACCCCACGGGTTTGATTCAAAGCAGGGTCAAGATGTCGGGCCGAAGGCTCCGGGGTGCAACTGCTCCCGCGTCGCGCTGTACTGCTGGCGCACCGCCTGACCCACCGCCAGTTCGTCGCCCGGCTCGAAGAGCTGCGCCGCGGCGTCCTGCCAGATCGGCGGGGACGCGGGGGACAGCATCCCCTGCGAGGCCCCGAGCGCCCAGGCCGCCTGCCGTGCCGCGCCGAGCGCCGCGTAGTCGGCGGGCTGGGGCACGACCACCTGAGCGCCGAAGATCCCGGGGGCCGCGGACTGCACGGCCGGCAGCCCGGCACTCGCACCCAGCAGAAAGACCCGCCGCACCTCGACGCCGCGGGCGCGCAGGACGTCCATCGCGTCGGCGAGCGAGCAGAGCATGCCCTCGAAGGAAGCCCGCGCCAGATGCTCGGGCCGCATCGACTCCCGGCGCAGACCGGTCAGGGTGCCCGCGGTGTGCGGCAGTTGGGGGGTCCGCTCGCCCTCCAGATACGGCAGCAGGACCAGCCCGGAGGAGCCGGGCGTGGACTTCATGGCCAGCGCGGAGAGTTCCTCGAGGCCGTCGAGCCCCAGCAGCTCGGCGGTGCCGCGCAGCGCCCGTACGGCGTTGGAGGTGTGCACCACCGGCAGATGCATGCCGGTCGCGTCCGCGTACGACGTGATCATTCCGCTGGGGTCGGCCAGTGCCTCGTGGTGCACGGCCATCACGGAACCGGAGGCCCCGAGCGAGACCACCGCGTCGCCGACGCCGACGCCGAGACCGAAGGCGGCGGCCATCGTCTCGCCGGTGCCGGCGGAGATCAGCAGGCCCTCGGGAGTGGTGCCCGCGGCTTCGGCCGGGCCGAGCACCTCGGGGAGCGCGCACTGATGGCCGAGAGCGAGTTCCACCAGGTCGGGGCGGTAGGAACCGGTGCCCGCCGACCAGTATCCGGTGCCGGAGGCGCCACCGCGGTCGGTGGTCCGGCGGACCGGCCGGCCGAGCAGCTGCCACACCAGCCAGTCGTGCGGCTGGAGCACCGCGGCCACTCGCTGAGCCGCTTCGGGTTCGGAGCGTGCCATCCAGCGCAGCTTCGCCACCGGGTGAGCGGCCTGCGGCACGGAGCCGACCGCCTCGGCCCAGGGCTGCCGCCCGCCGAGTGCGTCGATCAGATCGGCCGCGGCGACCTGCGCGCGCTTGTCGTTGCCGAGGAGCGCGGGCCGGACGAGTCCGCCCTGACGGTCCAGCGGGACCATGCCGTGCTGCTGGGCGGAGACGCCGATGGCCTGCACACCTTCGAGCAGGCCACCGGCCGCCGCCTCGCCGAGCGAGAGCAGCCACGCCTGCGGATCGGCTTCGGTGGCTTTGGGCTCCACCGGGTGCGGGGCATAGCCCTGCCGCAACACGGCACCCGTGTCCGCGTCACAGACGACGATGCGGGTGAATGCAGACGAACTGTCCAGACCGGCGACTATCCCCATGGGGAAAGATTCTGCCGCACATGTGGAGCGGCGGCGTCACGTGTTGGTCGTTCCCCATTCGTCCTCCCTGCCGGAGCTGCGCTCCCGCAGGGACCTGACCCGCTCGGAGACCGAGTCAGGCATCCGGTCCCCGACCTTGTCGCTCACCGCGTGGAAGGCCTTGCCGGCCACCTCGCGGCCGTTGTGCGCCGCGGACTCCGCGGCGTTGCGCACGGCGGGGTTCTGCGACAGCTGACGCATGGACTTCTTCAGCTGCTCGTAGCGCTCACGGCCGGCCCGTGTGCCGATCACATAGCCGACAGCCAGTCCGACGACGAACGTGACCTTGTACCGCATGTCTGCCACCCTTCCCTTACGTCGGTGCTGGGCGCCTACCCGTGATCGCCCCTGATCACCCGGGGGCATACCGATTGGCGGAGCACCCCCCTGCTTGCGCTAATGTATGTGTCGCAGCGAGCGCACGCCCTCCGGGACGCCCGGGTTGGGTACGTTCGGTGCACATGCAGCAATCCCCTGTAGCTCAATTGGCAGAGCAGCCGGCTGTTAACCGGCAGGTTACTGGTTCGAGTCCAGTCGGGGGAGCGCGATCCCCTGTAGCTCAATTGGCAGAGCATTCGGCTGTTAACCGGAGGGTTGCTGGTTCGAGTCCAGCCGGGGGAGCAGATACCGGAACGGGACCCCTATAAGGGGTCCTTTTTCGTGTGCCCGGAGGCTGATCGACAGCTCCTGGAACCGGGCAGCAGGCAGCGCAGTCCTCAAGATTGGGCGTTGCCGACCATCCGAGGCAGGAGATCGTATGAGCGGCTATGCTGCGGCAGACGGCGCGCACATTTGTGCGCGACGCGCCGTTAGGGGCGGTAGCTCAGCCGGTTAGAGCAGCGGACTCATAATCCGTCGGCCGTGGGTTCGAGTCCCACCCGCCCCACCGAACACCGCAGGTGCAGGAACGTTCTCACCTGCCGGTCGATCCCGGAGGATCCCCCGGCACGGGGCTAAGGTCGGCGAGTGAGCCGAACCGAGGAGCACGTCGAGGGCGCGGGGCCGTTCACCACCCGCCTGACCTGGCGCCTGCTGGACGGCGGCACCGCGATCTGGGAATCGCGTCCGGCACGCAAGCGCGGTCTGCTCACCGTACGGGCCGCGGGCGAGCTCGAGGGCCGTTCCAGAAGAGCGGACAGTGTCTCGGTCGGCCGCTTGCGCAGGCTGAACGCCATTGCCGCGGGTGCCTTCACCGTCGGCGGCGCCCTTTTCGCCCTCGGGGCGGGGATCGCTCAGTTCGGCCCCGCCGGCGCGACGGGCGCCTGGGTCTACTTCGTCGGCGGCCTGTTCTTCAACACCGGCGGCTACGCCTCACTGCTCCAGGCGATCAACGCTCCCCGCCGGGACAGCCGGGCCGGTGCGCTGGCCGCACAGCGCTGGAAGTGGTGGAGCTACGAGCCCCAGCGGATCGATTGGCTCAGTACCTTCCTGCTGTTCGTGGGAACGCTCGTGTTCGGGATCAATCTGCTGAACTCGCTGCTGCAAGGGCTCTCGGCCCAGCAGGTGAACAGGCTGATCTGGGCCCCCGACATGGTCGGGTGCATCCTGTTCCTGATCTCGGGGCACCTCGCCCTGGTGGAGGTCTGCCATGGCCGGCCGGGCGTCCGTCCCCGGGACCTCGGATGGTGGATCGTCGCGGTCAACCAGCTCGGATCCGTCCTCTTCCTGGTTTCGGCACTGGCCGCCTTCACGCATCCCTCGACGGGAAGCGTGGTGAACATCGTCGTCGCCAACTGGGGAACGCTCACGGGAGCGGCGTGCTTCCTGGTCGGGGGCCTGTTCCAGTTCTTCGAGCGTCCCTGACCGGCACAGCACCTGCGTGCCGGGTGCTTCGGTCGTCGCGACTCCGTGGGTCGAACCGCTCGCCGACGGGTCCGCATGCCCTGCCGGGCGGCTCACTTCCAGTTGTCGGAACCGGGATTCCCGCCCGCCGCCAGAGTCGCGAGCCGGTCCACGTAGTGCGCCCACCCCTCCTTGTGCGCGGCGCATGCCTCGGGGGTCGGCAGGCCGCTGTGGACGAGACGGAGCAGGGTGCCGTCAGGTACCGGTTCGAGGGTGATGTCGACCGTCGTGGAGCCGGGCGGGATGGACAGCGCGCCCTCGGTCCAGCCCCATGTGAAGACGAGCCGTTCGGGTGGGTCGATCTCGACGAAGCGGCCCTCGGCGACGTTGTCGCCGACGATGTTCGTCCGGTAGGCACCGCCCGGCTCGAAGCTGAACCGGCCGTCCTTGCCCATCCAGAGCAGCCACTTGTTCCGGTCGGTGAGGAAGGAGAACACCGTCTCGGGCCGGGCGGCTATGGGCCGTTCCAGGGTGACCACGTCAGTACTCACGGCCTCGCCCCTTCGGACGTGTCGGACATGTGCCGTCTTGACGCAGCGTAACCAGGCCTCGGCCTCCGGGCACCTTCGGGCGGCGGGGGTGACCGCGCTTCCGGGCCCCTTGAAGCATTCTCCGCAGGGTGCCCGGCATGTGCGGGGAAATGCGGCACATGTCTTTGCGGATGCGATCATACCGTGACAAATGTGGCGCATATGCGGGCTTGCGCCATCGGCCGGGCGGTCCGGACGCGGGATCTCGCCGCTTGGGGCGGTACGGCGGCCCGGAGCGGTCCGCGGCCGTCGGCGGCGGTTTCCTCGGGACCGCCGAGCCGGTGCCGGCCGGTGCCGAGGTGCTGGTCTTCAGCGATCCCGAGGCTGTTTCCATGCGCCCGGAAAATCCGGGCGGCGGCCCCCGGAACGTGCGGCCCGGCACGTTCCGGGAATCACCGCGTCAGGCAGGCCTTTGCGTATTCTCGTCACTTCTTCTCGGGCCGCGGACCCGGTGGCGGAGATCACCCCCCAGGTGGCCGCCGAACTCCGGCCGAAGGGCGGCACTTCCCTGCGGACAAGCGTCAAGGTGACCGAGGCAGTCGTCGTCACTTTGTGACCCTCCCCGATCTGCCGAGCCACATCCCAACCGCCCGGAGTTTTCCCGAACGGCCAGTAGTGCCAAGGCAGTTGGCGGGAAGCCGACGTGATGTCGGTATTCGACAACTTGATGCTCGAACGAGAGGACCGCTGCACTCTTGTCGTCGGGGAAGCAGTCAACTCCGCGCAAGACCGGAGCAGTTCTTTTCATTGCTGTCGGGGCCTGAATGGCCGCGGTTCGGGAACTCTTGTTCAGCGCCCGGCGGTTGTGCCAAGGTGAGCTTCCTCACGTCCGAACATGGCAACTTTTGTTCAACCGTTCGAATGGACGCGGTATAGACCAAGTAGGCGCGCACCACCTTTCACCAACCGGAATCCCCGGCCGATTACGGTCCGGGGACGGCACTGCTCAACCCCCCACCGCATTGCCCTGGATGGAAAGACGTCTCATGCAGAAGCCCCGCACTCAGGGTCCCGTCCCACCTGCCCGCACCGGTCTCGACCCCGGGGACTCCGACGAAGGCCTCGCGGCCGCGCTGCGGACCGGCGACGGCGATGCCGAGACCCGCACGGTGGCCGTGCTGCTCGCGAGGCACTGGCAACCCGTCTTCGACTACGCCTCGATCGGTACCCCTTCGGCCAAAGCGGCGTCCATGCTGGCCACGGCGGCATTCAACAAGGTGCTCGAAAATCTGCGGCACGCGCGGACGACCGCCGCTCTGCGGCCCCTTCTGCTGCTCACGGCACGCCAGACCGCCAAGGCATGGGCTGCCGACGAGCGGGTCACCGCTCTGCCCGAACTCCAGAATCCCGAGACGGGCCGCACCGTACCGGTCGACATGTTCACTCTGGCCGAAAACCGGGCCCTGGTCGCCAGGTCATTCCAGGCAATGCCCGGCCCCGCCCAATGTCTCCTGTGGCATGTCGAGGTGGAGGCCGAGGGCATATCCGTACCAGCTGGTTTGCTGGCAACAGATGCGCGTACCGCGGCCGGGCAGCTCGATCAGGCGCGAGAAATCTTCCGGGTGGGCATCCTGCGGTCCCATCTCGAACTCACGCAGGACAAGGAATGCCGCCACTACAACCGGCTGCTCGATGTATCCCTGCGCCGCGGCGGCACTCTGATACCCGACATCCAGGCGCACCTGGCCACCTGCCGGCACTGCCGGTTCGCCGCCGAACAGCTCGACCACGGCGGCGGCCGGCTCGCCCTTCTGCTGGCCGAGGGACTGCTCGGCTGGGCCGCCCAGCCCTATCTCGATTCCCGGCCCGCTCGGAACAACGCCCGCTACCAGGCCCGTGCGGCCGCCGTGCACGGCCCGGCACGCGGCCCCGGCCGGCACTCGCGCGGCGGACCCGCCCGCGCCCTGTTCCCCCTCACCTTCCGGGGCCGCCGGATCACCCTGCCGCAGCGCGGCCGGGGCGCCGTCCTCACCGGGCTCGGCGTCGTCGCCGGTCTGCTCGTCGTCGCGACCCTTGTCACCCAGCTGTGGGCGGACGACGGCGGCACCGCGGGCCCGCCCGCCCCGAGCGGCTCGGTCTCCGCGCCCCCCGTACCCGGAGGCCAGGCACCGACCGCCCCGGGCCCGCAGCCGTCGACGACCTCGGCCGCCCACCCGACCGGGCCCTTCAGCACGCGGCTGCGCAACACCGTGGCCGGTCTGTGCCTGGACATCCGCGACCGCAGCGCACAGTTCGGCACGGAGGCAACGATGGCCGCCTGCACCACCTCGGTCACCCAGCAGTGGGTCTACGAGAACGACGGTCTGCTGCGCAGCGGCGCGGCCCTCGAACTGTGCCTGAACTCCCATGAGCTCGACGGTGTGCTCGTGCTTGGCTCCTGTCCCGGGACCTCGGCGCCCGATGCGTCCGACGTCCGGTACGACCTGACCATCCAGGGCCATGTGGTCCCCCGCTGGAACGAGTCGCTGGCGGTCGTCCCGAGCTCCACCGAGGCCGGGGCACCGGTCGTGGTCAAGGTCCGCGACGGTTCGGCGGCGCAGCAGTGGGCGACGGACAACGTTGCCGTCGGCACGCCCAGGATGCGCCCGAGCGCCGACGCCCCGAACACGCAGGAGGTCAACGGGCCCTCGGGGCGCGGCCGTTCGTCCGCACCCGCGGACGGCGAGCAGCACACCTCGGAAGGGCGGACGCGACAGGGCGTGCCGGGCGCCGATCTGCGCAGTGTCCGTGACGACGGGGGAGCGGCGGAACCGGACGGCACCGCCCAGGCCGCCATCCTCCCGGCCCTGGAGCCCGCCCTCCATCAGGTGCCCGCGGCCGTGAGCGGCCTCGTCGAAGGCGTGGACCGCGACCTTCTCGAACCGGCCGGATCCCTCCTCCGTACGGAGGAGGCCACTCCTGCCGGCGGATGACGAGCGACGGGCCCCGGCCGGGCAGAGTGGTTCCCGCAGGTACCGGGGGAATGCGCGAGGCGGGGCCCCACCTCGGGGGCGGGGCCCCGCCTCGCGCATCCACACCGGCTGACGGCCGGACGGTGACGGCCACGGCGCGACGAGCATGTCGTGACGGCCGGGACGGTGACGGCCACGGCGCGACGAGCATGTCGTGACGGCCGGACGGTGGCAGCCGGTCCGGTCAGGAGAACGTGGGCATCTCACCCTTGGTGTTCTGAAGGTCGATGACCGAGAACACCGCACCCTGCGGGTCCGCGACCGTCGCCGAGCGGCCGAAGGGGCTGTCCATGGGTTCGCTCAGCAGCCGTCCGCCGAGCTTGACCGCCGTGGTCACCGCCCTGTCGCAGTCGGACACGGCGAAGTAGACGTTCGCGAAGGGCGGCAGTCCGTCGGACGCGTCCTCCTCCGTCTTCTGCCGTCCCGCCACCGGATCACCGCCGATGCTCCAGAGGTGGAAGTCCACGTCGTCGACGTCCATGCGCTGGACCTCGAAGGGAAAGACGGACGGGAAGAAGGAGTCCGCCTTGCGCGCGTCACGGGTGTGGACGTCGACCCAGGCGTAGGCCCCGGGCTCCCCGGTCTTCTCGAAGCCCTCGTGGGCGGCCGCCTGCCAGGCGCTGAAGAACACTCCGCTCGGGTCCTGGGCGCTCACCATGGTGCCGAACCCGCCGACCTCCATGGGCTCCATCATCAGGGTGCCGCCGTACTCCCGGATCCTCGCGGCGGTCGCGGCCGCGTCCGGGGTGGCGAAGTACAGGTTCCAGGCGGCGGGGCTGTCCATGCCCGGCATCTGCGGGGAGAGCGCGGCCACCGCCTTCCCGTCCGAGTAGGCCTGGGTGTAGTCGCCGTACTCCTCCTGGCCCTCGCCGAAGGTCCAGCCGAGGAGCTCGCCATAGAAGCTCTTCGCGGCCTCCAGGTCGAGGAACATCGCGTCCGCCCAGCAGGGCGTGCCTTCCGGTCGTACGGCCATGGGGTCCCAGCCTCCCGGTCGAAGGGCGTGCTTGCCCACACGCTATGGGTCTCCGCGGGCCCCCGCGCGCCGAACCGTGCACGGGACGCCTCACCAAAAAATGTAAGGGGCCCGACGGGCCGCGGTCATAGACTTCCCGCCATGCCGCAGACCAGCCCCGCCCCCTCCGTGCGCCCGCGGATACTCGCCGACCTCACCCCGCTGCGCACCTCCGTCCACTACCGGCGGCTCTGGTTCGGCAACACGATCTCCTGGATCGGACAGGGGATGACCACCCTCGCGATCTCGCTCCAGGTGTACGACATCACCCGCTCCACGTTCGCGGTGGGGCTGGTCGGACTGTGCTCGCTCGTGCCGCTGCTGGCCTTCGGGCTGTACGGCGGCGCGATCGCCGACACCGTGGACCGGCGCCGGCTCGGGCTCATCAGCGCGAGCGGTTCCGCGGTGCTGTCGGCGGCGCTGGCCGCCGCGGCCTTCGCGGACTTCCACCATGTCTGGTTCCTGTACGGCGTGGTCGCGTTCCAGTCCGTGTGCGCGGCCGTCAACTCCCCGGCGCGCAGCGCGATGATCCCCCGGCTGCTGCCGGTCGAGCAGCTGCCCGCGGCCAACGCCCTCACCTCGATGACCATGACGTCCGGGACACTCGTCGGCCCGATGCTCGGCGGGCTCGTCGTCGGGTTCGCCGGCTACCAGACCGCGTACGCCATCGACGCCGTCGCCTTCTCCGCGTCCCTGTACGCGATGTGGCGGCTGCCGTCGATGCTGCCGGACCGTGCCGAGGGTGCGAAGAAGGCCTCCGTCCTGGAGGGGCTGCGGTTCCTGGCGACCCGGCCGAATCTGCGGATGACGTTCTTCTCCGACTTCTGCGCCATGATCCTCGCCCATCCGCGCGCGCTGTTCCCCGCCGTCGCCGTCGTCTGGTACGACGGCGACGCCCGCACCGCCGGCTTGCTGGTCGCGGCCCCGGCCCTCGGCGCGGTGCTCGGCGGGGTGTTCTCCGGATGGCAGGGGCGGATCAGGCGGCAGGGGCTCGCGATCCTGCTGGCCGTCGGGGCCTGGGGCGCGGCCATCGCGGTCTTCGGGCTCACCCGCAATCTGTGGCTCGGGCTGCTCTTCCTCGGCTTCGCCGGTTTCGCGGACGCGATCTCGATGGCGTTCCGCAGCACCATGCTCCAGGCGGCCGTGCCCGACGAGTTGCGCGGCCGGCTCCAGGGTGTGTTCCTCGTGGTGGTCGTGGGCGGGCCGCGGCTCGGCGACTTCCTCGCGGGCAGCGCCGCGGATCTCACCTCGCCGTCGGTGACGGTGACCGGCGGCGGGATCGCCTGTATGCTGGCGGTCTCGCTGCTGGCACTGCGCTGGCGCGGCTTCGCCCGGTACGACGCACGGGACCCCCAGCCGTAGGGGCGAACCCCGGCTGCGGGCCGGGCTTTCACTCCCGCGGGGCGACGATCCCGCGGACGACGCCGAGTTCGACCAGATCCTGCGGGCGCAGCCGCAACTGGTCGGCGGTCCCGGGCACCTGCTCCGGCGGACGCTTGAGGATCGCGGCGGCGAGCTCGGGTGCTATGACGGAGAAGTAACTGTCAGGTGTGGCCCAGGTGTTGCCGGGCGCGGCCAGCGCGAGGGCGCCGCCCGAACCGCCTTCACCGATGAGGAGGCTGGTGACCGGCGACCGGGCGCCGGCGATCGCGGCGAACAGGTCGGCGATCGCGGCGCCCGCGCCGGAGCGCTCGGCCGCGGCGTCGTTGGCGGCGCCGGGTGTGTCGATGAGGGTGAGCACGGGGAGCCCGAGCCGGCCGGCCAGGCGCACGACGCGTGCGGCGGTGCGGTAGCCGGCCGGAAGGGTGGCGGTGCCGCCCTGCGCGACGAAGGCGACGGCCCGCCCGTCGTGCATCCCGACCCCGCAGAGCATCCCGGCGTCCACCCCGCCGCACCGGTCGCCGCTGAGGGGCCTGCGCCGGCCGAAGTACGCGTCGAGATAGGCCCGGGCGTGGGGCCGCCCCGGTGCGCGGGCCTGGGTGACGGCGTCCCATCCGGTGCGGGGGAGGGGCAGCGCGCCGAGCGCGAAAGGGGGAGGCACGGAGCCGGACCCGGAGGCCGCGCCCGTCTCCGCGCCACCGCCGACAGGTTCCACCGTGTCCGAGCGGCCCCGACCGGCCGCGTCCAGGGGCGCACGGTCCTCGTCCGCCTCGAAGCGGGCCCGGCCCGCACCCCCGGCCGCCGCCGCCCAGAACGACACCGCCTCCCGCAGGTCCTCCGGCGCCACGATCTCGTCGATCTGGCCCGCGGCCAGCTGTGCCTCCGCCGTGTACGCCGACGGGTCCGCGTCCGGGGGCCGCACACGGGAGCCCGCGAAGCCGACCTGGGCCGACGGGAGAGCCAGGATCACATCCGCTCCCGCGCCCAGCGTCGCCCAGCCGCCACCCGTCGTCGGGTCGCGCAGGACCGCGATCTGCGCCACTCCCGCGGCGCGCAGCCGCACCGACGCGGCCGCCACCCGCTGGAGCTGGGTCAGCGCGATCATGCCCTCCTGCATGCGGCTGCCGCCCGTCGCGATCAGCGACACCAGCGGCCGGCCGAGCTCGCGGGCCCTGTCGTACGCCGCCTCCAGCCGGTCGCCGGCCCGGCTGCTCAACGAGCCGCCGAGGAAGCCGAATTCGAAGGAGATCACCACACACGCACGGCCGCCCACCGTCGCCTCGCCCCACACCACGGACTCGGAGGACCCCGTGCGCCGGGCCGCCGCCGCGCGCTGGTCGCCGTACCCCTCCCAGCCGATCGGACCGTCCGGTGCCTGCTGCTCGTCGAGCGCGCCCTGCCGTTCGACCGGCGCCGTCTCGGTGAAGTCGTCGCAGATCAGCGCGATCGCCGCGGATGCGCTCAGCCGGTCAGCCATGCAGCGCCCGCTTCATGATCTTGCCCATGTCGTTGCGCGGCAGCGCGTCGAGGAAGCGCACCGTCCGGGGCCTCTTGTGCGGAGCGAGCTGGGCCGCCACATGATCCGCCAACTCGGCCTCGGTCGGCGGCGACTGGCCGTCCACCGGAACGATCCAGGCCACCACCCGCTCGCCCAGATCGGCGTCGGCCTCTCCGGTGACGGCGGCTTCCCGCACGCCCGGGTGCTCCAGCAGCGCGTTCTCGATCTCGCCGGCGCCGATCTTGTAACCGCCGCTCTTGATCAGGTCCGTGGCCTTGCGGCCGACGATCCGCACATACCCGTCCGGGTCGCGCACCGCCATGTCCCCGGTGCGGAACCAGTCGCCGTCGAAGGCCGCCGCGGTGGCGTCCGGCCGGTTCAGATACTCCGTGAACAGGTTCTCCCCGCGGACCTGGATCTCGCCGATGGCCGCACCGTCGTACGCCGTGACCGGCGTGCCGTCCTCCTCGACGAGCCGCAGTTCCACGCCCCGCAGCGGCACCCCGACGGAACCCGGCCGCGGTTCGCCGTCGACCCGGACGCTCGTGTTCATCAGGGTCTCGGTCATGCCGTACCGCTCGATCACCGGGCGGCCCGTCGCCGTACGGATGCGTGTCTGGTCGTGCACAGGCAGCGCCGCCGAGCCGGACACCAGCAGCCGCGCGCCCGCGAGCGCCTTCGTCAACTCCCGGTCGTCGTCGAGTGATTCGGCCAGTCGGTGGTACATCGTCGGCACCCCGAACAGCATCGTGCCGCCGTCCGTCAGCTCACGGATGACGCCCTCCAACGAGAACCGGCCGAGGTGCCGCACCTGTCCGCCCCGGCGCAGCGGGCCGAGGATGCCGAGGATCAGTCCGTGCACATGGAACAGCGGCAGCCCGTGCACCAGCACATCGGCGTCCGTCCACTCCCAGGCGTCCTCCAGGGCGTCCAGGCTCGCCGCGATCGCCCGGCGCGGGAGCACGGCGCCCTTCGGCGCGCCGGTGGTCCCCGAGGTGTAGACGATCAGGGCCGGGTCGGCCGGGGACGGCACCGCGGGCGGCGGTCCCGCGTCCCCCGTCACCGGGACGTCGATGCGCTGCAACCGGTCCAGCCCGTCCGGCAGTTGCTCTCCCGCTGCGGCCAGGACGGCCGCCGGTTCGCTGTCCGCGAGGATGTGCGCCAGCTCGCGCTCTCCCGTCCTCGGGTTCAGCGGCACGACGGGCACGCCGGCCAGCAGTGCGGCCACCACTCCCACCGCCGTCTCCAGCGTCGGCGTCGCCCACAGTGCGATCCGGGACGCTCCGCCGATCCGTACGGCGAGCGAGCCCGCAGCGCCGGCGAGTTCCCCGTAGGTCAGACCGCGTTCGCCGAAGCGCAGGGCGGGCCGGTCCGAGCCGGCGGTCAGCGCCGGGAAGAGGTCAGTCACTCGTCGTCCTCCGTCTGATGCAGCGTGTCTGTGCCGCGCTGGGCCGCGTGCCGTCCTGATGTCCGGCGCACGCGACCGCACACAAGCCGGTCCTCG
Source organism: Streptomyces sp. NBC_00306 (assembly GCF_036169555.1). GTDB lineage: Bacteria > Actinomycetota > Actinomycetes > Streptomycetales > Streptomycetaceae > Streptomyces > Streptomyces achmelvichensis. The sequence goes on along the minus strand of NZ_CP108032.1, from coordinate 2,519,787 downwards.
CACACACCATTGTCCCCCGCCGGATCACGGCACGGGCGGTGGGACGGCACCCCTGACCGGGTACGGGCGGCCGCCCCGACGCGGGTGCCGCGGACTCCCGCGGGGTCCCTACCGGGGCGCCTGCCAGGTGACCGTCGTACCGTGCCCGCCGTCCCCGTCCCCTTCCCTGCCGGCCCCCTCACCGGGGCGCCCGTCGTCCGTGACCACCAGCCGCACCCCGGGCCGTCCGTCCGGCAGCGGCACGGTCGCGTCCACCTCCACGTCGATCGCGGAGACGTCCCGCCGCCGGTACGCCGCGGCCAGCGCACCGCGCAGCGCGGCCAGCAGCTGCTGGTCCGCCGGCTCCCGTACGAGGGCGTCGACCGCGCCCCGGAACCGCACGGACGGCTGGAAGCCGAGCAGCGCGGCCGCCCCCGCGGTCTCCCGCAGTACCCGGTCGCGGAAGCCGGCCGGAGCGTCGGCGGGCGGCTGCTGGAGCGCGAAGATCGCCGTCCGTACCTCCTGGATCGTGGAGTCCAGCTCGTCCACGGCCCGGCCGAGCAGCTCGTCGCTCTCGTCGTCCGGTGCGCGCCGCCGCGTCGACTCCAGCATCATCTCGGTGGCGAACAGCCGTTGGACGACGAGATCGTGCAGGTCCCGGGCGATACGGTCACGGTCCTCGTAGACCGCGAGCCGCTTGCGGTTGTGCTGCGCGTCCGCCAGGACCAGCGCCAGCGCGGCGTGCGAGGCGAACCGGGTCGCCAGCAGCCGTTCGGCCGCCGTGTAGGGAGGGCCGTGCCGCCGGCGCGGCAGTGCGAGGGTGCCGATCAGCCGACCGCCGCTCTGCAGCGGCAGCATCATCGACGGTCCGAACCGGCTGCGGACATGGGTGGTCATCCGTGGATCGGTCGCCGAGTCGTCGATGAACACCGGTTCACCGCCGAGGAGTTGGACGAGCACCGGCGACCCGGGCGCGATGGTGGTGCCGACGATGTCACCGGGGTCGTCGGCCGTGGACGCGGCGACGATCTCCATTCCACCGTCCTTGGTGGGCTGGAGCACGACACCCGCCGAGGCGTCGGCGAGGACGCGGGCCTGTTCGGCGACCGTGCCCAGGGCGTCCTGGGCACTCTCGCCGGTGAGCAGCGCGGTCGTGACGGCGGCCGCGCCCTCGATCCAGCGCTCCCGCTGCCGTGCGCTCTCGTACAGCCGGGCGTTGCCGATCGCGATACCCGCCTGTGCGGCGAGCATCCGCAGCAGAGCGACGTCGTCCTCGGTGAAGGAGCCGTCACGCCGGTCGGTCAGGCAGAGGAGCCCGAAGTCCTGGGTGCGCACCCGGATCGGAACCCTGAGGTAGAGGTACGTCCCGGGACGGCCGCCGGGAGCGCCGGGCGAGGGCGCCTGGGCGGGGTCGTCGGGGCTCGGCAGCAGCGGATCCCGCATGAAGGCGCTGATGAGGCCGTCGTCGTCCCCGGCCGGCAGGGGGTCGGCCGGGCCGCCGCCGGACGAGAGGCAGCCCTCGTCGTCCTCCGTCCGGGCGGCCGCGCCGGCGGTGTAGAGCTCGGTGATCGTCCCGCTCTCGGGGTCGAGGACCCCGAGAGCGCCGTGGCCCGCCCGGGTGAGACCGGCCGCGGAGTCGACGATGTGCTGGAGGGTCGTGTGCAGTTCGAGGTCGGTACCGACACTGAGCACGGCCTCCAGCAGCATCGTGAGACGTCGTGCCGGCCCCGCCTCGCCCACCGCGGGCCGCCCTCGTCCCGCTCCCTGCCTCAGCCGGCCTCGGCCTCGGCCAGCGGGTTGAGGAGCAGCGGCTGGACCTTGCCCTCCAGCATCGCGCCGAGACCCAGTACGGCACAGATGTCGGGGCGTTCGGCGATCTGGACCGGCATACCGGTGGCCTCGTGCAGCATCTCGTCCAGGCCTGGCAGCAGCGCCGAACCGCCGACCATCATGATGCCCCGCTCCGCGAGGTCGGCGACCAGGTCGGGCGGGCAGTCCCGCAGGACCTTGCCGATCCCGTCGAGCACGGAGGTCAGCGGGGTGTGGATGGCGTCCCGCACGGCGGCGGTGTCGACCCGCACGGAACGCGCGAGGCCGGTGGCCACGTCCCGCCCGTGGATCTCGGTCGAAGCCGGCCCCTGAGGGGTCAGTCCGTTGCCGCGCAGGGCGAGTTGCAGGGGGCGTACCGACTGGCTCGGCAGCATCAGCTCGTGCTGGTGGCGCAGGTGCTGGATGACCGCGTAGTCGATGGCGTTGCCGCCCACGGGGATCCGCTCGGCGGTGACGATCGCGCCGAGCGAGAGCACGGCGATCTGGGTGGTCGCCGCACCGCACACGATGATCATGCTCGCGGTCGGCTGCTCCACGGGCAGCCCGCAGCCGACGGCCGCCGCGATCAGGGTGTCGACGAGCTCCACCCGGCGGGCACCGAGGCCGACCAGGGTCTCGACCGCGGCGCGCTGCGCCAGCGGGTCGCTGTCGTGCGGTGTGCAGGCGGCGGCGCGCAGCCGCGGCTTGCGGCGCAGCTGCCGGCGCAGCTTCTCGCCCAGAAGGTGACGGAGCATCCGCTGGGCCATCTCGATGTCGACGACCGTGCCGCCGGAGACGGGCCGGACGACGCGGATGTAGTCGGGCGTACGGCCCGTCATCTTCTCGGCGAGCGCGCCGACCGCGATCAGCGCGCCTGTACGGGTGTTCACGGCGGCGACGCTCGGCTCGTCGACGACGAGTCCGGCGCCCTTCACGAAGACCCTGGTCCGTGCGGCTCCCAGGTCGACGGCGACATGGCAACGGCGCAACTGCTCAAGACTGACGGTCACGGCAGATCCTCCCGAGTGCGGTTCGTGATGGCATCGTGCGGTCGCCGGGAGCAGTGCGCGCGCTGGGTGAGCCGGTCGGGGGTACGAAGCTGACGATCCGCCAGATCTGTGCGCCCATTCGGGGGGTGGGCGTTGCCGGGCCGGGCGGCATCCGCGCGCTCATGTCGTCCGGTGGCCGGGGCGGTACCCCGATCGTCGGGGCGGGCCGGCGCGCGGTGGTCGTCGCTGGAGCAACCGCTGAAGCAGCAGCCCCCAGCAGAACTCCGCCACACATGTCTGTCCGTCAGGAAGCGTCAGCCGCAGCTGCCAGCGGGTCGGGGCCGATCCCTCCATCGGGCGAGCCGGAGGAAAGGCGCGGGCCGCCTCGTCCACCGTGCACGACCAGGCCGTGAGGTCCTCGCCGGGCGGCATCCGCGCGCTCATGTCGTCCCGCGGCCGGGAGGGTACGCCGATCGTCGGGGCGGGCCGGCGCGCGGTGGTCGTCGCTAGAGCAACCGCTGAAGCAGCCCCCAGCAGAACTCCGCCACACATGGCTGTCCGTCAGGAAGCGTCAGCCGCAGCTGCCAGCGGGTCGGGGCCGATCCCTCCATGGGGCGGGCCGGGGGGAAAGCGCGGGCCGCCTCGTCCACCGTGCACGACCAGGCGGTGAGGTCCTCCCGGGTCCGCAGCTCGGGGCCCGGGGTGCCGGGGGCACGGACCAGCCACTCGTTCCACACCGCTCCGCCGTCCGCGGCCATCACCTCGAAGCGCAGGTCCGGCCAGAGCGGTACGCGCCACTGGTGGGCGTCGCACTCCAGGTCGCCGATCCGGCGGCGTTCGGTGCGCTCGGCAGGTCCGAGCACCGAGCGGTAGCGGGAGAGGGCACCCCGTCCGCGCGGTGAGCGCACCATCGCCTGCCAGCGGCGGTTCGCCTCGCGCATGTCGGCGATCGACGCGCCCAGTTCCCGGCGCGCCGCCTCCACCAACTCCGGCTGGTGGTCGGCCATCCGGCGCAGGAGGACCAGTTGGAAGTCGTGAGGCCCGAAGGGTGCGGCTGCGGTCATGTCCGACATCCTGCCCCGCGGACCGGACGCGACGCGTCGTCAACCGGGCGACCGGACGCGCCGCGGAAGTGAAGATTCCACACAAGATCCTCACAGTCTCATTCACCTCTGGCCCACCCTCGCCGCATAATCTGCGGGCGCCATGGATTACTGCTACCAGTGTCGACGGCACCTCAACGGCGCCCTGGCCTGTGCAGGCTGCGGCACGCCCGTCGAGGAGCTCAGGCATCGAAGCCCCAGCGCCCCCGCGGCGGAGCACGTCCTCGAGTTGGACGAGGTGTCCGCGCCGGCGGGTCATCGGCGTTCGCGCCGCCAGGCCCCTGCGCGTCCGAAGTCCTCGGGCCGACGGGGGCGCAAGCGGCGTGGCCGCAAGGTGCTCATCGGCGTCGTCGGTCTGGTGCTCGCGGCCGGTGCGCTGAGCCTCGCCGAACTGGCCCTGGAGAACCCGGGCGACGACGGAGCGGCGACGGCCGTGAAGGAAGCGGACAGCGAGGAGACGGAGTTCGCTCCGCTGCCTCCGGAGGCGAACGAGAGCCCGGAGGGTCCCGACGGCGTCACCGAGCAGCCGGTCGAGACCTCGGCCACATCCGCACGGCCCACCTCCACCGTCACCGTCGCGGGGACCGCCGGCACGGGCAGTCCTGCCGGGGAGGATCCGGGCGAGGGGAACGGCCCGCCGCCTTCGTCGCGGGCCGACGAGCCGTCCGATCCCGATCAGTCGCCGTCGTCCTCCGCGCAGCCGAGCGAGTCGTCCGGCCCCGGCGGCGGGTCGCCCACGAACCCCGCGCCCGGCACCCCCACGCCGTCGCCAACCCCCACGCCGACCTGCAACCGGTTCCTCTTCTGGTGCCTGTGAGCCGTGTTCCGGTTCCGGTGGGCTGGGTTCCGTCGGCCGTGACCCGTGCGCCGTCCGCGCGCCAGGGGGCAGGGCACCGCGATCCCGCGCCCCGGGCTTCCGTTCCGTCGGTTCCGTGTCCCGGGTCTCCATGACCCGCGGCTCCGCACACCGGGGACCCGCGCCCCGGTCCGCGCTCAGCCCGTCGCCGCGGCGTCCTCGCCGAGCATCCGCCTGAGCAGGTCCCGCAGAACGGTCCGCTCCTCGTCCGTCAGCTGCGCCAGAGGCTCACGGGCGAAGTCCAGTGACTCCCGCAGCCGCCGCGCCGTCTCCAGACCGTCGTCGGTGGGGGCGGCGAGCTTGACCCGGCGGTCGTTCGCGTCCGGCCGGCGCTCCACCAGCCCGCGGCTCTCCAGCCGGTCCACGATGCCGGTGATGTTCGACGGCTCGCACTTCAGCTTCACGGCGATACGCCGCATCGGCATGGGCTCCAGCGTGAGCAGCCCGAGGACGCGCGCCTGCGCGCCGGTCAGCGAGTGCTGGGCCGCGACCTGCTCGTACTCCGTGTAGTACCGGGCCACGACGGAGCCGATGAGGTCGACGACCTCGACGGTCAGGGGATCGGTACGTGGGGTGGCCATGGACGCCAGGGTACCCGGTTACTTGACAACATGAAATATCGCTGCGCATGGTTGTTTCAGGTAGTGAAGCTTTTCTAGGAGGAACGCAGCATGTCCGCACTTCCGGAGACCAGCCGTGAATGGCACCTCGTCGCCCGCCCGCACGGCTGGCCCAAGGCGGAGGACTTCGCCCTGCGTGAGGTGCCGGTGTCGGAGCCGGCCGAGGGCCGCGTCCTCGTCCGCAACCTGTACTTCTCGGTCGACCCGTACATGCGCGGCCGGATGAACGACGTGAAGTCGTACACCCCGCCCTTCCAGCTCGACCGTCCCATGGAGGGCGGCGCGGTCGGCGAGGTCATCGCCTCCAACGCCGAGGGCTTCGCCGTCGGCGACCACGTCCTGCACGGCCTCGGCTGGCGCGAGTACGCGGATGTCCCCGCGAAGCACGCCACCAAGGTCGACGGCTCCGTCGCCCCGCTCTCGGCCTACCTCGGCGTCCTCGGCATGCCCGGCCTCACCGCCTACGCCGGTCTCTTCGAGGTGGCCTCCTTCAAGGAGGGCGACGCCGTCTTCGTCTCCGGCGCGGCCGGAGCGGTGGGGAGCCAGGTCGGCCAGCTGGCCCGGATCAAGGGCGCCTCCCGCGTCATCGGCTCGGCAGGCTCCGACGAGAAGGTCAAGCTCCTCGTCGAGGAGTACGGCTTCGACGCCGCGTTCAACTACAAGAACGGCCCCGTCGCCCAGCAGCTGAAGGAAGCCGCCCCCGACGGCATCGACGTCTACTTCGACAACGTCGGCGGCGAGCACCTCGAAGCCGCGCTCTCCTCGTTCAACGTGCACGGCCGCGCCACCATCTGCGGCATGATCGCCCAGTACAACAACACCGAGGCGGCCCCCGGCCCGCGCAACCTCGCCCTGGTCATCGGCAAGCGCCTGCGCCTCCAGGGCATGCTCGTCAACGACCACAACGACCTCGCGCCGCAGTTCGTGAAGGACGTCGCCGGCTGGATCGCCTCCGGTGAGCTCAAGTACAACGAGACCGTCGTCGAGGGCATCGAGAACGGCTACGACGCCTTCGTCGGCCTGCTCCGCGGTGAGAACACCGGAAAGATGATCGTTTCCCTCACCCGCTAGTGCCGTGACCGGCCATGTCTGCCGGTCCGGCGGAGACGCTAGGCTCGTGCCGAGCCGTCGCGGTCGTGGGCGCGAGTCGCGGCGAACCACAGGAGGAAACCTCTTCATGTCCATTCAGCAGTCCGACGTCCTGTACACCGCTGTCGCCACCGCGGAGAACGGCCGTGACGGCCGCGTCTCCACCGATGACGGCAAGCTCGACGTGGTCGTCAACCCGCCGAAGGAGATGGGCGGTTCCGGGGCGGGCACCAACCCGGAGCAGCTCTTCGCCGCCGGTTACAGCGCCTGCTTCCAGGGTGCGCTGGGTGTCGTCGCCCGCCAGGAGAACGCCGACATCACGGGCTCGACGGTCACCGCCGAGGTCGGCATCGGCAAGAACGACGAGGGCTTCGGGATCATCGTCAAGATCACGGCGTCCATCCCGAACGTCGACGCCGCCACGGCCAAGGCCCTGATCGAGAAGGCCCACCAGGTCTGCCCGTACTCCAAGGCGACCCGCGGCAACATCACGGTCGACCTCGCGGTCTGAGTCCCACCTCGGGCACGCCGGGCCGTACGCACGGCCGAGGCACCAGCAGTACGCGCGACTGAGGGCCGCACCCCGTTTCCGGGGTGCGGCCCTCGGCGCATGGTCAGCGCGTCAGCAGTGCCCGGCCGACCTGCGCGAACACACCCTTCGGGTGGTCACGGAACAACGGCTCCGTGCCGAACAGCACGACGGGCGCGCCCTTCGCCGTCGTACCGCTGACGACCGACGCCCGGCCCGCGGCCGCCTGCGGGCCGCCGCTGCCGTCCTCCGCCGCCCGCCAGTGGCCGGCCACCAGCGGATTGCCGGTGCCGTACGACTGCTCCGCCCGGACGCCGGCGCCGAGACCGGTGAACCAGAGCGGGGAGTAGACGAAGGTGTGGGCCGGGGCGCCGCCGGTGATCGCGCCGCCCCTGTTGGTCACCCGCACCACGCCGTTGGCGTCGCCGTTGCCCGCGGCCGCCGTCGCCGGGATCAGTCCGGCGGCCGCGTTGAAGGCCGCACCGGCCGACCCGAGGCCGACCACGCCGACACCGCTCCCGGCGAACGCCTCCCGCGCGGCCGGCGTCAGCCGGCCGTGGTCGAGGCCCGTCGACACGTACAGGACGTCGGCACGCGACCAGTCGAAGCCCGCGTTCAGGATCGCGGTCGACACCGGCACCACGTCGAAACCCATCTCGCGCAGCGCGAACTGCTCGCCCGCCGTCACGGCGGCCGCGACCCGGGTGCGCGCGAGGGGCGCGGTCCCGCGCTCCTTCGTCGCCGAGAAGACGACACCGAACCGGTCGGCGAGCACGGCGGCCGCCCTGCGCGCAGAGCCCGGCACGATCGCCGCGCCGTCGGATGTGCGGCGCACCGCGACCCCCTGGGCCAGCACGGTGTTGACGGCCGCGAGCTCCTTCGGGTCGTCCAGCCGCAGCTTCAGATCACCGCGCGGCGCGACGTATCCCGTGGGCGCGGCGGCGGTGACCGGCCGCGAGACCACGTGCAGATCGCCCCGGGCGGCCTTGTCGACCGTCGCGCCCCACAGCAGCCCGAGGCTCCAGCCCGAGATGTCGTACATGGTGGAGACGTCGGCGCTGATGTCCCTGCCCTCGGCCAGGATCACATTGGCGATCCCGCGCTTGGGCTGCCGCAGATCGACGACGTACGACCCCGCCGGGTAGCTACGGCCGGCCAGCCGGAACGGGCGGACGGCCCGCTCCACCCGGACGTCGTTGGCGACCAGGTGGTCCACCAGACGGCCCGCGGCGACCGCCGAGCGCTGTCCGCGGCCCGCCGGGATCACATACGCCCGCGGGAACGTCGTCGTGTAGACGTCCTCCGGCCCGATACCGGGCACCCCGGGCACCGTCTCGGGCGAGACCGGACGCTGGGCCTCACCGGCCGCGCCCCGCCGGAACGTCTCGATCTGGTCGGCGATCACCGAGGCGCGGTGGCTGTTCGTGTACTCCAGCGTCGCGCGCATCGCCGCACCCGCGATCGCCGTGTTGATCACCGCGCGACGGCGCAGCTCGGCGACCGGCAGGCTGTCGTACTGGGCGTTGTTGACGGTCATCGGGAACTCGATGGTGTGCGAGGCGACCGCGCCCTGGAAGGGCATGTACTGCGGGGTGAAGATGGGCGGCCAGTCGTCCCAGCCCTCCTTCTCGTCCCGGAAGGGGATGACGGCGGGCTGCACGCCGTCGGCGGCGGGGGTGTAGCCAAGGCCGTTGACGGCCTTCTCCATACCGAGCGCGTTGGCGTACGCGTTCTTCAGGAACAGGTCGTACTCGTAGTTCTCGCCGTGCGGCGGTGTCGTCGGCTCGATCAGCGTGCCGTTGACATAGCCGTGCAGGTCGAGCATCACGGCGGGCTGCTTGTCGATCGCGATCCGCCGGATCGCCCGTGCCTCGGGCTGGGTCGCGGTGATGAAGTCGCGGTTCAGGTCGAAGCCGTTGGCGTTGGCGCGGGTGCCCGCGATCCGGCCGTCCGGGTTGGCGGTCACGTTCAGATAGACACGGTTCTTCGCGAGCAGCCCGGCGGTCTTCGCGTCCTTGGCCTTCGCCAGCTCCTCGATGAGCTTCAGGGCCGCGTCCGTGCCCTCCCACTCATTGCCGTGGATGTTGTTGTTGATGAACAGGGGCGTCTTGTACGCGGCCTTGATGTGCTTGTCCCGGGCGGCCGCGGCCGGGCTGTTCTCGATCCGCTCCCGCATGCGTTCCTGGTCGCGGGCCTGCCCGGAGCTCTCCGGCGCGGTGACGGTCACCAGATACAGCTCGTGCCCGCCGGCGGAGTGCCCGGCGACCTCCACGCTCACCCGGTTGCCCAGCTTCTGGAGGGCGTTGAGCCGCGGTGCGAGCGAGTGGTACGGGGCGAGCCCCAGCTTGATCGACTTGTCGGCGGGGTTGACGGGCGGCGCGTCGAGGACGGTGCGCCGCGGGTAGCCGGCGTCCTTCCGCAGCCCCGGCGTCGCGCGCTCCAGCGCCCGCAGCGCACCGGCTCCCACGGGCGTGGAGTCCCGCGCGGTGTCCCGCCCGGCCCCTTCGCGTACGGGGTGCGGCCGCGGTTCGTCGCGTCCCGGTGCCGCGGACGCGGACAGCGGGCTGAGAAGTAAGGCTCCGAGGACGGCGGTACTGGTGGTGAACAGGACTGGTCTGAGGAGTGCCATGAACGGAGGGTCTACCGTGTCGCCGTGCCGGGGGCAACAGATGTCCGGAAGAAGATCGGCCGTTCGCCCTCTTCGCCGCGCCCCGACCGGCCGGTCTGTCCTTCCCGGCGGCCCGTTAGGCTGGGCGTATGCGTGATCTGGTGGTCGGCTTCGGCTATTTGATGAAGGGCCAGCGCTGGGTCGCCGGACACGGCCGCTGGCTCGGCTTCGGTCTGCTGCCCGGCCTGGTGACCCTCGTGCTGTACGCCGGCGCGCTCGTCGGCCTCGGCTACGGCGCCGACAATCTGGTGGGCTGGGCGACACCGTTCGCCGACGGCTGGTCCTCGCCGTGGCTCGGGCTGCTGCGCGGCTTTCTGACCGCCCTCGTCTTCACCTTCGGCCTGTTCGTCGCGGTGATCACCTTCACGGCTGTGACCCTGCTGATCGGTCAGCCCTTCTACGAGTCGCTCTCCGAACAGGTCGACCGCAGCGAGGGCGGCCGGGTTCCCCGATCGGGGCTGCCGCTCTGGCGCGAGCTGTGGATCTCCGCGCGCGATTCGCTGCGGGTCGTGGCGCGTGTGGTGTTCTACGGGATTCTGCTGTTCGCGGCCGGCTTCCTGCCCGTCGTCGGCCAGACGGTGGTCCCCGCGCTCGGCTTCGCGGTCTCCGGCTTCTTCCTCGCCGAGGAGCTCACCGCCGTGGCCCTCCAGCGCCGGGGCGTCGAACTGAAGGAGCGGCTCGTCCTGCTGCGAGGCCGCCGGATGATGGTCCTCGGCTTCGGTGTGCCGCTCACGCTGGCGTTCATCGTGCCGCTCGTCGCGGTGTTCCTGATGCCGGGCGCGGTGGCCGGGGCGACGCTGATGGTGCGCGACCTGGCGGGCACGGAGTCCGACGAGCCGTCACCGCAGGCCCCGGCCCCGTACAGCCTCGACAAGGACCGGGGTCTGAACGACGCCGGACGGGGCGGGTACCGATCCTGACGGCGGCGAGCCTCGGGTTCCGCGCCTGATCGCCGCGGCCCCCTCCGGGTTCCGCGCCCGGCTCCTTCCGGTCCTCAGGTCTTCGGCTGGGTGAAGCGGATGCTGTTGCCGAACGGGTCCCGCAGGCCGCAGTCGATGCCGTACGGGCGCTCGGTGGGCTCCTCGGTGAACTCGACGCCCCTGTCCCGCAGCGTCTTGTACGTCCCGCGGCAGTCGTCCGTGCTGAAGATGAGGGAGCCGCCCATGGCGCCCTTGGTCACCAGCTCGCGGACCTGCTGGGCCGTCTCCTCCGACATCGCCGGAGGGCCTGGCCGCTCCAGCAGGATCTGCCGCTCCGGGTGGCCCGGCACGCTGACGGTCAGCCAGCGCATGAAGCCGAGGTCGACATCGGCGCCGACCTCCAGGCCGAGCGTGCCGACGTAGAAGTCGAGGGCCTCGTCCTGGTCGAGGACGTAGATCTGTGAGTGCGTGATGGCGTTGAACATGTCCCTCACGCTACGGGCCGCGGCGGACGAAAACTTATCCAGAACTGCTCGGTCCGGGGATGTCCGCGCAGGCCCGCCGTGCGGGTCGCCGCTCACAGGACCGGCCGCGTCCACGCCTTCGTGAAGCACGTCGGCACGTCCGCCGCCGCGGCCTCCTTGCGGTACGCCCTCGGCGGCCGGCCGACGATGTCACGAAACGTACGGCTGAAGGTCCCCGGACTGCCGAAGCCGACCTCGAAGCAGATGTCCGTCACGCTCCGGTCGGTCTCCCGCAGCAGGTACATCGCCCGCTCCACGCGGCGGCGCTGGAGGTAGCGGTGCGGCGTCTCGCCGAACGTGGCCCGGAAGGTGCGTGCGAAGTGCGCCGGGGACACATGGGCGATCCTGGCCAGGGCCGGCACGTCCAGCGGTTGTGCGTACGCGCGGTCCATCGCGTCCCGGGCCCGCAGCATGCGGCGGTTGGTCTCCTCCACGGCGCGGCTCACGGCACCCTCACCCCGTCCACCGTGGTCCGCGGCACGGCACATGAGCCGGGCGGGACCGGTACGGCGCTCACGGCGCCACCGTCCGCAGTGACAGTTCGGCGAGCGCGAGCCCGGGTGCGCTCGACGCCGCCGTGGCCAGCAGTGCGCCGTCCGGGCCCCACACCGCACTGTCGCCCGGGCACTCCCCGACACCGCAGCGACCCACCGCGTTGGCGAGCACCACATACAGACCGTTGTCCCGCGCGCGGACCGGATAGACCGTCGCGAACGAGTCGTTGCCGATCTCCAGCGCCGAACTGGCCACGTACACCCGGCAGCCGTCCGCCCGTGCCCGCTCGGCGAGTTCCGGGAAGCGGTTGTCGTAGCAGACCGCCGTCGCGAAGCCGATGCCGTCGAGGGTGAACCGGCCGTCCTCGGAGCCCGCGTCGAAGACGTCGTTCTCCGTGCCGTGCACATGCTGCTTGTCGTAGCGGGCGAGCAGCTCGCCGTCCGGCCCGATGACCAGCGAGGTGATGGCGGGCCTGCCGCCGGCCGTGCGGACCGCGGCGTTGAGCACGGCGGCCGTGCCGCCCGCCCGGCACGCTTCCCGCACCGGGTCGAGCCGCGCGTCGTCCTCCGCGAGCACCAGAGCGGGGTCGGCGGCGATGAGATCCGGCTCGTACCCCGTCACCGCCAGCTCGGCGAAGACGACCAGGCGTGCGCCCTGCCCCGACGCGGCGTCGACGAGGTCACGCACGGCGCGCACATTCGCGTCGATGTCACCGGGGGCGGAGCGGAACTGTGCGGCGGCAATCCTCATACGGCCATCATCACCGCCCGGCAGCAGCCGACACCACGCCTTTCCCGCACCCGCGGCCCCCGCCCCGGCAGCCGGAGCGGGGGAGGAGCCCTGCCTCAGGAGGCGTCGGCCGCGACCCGGATGATCTCCCGCACCTGCGCGATGATCTCCAGCCGGTTCTTCACGAACACCGGGTCCGTGATCTCCGTCGTGTTGGCCGCGTCGAACTGGAGGACCGGGGTGTGCACATGCCCGCCGGGGATCTTCAGCCCCAGCCTGTCCCGCAGCAGCGTCGCGCGGTAGGCGATCTCGTTCGAGAGGTAGTCGCCGCCGCCGCCCGCCCGCGCGGTCGAGCCCGGCGTCGGGCCGTCCGGGCGGGCCACGGGTGTCGTGGAGCCCGCCGGGATCTCGGTGACCGCCGTGTTGTCGAAGACCGGGAAGGGCCCGGTCCTCGCGGCCACGATCGCCGCGTACGGCAGGGTCGTCGTCGTCCACTGCGGCTGCGTCGCCGGATCGCTCACCGGCACCGTCTCGGTGCGCGAGACGTTCAGGTTGTCGCCGAAGCCGCCCCGCCACGCCCCGTTGGTCCGCTCGATGTCGATACGGCCGACGCGCCCCTGGCTGACCGTGGTGAACAGGTCCGCCTTCGGCAGCTGCTCGCGCAGGGTGCGCTCGACCGTGCCGTCCGCGAAGTCCTGCCAGCGCACCGGGAAGACCGCCGTCTCGATACGGGCCGGTCCGTCCGCCGTACGGATCCACGTCCCGTCCAGCGCGAGCGCCGTCGCGCCGGACGGGTTGCTGATCCGGATGTCCCGGTCGAGCGTGAAGGGGTCGAAGCCCGTCATCACGATGCGCTTGACGCCCTTGCCCGCCGGGAGGTCCATCGAGTCCTGGCCGCGCGAGGAGCGCTCCAGCCGGTCGACGAGCCGGTCGCGCTGCGCGGTCGTCAGCCCGAACCCGGGCTCCCACTGCCGCAGTTCACGCGTCATTGCGAGCCGCGCCCAGTACAGCGGCCGGTCGTCGTCGCGGCTCAGATCGCCGCGTACCGGCCCACGCCCCTGCGCGCGGTCGACGGCACGGTCCCAGAGCGAGGAGGCATGCCGTACCACAGCCCGCTCGGCCTGCCGGTAGCTCCGCGCGTGGCCCAGCGCCCCGGCGAACTCCGGTGCCACCGTGTCGAATCCGCTGCGCCGCAGAATCTCCTGGGGCACGGCCCGGTCGAGCCGGGCCTCCTCCACGGTGACCGGCGCGGCAGCGCCCGGCTCGGCGGCGACGAGCGGCGGAGCCGCGAGGGCGAGGGTCAGGGCGGCGGCGCCAACTACGGTCACGCGCGCACGTATCCGGGACACGGCGATCCTTCCGTCGGGGGGTCGCGGACATACCACCACAGGAGTGCCGCCCTGGCTACCGCCTCATTCCGGCCGCACCAGCCCCAACAGCCACAGGTCGTGCCCCCCGACCGGTCAGACCGGCGGACGTACCGCGGTGATGTTGCGGTACGCGATCTCGGCGAGCCGCCCCTGGCCGTTCTTGCTCGGGTGGAACCAGTCCCAGCGGCTCAACTGGTCGCCGCTGAACCGGTAGTCGAAGACCGCGCCGCCGTCGTAACGGCAGCGCCGGTCCTTGGCGCACACGTCCCTCAGCACGCCGTTGTACGCCTTCACGCGGTCCTGCACCTCGGTCCGCCGCTGCTGCGCCTGCACACTCTCGTCCTCGGCGTCGCCCAGCATCGTGGCGCAGATCCCCAGCTTCCAGATCTGCCGGCCCAGCGGATTGCCCCGCCCGGTCGACCACAGCCGCTTCAGGTCGGGCACGCTGGAGACGTAGACCTGGGACTTGGGCGCGGTGCGCCGCAGCTCCCGCAGCGCACCCGTGAAGGACGTACGGAACTCCTCGACGGGCGTCATGCTCGCGGTGGTGTCCGCGCAGGCGTCGTTCGCGCCGACCATCACCGTCACCAGTTCCGGCTTCCTGGCCGCCGCCTGGGTCATCTGCGCGGGCAGATCGGAGACCTCCGCGCCGGAACGGGCGTAGTTCCAGGCACGCTCGGCGACGGCGGGCGCGCCCATCAGCCGCAGCGCGAGGCTGTTCACCGTGGCGTCGGAGCCGGTCGCCCAGGACACCTCGGGGCAGTCGGAGAGCACCACACAGGCGTCGAAGCCCCGGGTGATGGAGTCACCCACGGCGGCGATCGAGTCAGGGCTGCGGTCCCACACAGGGGTGGGTGAAGGCCGCCGTTTGGCGGGTGAGCCGTTCGCCCGGTTGTCCGACGAGGAGTCACATCCCGTCAGGGCGCCGGTCGCCAGGAGCGCGACGGCCGTCAGTGCCGCGGCCGCCGTACGCACACGGTGGCCTCGTACGGTCTCGCGCATCCCCGTTTCCCCTCCGTATCACCCGTACATGGCGTCCTCGCGGGTGAAAGCTTGGTGCGTACGGCCCCCAGGACCGACATTACGTCACCCCTCGGCCACCCGCGCGCGGTAGCTTTTCCCCGTCGACCAGAGGCCGCGTGCCCATCGGCCCCGGTAAATTACATCACGTCACATGGTGTCCCTTTTGTGGAGATTAACTCCTGATGCTGTTTACTGAGGCCGCTGGGAATGGCGATCCTCGTCCCACTCTGGAGGTCCCGGTGACGACACGTGGCGTTCTGTACGTTCACTCAAGCCCCCGTGCACTGTGCCCGCACGTCGAATGGGCGGTCGCGGGTGTGCTCGGTGTACGGGTCCAGCTCGACTGGATCAGACAGCCCGCATCCCCCGGCACCTGGAGAGCCGAGTTCTCCTGGCAGGGCGAGGTGGGCACCGCATCCAAGCTGGCGTCCGCGCTGCGGGGCTGGCAGCTGCTGCGCTTCGAGGTGACGGCCGAGCCGTGCGCGAAGGCGGAGGGCGAGCGGTACAGCGCCACGCCCGCCCTCGGCATCTTCCACGCCGTCACCGGGATGCACGGCGACATCCTGATCCCCGAGGACCGGCTGCGGGCCGCGCTCGCGCGATCCGTCCAGGGGGAGACGGATCTGGAGGCGGAGATCGCGAAGCTGCTGGGCAAGCCGTGGGACGACGAGCTGGAGCCGTTCCGGTACGCCGGCGAGGGCGCCCCGGTCCGCTGGCTGCACCAGGTGGTCTGAGCCCGCAGAGCGCCCGTCCGCGCGGGAGAACGACCCGCGCGCCCGTCCGCGCGGGAGCGCCCCCGAGCCGCCCGCGCACGAGAACGACCGAGGCCCGGCCCCCCTCGGGGGGCCGGGCCTCTTGGCTGTGACGGGCGGTCAGACGGTACGGAACGCCAGGACCACGTTGTGGCCGCCGAAGCCGAACGAGTTGTTGATCGCCGCGATCGTGCCCTCCGGGAGCGCACGCGGCTCGCCGCGCACGATGTCGGCGTCCACCGCCTCGTCCAGGTCGTCGACGTTGATCGTCGGCGGGGCCGTGCGGTCGTACAGCGCCAGGACCGTCGCGACGGTCTCGATGCCGCCGGCGCCGCCCAGCAGGTGACCGGTCATCGACTTCGTGGCGGACACCGCCACATGGTCGAGGTCCGCGCCGAGGACCTGGCGCAGCGCCTTGACCTCGGCCACATCGCCCTGGGGCGTCGAGGTGGCGTGCGCGTTCAGGTGCACGACCTCCGCGGGCTTGAGGTCCGTCGTCTCCAGCAGGTTGCGCATGGCGGCGGCGATGCCGCGGCCCGTCGGCTCCGGCTGCGCGATGTGGTGGCTGTCCGCGGACAGACCCTGGCCCAGCACCTCGCAGTAGACCTTGGCGCCGCGCTTCGCGGCGTGCTCCGCCGATTCGAGGATGACGACGCCGGCGCCCTCGCCGAGGACGAAGCCGTCACGGGCCGTGTCGTACGGACGCGACGCCTTCTCGGGCTCGTCGTTGTTCTTGGACATCGCCATCATGTTGGCGAACGCGGCGATGGGCAGCGGGTGGATCGCCGCCTCGGTGCCGCCGGCCACGACCACGTCGGCGCGGCCGGTGCGGATCATCTCCACGGCGTAGCCGATCGCCTCGGCGCCGGACGCACACGCGGACACCGGGGTGTGCACGCCCGCCTGGGCGTTCACCTCCAGGCCGACGTTGGCGGAGGGGCCGTTGGGCATGAGCATGGGCACGGTGTGCGGGGAGACGCGGCGTACGCCCTTCTCCTTGAGCACGTCGTACTGGTCCAGCAGAGTCGTTACGCCGCCGATGCCGGAGGCGATCACGGTGCCCAGCCGGGCGGGTTCGATGCTCTCGTCCTCGCCCGCCTGAGCGGTGAAGCCGGCGTCCGCCCACGCCTCGCGGGCCGCGATCACCGCGAACTGCGCGGAGCGGTCCAGCTTGCGGGCGAGCGGGCGCGGCAGGACCTCGCCGGGGTCGACCGCCGCGGGCGCGGCGATCCGGACCGGGAGTTCGGCGAAGCGTTCACCTTCGAGCGGCTTCACTCCGGAGCGCCCGGCGAGCAGACCTTCCCAGGTCGATGCGCTGTCGCCACCCAACGGTGTGGTTGCGCCGATACCGGTGACGACCACGGTGCGATTGGTCGAGCTCACAGGAATTCTTTCTCCACGTGTAGGGGGTGCTGAATGTTCACGACGCCACGGTCAGGTGGCGACAGGCGCGTCTCAGGCTCAGGCCTGGTGCTTCGCGATGTAGTCCGCGGCGTCGCCGACGGTCTTCAGGTTCTTGACGTCGTCGTCCGGGATCTTGACGTCGAAGCGCTCTTCGGCGGCGACGACGACCTCGACCATGGACAGCGAGTCGACGTCCAGGTCATCGGTGAAGGACTTGTCCAGCTGGACGTCCTCGACCGGGATGCCGGCGATCTCGTTGACGATCTCCGCGAGACCGGAAACGATCTCGTCCTGAGTGGCGGCCATGTGGCGCTCCTTCGGTGTTAATCAGAGGGTTGATCTGGGCGGTGCCCGGAAAGATCCGGATGCCTAGGGGAGGGTAACGACCGTGGCTGCGTAGACGAGACCCGCCCCGAAGCCGATGACGAGCGCCGTGTCGCCGCTCTTGGCCTGCCCGGTCGCCAGAAGCCGCTCCATGGCGAGCGGGATCGAGGCGGCCGAGGTGTTGCCGGTGGTCTCCACGTCACGGGCGACCGTGACGTGCTCCGGCAGCTTGAGGGTCTTCACCATCGAGTCGATGATCCGCATATTGGCCTGGTGCGGGATGAAGACGTCCAGGTCGGCCGAGGTGATCCCGGCGGCGTCCAGCGCCTGCTGGGCGACCTTCGCCATCTCGAACACGGCCCAGCGGAAGACCGCCTGGCCCTCCTGCGTGATGGCGGGGAACTTGATCTCGCCCTTGGAGTCGAGCGGCAGCTGCGACACGTCGCCGATACGGAAACGGTCCCACGACACGGTCTGCTTGATCGTCCCGGCCTTGTCGCCCTCGGAACCCCAGACCGTCGGACCGATCTCCGGCTCCTCGGCGGGGCCCACGACGACCGCGCCCGCGCCGTCACCGAACAGGAAGGCCGTCGCGCGGTCCTCCAGGTCGGTCAGGTCGCTGAGCCGCTCCACGCCGATCACCAGGACGTACTGGGCGGAGCCTTCGACGACCATGCCCTTGGCGAGCGTGAGGCCGTAGCCGAAGCCGGCGCAGCCCGCCGAGATGTCGAAGGCCGCGGCCTTCGCCGTGCCGAGCCGGTCGGCGATCTCGGTGGCGATGGCCGGGGTCTGGCTGAAGTGCGAGACGGTCGAGACGACCACGGCGCCGATCTGCTCGGCGGTGATGCCCGCGTCCGCGATCGCCTTGCCGGACGCCTCGATCGACATCGCGGCGACGGTCTCCTCGTCGGAGGCCCAGTGCCGGGTCGCGATGCCGGAGCGGGAGCGGATCCACTCGTCGGAGGAGTCGATCGTCTCGAGGATCACCTCGTTGGGCACGATCCGGGTGGGGCGGTAGCCGCCGACACCCATGATCCGCGCGTACGGGGCGCCCTTGCTGGGCTTGATCTTCGACATGCTCTACGGCTCCTTGTCAGGCTGCTGAGTGCTCGGCGACGAGCGTGCGGGCCGCGTCGAGATCGTCGGGGGTCTTGAGGGCAAGCGTCTGCACTCCCGGCAGCGCGCGCTTGGCCAGACCGGTGAGCGTGCCGCCGGGGCACACCTCGATCAGCGCCGTCGCACCGCGCTCCTTGAACGTCTCCATGCACAGGTCCCAGCGGACCGGGTTGGCCACCTGGCCGACCAGCCGCTCGACGACCTCGTCGCCCGAGCTGACGACAGCGCCGTCACGGTTGGAGACGTACGGCAGCTTCGGGTCGGACACGCTGAGCGTCTTCGCCGCCTCGGCGAGCTTGTCGACCGCCGGCGCCATGTGGAGCGTGTGGAAGGCACCGGCGACCTGGAGGGCCACCACGCGGCGGACGCCCTCGGGCTTGTCCGCCTCGAGCGCGGCGAGCTGCTCCATCGTTCCCGCGGCCACGATCTGACCGCCGCCGTTGACGTTCGCCGGGGTCAGGCCGAGGCTCTCCAGGTGCGGCACGGTGACCTCGGGGTCGCCCCCGAGCAGCGCCGACATACCGGTCTTCGTGATGGCCGCGGCATCGGCCATCGCCAGGCCGCGGGTCCGTACGAAGCCGAGCGCGGCCACGTCGTCGAGGACACCGGCGAACACCGCGGCGGTGATCTCGCCGACGCTGTGGCCGGCGACGGCGCCGGGCGCCACGTCACCGAGCGCGGACGCCGACAGCAGACCGGCGGCGACCAGCAGCGGCTGGGCGACGGCGGTGTCGCGGATCGCGTCCGCGTCGGCCTTCGTGCCGTAGTGGACGAGGTCGAGTCCGATGGCGTCCGACCAGGCCGCGATGCGGTCGGCGGCGCCGGGGAGTTCGAGCCAGGGGGTCAGAAAGCCGGGCGTCTGAGCGCCTTGGCCGGGAGCGACGAGTACGAGCACCCTCACACTCTCTCTTGTATACGGCTCCGGACGCCCGTGGGGACAGGGACGAAGAACCGTCAGGGGAATTGTTGGTGTCCCACAAAAGTCTAGGACTGGGTATCCCCGTCGGCCAGACGCCCCAGGATGAGTGCGATCCGCAGTGTGAAAGCGGAGCGTACATCGGAGGGTGACCAGCCGGTGACGTCTGTCACACGTCGCAGCCGGTAGCGGACGGTGTTGGGGTGGACGAACAACATCCGCGCCGCGCCTTCGAGGCTACTCGCCTGCTCCAGATAGACACTCAGAGTTTCCAGAAGTGCCGAGCCCGCTTCTTCCAGTGGTCTGTAGATCTCCTCCACCAACTGCTCGCGCGCGGCAGGGTCGGAGGCGATCGCGCGCTCCGGCAGGAGATCGTCCGCCAGCACCGGGCGCGGCGCGTCCTGCCAGGCGGAACACGCCTTGAGGCCCGCGGCGGCGGCCTGGGCGGACCTGGTCGCGGCCAGCAGGTCGGGCACGACGGGCCCGGCGACCACCGGACCGGCGGCATAAGGCCCGATCAGAGCCTTGGCGACCTGGAGCGGGTTGTCGCTGCCGCCCGCGATGACGACGAGCCGGTCACCGAGGACACCGGTGAGGACCTGGAGCTTGGCGTGCCGGGCGGCCCGGCGGATGGCCTCCACGGTCAGTTCGCTGTCACCGTCCGGCGCGGTGCCGAGGATGACGCACACATGCTCGGGCGAGTTCCAGCCGAGCGCCGCCGCGCGGGAGACGGCGCCCTCGTCGGCCTCCCCGGACAGCACCGCGTTGACCACGAGGGACTCCAGCCGGGCGTCCCACGCGCCACGGGCCTCGGCGGCCTGCGCATACACCTGGGCCGTCGCGAAGGCGATCTCGCGGGCGTAGACGAGGAGCGCCTCGCGCAGCACGGACTCGTCGCCCGGCGCGGCGACCTCCTCGATCGCCGTCTCCATGACCTCGATGGTGGTGCGCACCATTTCGACGGTCTGGCGCAGCGTGATGGCCCGGGTCAGCTCGCGCGGGGCGGTGCCGAAGACGTCGGTGGAGATGGCCTGCGGGGTCTCCGGGTGCCGGAACCACTCGGTGAACGCGGCGATACCGGCCTGGGCGACCAGGCCGATCCACGACCGGTTCTCGGGCGGCATCGCCCGGTACCACGGCAGCGTCTCGTCCATGCGTGCGATGGCGTCTCCGGCCAGCCGGCCGGAGGACTGCTCCAGCCGGCGCAGGGTCGCGGAGTGCGGATGAGGGGCGTTCGCTGCAGGTTCGGGCACGGGACAAGACTGCCTTATCAGGACGCGGGCGCTAAGTGGCGGGGTTCGTTGTCCTGCGCCGGAGCCCTCCGGGGCGGAGCTACCGTGGATCCGTGATTGACGTACGGCGCTCCGCCGACCGCTACCGCGGCGGCGCACCCGGATCGGGCATCGAATCCCTGCACGCCTTCTCCTTCGGGCGCCACTACGACCCCGACAACCTCCGCTTCGGCGCGATCCTCGCGTGCAACGAGGAGCGGCTGCGGCCCGGCGCCGGCTTCGACGAGCATCCGCACAGTCACACCGAGATCGTCACCTGGGTCGTCTCGGGCGAGCTGACCCACCGCGACTCGCAGGGACACGCGACGGTCGTACGCCCCGGGGACGTGCAGCGGCTCAGCGCGGCTGGCGGGGTGCGGCACGTGGAGCGCAACGACGGCGACGAGGACCTGGTCTTCGTGCAGATGTGGCTCGTGCCGCTGGCACCGGGAGGCGATCCGTCCTACGAGATAGTCCACGGCATCGCCGACTCGACGCCGTACGCACTGCCCGAGGCGGGCGCGATGCTGCATGTGCGCCGTCTGTCCGCCGGTGAACGCAGCGCGGTCCCGGACGCGGCGGCGGTGTACGTCCATGTGGTGCGCGGTGAAGTGCGCCTGGGGAAGGCGGAGTTGGGCCCCGGCGAATCGGCGCGGATCACGGACGCCGAGCATCTGGAGCTGACGGCGGGAGCGGGGGCGGCGGAGGTCCTCGTCTGGGAACTGGGCTGAGTGCGGGCCGGCCCCTCAGTCCTGCCAGTAGAACAGCAGCGTGGCGACGTCGAGCGGGGCACGGTCGCCGAAGTGGTAGACGCACAGATCGGTGACGCGGATCGCGCCGGTGGCCCCGTCGATCCAGCGGAAGCCGGCCGATTCGAGGGCCCGGCGGGCAACGGGGTCGCAGTCGTGATCGGTGGCGAAGCGCCCGAGCGTACTGACCATCAGCTCCTTGCCGCCGCCGTACGCGATCACGTGATAGGTGCCGTCGCCCTGATGCTGGTGCTCGCCGGCGCTCACCGGTCGCCGGGGTGCGAGCCCGGCCGCGGTGAGAGCGGCGGTGGCGCGGCGAAGCTGTTCGTCCACGTCGACGCGGGGCGGAGGCTCGGTCGCCAGCACCTCCACGCGCCAGCGCGGATCGCTCTGCGTGCGGCAGCCCGGTGCGTACGCGTGCACGATCGCGGAGCGCAGTTCCTCGTCCAGACCGGGCACCTCGACCCGGGGACGGCCGAGCGCCTCGTGGATCGCCCGCGTCTCGGCGGCGTCCTCGGTCAGGCGGTGCAGCGCGTACGCGGCCCACAGCTTTGCGTCGGTCGTCGGGGCCTCGTCGAGGTAGAGCCGCAGCCGGTCCGCGTCGTCGGCGAGCGACTGGGCGAGGTGGGCGACAAGGCGGTCGGGGTCCGCGAGCGCGTCGGTCACGTCCTCACCGGCGCGGGCCCGCATACGGACCCGGAAGGCACGGTCCTCGGGCCGCGCGTCACCGAGGCCGTCCAGCACCGCGACGAGCCCGAACCGGTCGGTGAGTGCGTCGAGTCCGGCCTCGCCGAGGGCCTGGTTCCGCGGCCACGGATCGGCCGCGAGCGTCGCCAGCTCTTGCACGGCCGTACGGTCGCCGAGTCTGCCGCGTGCCTGGAGGAACGCCTCGGGCATGCCGAACGACTTCTCCGTCCGCCGGTCCTCGTGCCGCAGCCAGGGCAGGAGTTCGTCCCGGTCCGCGAGCACGTCCAGCAACGCGCGGCGCACCTCGCCCACATCCCCGCAGTCACGGACCCGCGCGAGCAGCGCGGGCACCCGCGCCTCCGGCACCCGCCCGGCCAGCGCGAGCGCGCACGGCCTGCGCCGCCACCAGGGGTGCGCCCGGTCGGCCACGTACCGCGCGAGCGCGTCGGCGTCGAACTCGCGCAGGGCGGCGGCGTCTTCGCGTCCGGCCTGCGGGATCAGGGCCTCGATGTCTCGCACCCGCGGATGCCACGGGAGCTTCACAGGCTGCTGACGAACGACCGCCAGGCGTCGGCGCCGAGGACCAGGACGGGTCCGGTGGGGTTCTTGCTGTCACGGACGGGGACGGCGGCGGGGCAGTTGTCGGCGACCTCGACGCAGTCGCCGCCGGTGTTGCTGCTGTAACTGGACTTACGCCAAGCCGCGCTGCCGGTGACGGTGCACTCGACGCAGTCGCCGCCGGTGCTGCCGCTGTAACTGGACTTACGCCACTGCGCGTTCCTCAACTCCGGACCGGTCTGCATAACGCTCCTCCATCACGCGCCTGATCAGCGCCGCCGAACCCTCCACGGACAGGGCGGCTGCCTGCAAGTGAGCGTAACGGCGGGAGGCTTCCCTCAGGGTCTCGGGGTTGGCCGTCATATGGCCTGAGATGAGGTCCTCGGTGTAGATGATGTCCGGGTCGTCGTGGAAGCGCAGCAGGTTGAACGACCCGTCCAGGCTGGTGTGTTCCCCCGCTGCATTCGGCAGCACCTGAATCCGCATCCAGCGGTGGCCCACGAACTCCAACAAGCGCCCGAGTTGCCTTCGCATCACCTCACGCCCGCCGATCGGCCGGTGCAGCACCGCCTCGTCGAGGATCGCCCAGGCCAGCGGCGGCCGTTCCCGCTCCAGGATGCGCTGGCGCTCCACGCGGGCCGCCACCAGCCCGTCGAGGTCGTCCGGCATTCCCGTCGCGAGCACCGCCCGCGCGTACTCCTCCGTCTGCAACAGCCCGTACACCAACTGCGCCTGGTACGTGGAGATGTACGCCGCCTTCGCCTCCATCTCCGCGTACGGCTGGAACCAGTTGGGCAGCTGGCTGCGCAGCACCAGGCCGGCCAGGCGCGAGAACACCCCGTCCGTGCCGAGAGCCGCGTCCACCCGCTCGGAGAAGTCGCGGGTGGGGACCTTCTTCGTCGTCTCGATCTGGCCGATGAGCGAGCCCGTACAGAAGATGATCTCGCCCAACTGGCCCTGTTTGAGCCCGTGGGCCTCGCGCTGGCGGCGCAGTTCCCAGCCGTAGTAGTCGAGCGGGGATGCGCTGGGGTCGAGTGACTGGATGTTGGCCACGGGGGCACCTCCGGCCTGCAACGCCTCGCGGCGTTCGTTTCGGTTCGTAGCCGAGCGTAACCGCCGCATCGCACGCTGGTGACATGAATCACGTAACCGATCCGCAGGTGAACGAGGCCGCCGCCCGGTACCGCACCGACTTCGCCGTGGCCGACCATTCCGCCCGGCATCTGCGGCGCATCCTGCGGTTCTACCTCGAAGGCTCCGGGCTGCTCGACGTGGTCGACGCGGCCGAGCTGGCGCTCACCGAGCTGATCGCGAACGTCGTACGGCATGTGCCCGGGCGCCGCTGCCGCACCTGCATCCTTCTGCGGGCCGACGGCGTACGCGTGGAGGTGGCCGACGACTGTCCGAAGCTGCCCGAGCCGGCGGCCCGCGACGAACTGGCCGACGGCGGCAGGGGGTTACTGCTGGTCGAGGCGGTCACCGACCGGTGGGGCGTGCAGCCGCATGCCGGCGGGCAGGGCAAGACCGTGTGGTTCGAGTGCCTTGCCTCGTCGCCGGACGACCGGCCGGGACGGCTCAGCCCCGCAGCTCCGCCAGGACCGCGTCCGTGAACGGCGGCCACGCCTCGATCGCCCACGGCCCGAAGGCGCGGTCCGTGAGCACCACGCACGCCGCCTGCGCGTCCGGGTCGATCCACAGGAACGTGCCCGACTGGCCGAAGTGCCCGAAGGTGCGGGGTGAGGACGAACTGCCCGTCCAGTGCGGGGACTTGCCGTCGCGGATCTCGAAGCCGAGACCCCAGTCGTTCGGCTTCTGGTTCCCGTAGCCGGGCAGGATGCCCGACAGGCCCGGGTGGACGACCGTCATCGCCTCCAGCACGGTCCGCGCGTCCAGCAGCCGGGGCGCCTGCACCTCGGCGGCGAAGCGCACCAGGTCGTCCACGGTCGAGGTGCCGTCCTTCGCCGGGGAGCCGTCGAGCGTCGTCGCCGTCATCCCCAGCGGCTCCAGCACCGCCTGGCGCAGATACTCCGGGAAGGGGATCTCGGTGGCCTTGGCGACATGGTCGGCGAGCTGCTCGAAGCCGGCGTTGGAGTAGATCCGGCGCGTGCCGGGCGCCGAGGTCTGCTTGTGCTCGTCGAAGGCGAGCCCGGAGGTGTGGGCGAGCAGGTGGCGCACCGTGGACCCCTCGGGACCCGCGGGCTCGTCGAGCTCGACCGCGCCCTCCTCGTACGCCACGAGCACCGCATAGGCGGCGAGCGGCTTGGTGACCGAGGCGAGCGGGAAGCGCTGGGCTGCGGGGCCGTGCGAGCCGGCGACGGTTCCGTCCGCTCGGACGACGGCGGCCGCCGCGGTCGGTACGGGCCAGTTCTCGATCTTCGCCAGGCTCTGCATGTCTGCGAGCCTAGCCGCGTGTCTGCCGGGGCTGCCGGGCGGGCGTCACACCGACCGCCCGGCGACCGTTTCCGCGTCCCCGGGGGACAGCAGCAGACCGGAGGCCGCGATGAGCGCCACGACGCCGGACAGCACGAACAGCGCGGGCGAGGGACCCCAGGGCACCATCAGCGTGCCGGCCAGTCCGCCCAGGAACATGCCCGCGACGGTGGCGACGGGCCGGACGAACCGGATCTCCCGCCCTCCGGATGCCGTGGTCCCGGGGACCAGCAGGGTGCCGATCAGGGTCACCAGGGGGATCTGGATGAGCAGCGTCGTCATCCCGGTGATCGGGGCCCGCACCACCCCGATGTTGCGCAGACCCATCGCCAGGGCGACCAGGCCGATCACGGCGTAGCGCTGCCCGGAGGACACGGAACCGTCCCCAGGCCAGCCGAGGGCCACCACCGCCGCCACGGCCAGCAGGACCGCTTCGGCCGCCAGCGTATGGGGGAGCCAGAACGGGCGGCGCCGACGGAGCAGTCTGATCAGCGCGCTGCCGCAGACCACACCGAGGACGAACGCGGTCAGCGACACGGTCGAGGGGACGGCCGACGGGATGTCGCTCGTGCCGCCGAGGGCGAAGGCCAGGAACAGCAGGTTCCCGGTCGCCAGCGCGGTGAAGACATGGCCGAGGACCAGGAAACTGAGGGCGTCGACCGCGCCCGTCGTCACGGACAGCAGGGACAGGGCCCCCAGTACGGCTCGCTCACGGAAGTCCGTCAACGCAGACCGGGCCCCCGGAGCCGTCGCGGCATCGGATCATCGTGCACGGCTGGCTCCTGACGGTGTCTCCGGTCTCGCCCCGGCGCCTGTGCCGCGGACCTCCCGATCTTGCCCCGGCGGGGCCGTACCGCCGGGGACGACACCGCGTGCCCGCGCCCCGGCAGCCCTAAAGGGTGAGCCGCATCGCGGGGTCGGGGGTCCGGGCGAAGCCCAGCGAGGTGTAGAGCGGCTCGCCCTCGGAGGAGGCCCGCAGATCGATCTTGCGTACGCCGCGTTCCTCGAACCAGGCCAGCAGCGCTTCCATACAGGCGCGGGAGTGGCCGCGCCGGCGCATGTCCGGGTCGGTGGCGACACTGAAGACATAACCGCTGACCCCGTGCGGGTTGCCGGGTCCGCCGAGCCGGTGCTCGACAATGCCGACCGCGCAGGCCGCGAGCCCGCCCGGCCGGTCGACGACGAACGCCGTCAGATCGCCGTCCGGCTCGGCCAGCCTGGCCCGCAGGGTCGCGACGGCCGCGGGCTGCCAGCTGACGTCGGGGTTCGGGCCGTGGCACGAGTCCTGCATGACCTTGCGGAGGCGGACCAGTTCCAGGGCGTCTTCGGGCGTTGCCCGGCGGGCGGCAGTCATGAGCGGGACGCTAATGCGGGCACCCGGAAAACTGCCATCGGATTCTGCTTGCTTGGAGTGCACTCGAAGGTTTTAGCGTGGAGGTATGACGCTGATCGAGAGCACTCCCGTACGGACGGATCTCTGCAAAGCGGCTCCCCGCGCGCACCCGCGCCCGGAGGGGCAGGACCGCTACACGATCAGCGAGGTCGCCGCCTTCACCGGACTCACCGCGCACACCCTGCGCTGGTACGAGCGGATCGGGCTGATGCCGCATGTCGACAGGTCGCACACCGGACAGCGGCGCTTCACCAATCGCGACCTCGACTGGCTCGCCTTCGTCGGCAAGTTGCGGCTGACCGGCATGCCCGTCGCGGACATGGTCCGGTACGCCGAGATGGTGCGGGCCGGCGAGCACACCTTCGATGCCCGGCAGGAGCTGCTGGAGCAGACCCGGCGCGACGTTCTCGCGCGGATCGCGGAACTCCAGGACACCCTCGCCGTGCTGGACCACAAGATCGAGTTCTACGCGGGCGCCCACAGGGCGCCGGAGAGGGTCTGAACCCTGATGAGCACCACCAAGATCGAACAGGTTCGTCTCGGGACCGGGGGCCCGCTGGTCGGCGTGCAGGGGCTCGGCTGCATGGGCATGAGCGAGTTCTACGGCGACACCGACGAGACGGCCGCCCGCGAAACCCTGGAAGCGGCGCTGGAGGGAGGTGTCACGCTCTTCGACACGGCCGACGTGTACGGGCGGGGCGCCAACGAGGAGTTCCTCGCACCCTTCTTCGGCGCGCACCGCGACGAGATAACCCTCGCCACCAAATTCGCCATCGAGCGGACCGACGACCCGCAGTACCGGGCCGTGCGAAACGACCCCGCGTACATCCGCCAGGCTGTCGACGCGAGCCTCGCGCGGCTGAAGACCGAGGTGATCGACCTCTACTACATGCACCGTCGTGACCCGGGCGTTCCGCTCGACGAGTCCGTCGGCGCGATGGCCGAGCTGGTCGCCGCGGGCAAGGTCAGGCATCTCGGACTGAGCGAGGTCACCGGCCCCGAACTGCGCGAGGCGCACGCCGTGCACCCGATCGCGGCCCTCCAGTCGGAGTGGTCGCTGTTCAGCCGGGACGTGGAGCGCAGCGCGGTGGGCGCGGCGGCCGAGCTGGGTGTCGCGCTGGTGCCGTACTCGCCGCTCGGACGCGGATTCCTGACGGGTGCCTTCGCCGACGCCACGAAGGACCTGTCCCAGAGCGACTTCCGGCAGTACCAGCCCCGGTTCACCGGGGACAACGCCCGGAACAACGCGGCGCTGCTCGAACCGGTCCGCAAGATCGCCGACGCGCACGACGCGACCCTCGGCCAGGTGGCCCTGGCCTGGGTCCAGCAGCAGTCCCGGGTGCACGGGCTGCCCGTGGTCCCGATCCCCGGCACCCGCAAGGCATCCAGGCTCCGGGAGAACCTCGGGGCGACGCGGCTGACGCTCACCGACGAGGAACTGGCGCTGCTGGAGCCGATCGCCGGGCAGGTGGCGGGCGACCGCTACCCGGACATGTCGTCGACATCGGCGGCGCGGGAGGTCTAGTGCCGCTCCCGGCAAGCTTTGCCCTGTCGAGGCACTGGACCCGCGCCTGCGCCCAGAAGCCTGAGCCGACTACGCGAGCCCCAGGGCGAATACCGCGAAGCCCGCCGCGAGCAGCCCCGCTGCCGCGCGGCGGGCTCTCGTCGTCTTCGTCCACGGGGTCTCGAACCGGCGCGCGTACCGGCCGATGAGGACCAGCAGCCCGGCGAACAGCGGCAGCCACGCCAGCCGGGCGAGGATCCAGCCGAGCGAGTCGGGTGCGGTCGTCAGACCGGGCACGGCACCGGCGAACGCTCCCGGGACCGCCGCCGCCAGCATCGCCGTCTGGTGCCAGCACAGGATCGTCATCGCCGACAGGTTGACCACCACGACCGGAGCCCAGAGCGCCGGCCGCGTCAGCAGCCGGGCGATCCGGTCGCGGAGCACGATCGCGGCACCGCTCTGCGCCGAGGCCAGGGCGAGCACCAGCAGCGACGGCGGATGGGAGTTGGTACGGGTCTCGCCCGGCACACCGACCATCGACGGCGGGTAGTCGAAGACCAGCAGCAGCACGGCGAAGAGCGCCGCGCCGCCGACGAGCAGGACCCGGGCGGGCCGGCGGCCGAGGCGTCCCTCCCCCCAGCTGACGCCGAGCTGGTACGCGAAGAGCCAGCCCGGAAGGATGTTGAGGACGCTCAGCCAGGACGGCACGGCGTCGGCGTACGGCCCGTAGCGCAGGACGTCCACGACGGCGACACTCACGAGCAGCGGCGCTGCCGCCCATGCGCCGAGACGGCGGGCGAGGCGCACACACCACGGGGTCAGCGCCGTCACCACGGTGTACACGCCCACGAACCACAGCGGTTGGACGACCAGCGTCGAGCCGGTGCGCAGCGTCGTGCCGGGCACGCCGAGCGCGTACAGGACGGGGATCATCACGGCCCAGACGGCCGTGACTCCGAGCACCGGCCGACCGAGGCGGGCGATGCGCTGCTTCAGCCACTGGGCGGTGGAGCCCGGGCGGCGATGGTACGAGAGCACGGACGCGTAGCCGCCGACCAGGAAGAAGATCCCCAGCATCTGGAGCACCCAGCTGACCGGGGCGAAGAAGCCGAACGCCGCGAGCGGGCTGGCGTTGTGCAGGGCTCCGTCGGCGTCGAGGGTGAAGCCGCCGAGCAGCCAGTGTCCGGTCGGCACGGCGAGCAGGGCGAGCGCTCGCAGCCCGTCGACGGCACGGTCGCGGTGGGCGGGCGTGCGCGCCTCGATCTTCTCGGCGAGTCTCATCGGACGTCTCCTTCGTGCCCTGCGGATACGGGCCCTGCGGACGCCGCACGGCCGGTCGCGATGGCGGCGAAGTGCCGGAGCGAGTCGGTGCCGGGGGCGAAGTAGCCGGTGTGCCCCTCGGCCCGCTCGGCGGGAACACGGCGTGCGCCGAAGGCGGGTGAGGCGGGGTCGTTGCCGTGGCCGAGTCCGAGGAGTTCGACGTGCGGGACCTTGGAGATCCAGTCGGACGCGTCCTTGGCGGCCCACACCCGGGCGTCGGTGCGCAGTTCGCGGACGGAGCCGGCGCGCATCCCGGGGGAGCCGAGCACGACGATGTCGGCGGCCCGAAGGTCACCGGCGGCGAGACCGCAGACGACGGAGCCGTAGCTGTGGCAGAACAGGCTCGGCCGCGGTGCGTCGACCGCCGCCAGGCCGTCGGCGAAGCGGGTCAGGCGTACGGCGCCGGCCTCGGCCAGATCGCCGGTGGCGGCGTCCAGTCCGACACCGACGGGGGTGGTGTAGCCGGTCCACGCGATGACGGCGGTGCCGGGGTCCGTCGCCGCCCGGAGGGAGTTGGCCATCCCGGCGGGCGTGCCGTACGGGTCCTTGGCGCGGTCGAAGGTCCCGGCGTCCATGTCGGACCCCGGCACGATCACCGACACATGGCGGGCGTGCTCCAGGTCGCCGTAGACCTCGGCGACCTGGCCGCGGCCGCGGGGGTCGAAGGCGAGTATCTGCCGCCCGGGCTCCGCCAAGCGTGCGAGCGGAGTGCCGCGCAGGGCACGGGAGTTGGCCTCGTACCGCAGGGCGACGGGTGCGCCGTCCAGATTGCCGACGACGAGCGGGTGGCGGTGAACGAGCCGCTGTCGGGCGCCGGGGCCCAACGTGCGGAAGAATTGCGCGACTTGGGCGGGCTCGGCGGTGGCGGGGTCGGGCAGGGCGCGGCCGAGGGAGCGGTCGGCGTTCCACTCGGCGGTCCCGGGCGGCGGACCGGTGACCGGCCGTTGCGCGCTCCCGGAGGCCCAGCCGGCGGTCCCGGAGACGACGGTCGTCGCCAACGCAACAGCCACCAGGGTTCGTTTGTAGCGGCGCATGCTCCCGCCCTTCCTCTCGCTCGTCCGTCTGAGTGACGGAGGGAAGGTAGGAAGGGGATGGGTGAGGGGGCGTCACCCCGGGGAGCCAGGTCGAAGGTGCTACCGGGGTATGAGCGGGCGGAGACCGGCGGCGGGAAGGTGCGCCTGAAGGCTCAGGAACGGACCGCCGGAAGCAGGCTCAGGAACCGGCTGCCGGAAGCACGTGCGGAGGCAAGTGCGGGAACAGGCACACCCGCAGGCTCAGGAGTCGGCAGCCCCGGGCCGGACCAGGCCCGATTCGTACGCGAAGATCACTGCCTGCGCCCGGTCCCGCAGCGCCAGCTTCGACAGGACCCTGCCGATGTGCGTCTTCACCGTCTGTTCCGCCAGCACCAGATGGGCCGCGATCTCCTGGTTGGACAGACCGCGCGCGATCAGTTCCAGGACCTCCGTCTCGCGCGGGGTCAGGCCGTTCAGCCGCAGGGAGGGGTCCTTCCGCGGCGCCTGCCGCTGGGAGGCGAACTCGGTGATCAGCCGGCGGGTGACCGAGGGGGCCAGCAGCGCCTCGCCCGCCGCCACCACCCGTACCGCCGCGATCAGATCCGCCGGGGGCGCGTCCTTCAGCAGGAACCCGGACGCACCCGCCCGCAGCGCCTCGTACACGTAGTCGTCCACGTCGAAGGTGGTCAGCATCAGCACCTTGGGCACATGCACGACTCCCACCGGCGGGTGGAGGAGCTCGCGGGCGGCGGTCAGGCCGTCCATCTCCGGCATCCGGACGTCCATCAGCACCACGTCGGGGTGCGTGGACCGCGCCACGTCCACGCCCGCCCGGCCG
Source organism: Streptomyces sp. NBC_00306 (assembly GCF_036169555.1). Lineage (GTDB taxonomy): Bacteria > Actinomycetota > Actinomycetes > Streptomycetales > Streptomycetaceae > Streptomyces > Streptomyces achmelvichensis. The sequence continues at coordinate 2,488,809 of NZ_CP108032.1, read as the reverse complement.
TCCGGCGCCTCGCCCACCACGTCGATGTCGGACTGCGCCGCCAGCAGCGCGGCGAAGCCCGCCCGCACCATGGCCTGGTCGTCGACGATGATCACGCGGATGGTCACGAAGGGTCCTCCGAAGTGGGGGGAGTGGCCAGCGGAAGCCGCGCGGCCACCCGGAAGCCGCCGTCCGGCAGCGGGCCGGTGTCCAGTGTTCCGCCGGTCAGCCGTACGCGTTCCCGCATACCGACCAGGCCGTGTCCGGTGCCGGTGGTCTCCAGCGGTGACGTGCGTTCCTCCGCCGGGAGGTTGACGACGAGGACGGTCAGATCCGTGCCGTCGGACGTCACCGAGACCCGCGTCGGCGCCCCGGGCGCGTGCCGCACCACATTGGCGAGTGCCTCCTGCACGATGCGGTACGCCGACAGGTCGACCGCCTGCGGCACCGGGTCGTCCGGCACTGCGAGGGCCAACTCCACCGGTACGCCCGCCCGTACGGTCGCCTCCACCAGCTGCTGCACCCGGTCGAGCCCGGGCTGCGGGGTCAGTTCGCTCTCCGTGCCCTCGCTGCGCAGCACCGTCAGCAGCCGGCGCATCTCCGTCAGCGACTCACGGGCGCCCGCGGCGATCGCCCCGAACTCCTCACGCGCCGCGTCGGGCAGGCCCTCGATGCGGTACGGCGCGGAATCGGCCTGCACCGTGATCAGCGACATGTGGTGGGCGACGACGTCGTGCAGCTCGCGCGCGATCCGCGCCCGCTCCTCCAGGACCGTGCGCTGCGCCCGCTCCGCCTCGCTGATGGTCTCCTGCACGACCAGCCGGCGCTGTGCGTCGCCGCGTTCACGCAGCGCGCCGGTGACGACCAGCACCACGGCGCTCAGGACGAACAGCAGCAGATGGATGCCGTCGCTGCGGTCCTGCGAGATCAGTTCGAACAGCCACCCCATCGCTCCGGTCGCCAGCCAGACGGCCAGCAGCGTACGGCGCGGCTCCCGCAGCCCGAGGCAGGCCATCAGGACGAGGTACCCGATGACCACCATCGGCGTCCACGGCCAGCTCCGGTCCACGGTCCCGGCGGCGCCCATCAGCGCGAACGCACCGGCGACATCCGCCGCGGCCACGATCCACCACGCCTGGAGCGGGTGGGTGAGGGCGAGGAGCAGCGGCACGGTCTGGGCGGTGGCCAGCGCACCGGCGACCGCTCCGTTCAGCCGGTAGTCGTTGACGAGCACACTGACCGTGACCGGCAGCAGCGTCACGACGAACGCGAACACCACCACGTACGGCGTGAGCCGCAGCCACCGCTTCTCGACCGAGCCGAAGAGCGGGGCGGTGGACGACGACGGCGTACGGAGGTCGGCGGCGAGGAGACGCAGATTGTCCTGGGCGCCGCGCAACGCCCGGGAGCGTCGCGAGGGGGAGGACCGGGGAGACTGGGACATGGCCTGATCAGCGTAGGCAGACCGGCCGGCCGTCGGCGTCATACCCGGGGGCCGGGCGCGGTGTCATACCCCGGTATGACACCACCGCCCGCTCCGGCCCGCTCACAGCTCCGCCAGCAGCTGCGCCTTCTTCGAGCTGAACTCCTCGTCCGTCACCAGACCCGCCAGATGCAGTTCGCCCAGGTGCCGGATCCGCTCGGCGATGTCCGCCGGGTCGCGACGGCACGCCTGCATGGCCATCGCGGGCGGCGAGCCGGAGTTCTGCACGGATTCGAGGACCGCCGCCGCGAACGGCAGCGACTCGTGCACCTGCCCCTTGTTCAGCCCGAACATCAGCGCGGCCGGGTCCTTGTCGAGCGCGGGCCGGGTCGTGTCGTCGACCGGCGGATTCGCGCGCCGGACGAGCCGCAGATATCCGTCGAGGGCCTCGGGCGTGCGCCATTCCACCCCGCTCAGCTCGTCGACCGGGAAACACTGGTCGCCCGCCTTCCACTTGGCGGACGACGCACCCGCCCACGACCAGCGGAAGTCGACACGGGAGCCGTCGAAGGAGGCTTTGCCGTCGTACGCCTTGAAGTTCAGGGGCGCGCTGGGCGCGGCCACGGCGTACCGGTCGACGGGACGGTCGGCGTCCGAGGGCAGCACGGCCCTCAACTCGTCGGCGTAGTACTCGGCGAGGGTCTCGCGGTCGGCCGGCAGCACCAGGCGGTACGGATCGCACGCTTCCTTCAACTGCCCGGCCGCTGCCTCCATCAGAGGATCGGCACCGGGTCTGGGTGCCGCATGCAGCACCACCGTTCCCCGCTTGCCCGGGGAAAGTGTCACCGACGCCAACGCTTCGTGCGGGATACGGCGTTCGCGGAGCGTCTGGAACAGCTTCGGCGCGCGGTGTCCCCGTTCGAAGCGGATGATCACGGAGTCGGTCTCGAACTCCCACGTGGCTTGAATTCCGGCCAGTTCGTCACCCATACGCCTCATCGTAGGCGGCGGGCGCCCGCACGTCTTCCCTCGGTGCCGAGCCCGGTTGACGAAGTTCTACGCGCGTCAGACCGCTTCTTCGCCGTAGATACCACTGCGGCATGTGTCATCGGCGCTCGCACAGGTGACACCGTCGAACGAACCGACGCCGATCTCCGCGAAGTTGGTGATGCTCTCCGTGCCCGGCTCGAAATAGCCGGTATGGCCGACAGCGTCCGCCGCCGACATCACCCGCGCGCCGAACTCCGGTGCCACCGGGTCCTCGCCGTGCCCCAGTCCGCCGACCGCCAGATGCGGCACGTCCTGGATCCAGTCGTCGCTGTCGCGCATCGCCCACACCCGGGCGCGCGTGTGCAGCGCCGCGGCGTTCTCGGCGCGCATGCCCGGGCTGCCGGCCACCGCGATGTCGGTGACGCGCTCGGGCAGTTGACGTGCGGCGACGCCGCAGACGACGGAGCCGTAGCTGTGACAGAAGAGTGCGACGCGGGCCGGTCCGGGCAGGGCTTCGGTCAGCGCCGTCAGCCGGACGGCACCGCTCTCCGCCAACCGGCCTATGGCCGAGTCCACGCCGAGCCCCGCCGGGGCCGTGTAGTCGGCCCAGGCGATGACCGCCGTACGCGCCCGGGGCGAGGCCGCCCGCTCGGCCGCGTAGAGCGACTTGGCCATGCCGACCGGCGCCGCGTACTTGCGGGCGGTCCGCTGGAAGGTGAGCAGATTGGTGTCCACACCGGGGACGACCACGGACACACGTTCGGCGCGGTTCAGATCACCGAACACCTCGGCGACCTTGCCGGGCCCGGACGGGTCGAAGGCGAGGATCTGCCGCTCGGGGTCCATGAGGGACTCGAAGCGGTTGATCCGGCGGGTCGCCATGCGCCGGCCGTCCGCGGTGAGGTCGGCGGTGGCGAAGCGGTGGCGTTCGAGTTCCAGTGCGCGCGCCAGGCCCTTGCGGTTCGCCCGATAACGCAGAGCGACCGGAGCGCCGTTGAGATTGCCGACCACGTACGGGTACTCGTCGGCGAGCCGCATGCGTTCCGCGCCCCGCAGCGAGGCGAAGAAGGCCGTGAGCCTCTTCGGTGACGAGTCGGTCCCGGGCAGGGCCCTTGCTCCTATGCGCGCCTTGCCCCAGCCGCTGAGCTCGGCCTCGTAGATGTCACGAGGGCCGCCCTGGTGCCGTACGGCCGTCCAACCGGTGGTCGCCAGCATCAGGAACACGACCGCGAGCGCGAGAAAAGCGCGCACGGTGACGGGGGTGGGGGAGGAGTCGAAGGAAGTCACTGAGAGACACCCTAGGAGAAGCCGGCGGTGGCTCGCGAAGACCGTGAGGGAGATCACGTGTTCAGAACGTAATTACGGGGAAGAACCGTGACTTGAGCCACGCCGGGGAGTGCACTCCGGCGTGTCATCGACCCGATTCGTGACCCCGCGTCGTCACTGCGACGCGTCACGCGCCGTCGTCACCGGCGCGTCGTCACCGGCGCGCGCCGGTCCGCCTCGTCACTCCGGCCTGTCACCCCGTGCCGTCGACTCCGGGGCCCGCTGCGTCCGCCAGTCGTCCGCCAGTGCAGGCTTCAGATGGTCCAGATAGGTGGCCGTGAGGCTGCGGATCGCTTCCGGGCTCCAGTCCTCGCCCTGCCCCCACAGCCGTCCCGTGACGCGCATCACACCGCTGAGCGCCGCCACCGCCACCCGGGGGCGCGGGTCGGCGTCGACGTCCAGCCCCTCGCGCTCGGCGATCAGTTGGGCGATCGTCTCCTCCAGGTCCGCCGACCGGCGCAGATGCACCGCCAGCAGTGCGGGAGTCGACTCGATCATGAGATAGCTGCGCATGTGCAGTTCGACCGGGACGATCTCCGCGATCGCCTCGCCGATCCTGTTCCAGCCGTCGAGCACGGCGTTGCGCATCGCCTCGAACGGGCCTTCCTGCGCGGGCCGTTCGCGTACCGCCTCGATGAAGTGGGCCTCGACCACTTCCTGGACGGCGAAGGCGACCTCCTCCTTGCTGGTGAAGTACCGGAAGAAGGTGCGCTGCGAGACGTCGACGGTGTCCGCGATCTCGTCGACGGTCGTCTGCTCGTACCCCTTCGTGGTGAACAGCTCCAGCGCGGCGCGCACCAGCGCGTCACGGGTGAGCTGCTTCTTGCGTGCGCGCAGTCCGGTCGGCTCGGCCGTCACTACCTGGGTCCTCTTTCCGACGCTTTCGACCAGCTCAGCCTACCTGTGAGCAACGTGACAGTTACCGACTTGTGAATTGGTTTGTCAACTGTCAGCGACTGACATTAGCCTCCCACGCATGACTAGTCAGACCACCGTCGAAAAGGCGCCGAAGGATCCCCAGGACCCCATACCGGCCCAGGTCAAGGGGCTCCGCGGCCACCCCTGGCTGACGCTGTTCGCCGTGGCCATCGGCGTGATGATGGTGGCGCTGGACGGCACCATCGTCGCGATCGCCAACCCCGCGATCCAGAAGGACCTCGGCGCCACCTTCGCCGACGTGCAGTGGATCACCAACGGCTACTTCCTGGCCCTCGCCGTGACGCTGATCACCGCGGGCAAGCTCGGTGACCGCTTCGGCCACCGGCAGACGTTCCTCATCGGTGTCGTCGGCTTCGCCGCGGCCTCGGCGGCCATCGGCCTCTCCGACAGCATCACCCTGGTGGTCACCTTCCGCGTGCTCCAGGGTCTGTTCGGCGCGCTCCTGATGCCCGCGGCGCTCGGACTGCTGCGCGCCACCTTCCCCGCCGAGAAGCTGAACATGGCGATCGGTATCTGGGGCATGGTCATCGGCGCGTCCACCGCGGGCGGCCCGATCCTCGGCGGTCTGCTGGTCGAGCACGTGAGCTGGCAGTCGGTCTTCTTCATCAACGTCCCGGTGGGCGTCATCGCGCTCGTCCTCGGTGTGCTGATCCTCAAGGACCACCGTGCCGAGAACGCCCCGAGGTCCTTCGACATCCTCGGCATCCTGCTGCTGTCGACCGCGATGTTCTGCCTGGTCTGGGCGCTCATCAAGGCCCCCGCGTGGGGCTGGGGCGACGGCCGGACCTGGGGCTTCATCGCCGCGTCGGTGGTCTGCTTCGCGTTCTTCGCCTACTGGGAGAACCGGGTCGCCGAGCCGCTGATCCCGCTGAAGCTGTTCCGCTCGGTCCCGCTCGCGGCCGGCACCGTCCTGATGGTGCTCATGGCCATCGCCTTCCTGGGCGGACTGTTCTTCGTCACCTTCTTCCTCCAGAACGTGCACGGCATGAGCCCGGTCGACAGCGGACTCCACCTGCTGCCCCTGACCGGCATGATGATCGTCGGATCGCCGCTCGCCGGCGCCATGATCACCAAGACGGGCCCGCGTGTCCCGCTCGCGGGCGGCATGGTGCTCACCGCGGTCGCCATGTTCGGCATGTCGACCCTCGACACCGACACCGGCAGCCTGCCGATGTCCATCTGGTTCGCCCTTCTCGGTCTCGGCCTCGCCCCGGTCATGGTCGGCGCGACCGAGGTCATCGTGGGCAACGCCCCCATGGAGCTCTCCGGCGTCGCGGGCGGTCTCCAGCAGGCGGCCATGCAGATCGGCGGCAGCCTCGGCACGGCGGTGCTCGGCGCGGTCATGGCCTCCAAGGTCGACAGCGACCTGCCGGGCAACTGGGCCGACGCGCAGCTCCCGCCGCTCAGCCCGGCCCAGTTGGACCAGGCGTCCGAAGCCGTTCAGGTGGGTGTGCCGCCGGTCGCTCCGGGAACGCCGCCCGAGCTGGCCGAGAAGATCGTCGGTGTCGCCCATGACACCTTCATTTCGGGCATGGGCCTCGCCTGCCTGGTCGCCGCCGGTGTCGCGACCGTCGCGGTGTTCGTCGCCCTGCTCACCAAGCGCGGTGCGAACGCCGACGCGGGTATGGGCGGCGCCCACATCTGACGCCGTCGCCGCCCTCGACGGGCGTCAACCTCGTGTGACCGACAGCCCCGCCGGACGACTCCGGCGGGGCTGTCGCCTATCCGGATGATCTCGGCCCGTTCCCCTTCCGCGGGTGTCTTCGTGTGCTCCAGGCTCCCGGTCAAGTGATCAGTCACCGCGCGGTCATGCACCACATGGCCATGCACCGCGCGGTCATGCACCACATGGCCATGCACCGCGCGGTCAGTCACCACGCGGCCATGCACCGCGCGGTCATGCACCACACGATCAGTCACCACACGGGGGTTCACCGACATGCGTACGACACCACTGCTCGCCGCGGCCGCCCTGGCCGTCACCGCGCTCCTCCCGGCCCACGCCACGGCCGCCGGCCCGCCGCGCCTCGGAAGCTGCGGCGCCGGACAGCTCTGCCTGTGGGCCAAGGCCGATTTCAAGGGCGCCCGCCAGACGCACGAGCTCGCCGGCCTCGACATCGACAGCTGTGTGCCGCTGCCGACCGGCACTGCCGCCGAGTCCCTGGTCAACCGCACCGGACGGCCGGTGACGACCTATCAGAGCCAGGAGTGCGCGGAAACGGGCGAGTTCGAGACGTACCCCGGTTCGGGCACCTGGCTGCCCCAGTCCCCGTACCGCGTCAGGGCGTTCAAGGTCTGGGAGCGGTGAACCGGGGTACCCGGGCCTGCGTAGTCCCGAATCGGCCGAACTCAGGGAGTGATGATGGCGGGCTTCGGACACACATCGCGCAGGCACCCTCGCTCACGCGGCCGGACGTGGTCTCGGAGCGGGCCGGACCGCGCGGCACTGGGAGTCATCGGGCTGATCTGTGCGATCACCGGATTCTTCGTGCTGGGGATCATCCTCGGCCCGATCGCCGTCGTCTGCGGCTGGCTCGCCATGGGCCGCAGCTGGAACGGCACGCAGCACATACCGGCGCTCGTGGCGCTGGTCCTCGGTGCCATTGACACCGTCCTGGCCATCGTCTGGCTGGCGGGAGCCGCGGCTCCCGGCGGCGGGATGTGGTGATCAGCCTCGCACCGCAGGCTCGTCGGGCGGACCGGCCGGGGTGGGCACTGTGCCCACCCCGGCCGCGGCTGTTCCCCCGCCCGTCGGCACGGCCGCGCCTGTCGCCGCCGCCCCGCGCGCTCCTGATCGCGATGGCTCCGATGACTCCGATGTCTCCGTCGATTCCGACAGCGCGGTCACCTGTGCGCGCAGCGCCTTCACCTCGGCCGTCAGCGCCTCCAGCAGGGCCGTCTGCCGGCGCTCCTCCGCGTCGTCCCGCTCGAAGCGGGAGATGAACCAGGCCGCGATGTTCGCTGTCACGACACCGAGCAGGGCGATACCGGAGATCATGAGCCCGACGGCGAGCAGCCGGCCGAGCCCCGTCGTCGGCGCGTGGTCCCCGTAGCCGACCGTCGTCATGGTCGTGAAGGACCACCACACCGCGTCGCCCAGCGTCTTGATGTTCCCGTCGGGCGCGTCCCGTTCGACGTGCAGCACGGCCAGTGAGCCGAACATCATGAGCCCGACCACCGCGCCCGCGACATAGGTCGTGAGCGTGATCTGCGGCGCCATCCGCGCCCGCCGGCCCACCAGCAGCAGGGTGGAGACGACCCGCAGCAGGCGCAGCGGCCGCAGCAGCGGCAGCACCACCGCGAGAAGATCGAGCGGATGGCTGCGGACGAAGAGCCAGCGGCTCGGCGCCAGTGCGAGCCGTACCAGGTAGTCGACGGCGAACGCGCCCCACACCACCCACTCGACGGCCGTGCAGAGCGTGTGCACCCAGCCGTCGGCCCCGGGCGCCACGATCGGCACCGCGTACGCGACGGCGAACGCCGCGGCGAGCACCAGCAGGGGCGTCTGCATGCGCTCTTCCCACCGGACCTGCGCTGTTCGCTGCTTCATGCCGCGCATCGTAGAACGGGAGGCGAAAACGTGTGCGGGGCGGCCGGATCAGCCCGGCCGCCCCGCACCCCTGCGACTGCTACGCGTCGCCGCCCGCGGGACCCGGGTCGGCGGCCGCGACATCCAGCAGCTGGTAGCGGTCCACGGCCTGCTTCAGCACCGAGCGGTCGACCTTGCCCTCACGGGCCAGCTCGGTGAGGACACCCAGCACGATCGACTCGGCGTCGATGTGGAAGAACCGGCGGGCCGCGCCACGGGTGTCGGCGAAGCCGAAGCCGTCGGCGCCCAGCGACTGGTAGGTGCCCGGCACCCAGCGCGAGATCTGGTCGGGGACGGAACGCATCCAGTCCGAGACGGCCACGAACGGCCCCTCGGAGCCCTGGAGTTTCTGCGTGACGTACGGGACGCGCTGCTCCTCCTCCGGGTGCAGGAGGTTGTGCCGCTCGACCTCGACGGCCTCGCGGCGCAGCTCGTTCCAGGACGTCGCCGACCAGACGTCCGCCTTGACGTCCCAGTCCTCCGCGAGAATCCGCTGTGCCTCGATCGCCCACGGCACGGCCACACCGGACGCCATGATCTGCGCCGGGATCCGGCCCTGCTCGGCGGTCTTGAAGCGGTGGATGCCCTTGAGGATGCCCTCGACGTCCACGTTCTCCGGCTCGGCCGGGTGCTGGATCGGCTCGTTGTAGACGGTGAGGTAGTAGAAGACGTCCTCGCCGTGCGGGTGCTCCTCGTCGGAGCCGTACATCCGCCGCAGACCGTCCCGCACGATGTGCGCGATCTCGAAGCCGAAGGCCGGGTCGTACGCGACACAGCCCGGGTTCGTCGAGGCCAGCAGCTGCGAGTGGCCGTCCGCGTGCTGGAGGCCCTCACCGGTCAGCGTCGTGCGCCCGGCGGTGGCGCCGAGGACGAAGCCGCGCGCCAGCTGGTCGGCCATCTGCCAGAACTGGTCGCCGGTGCGCTGGAAGCCGAACATCGAGTAGAAGACGTACACCGGGATCAGCGGCTCGCCGTGCGTGGCGTAGGCCGAGCCGGCCGCGATCAGCGATGCCGTACAGCCGGCCTCGGAGATGCCGTCGTGCAGCATCTGACCGGTCGGCGACTCCTTGTACGCGAGCAGCAGGTCGCGGTCCACCGCCTCGTACTGCTGACCCAGCGGGTTGTAGATCTTCGCGCTCGGGAAGAAGGAGTCCATACCGAAGGTGCGGTACTCGTCGGGCGCGATCAGCACGAACCGCTTGCCGATCTCCTTGTCCCGCATGAGGTCCTTGAGCAGCCGGACGAACGCCATGGTGGTGGCGATGGACTGCTGGCCGGAGCCCTTCTTCACAGCCGCGTACGTCTTGTCGCCCGGGAGCTCCAGCGGCTTCGACCGCACGACACGGGTCGGCACATAGCCGCCGAGACCCTGCCGCCGGTCGTGCATGTACTGGATCTCCTCCGAGTCACGGCCCGGGTGGTAGTACGGCGGTGCGCCGTTCTCCAGCTGGTCGTCCGTGATCGGGATGTGCAGGCGGTCGCGGAAGCCCTTGAGGTCGTCGACCGTCAGCTTCTTCATCTGGTGGGTCGCGTTGCGGCCCTCGAAGTTCGGGCCGAGCGTCCAGCCCTTGACGGTCTGGGCGAGGACCACGGTCGGCTGGCCCTTGTGCGCCTTGGCCGCCGAGAAGGCCGCGTAGACCTTCTTGTGGTCGTGACCGCCACGGCCCAGGTGCAGGATCTGGTCGTCGGTCATGTTCTCGACCATGGCGCGCAGCCGGTGGTCGTGACCGAAGAAGTGGTCGCGGATGTACGCGCCGGTCTCGGTGGCGTACGTCTGGAACTGGCCGTCCGGCGTGGTGTTCAGCTGGTTGACCAGCACACCGTCGCGGTCCTGGGCGAGCAGCGGGTCCCAGGAGCGGTCCCACACCAGCTTGATGACGTTCCAGCCGGCGCCGCGGAACTGCGACTCCAGCTCCTGGATGATCTTTCCGTTGCCGCGGACCGGGCCGTCGAGGCGCTGGAGGTTGCAGTTGACCACGAAGGTGAGGTTGTCGAGGCCCTCACGCGCGGCGATGGACAGCTGGCCGAGCGACTCGGGCTCGTCCATCTCGCCGTCGCCGAGGAACGCCCACACGTGCGAGTCGGAGGTGTCGGCGATGCCGCGCGCCTCCATGTAGCGGTTCATCCGGGCCTGGTAGATCGCGCCGAGGGGGCCGAGGCCCATCGACACGGTCGGGAACTCCCAGAAGTCCGGCATCAGCCGCGGGTGCGGGTAGCTGGACAGACCGTTGGGCGCCTTGGACTTCTCCTGGCGGAAGGCGTCGAGCTGCGCCTCGCTCAGCCGGTCGAGCATGAACGCGCGGGCGTAGATGCCGGGGGAGGCATGGCCCTGGAAGAAGATCTGGTCTCCGCCCTTGCCGTCGTCCTTGCCGCGGAAGAAGTGGTTGAAGCCCACGTCGTACAGGGAGGCCGAGGAGGCGAAGGTCGCGATGTGGCCACCGACCCCGATACCGGGGCGCTGGGCGCGGGAGACCATCACCGCGGCGTTCCAGCGGGTCGCGTTGAGGATCTTGCGCTCGATCTCCTCGTTGCCCGGGAAGAACGGCTCGTCCTTGGTGGCGATCGTGTTGACGTAGTCCGTGCTGCGCATCTCGGGCACGGCCACGCGCTTCTCGCGGGCCCGCTCGATCAGCCGGAGCATGAGGTAGCGGGCGCGCTCCCGGCCCCGCTCGTCGACGGCGGCGTCGAGGGAGTCCAGCCATTCCTGGGTCTCTTCGGGATCGAAGTCCGGGACCTGACTGGGAAGGCCGCCAATGATGATCGGGTTGCGATCTGATCCGGAAGCCACGCTATTCCTTCGCTGTTCGGTGAGTTCTGCCTCTACACAAGATGTCTGCGCGGTGTCGCACCGCCTCCATCGTGGACCGCGGGGCGGCATACGTCATCTCTACTGAGGGGTAACCCCAGCTCTGGCTGACATCCTGACCGGAGCTCGCCGCCGAACAGGCTCGGAACCCGTCCGGAGCCCCGTTCGGGCCCGGTCAAATCGCAACCTTACGCTCAAGGCGGCAAAGCGTTCCGTTTGGCTGTTCGGTTCCGAATGGCCCAGCGACTGGACGTATGGTGGCAAACATGGCGGAACGGGTGGGTGTCCGGTGCGGTCCCCGGCCGAGCGTGTCCGGGCTTGCGTCGAGACGGGCGCAAACGTCACCGTTTCGGCGGTCTGGACGGCCGGGTACTTGCGCGATCCGCCCCGCCCGTGTGGACTACGGCCAAAGCCACGCGTACGCGCGCGGCTGCAGCACTTACCGAACATGATCAGGAGGCAAGCCGTGAGCGCGACCGCGGACCACGCGGAGGAGCGGACCAACCCGGCCACCAGGCTGGGGTTCGAGCCCGGACAGGTGGTCCAGGAGATCGGCTACGACGACGACGTCGAGATGGAGCTCCGAGAAGCCATTGAGTCCGTGATCGGCCAGGAACTCGTGGACGAGGACTATGACGACGTCGCCGACGTCGTCATCCTCTGGTTCCGCGACGAGGACGGCGATCTGACGGACGCACTGGTGGACGCCATCGGGCTCATCGAGGAGGGCGGTGCCGTGTGGCTCATGACTCCCAAGACCGGCCGTGACGGCTACGTCGAGCCCAGCGACATCAACGAAGCCGCCCAGACCGCGGGTCTCTCCCAGACCAAGAGCATCAGTGCCGGCAAGGACTGGACCGGCAGCAGGCTGGTGACTCCCAAGGCGGCCAAGTCGAAGCGCTGAACCTCCAGCATCAGGCCCCGGCCCCCTCCGACCACGTCGGAGGGGGCCTTCTGCGTACCCGTGCCGTGAGCACGGGCTGATCCGCCGGGGATCACGGGACAGCCCTTAGGGTGAGTGGACCCGTCACCCGAACGGGCTCACCGAAGGGATCCACACGACATGGCGATCGAGGTCGGCACCAAGGCCCCGGAATTCGAGCTGAAGGACAACCACGGCCGCACCGTGACGCTCGCCGAATTCCGCGGCGAGAAGAACGTGGTGCTCCTCTTCTATCCGTTCGCCTTCACCGGGGTGTGCACCGGTGAGCTGTGCGCGCTGCGCGACGAACTGCCGTCGTTCGTCAACGACGACACCCAGCTGCTCGCGGTCTCCAACGACTCCATCCACACCCTGCGCGTCTTCGGTGAGCAGGAGGGGCTGGAGTACCCCCTGCTGTCGGACTTCTGGCCGCACGGCGAGGTCTCGCGCGCCTACGGCGTCTTCGACGAGGACAAGGGGTGCGCCGTGCGCGGCACCTTCATCATCGACAAGGAGGGTGTCGTCCGCTGGACCGTCGTGAACGGCCTGCCGGACGCCCGCGACCTGAACGAGTACGTCAAGGCGCTGCGAACCCTCTGACAAGGGCGGCCACACCCGGCCACACACCGATACACCCGTCGACCGACCGCGCGAAAGTCTGTTTTGCGCGGGAACCGGTCACTAGGATCCACTCGTTGATCCGACACCAACGCACGACGGGGGCGCTGCCCCTGATACCCAATGGAGGGACTCGTGGGAGTCAGCCTCAGCAAGGGCGGCAACGTCTCGCTGACCAAGGCCGCACCCAACCTGACGGCGGTCATCGTCGGTCTGGGCTGGGACGCTCGTACCACCACCGGTGGCGACTTCGACCTCGACGCCAGCGCCCTGCTGACCAACACCGAGGGCAAGGTCGCCAACGATTCGAACTTCGTCTTCTTCAACAATCTGAAGAGCCCGGACGGCTCCGTGGAGCACACCGGTGACAACCTCACCGGTGAGGGCGAGGGCGACGACGAGCAGATCAAGGTGAACCTGGCGGGCGTGCCCGCCGAGGTCGACAAGATCGTGTTCCCGGTCTCGATCTACGAGGCCGAGAGCCGTCAGCAGTCCTTCGGCCAGGTGCGCAACGCGTTCATCCGCGTGGTCAACCAGGCGGACAACACCGAGCTCGCCCGGTACGACCTGAGCGAGGACGCCTCGACGGAGACCGCGATGGTCTTCGGCGAGCTGTACCGCAACGGCGCGGAGTGGAAGTTCCGTGCCATCGGCCAGGGCTACGCCTCGGGCCTGCGCGGCATCGCGCAGGACTTCGGCGTCAACGTCTGAGCAGGCCGCATTCCGTCCGGCGCCGCACTGCGAAGTGCGGCGCCGGACGCGCCTTGCACCACATCGTCAGCTGGGGAGGACAGGATCATGGGCGTCACGCTCGCCAAGGGAGGCAATGTCTCCCTCTCCAAGGCCGCACCGAATCTCACGCAGGTGCTGGTGGGGCTCGGTTGGGACGCACGCTCCACCACGGGAGCCGACTTCGACCTCGATGCGAGCGCGCTGCTCTGCAACGGCGGACGCGTTCTGGGCGACGAGTACTTCATCTTCTACAACAACCTCACGAGCCCCGACGGCTCCGTGGAGCACACCGGTGACAACCTCACGGGTGAGGGCGAGGGCGACGACGAGTCGCTGCTGGTGAACCTCCCCCAGGTGCCGGCCAATGTCGACAAGATCATCTTCCCGGTCTCGATCCATGAGGCCGACAATCGTGGCCAGACGTTCGGCCAGGTCAGCAACGCCTTCATCCGGGTGGTCAACCAGGCCGACGGCCAGGAGCTGGCGCGCTACGACCTCAGCGAGGACGCCTCCACCGAAACCGCGATGATCTTCGGCGAGTTGTACCGGTACGGCGGCGAATGGAAGTTCAGGGCCGTTGGGCAGGGGTACGCGTCGGGTCTGCGGGGCATCGCTCTAGACTTCGGGGTCAACGTTTCGTAAAGCTGCGCACGGAGCAGGTAAAGCCTGTCCTTGGTGCGTGGGAGACCTCCCCCAAGGTTCGCCCGGGGGAACCCCCATTACACGATTGGGTACCAGTGGTTCTGAAAACCTTCGGCTGGTCGTTCGCGGTGACCGCGCTCGGCCTGGTCGCGGCGGTGCTCTACGGCGGGTGGACGGCCTTCGGTGTCGTAGCGATCCTGTCCGTCCTCGAGATCTCGCTGTCGTTCGACAACGCGGTGGTCAACGCCGGAATCCTGAAGAAGATGAGTGCCTTCTGGCAGAAGATCTTCCTCACCATCGGCATTCTCATCGCCGTCTTCGGCATGCGGCTCGTCTTCCCCGTCGTCATTGTCGCCGTCAGCGCCCAGCTCGGCCCCATCGAGGCGGTCGACCTCGCACTCAATGACAAGGACCAGTACCAGCAGCTGGTGACCGACGCACATCCGTCGATCGCCGCGTTCGGTGGCATGTTCCTGCTCATGATCTTCCTCGACTTCATCTTCGAGGACCGTGACATCAAGTGGCTCGGCTGGCTCGAGCGCCCGCTGGCCAAGCTCGGCAAGATCGACATGCTGTCGGTCTGCATCGCCCTGATCGTCCTGGCGATCAGCGCGGTGACCGTCGCGACCCACGCCCACCAGCACGGCGGCACCCACGTCGACAAGTCCTCGACGGTACTGCTCGCCGGCGTCGCCGGCCTCATCACCTACCTCATCGTCGGCGGACTCTCCGGCTTCTTCGAGGACAGGCTCGAAGAGGAGGAGGAGCGCGAACACGAGGAAGAGGAGAAGGCCAAGGCGAGCGGCAAGAAGCCGTCCGCCGTGGTCCTCGCGGGCAAGGCCGCGTTCTTCATGTTCCTCTACCTCGAGGTCCTGGACGCGTCGTTCTCCTTCGACGGCGTCATCGGCGCCTTCGCCATCACCAACGACATCGTGCTCATGGCACTGGGCCTCGGCATCGGCGCCATGTACGTCCGGTCGCTGACCGTCTACCTGGTCCGCCAGGGCACGCTCGACGACTACGTCTACCTGGAGCACGGCGCGCACTACGCGATCGGCGCGCTCGCCGCGATCCTGCTCATCACCATCCAGTACGAGATCAACGAGATCATCACCGGTCTCATCGGCGTCGTCCTGATCGGCGCCTCCTTCTGGTCCTCGGTGCGCCGCAACAAGGCGCTCGCTGCCCAGGAGGAAAAGGGCGAGCCGGTCGACGCCGGGGTGTGACCCGGCGGAGATTGAGGAACGCTCTCAACGGGGCGGCTTCGAGGCACCGGCCTCGGCGCCGCCCCGTTGCGTGTCACGCAGCGGGGGCACATCGATACGACTGGGGTGGGACGTATGGCCTTCTGGGACGGTCTGTGGCGGGGGAGGGCAGCGCAGTTCGACTCGGGCAGCGCCGCGTCCAACTCGATCGAGCTCACCAAGCGGCACCCGTCGGTGTCACTCACCAAGCAGGGCGCCGCGACCGGCAATCTGCGCGTCAACCTGTCCTGGCGGATGCGGACGTCCGACATCGAGGGCCGGTCCCGGCAGAGGGGGCGCCTGCTGCGTCACCCCTTCAAGCTCTTCCAGCCCGACGTGGTCCAGGCCCACACCCAGGGCGTGGTCAATGTGGACCTCGATCTCGGCTGCCTCTACGAGCTGGTGGACGGCAGCAAGGGTGTGGTGCAGCCGCTGGGCAGCTTCTTCGGCGCCATCAACGAGGCGCCCTACGTGAAGCTCAGCGGCGACGACCGGTTCGGCTCCCCCTCGGGTGAGACCGTCTACGTGAACCTCGACCATCGCGAGTCCATCAAGCGGCTGCTGTTCTTCGTCTACATCTACGACCAGACGCCCGCCTTCGACCGTACGCACGCCCATGTGACGCTCTACCCGAGCAACGGGCCGCGGGTCGAGATAGAGCTCGACGAGCGGGCGCCGCAGGCCCGCTCCTGCGCGGTGTTCTCCATGGAGAACATCAAGGGCGAGCTGATCGTGCGCCGCGAGGTGAAGTTCGTCTACGGCTTCCAGGCGGAGCTCGACCGGCTCTACGGCTGGGGACTCCAGTGGGGCCGCGGCTACAAGACGCGGGTGTAGGCCCCGTCCGCACAGGGCCTGCCCGCACCGGCCCCGTCCGCACAGGGCTCGTCCGCACCGGCCCCTCCGCGCAGGGCCTGTCCGCAGGGCTCGTCCGCACAGGTAAGGCCCGCCGAGCGCCGCCGGCCTCGCGTTCCGGGACGGTTCCGGGGCGTCCGCGTCAGGGACGGACGAACTGCGGCCCCATCGGAGGCAGCCGGAAGTTCGGATCCGGCGCGAAGGCGGCAGCGGGAGCCGGCTGCGGATAGCCGTACGCGGGCTGCGCCGGGCCCGACGACTGCTGCGGATAGCCGTAGGCGGGCTGGGCGCCCGCGGGCTGCGGGAATCCGTACGCGGGCGGGTGCGCCGGAGGCGCGGGATGGGCCGACGGGTCCGCGGCCGCCTCGGCCTCGTCCACCGAGATACCGAAATCGGTGGCCAGGCCGACGAGCCCGGTCGGGTAGCCCTGCCCCACCGCGCGGAATTTCCACCGTTCCCCGCGCCGGTACAGCTCACCGCAGATGATCGCGGTCTCCTCACCGGTCTCCGGCTTCACATCGAAGACGGCGAGCGGCTCACCGTCGGCCAGGGAGGCGTCGTAGAGCAGTATCCGCAGATCGCGTACATGCTGGAAGGAGTCGCCGTCGGAGGAGGCGGCGAGCACCACCTGGTCGACCGACGCGTCGAGCGAGGAGAGATCCGCCTCGACCGTGTCCGTCAAATGCTCGGCGACGCGCTTCTTCGGCAGCCGCCGCACCAGTCCCGAGGGATGGCGCGGCTGGTTGTAGAAGACGAAGTCCTCGTCGGAGCGCACACGGGCGTCCGGGCCGAGCAGCAGGGCCGAGGCGTCCACGTCGGGGACGCCGGCGCCGGGCGTCCAGCGGAGCACGGCCCGTACAGCCGTGGCATCGAGAGGGACGTTCGAGCCCTTCAGCATCGCGTGCGTCATGCCCGTCATCCTGCCCTCCCGTGGGCATCCCGGACAACGCGGGGCCCCTTGTCCTCCGGCGAGGACATGGGCATGGTGCAAGCGGGTTACCTGGAGTTCATGGTCTTGGGGAACTCTTGACACACATTCATACGTACTATTACCGGCCACGCCAGTTCGGCCGCCAGAGCAGTACGGGGGAAATAAATGCGTCATTTCGGGCACCTTCCGCCTGGCGTCCGCGACAGTCTGTTCCATCAGGAGCCGTGCGAATTCACCACCGCCGCTCCCGCTCGTACACTCGCGGCCGCGCTGGGCGCGACGCTCTACAGCCCCGCCACCCGTCCGAACCTCGCCGACGACGTGATCAAGCTGGCGGGCAACGGAGTGGTCTCCATGGTCCTCTGCCTGGAGGATTCCATCGACGACGCCGATGTGCCGGAGGCGGAGGAGAACCTGGTCCGGCAGTTCGCCGCCCTCGACGAGCGCGGCGCCGAGCTCCCGCTTCTGTTCATCCGGGTCCGGGAACCCGGTCAGATTCCCGATCTGGCACAGCGCCTCGGCTCCTCCGTCCGTCATCTGTCCGGATTCGTACTTCCCAAGTTCACGGATGAGCGTGGAGTGCCCTTCCTGGAGGCGCTCACCGACGCCGAGACGGCCACCGGACAGCGGCTCTTCGCGATGCCCGTCCTGGAATCCCCGGAACTTCTCCATCTGGAGACCCGCACCGAGACACTCGCCGGGATCGCCCGCACCGTCGACAAGTACCGCGAGCGCGTCCTCGCGCTCCGGCTCGGCGTCACCGACTTCTGCTCGGCTTACGGGCTGCGCCGCGCACCCGCCATGACCGCCTACGACGTGCAGATCGTCGCCGCCGTCATCGCCGACGTGGTGAACGTCCTCGGAAGGGCCGACGGCACCGGATTCACCGTGACCGGCCCTGTGTGGGAGTACTTCAGGCTCCAGGAGCGCATGTTCAAGCCGCAGCTGCGCCGCAGCCCCTTCATGGAGGGCCGGGCGGAGGAGCTGCGCACCGCGCTGATCGAGCACGACCTGGACGGACTGCTGCGCGAGATCGAGCTGGACCGGGCCAACGGCCTCCAGGGCAAGACCTGCATCCACCCCTCGCACGTCCTGCCCGTACACGCTCTGTCGGTCGTCAGTCACGAGGAGTTCAGCGATGCGCGGGACATCCTTCGCCCGGACCGGGAAGGAGGCGGAGTGATGCGCTCCGCGTATACGAACAAGATGAACGAAGTGAAGCCGCACCGGGCCTGGGCCGAGCGCACCCTGCTGCGCGCCGAGGTCTTCGGGGTCGCCCGGGAAGAGGTCGGCTTCGTGGAACTGCTCGCGGCCGGGCTCGCCGGCTGAATGACGAGGAAAGAGAACGTCGACGTGGTCTGGTCGGGAACGTGGGTCGCGGAGCGGCTGGGCGTCGGGCTCCGAGGAGACGAGCAGCTGCCCGCCCTGCTGGGACTGGCCCTGCGCCGCAATCCCAAGCGGGCACATCTGCTCGTGTCGAACGTGCTGGGCAAGCATGTGCCGCAGGCCCCCTCCGTCGTGTACGACGCGGGGCACGGCCTCGGTGAGCGGGTGCGCAAGCTCCTCGGCGACGAGGAGGCGGCCCGGGCGGTCGTCCTCGGCTACGCGGAGACGGCGACCGGCCTCGGTCACTCGGTGGCGGACGGGATCGCTCTCGCGCCGTATCTGCACTCCACGCGGCGACCGGTCGAGGGTGTGGAGCGCGCCGGAGGCTTCGAGGAGTCCCACTCCCACGCCACCTCGCACCTGCTGCTGCCGGAGGATCCGGACCTGCTGGCGGGCGAGGGCCCGCTGATCCTCGTGGACGACGAGTTCTCCACGGGCAACACCGTCCTCAACACCATTCGTGACCTGCACGAACGCTATCCGCGCGACCGCTATGTGATCGTGGCGCTGGTCGATATGCGCGCGGAGCAGGACCGGGCCCGGCTGGAGTCCTTCGCGACGGAGATCGGCGCTCGGGTCGACCTCGTGTCGCTGGCCTCGGGCACGGTGAGCCTGCCGGAGGGCGTGCTGGAGAAGGGGCAGGCCCTGGTCGCGCAGTACGAAGCCCGTACCGGTGAGGCGCCGAGGACTCCCGAGGGGCCGGCCGGCCGGGTGCGGCGCGTCGAGCTGGAGTGGCCGGAGGGCGTGCCCGACGGCGGACGGCACGGCTTCACCCCCGAGCACCGCGACCGGCTGGACGCCGAGGCGCCGGCGATGGCGCACCGCATCGCGCGGGCGCTCGACCTCCCGACGGCGACCGCGACCGGGGACGGCGCCGCGACCGGGGTCGGCGCCGCCGCGCGCCCGCGCCCCCGCGTTCTCGTTCTCGGGTTCGAGGAGCTCATGTACGCGCCCCTGCGCCTCGGCACCGCCCTGGAGCGGATCGCCGACGCCGAGGTGCGCTACTCCACCACCACCCGTTCACCCGTCCTCGCCGTCGACGACCCCGGCTACGCGATCCGCACCCGGCTCGTGTTCCCCGCCCACGACGACCCGGCCGACGGCCCCGGCGAGCGGTACGCCTACAACGTCGCCGGCGGCGGCTTCGACGCCGTCGTCGCGGTCGTGGACTCCGTCGCCGACACCCCCCGGCTGCACGCCCCCGACGGCCTGCTCGCACAGCTGGCCGCCCACACGCCGCACGTCGTGCTGGCCGTCGTGCCCTCGTACACCCCGCACACCCCGTACACCCCCGGAAGGGCGTCCATGCTGCCCGAGCCCCTGCGCGGACCCGCGTTCTCCTCCTACGCCGCCGACGAGGTCGGCTGGCTGCTCCAGGACCTCTCGGACGCCGAACTGGAGGCGCCGACCGAGGAGCGCGAGGAGGCCATCCAGAGCGGGGGCGCGCACTACGCCGAGTCGCTGCCGGTGGAGTACCAGCCGAGCGCCGAGTACCAGCAGCTCTTCAAGGCCGCGCTGGACACCTCCGCGGCCCGCATCGCCCGCGCCGTCGGCACCGTCACCGAGACCGTCCTCGCGGAGGTCCCCCTGCGCCGCGGCCGGCGCGGGACGGACCCCCACCCGCGACCGGTCCTGGTCTCGCTGGCCCGCGCCGGCACCCCCGTCGGGGTGCTGATGCGCCGCTGGGCCCAGCACCGGCACGGCATCGACCTGCCGCACTACGCCGTGTCCATCGTGCGGGGCCGCGGCATCGACGCCAACGCCCTGCGCTGGCTCCAGCAGCACCACGACCCCGCCGACGTCGTATTCGTCGACGGCTGGACCGGCAAGGGCGCGATCACCCGCGAACTGGCCGCCGCGGTCGCCGAGTTCGAGGGCTTCGACCCGGAGATCGCCGTGCTGGCCGACCCGGGCGGCTGCGTGCGCACCTACGGCACCCGCGAGGACTTCCTCATACCCTCCGCGTGCCTCAACTCCACGGTCTCCGGCCTGATATCGCGCACCGTCCTGCGCTCCGACCTGGTCGGCCCGGACGACTTCCACGGCGCGAAGTTCTACCGCGAACTCGCGGACGCCGACGTCTCGAACCACTTCCTCGACACCGTGGCCGCCCGCTTCGACGAGGTCGCCGTCGCGGTCGACGCCGAGGTCAAGGAGCTGCTGGCCGCCGACCGCGCCCCGACCTGGGAGGGCTGGGCCGCCGTCGAGCGCATCAGCGAGGAGTACGGCATCCACGATGTGAACCTGGTCAAGCCGGGCGTGGGCGAGACGACCCGGGTGCTGCTGCGGCGCGTCCCCTGGAAGATCCTCGCCAAGCGCGGCGCGGGCGCCGACCTGGACCATGTGCGGCTGCTGGCCGAGCACCGCGGCGTACCGGTCGAGGAGGTCGACGAACTCCCTTACACCTGCGTCGGGTTGATCCACCCCCAGTACACACGCGGCGCGACCGGCGCCGACGGCAGGGCGGTGACGACGCCGTGAGCACCGCGCCCACCCTCGTCGCCAGCGACCTCGACCGCACCCTCATCTACTCCAGCGCGGCGCTCCAGCTCACGATGCCCGACGCGGACGCCCCCCGGCTGCTCTGCGTCGAGGTGTACGGGGGCAAGCCCCTGTCGTACATCACCGAGACGGCCGCCGGGCTGCTGCCCGAACTCGCCGCGGCCGGCGTCTTCGTACCGACGACGACCCGCACCCGCGAGCAGTACGGCCGGATCCATCTCCCCGGCCCCACACCGCAGTTCGCCATCTGCGCCAACGGCGGGCACATCCTCGTCGACGGCGTCTCCGACCCCGACTGGCAGCGGCAGGTGGCCGCCCGCCTCGGCGACGAGTGCGCCTCGCTGGACGAGGTCCGCGCCCATCTCGTCGCCGCGGCCGACCCGGCCTGGCTGCTCAAGGAACGCGTCGCCGAGGATCTGTTCGCGTACCTCGTCGTCGAGCGCGCCCTGCTGCCCGACGGCTGGGTCAAGGAGCTCGCCGAATGGGCGGCGCCCCACGGCTGGGCCGTCTCCCTCCAGGGCCGCAAGATCTACGCCGTACCGCAGCCGCTCACCAAGAGCGCGGCGGTCCGTGAGGTCGCCCGGCGCACCGGCGCCGAGCAGATCCTCGCCGCCGGGGACTCCCTCCTCGACGCCGACCTGCTGCACGCCGCGGACCGCGGCTGGCGGCCCGGCCACGGCGAACTCGCCGACAGCGGCTGGCGCGCGGCGAACGTCGAGGTGCTGGAGGAGACGGGCATCGCGGCGGGCGAGGAGATCCTGCGGCGGCTGCTCGGCGCGATCGGCCCGGTGGCGTCGCTGCCGGCGGCCTGACCGGGGCGGGGCGGGGGAGGTGGTGTTCCGCCGCCCCCGCCGCCCGGTCGGTCAGCGGCGCCGTACCCCGGTGCCCCGCTTGCGCAGGCGTACGCCGATGAACGCCACCACCCCGAGCACCGCGGCCACCAGCACCACGGTCGAGTAGGTGGAGACATAACCGGTCACGTCCTGCCAGTTCTCGCCGAGCAGGTATCCGGCGAGGATGAAGACGGTGTTCCAGATCGCGCTGCCCAGCGTCGTCAGCCCGAGGAACAGCGGCAGCGACATCCGCTCCACACCCGCCGGCACCGAGATCAGCGACCGGAAGATCGGGATCATCCTCCCGAAGAACACCGCCTTCGCACCGTGCCGCGCGAACCACGCCTCCGTCCGCTCGATGTCGGCGACCTTCAGCAACGGCAGCTTCGCGGCGATGGCGACCGTACGGTCCCTGCCGAGCAGCGCGCCGACCCCGTACAGCGCGAGCGCACCGATCACCGAGCCCGCCGTCGTCCACACAAGGGCCGCGATCAGGTTCATCTGCCCGGTGCTCGCCGAGAAGCCCGCCAGCGGCAGGATCACCTCGCTGGGCAGCGGAGGGAAGAGGTTCTCCAGGGCGATGGCGATGCCCGCCCCCGGGGCGCCCAGGGTGTCCATCAGGCCGTTGACCCAGCCCGGAGCGCTGCTTTCGATCGCGGTTTCCATGCGGGCCACGCTAGGGAGCCGAAGCTGAAGAGAGACTGAAGGCCGCCGCACACCATCCTGCGGTTTTCCGCAGTGTGCGAGCTGTGCCGGACCGGCTAGCGTGACCGATCATGAGGGCGGTGGCGGTACGGGGAGCGTGGTACGCGGCGGGGCTGGCCCTCGGGGCCGCGACCGCCGTCGCCGAACTGCTCCTCGCCCTGCCGGCGGGCCTGTCCCTGCTGCTCGTCCTTGCCTGGCCGCGCGGCCGCCGCGCCGTGCTGCGGCGGCTCGGTGCGATCGCGGCGAGGATCGCGGACACCGAGCGGCGCCGGCTGAGCCGCTTCCTCGGAGTGCGCATCTCCGACACGTACGACGACGGGCGCGCCCTGCGCTACGTCGTGGCCCGCTGGCCGCTGGGGCTGCTCGGCGGTCTCGTGCTGTTCTGCATGGCGACCGGCACCCTCTACGTCGGATTCGGCCTGTTCGGCTGGTTCTTCAACGGCATCGAATACCCCTGGGCGGTCGTCGGCACCGGCCTGGCCGGGCTGTTCCTCGTGTTCCTCACCGTCCAGGCCGTCTTCGGCACCGCCCTGCTGGAAGGGCAGCTGGCCGGGCGTCTCCTCGGTCCCAGCCATCAGGACGAGTTGGAGCGGCGCATCACCCAACTCGCCACCAGCCGCGCCGAGATGATGGACGCCGTCCACGACGAACGCCGCCGCATCGAGCGCGACCTCCACGACGGCGTCCAGCAACGCCTCGTCGCCCTCGGCATGCTCATCGGCCGCGCCCGGCGCAGCCGCGACACCGAACGCGCCGGCCAACTCCTCCTCCAGGCCCACGAGGAGAGCCGCCGCGCCCTGGCCGAGCTGCGCGAGGTCGCCTGGCGCATCTACCCGACCGTGCTGGACGAGGCGGGACTGCGCGCCGCCCTGGAGACCGTCGCGGAACGCACCCCGCTGCCCGTGCACCTGGACTACACCGTTGACGAACCTCCCGGCCGCCAGGTGCAGACCGTCGCCTACTTCGTCGTCTCCGAAGCCGTCACCAACGTGGTCAAGCACTCCGGCGCCACCCGTATCACCGTCACCCTGCGACGTGAGCCCGGCGCACGGACGCTGTGCCTGCGCGTCGAGGACGACGGCTCGGGCGGCGCCGACCCGACGGGCGGAGGACTGCTCGGCCTCGCGGGCCGGGTCGCCGCGCTCGACGGCCGGTTCGCGGTGCACAGCCCGGCCGGAGGACCCACCGAGATCACCGCGGAGCTGCCGTGCGCGTAATCCTGGCCGAGGACTCGACCCTGCTGCGGGAGGGCCTCGTACGCCTGCTCGCGGAGGAAGGCCACGAGGTCCTCGCGGCGGTCGGCGACGCGGAACAACTGCTCGCGGCCGTCGAGGCGCACACGCCGGACGTGGTCGTCGCGGACGTCCGGATGCCTCCGACCCACACCGACGAGGGCCTGCGCGCCGCCTTGGAGATCCGCCGCCGGCGGCCGGAGGTGGGTGTTCTGGTGCTGTCGCAGTACGTGGAGAAGCGGTACGCGACCGAGCTGCTGACCCCGGACCCGGACGGCCCTCAGGGTGCGGGTCCGGGCGTCGGCCATCAGGGCGTCGGCTACCTCCTCAAGGACCGAGTGGTCCAAGTGGACGAGTTCCTGGACGCGTTGGAGCGGGTGGGGCGGGGGCGGGCGGCCTTCGACCCCGAGGTGGTCCGCCAGCTCCTGGCCCGCAGCAGCCGTACGGACCCGCTCTCGCGGCTGACGGCGAGGGAGCGTGACGTGCTGGGGGAGATGGCGCAGGGGCACACCAACGCGTCGATCGCCGCGCATCTCCATGTGTCGCAGAGCGCGGTGGAGAAACACATCAACGCGATCTTCGACAAGCTCGGCCTGACGGGCACGACGGGCTACTCACGTCGTGTGCTGGCGGTGCTGCGGTATCTGGGTTCGTGAGGTGCCGGCCGGTGCGTGTGGTGCCGGCGGGTGCGTGTGGTGGCGCTGGTGGTCGGGTGCGCGTGGTGGTGACGCCGGTGCGCCGGGTGCTGAGGGCGTGCGGGGCGCCCGCGGGGGTGTGGTCCGCGGGCGCGTCCGGGCGGGCGTCCGTCAGCCGCAGCAGCCGCCACCACAGCAGCCGCCGCCCCCGCCACCACCGCTGGGAGCGGGCGCGGGGGAGGACTTCGTACCGCCGACGGCGACGGTGGACAGCAGCTTCACGGTGTCCTCGTGGCCGGCCGGGCAGCTCGCCGGATCGGCGGAGCGGGCCATCGGCCGGCTGACCTCGAAGGTGTCGCCGCAGCTGCGGCAGCGGTATTCGTAACGGGGCATGGCCTCAGGCTACGCGGTCGGCCGCGGGCCGGGCGGGTCCCTCCGGGACTCGGAGGCTCCGGAAGCGGAGTCCCGCGTGCCGCCGTGCGTACCGGTGATGCCGTGCGTACCGGTGGTGCCTGGAGTACCGGTGGTGCCTGGAGTACCGGTGGCGCCCCGAGTACCGGTGGTGCCTGGAGTGTCGGTGGCGCCCGGTCCCTGCCGGGTGCCGGTGGTGAGGCCGGCCGGCTCCCGCTCCGACCCGGATCCCTGCACCGCCTTGGCCTCGGCCCGGCGGCTTGCGTGGAGCTCCCGCTCGGCCTCCTCGGGATGGCGGGCGCGCCAGTACGGGTTGTCGTGCGGCAACGTCGAACTGACCCTGCCGTACATCCCGAACGTCATCAGCATCAGCCCCACCACAAAGCTGAACAGCACGTTCTGGATCTCGAAGGCGAGCGGGTTGAAGTCGGTGTCCAGCAGGGCGAGATTGATGAAGCCGCTCGCGACGAAGAGGACGCCGAGGACCATGTTCAGCGTCGAGGCGACATTGCCGCCGATGACCATGCCGACGAGCAGCAGAACTCCCACACAGATGGAGAGGACGCTCAGCGCGCCGTTCGTGCTCAGACCGGCGACCTTGTCACCGTCGGTGTCGAAGAAACCGATCTTGTCGATCAGCCCGAGGATGCCGAAGGCGATCAGGATCAGCCCCATCAGTCCGGCACCGACGCGGTAGACGCGGCTGAGGCGGTGGTCGACGGGAAGGTGATCGTCGAACCGGAGGCGCTTGCCTCCGGCGGTGTTCCGGCTTCTGCCGTGCAGTACGTGAGCGGCCATGTCCGGCCTCCTTGGGGACGTACTCGTCCTTCCAGCATCCGCCTGCGACGGGACGGCTTCAACTCAGTGGGCCGGGGGGCGCCTGGGTGCGGCCGGGTGCGAGGGCGCCTGGGGCCGGTGAGTGGGGCCGGGTGCCGGCGGGGGCCCACTGGGCCGGTCGGGGGGCGGTACGGAAGGCGGGCGCGGCCCGGCGGGCACAGGGAACGCCTCGCGGCTTGGCGGCGGTACAGGGCCCGATCCGCCGGTCAGCCGCTGTGGGCGCCCCGGTCCTCCCTGATCTGGTCGACCACGCGGGCCGCCGTACGCCGTACGGCTTCCGTCTCCATCAGGAAGTGCCAGTAGTCGGGGTGACGCCCTTCGAGGCCGGTGACGGCCCGGTCCAGCCGGGCGACCGCGTCGTCCAGCGGGCGCGCGTGACGGGGATCGGGGGTGTTGCGTCCGGCCATCGCGAGCCGCTGGGCATCGCGGATGGCGAAGCGTGTGCGGTCGATCTCGTGCTGCGGGTCCTTGGACACGGCGTTCAGCCGCTGGAGCCGGTCACCGGCGGCCGAGACCGCCTCATCGGTGCTGTTCAGCAGCGCGCGGACCGTGCTGAGGAGGGCGGTCGCGTCCGGCCAGCGCTGCTCCTCGCGCGCCTTCGCCGCCTCGCGGAGCTTCTCCTCGGCCTGCCGCACGCTGTTCGCGGCCTGGTCGGGCACCGGCTGGAGGTCCTGCCAGCAGGCGGCGGCGAAACGGCGCCGCAGCTCGCTGAGGACAGGGTCGACGGTGCCGGCACGGTTGGTGAGGGCCTGGGCGCGCGTACGCAGCGACACCAGACGCTTGTCGATCTCCGCGGCGAGCTCGGGCAGCCGCTCGGCCTCGGCCCGTACGGCCTCGGCGTCGCGCATCACCCGGTCGGCCCGCTGGAGGGTCTCGGCGACGCCGTGGCGCCCGGCGCCCTGGTTGAGCATGGTCAGCTCGGGGGCGAGGGCGGCGAGGCGGGCGGCCAGATCCTCCGCTCGCAGACCGGAGCTGCGCACCGAATCGAGAGCATTGCTCGCAGAAAGGAGCGCCTGGCGCGCCCGCTCCACGGCGGGGGCGAGCCGGGCCAGCTGCGTCTCGGCCTTGTCGAGCAGCGGCCCGAGCCCCGCGGCGAACCGGTCGAGATCGCCCTTGACCCGTACGAGCTCGTCCTTCGCACGGTTCAGCTCACCGCGCGCCTGCGAGGCGACGGAGGGTTCGAGATCGTCCCGGTCGAGGTCATGGGCGTCGACGGCGGTGATGTAGAGCTGGCTCACCTCATCGATCCGCCGCCCGAGGGCGGCGAAGTCGTCCACCGTGCGACGGGCCCCGGGCGAGCTGTCCACGGCCGTGATCGTCTCGATGGAGATCCGCAGATCGCGCTGCGCGGTGTCCAGCTCGTAGAAAGCGGCGGCTGCGGCGTCCTTCGCGGCCTGCGCGTCGGCCCGCTGACTCTCCCCGCGCCCGCCGAACCAGCGCCGCGTACCCCCGCCGGCGAACGATCCCGACATCACACCCGACAACGCCACGGCCACCATCGGCACAGGCAGCAGCACCAGGGCGAGGACATCCCGGACGGCACTCGCTTTCGCTCTTTCGTGCGGCTGCGCGTGTGTCGCCGTCACATCCCTCTCCCGTGCCGTGTCGCCGTACCCGGTTCATTCTCCCACCAGGTAGTGACGAACACACGGGTCGGTTAGTTCGCGCTTCGCACCGTCACTTTGCCGTTGTCGCTGCGAGCCTTCACGACATGGGAGCTGCCGGCGTCGGTGGGCACGTCGACATCGACCCCGCCGTTGTCGCTCTTGGCGGTCACGGCGTACGGCGCCCCGGAGCGCGGCAGCTCGATGACGACCCGCCCGTTGTCGCTGACGGTCTCCACGGTGTCCGGCACGGCGGCGAGCCCGAGCTCCACCCCTCCGTTCTCCGACCGCGCCTTCACGGTCCGCGCGGTGACGCCCTGCGCGACGACCTTGCCGTTGTCGCTCACGAGATCCAGCGCCCCACTGGAGTCCCGCACCTCGACGGCCCCGTTGTCGGACCGGATGGTGAGCGGCGTACGGAACCCGCCGGCGGTGACACCCCCGTTGTCGTCCTCCACGGTCACCGCGACATCCCGCGGCACCTTCACGGTGTGCCGGGCCTCGCAGTCACTCGCGACGGCAGCGCACTTGACCCGCAGGGTGAGCCGGTCCCCCTTCATCTTCCACGTCGCCTCGGGCCCGCTCCCGAGGAAGACCCACCCATCGACCTGCCGGGTGACCTCGACGTCCTTCACATCGGCGGCGACGAGGTCGATACGGGAGTCGTCGCTGTCGACGGTGAGGGTCTTCCCGGCGAGGGGAAACTTCTTGCTCTCGACGGGAGCGTCCTCGGCCTCGGCACCCCCACACCCCGCCAGCACGACGACCAACCCGGCGACCCCACCCCCGACGACGGCGGCCCGGAGGCGGCGCTGCGCGGATGAGCGCGCGGTGGTGACGCGGGTACCGGTGTGAGCGGCCATGGTGATCATTCCCCCTGTGGATGCGGTGGTGCGGTGCGGTGCGGGCGGTGCGGGTGGTGCTGTGCACGGCGCGGGCGGTGCGGTGCGGTGCGCTCGACTGCGCCGCCGACGCGCTCTCACGGTATGAGCGAGGGGGCGACGCGTACGATCCGGCCGACCACCGGGTCGGGGGTGGGGGTAGCCCCCGGGGGCGCGGCGGGTGCGGGGTGGCCTTGGCGGGTGGGAAACGGGTTTGCGGGGCGGGCCAGTGGGCCATGTACCCTGTTCACTCATCCACGGGTGCGTAGCTCAGGGGTAGAGCGCTGCTCTTACAAAGCAGATGTCGGCGGTTCGAAACCGTCCGCGCCCACCAGTGCGAAGGCCCCGACCGATCATGGTCGGGGCCTTCGTCGTGCCACCTGGATGCCACATGACATCCAGGGCTGACATCAGCGGGCCGGCGGTGCGATGCCACGGCTCGGCCCATCAGTCTGTCCGGCGGGGCGAGCCGAGGGCACTCCATCAGCCCCGGTCAGCCTGTGGGCCGCTTGTTGAATGCGGCGAGAGTCGCCTTGTTCGTCGAGGCGTCCTGGAACACGAGCTCCCAGGGCCCGGTGTTGACGTCGAACTCTTTGCCGAAGCCGACCCACTTGCCCGTCATGCGACGGCCTGTCGGCTCGATGAGCAGCTGAATCGCACCGTGGTAGCGGGCACCGCGGTAGTAGCCGTCGGTCGCGGTCTGCTCAGTCCAGGTTCCCGTGGCAACGTGACCGTCGATTTCCAGGTCCATCGTCAACGGACTGTCGGACGACCCCGGCAAGCTGCGAACGGTGAGCCGGTTGCCATGCTGCAGTACGACGACATAGTGCTGACCGATGAGTGCCGAGTCGCGGCCGGAGCTGAAGTACTCGTAGCGGCTGAGCCACACGCCGCTGTAGTTGCGATGCGCGCCTTGCCGCTCCGTGTGCGGCGCGACCGTCGGGGCGATGTTCGTGGATGCTTCGACGTCGTGGCCGCCGCGGCCGTCCTCGGAAACCAGCGCAGTCGACATCGTGCCGGAGAAGCCGAGGGACTCGATCGGCAGTCCTGTTACGGACTCCAGAGCGCGGGCGTACACGGCTCGCGGTGCGGTGGTGATGCCGGACTCCCAGCGTTGTACGAGTCGCTTGTTGGCATCGTTGGGCTGGCCCGCGCGGGTGCCGGCATCCCGCACGGCGCGGGCAAAGTCGTCTTGGGACATGAGCAGACCGAGGCGGACCGCTCGCAACGCGCTGTTCGGTGTGGCCATACAAGAGACGGTAGCTCCAACACCCCGCCAATGACACCGAAATGACGCCCCGTGTGTCGCCGGTTTGACGCCTTTCCTGACGCCGCGCCACTCGTGGTCTTCCCGCCAAGGTGATTGCGTGACGACTCTCCGCAATGGCACGCATCGCGGCATGACGATCAGGGTGTACCGCGTCGACCCGGGCACGCTCGAGCGATCCCCGGCTGCCGTACGCGTGGTCTCGGCCGCCGATGCGCCCGTGATGTCCCTCGCCTACCCGCCCTGCGCCTGTCCGGGCTGCCTCAGGGCGAGCACGGAATCGTCCCGCAGACTCCCGCCCGCGCCGGTTCACCCCTCTCCATCCGGTGCGTGGACGGGCAGGCCCTCAGCGGAGGGCGACATCCCTACAGGAGGAAGCATGACCATCGAGTCAGTCCGTCCCGCGAGTACCACCGACCCGGCCACGCTTGTCGAGGCCGAGGTGATGCGACGCCTCACCGCCCGCGTCATCAAGGACCAACCTGAGATCGATCGCGGCACGGCCCGCCGTATCGTCGGCCAGACGGCCGCCTTCCCCGACACCAGCGGCCGGCGCCCGGGAGTCGAACTGTCGCCGAGCAAGCTGGTGGACATCGGCTGGCACACCTGGATCCTCCACACCGTCGACTACGCCCAGTTCTGCGAGCGGGTCGGCGGCCGGTTCGTTCACCACGTCTCCACCCCGGACAGTGAGGAGTCGGCGTCCAGTCCCTAGGCGGCCCGTGAGCGCACGCTCGCTGCCATGACTCAGGCGGGGTTCACGATCGACCTCGATCTGTGGCCCGAGACGGCCAAGATGGGTGAGTGCTCCCAGTGCCACGCCGGATGCAGCGACAGTCCCAACGGTGGCAAGAAGAAGTAACGGGGCGACGGTCTGCCGGCCGTCCGGCGATCCGCCGAGCGGCCGGCTCTGCGAAGGGAGTGCAGGTGACGAACACCAACGTCGCGTGGGAGAACTACTCGAAGCAGAAGCCCGAGCGGCGCCTGACGAACGCTGCCGGCGAAAGGACCTGGTTCAACTGGACTCAGTACGCCGACCATGGCCCCGGTGCTGAGGTCCTGGCCATCACGCCCGGTGCGAACGTCCTTGCCCTCGGCTGCGGTAAGGGCGGCAACATCGCTCACGTCGCCGCTCTCGGAGCCCGTGCGGTCGGCGTCGACGTATCTCGCGCGCAATTGAGCGCCGCCGAGGAGCGCTGGAACGGTAGTGGCGTGGCGCTGCACCACGCAGACGCCCTGCGATTCCTGACCGAGAGTAGCGAGCAATTCGACGCGATC
Source organism: Streptomyces sp. NBC_00306 (assembly GCF_036169555.1). Taxonomy (GTDB): domain Bacteria; phylum Actinomycetota; class Actinomycetes; order Streptomycetales; family Streptomycetaceae; genus Streptomyces; species Streptomyces achmelvichensis. Next base: position 2,458,245 of record NZ_CP108032.1, on the reverse strand, counting down.
TACTCCGTGTTCGGCGCTGTCTGGTTCACGGACCCGGGCGATCTGCTGCCTGTCGTCCATCGGCGGCTACGTCCTGGCGGAGTGCTCGCCTTCTCCCAACGCCCCGCCATCGAAGGCTGCTACGGCTGCCAAGCCTCGTACATCAACCGGTCCGAGGGCGAGGACCCTCTTGTTGTGAAGCGCTGGGACTACGAACCCGAACGGTGGCTGGCGATCCTGCACGACCACGGGTTCACCACAGATACCGCCCGCGTGCTCGCCGCACCGCCCGGGCCACGAAAGGTCGGCACACTGGTCATCACCGCACATCGCAGTGGTTGAAGCAGTAGCTCCGGTCGGGCTCGGACGGTCAAGTCGGCAAGCGGGGGCCGAACCTCAAGTGGTTCGGAATAGTTCTGGCGACAAGCAGTGAGTAGAAGCCTTCTCTACGGGTTCAAGGCGGCTCGCTCCGCTCGCCGCGCGCTCCCCGGCGTCACCGCCGGGGACGACGCTCCTGTCTCCGCCCCGCTCCATCCCCGGCTACGCCGGCCGCGCGGCTGAGCAAGCACACCAGATGCGCGAGAGGGTAGCCCGCTGTGGCTGGGGCGGTCAGCTCCGCGGCTTTACGCAGCCACCATGGGGCGAGCCTCGAAGATCATGGCCCCAGATCGGGCTATTGCGGGCAGGTCCAGAGACTGCCCGATTCGCGGCCAGCGTAAGGGGCCATGATCTCTCGCCCCATGGCAGCTCCAGCCCAAAGCCGCTCCGCCGACCTACGCGCTACGGTGCCCTGCGTGGACGAACAGGCCGACACCCCGCTGACGGAAGAGGACAACGCGTCCGTTCTCACAGCCATGCGCGCCCTGGCCGACCGGTACCGCAGTGGTTGGACGCTCAACGAGGCCCTGGCCAGGTGGCGACTGGTCGTGACGGACATCGAGGAGGGTTTCGACACGGAGGGGGTCTGGGAGTACCACAACGAATTGGCCTGCCGTGACTGGCTATGTGAAGCGTGGCCACTCCTGACCGATCGGGTACGCGCACTACGCCAGCCCTCTCTGAACGCGATGGATGATCGGTTCACCGCTGCGACAGCCCCTATGCAGGGGAAGAAGGCCGAAGGCCGGCGGAACGGTAGGTGGTGGCACGATCGCTACCCTCGCCGCGTTGTCGGTCAGCCCGACGATGAACTGCCCCCGCCGTGGTCACCGGCTCCCGAGTACATCGAGGACGACTGATCCTGAGCGTTGCCGAGCTCCACCGACCGTTTGCTCTGCTCAGTCACGTCGAGTTGTCGTGCCCCATGCGTGCCCGATCGGTCGGGGACTGACGGGGAACCACAGCGTCAGACGGGCAGCATGCACGCGAAACGGGCCCTGACCAGAACCTGGTCAGGAGCCGTTTCACCTGGCGGTGGGTGTGGGATTTGAACCCACGGTGACTCGCGCCACGACGGTTTTCAAGATCGGTGGCCGCTTGACTCGGCAATCGGGACTCCACCGACCCGCGCCTCCCGTTGACCGTCGTGGGCTATGACGGCCTCGCTATTCAGGCCACCTGTCGACTAGGTTGAACGCGTTCAAATGTGAGGCGCGAGTCGCGGGGTATGAGTGTCAACGGAACAGGGAGTCGCTCAAGTGGCCGTGAGCCAGCGAAGACGTAGAACCCTCACATGGGTTGCGCTTGCCAGCTCGGTGGCGATCGTGAGTGCAGGCTGCGCAAGCAACTTCGTCGAGATATCCACGACACAGCTCCAGGGGCACTGGACCAACGCGTCTGGTGCATCGCTGGACTTCAACGCGGACCGGACGTTCACGAGCACCCGGCTTGAGAGATCGGGTCTGGATCCATTCTTCTGCGCGGATCTCGACGACGCCACGGCCGGCAGTTGGGCGTTTTGGGTCCCCTCCGGTTCACCGGGCGGCTTCGTGCCGGAGGACATCGACAACCCCGCAGATCGCGGCGATGGGGTGACAGTGCTTTTTGAGGGGATCCACTGCGCGCTGTCTCTCAACACCTACGGCGATCCCGAGGAGCCGACCATGTGCCTCGTTGGGGACCCTGACAGCACATGCTCCAGCTCTGAGGAGTTCCACCGCAGGGATCAGCCAGCCGTGTCACGGTCGCGATGATCGTGTGCAGAGTAATCTTCGAATGGATGGTCTCGCAAAGGTAGCGCTGTACAGCAGCCGCGTACCGCAACTGCAACAACCGCCACCGTCCAGTAGCGTCCCTATAGGGCCTTGCAGTGACCGGTGTGACCGTCGCTGACCGATCTGGCTAGAGCTACGGATCAGAAGGCGCTGTACAAGGCCTGTCCCTTGGGGCAGGCCCTTCGGCCGCACAGACAGCCGCCTGCCGAGACCTACCCGTCGAGGTGCTCGGACCACCATCCTCGGTCAGCTTGCCAATCCTGGAACCAGGCCACGAAGTCGGCCTCTGTCTCGCGTTCCTCCCCCGCGCCCCTATACGGAGCCACGCATCCGTCTCCCAGCCACCAGACCCGGCCGCGCTGAGGCCCTGTGACCACGAGTACCCAGAACTCGCAGTCACGGTTACCGGCCAGGAGGACCGAGCCATTCTGATAGATGCCGTGGAGTAGGGGTGAGTGCTCATCGTGGTTGTAGTAGTCGTACTCCCACTGCCACTCCTCCTCCAGAGGGAAAGGATCAGTGAACTTACGCACAGCCGTTCCGTCGAATGGTTCGGGGCTAAGCCAGCAATCCGCCTTCCAGCTCTGCCAGTTCTCAGGAAGTCTTCCCAAAGGAAGGAGTGCGTGCGCCATAGATGCACCCTCCAACGAACCGTTGGCAACATCCGCGACAAACGTACGGTAGGGCTCTGGTAGTTCGATGCCATGAGCGGCTTCCCACGCCCGTACGCCGGCCCAGCCAAGGGGAGACCGCCGAAGATCTCCGGGTACAGCATCCCCAAGGACGGAGATCGCACTTCTCAGGCGGTGCTGCTCTGAGCTACCAGTCATGTGTGTAGTGAACACCAGGCCGGACGGTAAAGGCCGCGGCCCCGGGTGCAACAAGGGTCGGCTGCCTCACCGCTACCGCGGCACTGTGCCACTTCCGTGCCAGAACAGGCGGGGACTCACGGGGACTTGCCAGCAACAACGGTGCAGACACCGGGTCTTGCTGCAGGGCAGCTCGTCGCAGGTCACCCCAGCAACCACCCCACCTCGCTCCTAAAGCGGGTGTCGTCGGTTCGAACCCGACTGGGGGCTCCAGGTAGGAAAGCGAGACCCGACCGATCTTGGTTGGGGGCCTCAGCTCCAGCCCAAAGCCGCTCCGTAAGTTGTTTGGCGGTCCGGAAGAGTGGGGTGTGGCTCTAAAGTCGCTTGCCCAAGTGGCTCCGGTGGAGTGGCCGCCCCGCTCTTCGGGACGCCTGGCCGCTGATTGAGATCTGCGCATCGATCGCTGCTTACGGAGCTGACGGCGGGTGTTCCTCGGACCGAACGGCATGCTGCCAGAACCGAGGAGACGCACATGGCCGAGCAGCTGACCCACCTCTGGGTCGGGATCGACGCAGGTAAGGCCCACCACTGGCTCACTGCGGTCGACGAAACCGGGGCAACGGTCTGGAGCGAGAAGGTCCCCAACGACGAGAGCGCGATTCTGACCGCCCTAGGCGAGATCCTCGCCCTCGCCGACCAAGTGCACTGGGCCGTCGACATCGCCGGCACCGCGTCCGCACTGCTGCTGGCCTTACTCGCCGCGCATGGCCAACAGGCCCTTTACGTTCCCGGCCGGACGGTCAACCGGATGTCCGGGTCCTACCGCGGTGAAGCCAAGACCGACGCCCGCGACGCCTACGTGATCGCAGAAACCGCCCGCCTGCGGCGGGACTTCACCTCCATCGATGTCCCCGCCCAGTTGGCAGCCGATCTGGCTCTGCTGACCGCCCACCGCACCGACCTGATCGCCGACCGTGTCCGGATGCTCAACCGGCTCCGCGACATGCTCGCCGGGATCTTCCCCGCCCTGGAACGGGCCTTCGACTACGCCGACCACAAAGGCGCGCTCATCCTGCTCACCCGCCACCAGACCCCGGCAGCCATACGCCGCCACGGCCAAACCCGCCTCACCGCCTGGCTAAAGGGACGCAACGTCCGCAACCCCGACGCAGTCGCCACCACCGCACTGCAAGCCGCCAGAACTCAGCGCACCACGCTGCCGGGCCAAGATGTCGCCGCCAGCATCGTCGCGGACATCGCCACACAGACCCTCGCCCTGGACGACCGGCTCAAGCACATCGACCAGCAGATCCGGCAGACCTTCCACACCCACCCCCAGGCCAACATCATCGAGTCCCTGCCGGGCATGGGCCCCATCCTGGGAGCCGAGTTCATCGTCGCAGCCGGTGACCTGAGCACCTACGCCGACGCAGGCCACCTCGCCTCCGCCGCCGGCCTGGTCCCCGTTCCACGCGACTCCGGACGCCGCACCGGCAACCTCCACCGCCCGAAGCGCTACAGCCGACGCCTGCGCCGCGTCTTCTATCTGTCCGCCCAGACCAGCATCATCCGCGAAGGCCCCAACCGCGACTACTACCTGAAGAAGCGAACCGAGGGCTGCAAGCACGTCCAGGCCGTCATCGCCCTCGCCCGCCGACGCGCCGACGTCCTATGGGCCCTCCTGTGCGACGACCGAGTCTTCACCGTCCATCCCCCCGTCGTCCAAGCCGCTTAAACAGCCCACCGCACCCCGCGCACCTGGCGATAGCCTGTCAGGCAAACCAGGAAGGCGGGTCCGGTGGGCTTCGACGCAGAGCGATCAGCGCGCATCGCTGCAATGCGGGAAACCGCCCGTCCCATCTGGGAGACAACCGGCGACACGGCCGCACTCCAGCAGTTCCTCAAGGACAACGGCTGTCACGGAGTGGAAGCCGTGTTCGTGACCATGAGCCTGCTGCACTGCGATCTTGCTGAAGCACAACGAGCCTTCTTCAACGCCCCGTGCCGCGACGCCGAACGCAACTTCCACAACCAAGCCATGGACCTGCTCGAAGAGGCCACCGACACCGACGCCTGACAGCACGAGCGGCCCAGCAGAGGCCCTTGACACGGCCATTAAGACTCCACCAACCTCGTGTTCCCATATGCCCGGTGAACCAGCGGAGCTTCCACCATGATGAGGCTCATGGATCTTGGAGGGATCGCCGCCGTAGTCGCAGCCGGGGTCACGGCCTTGGTACTTCCAGCGACATATTTGCAGGCCAGAGCGGCACGACGCGCTGCGGATAATGCGGTGGAAGCAGCGAAGATAGCCGCTCGCGCCCTACACGCCGAGGCGCGTCGCACCGCTCAGAAACAAGCCTACGTAGATCTTCTTGCAGCAGCAGACGGGTTCGAGAAGGCCGCCGTAGGCATGTCATGGTGTGCATCGCTTCCGCCAGGGTCCCCAGCTCGTGAGGAAGCAGCCACCAGACTGAACGACTCGCACACAGCTTTAGGCAGAGCCGCCAGCCTGGTCGCGCTAGACGCACCCGAGGTGGTCATCCCACTGGTGGAACGCCTCAAGCATGTTGCCGACGTGCTTCTTCTCTCGTCCCATAGTGAGGAAGACGACGAGTGGCCAACCGACGACGGGATGGTACTCGGCAGCTATGTCCCCGCGCTGTACCGACGTGCTCGGCATGTGTTCGTAGATCATGTGCGACAGACTCTCAACGCTGATGTGAGGCAAGCGAGCGACCCTGTTCGGCAGTAAGGGGAAGCGCGGGGGCAGTGATTGTCTAACTGCGTGACAACGCCGACGAACAGCGGCGGACAAGCGCGAACGTATGTGGACCGTCAATGCAGGTGAGGAGCCTGCCACCCCAAGGGAGAGCTCCCACCCGAGTTGCTTCGGGACAAAGAGGTCGCGGGTCCAAATCCCGCCACCCCGTTGCTGACCCCGGATCAGGTCGAACCCGTACACCACTCCCTGGACGCAACCGTTTCGACACCCCTCTCCAGCAACCTTTCAGGCGTCGTGCGAAACTCCCTCCCTGGTCAGAGGGAGGGACAGGGACGTGGAGAAGTCCGAGGCGAAGCGGTTGCTGGAACGAGCTCGCGAGATGTGGGATGCGGAGGAGTGGCTGCGTTCCGCCGAGCTGTACGAGCAGGTCCTCGCTCACTATCCGGACGAGGGCCCCAGTGCGGTGTGGTGGTACGACGCAGCACTGGCGTACAAGTTTCTCCGCAACTGGGCAAAAGCCTACGAACTCGGCTGTGAGGCTGCTGCCCGCTCGCCGCGCGGCGAGCAGGACCCGGCGTTTTGGAACCTGGGGGTCGCTGCCACGATCCAGCGTGACTGGTCGACCGCCCGTGACGCGTGGGAGGGCTTTGGGATCCCGATGCCAGAGGGCGAGGGGGAGATCAACGGCACCTTCGGCCCGGCGTGCGTACGGCTGGACACGGGCGGCGAGCGCGAGGTGGTCTGGATCCAGCGGCTCTGCCCGACGCGTGGGCGCGTGATGAACGTCCCTGCCACGAAAGGCCGGCGCTTCGGGGAGATCGTTGTACACGACGGGGAGCCGACCGGCGAGCGGACGTACAACGGCCAGAGAGTCGCTGTGTTCGACGAATTGCTGCTCTTCGAGGCCTCTTCGCTACCGACGCTGCATGCGACCGTGAACGCAGCGAATGCATCCGACATCGACGCCTTGGTGGCTTCATTCTTCGCGCAGGACTTCGGCGCCGAGCCGGCGAGCAGCTTCCACATGCTGTGCGCATGCTGCAGCGAGGGGCGGGTCGACTGGGATGAGGCCAGCGTGCCGACACACGGCGGCTCACAGACTGTCTGGCTGGCCGCCCCTGAGACCGAGGCCCGGCAGCTACTGGATGCGTGGGCGACGGGCGGCGAACGCAGCTGGAACGGACTGGAGCTGCTCGGTTGAGCCCCGGGAGTGAGGGGAAGGCCGAGGCCAGCTCGTACCGCTGTCCCTGCTGCGGCTTCCTGACGCTCGACGAGCGTTGCAGCTTCGACATCTGCCCTGTGTGTTTCTGGGAGGACGACGGACAGGACGACCACGATGCCGACCAGGTTCGAGGTGGTCCGAACGGCCGACTGAGCCTCACGGAGGCACGTCAGAACTTCCAGGCCATGGGAGCCTGCGGCGAGCGGTGTACCGCATTCGTACGCGAGTCTCTGCCGCACGAGCACCCAGCGGTCTGACATCACCGGCTGACATCAACGTCGCCAGACGGCCCCGCATCTCGGCGCCCTGGACTGGATGCAGAACCGGTCGGCAAGCAGGTGTCCGAGCAACTCGCACGGCCCAGGGGGGCGAACTTACAAAGCAGATGTCGGCGGTTCGAAACCGTCCGCGCCCACCAGCAGGAAGCACGACAAAGGCCCAGGTCACCGGTATTGAACCGGGAGCCTGGGCCTTCTTTGTTCCTCAGCCGCGGGGGCGGAGGATGGGCGTCGTGTCAGATTCGTGGCAGATCGAGTCCACAACGAATCCACATCACCCGTCGCGAACCTGGGCCTTCCTGATCTGACGGTCGACGTGGTCGGCGATCGCGTTGGTGACGGCCGTTCACCAGGTGCTGGCAGATCAGTGCGGCCCGCACGGAGGGGTGCCCCATTCGCTGCATCAGTTCACGTGTATGGTATCGCCGGTTGCGGCGAGGGTGTTCCCTGTGTGGCGAAGATCGTGGAAGTGCACGTCCCCGAGGCCGGACCTCGTCAAGGCAGGCAGCCACAGGCGGCGGTACACCCGCTTCGACTTCGGCCCATCCCTTGAGCCCACTCCCTCAGTCATCAGCTGGCGCGGACCAGCGTCGCCGTCGGGACTGACCGCCGACAGATGACGATCATGAGCCCACGGCCGTGGGCTTGGGACGTATGCTCCGTAGCCATGACAGTGGTCTATGCCCTGAACGGGAAGCAGATCAGCACGCTGGAAAGCTTCTGGCGAGTGATGGGTGAGGCTGTGAACGGCCCTGGCGGCTACTTCGGCCGCAACCTCGACGCGTTTGCTGACTGTCTCCGTGGTGGTTTCGGAACCCCTGACGACGACTACTTCAAGGTCGCATGGCACGACCACCAGGCTTCCCGGGCACACCTGGGCCATCCCGAGACTGTTCGACAGTTGGAACTCCAGCTCGCAAGGTGCCATCCGTCGAACCGGGCATCTGTGGCCGAGGACTTGGCCGCCGCTCGGGATGGCCAGGGGCCGACAGTGTTCGACTGGCTAGTCGAGATCTTTGAAGACGAAGCCCCCGGCGTCTTGCGGCTCCTGTAGATGCGGACGGCGTCCAGCTCAGCCGGGACCGGTTACAGCTGCGGCAGGGCTTGTGAGTAGAAACCTTCTCAACGGGTTCAAGGGCTCGCTCCGCTCGCCGCGCGCCCGACTTGGCGCCGGGCGACGAACATGCACGACAGCCAGGGCCTGGAGCCGCTCGTACGAGGCATCTCGCCCATCCGCTCCCGCCGCGGGCCCCGGCGCCGAAGGCCGGCGAAACTGCATGCGGACAAGGGCTATGACTACAATCACCTGCGCCGATGGCTCCGCCCGCGGGGGATCCGCCACCGCATCGCCCGTAAAGGCGTCGAGTCCTCACAGCGGCTGGGCCGACATCGCTGGGTGGTCGAAAGAACCGTGTCCTGGCTGGCCGGCTGCCGAAGGCTCCACCGCCGCTACGAGCGCAAGGCCGAACACTTCCTCGCCTTCGTCGGCATAGCCGCAATCCTCATCGGCTACCGCCGGCTCACCAACCAACCCAGTGTCTGACCCATTGAGATGCCGGTCCCGTCACAGGGCGTCGTCAGGTCCGGCGACGGCTGGGCCGAGCCCCACTGGAAGGTGAGCAGTTGCCAGGGCAACAGCCTCATCAGCCGTTTCGACTTCACCGATCACGCCGCCATCGTGAACGAACTCCTGAACCCGGTAGGGGCGGCCGTTGCACGCGGGGACGACAGCGACCTCCACCTTGGACGAACGACCAGTGCTGGCGCTGAAGCCCAGCGTCCAGTGACTGGAGAACGCCGACAGCCGCCTGAGCTGCGGCTCGGCATACGCCGCTTCCACCAGCAGGCCGAACTCTGGGAACCCCGGCTCACCAGCTGCCTGTTCCCTCAGCAGCCGCCACTGGAGGTCCACCACCGCCGCTGGACCGCGTTCATGCGCCTTCGCGCGCTCGTCCGAGGACATAAAGGGAAAGAGCTCGTGCAGTTCGCTCAGGCTCCTGCCCTCCCCCCAGGCCACTGCTGCCAGTACGACGTTCCTGAGATCTGTTGTCGATCCGCTGATGAGTTCGACCCCTCGGCTCCTGCCCCACAGCAAAAACATGCGCTCTTTCGCTCCGAGAGCAACGGACAGAGGCCGACGGAACGGCACAGGCGGCGGACTGACCGCCGAGACCGACGTCCCCCAGCCGTCAGGCACCACAAGGTGCCCGCAGTCGCCAGATCGGGATAAAGGTCAGGGTTCACCTCAGCAGTGTGGCGTCTCGGGACGACGAAAAGAAACGGTGTCTTAGACAGCCACCATGGGGCGAGCCTCGAAGATCGGGGCCCACATCGGGCTATTGGGGGCAGGTCCAGGGACTGCCCGAGTCGCGGGAAGCTCACGGCCCCATCTCTCGCCCCACGGCAGCTCCAGCCCAAACCCGCTCCACCGACCTCAGCGTCGCCAGTCCCCATATGCTCGCGGCAGGCCGCAGCGCACTTCTGTGAACATGGGATGAGATGGCGGATTTCAGCAGTACAGGTTGGATAGCTCTGTTCGCGCATCGACAGGCAAACGTCGAGGGCTGGGATCCAGTGACACGCACGGCCCTTGTCGTCGACCCCGAGCGTGGCGTCATGCGACCCGTCAGCGATTACCCGGACTTCTCTCGCCTCATCCCAGCCCACAAGGTGGTCGGCGTCCTGCCCGGCCGAGGCCACCGAGCACACTGGCGCAACTTCGAGAACGGCGTTCCGAACACGGAAGAGATCATCGGCTGGCTCGTGACCCAGCACGGCGATGCCTTGCCGTTCACCTCGGACGGAGCCACGGCGGAAGACGCCGACGTGATCCTTGCGCCTGGCCACGACGTGCCCACGGAAGCCTGAGGAGCCCAGCCCACGGTGGAGTGCGCTCAGAGGGCGCCGTGCCCCTCACGTGCCCGATCAGCGGGAGACGAGCGGGGAACCATGAATGGACGCCCGCTCCCCCCGCAGGCCAGACTCCCTCAGCTCAGCAGCCACCCCCATACGGCGTCTTCCAAAAGAGTGCTCCGGCACTCCGGCGGCGCCTGACTCGGTCATTCAGTTCAGTCGTAAGGTCAGCACGTGCCGTATGAGCGTGAAGACACGGGCTCTCCTGACTGGGCCTACAACTGGGCAGATGGCAAAGGCCTGCTCGGGATGGACCAGCCGGAGGAGGTAGACGCGGCTTTTGAGCGCGAGGAGCCTCATGTCGGAGTGGCAGTGATCGGCCTTGCCCTCAATCACTCCGACCCCGGGATCATCCTTCCCCGGATCGCCCGCGCCCTTCGCTCGGACTCGGAAGAGCTGCGCCGGCAGGCCACGGTCGCCCTCGCGCACGTTGCACGTCTTCATCACACGGTCGATGCCGAGTGCCTGGCCCTTTTGCGGACTCGGCTCAGGGGAAACGAAGCCGACGACGACCTTTGGGCATTTGTCCCGCACCGGCGCTTGCCTCTCTGGCTCTGGCGCCATCACCTGCCGCAGCACGCGAAATGGTTGCTCTGGCACCGCTGGCGGACTTAAGCGGAGGGCGACATCCCTACAGGAGGAAGCATGACCATCGAGTCAGTCCGTCCCGCGGGTACCACCGACCCGGCCACGCTTGTCGACGCCGAGGTGATGCGACGCCTCACCGCCCGCGTCATCAAGGACCAACCTGAGATCGATCGCGGCACGGCCCGCCGGATCGTCGGCCAGACGGCCGCCTTCCTCGCCACCAGCGGCCGGCGCCCGGGAGTCGAACTGTCGCCGAGCAAGCTGGTGGACATCGGCTGGCACACCTGGATCCTCCACACCGTCGACTACGCCCAGTTCTGCGAGCGGGTCGGCGGCCGGTTCGTTCACCACGTCTCCACCCCGGACAGTGAGGAGTCGGCGTCCAGTCCCGAGGCGGCCCGTGAGCGCACGCTCGCTGCCATGACTCAGGTGGGGTTCACGATCGACCTCGAGGCGCGCCCGTGGGCGGGCCCGGACCTCTATGACGTCATGCTGCTCGACCTGCTTGACCTGCGCGCACAAGCGAACGCGCATCGAGTGGGATGAAGCGGCCTCGCTTCACTCGTCCTCTGCGGGAGCCGGCGGCCCGTCCCCTTCGACCAACAAGCCGTCAGGGCCCATCGTGTAGAACCGGGGCGACCCCATCGCTTCCACGGCCCTCCGCAGCTCCGCTTCCCTTTCGGCGCGGTCGGGGCCGTGCGGCTCCCTCACTCGGAAACCATGGAGCTCGATGTTCTCGGCGTCGACGTCTCCGGGCTCCGGCATGCCCTCCTGGATGAAGCCGCAGAGCGCACGCAGGGCGTCTTCGCCGAGTTCCAGAGGATGAAAGGGCAGGGCGTACGGCTCCTCTTCCTCACCCGGCCACGGAATCACATCGGCCGGACGGTCCCCAGCCCAGTAGGGAAGTTCGAAGGGGAGCGGTTCCCCGATGTTCTCGATGACCCCGGCTTCCGGCGACAGGCTCAGAGACCGGATGAGACGCCCGTCCTCCCATACGGCGAACGCCAACCAGTCGACCACACTGTGCATGGCGTGCAGGACCAACCGTCGGCCGGCGCTCGCCGCGACGAGATGCCGGGGGAGCTGCGACGGGTAATCGATCATCACACGCCGATTGCAGACGATCTCCACGCCGGGCCAGCTCGCCGCATAGGCCGTTCCATCAGGCGGATACACGCCGTCATACAGGTGCGAGCCATCGCTCTCCTCGATCTCGCAGCCAGGATGAAGACGCCGCATCATGACGGACGTCTGTTCCACGTCCGCCGCTCCCACCTGCCGCAGCAGGCAAGGCACATCGCCCTCGGCGTACACGAGCAGACCGGTCTTGGCTCCCAAGGCCCCTCCCCAAACGCATGGTCATTCCGTCGCTGCACCGTATCCCCCCTCTCTGACACAGGAGCGGTGTCATCAGCGCGGCCGCTGTGGGCCGTCTTCTCAGGCGAACGGCGACATGCCGCGGCTCTCCACGTGGGCGAGCGTGGCCTCAAGGCATGCGTCGGCGGGGCCAAGGGACGGTGACCCTGCGAAGGTCCCCGTGCCCACAACCGCGCCGGGTCGGACGGAACTCACGGGGCACACGGCGGCTGCCGATGGAGGCCACAGTCGGCAGACGCCGAGGTCGGCATCGGGCAGGTCGGACCCAACTCGCCCCACCCCGCTCTCCAGCGGTCGCGGGTTCGCATCTTGTCGGGGATACCCTCGGCGGGTCAGCGTCTCGCCGGGGGGACCGGGAATGGACACATCCACACCGCGTCGCGCCGGAGACTTCCGGGTCGTCGGCGTCGCGTTGACCGCCGCCGTCTTCGTCACCGTGTGGTGGGGCTTCATAGGGTTGAGTACTGAGGACTTCGGCAGCAACTGCCTCTACTACTTCGGGGAAACCGGGCCGCAAGCCGACCACTGTCACCGAGTGAACGATCGGGCGGAAGCATGGCTCCCCTGGCTGGTGTCCGTCGCGTGGACCGGCGCAGTGCTGAGTCTCTTCCTGCCACGCAGCCTTTCTCCGGGCCGGCGCACGGCCGCCGCCATCGTCGTTGTCTCTCTGGTCGTCGCCGTGGTGCTCGGAGGCCACGCCATGGCCGTCTCGACGCCCTAGGACGGACGCTCGTCCCCACGTCATGCGGCGCAGGGCAGATGCCGGACGCCGGAGCGCCGTACGCGACCGCGACCCGATCGAGAACAGATACGTCCCATGGGTGCCGATCTCTGACCGGCCCCGCTCCATCCGACCGAGCAGATCTGTCCGCCCACGCCTGGAGGTTCTGGCGTGACCGACAACCGGCCGATCTCGGATCTGCCGACGATCGATGACACCCCTATGGGCCGAAGTCGCCGAAAGCGTTCACGCCACCGCAGGGATGCCGCCGTCGGCCCGATCGGAGGACGGCAGCCCGCCGCTCTGCCGGGTGTCGCGGAACTCAGAATTGCTCGGACGCCTGCAGTCGACCCATCCCGCTCAACGGCCGGCGCCGAGCGCGCACACGGCCGGTCCGGTACCAGGCGGGGTAAGCCGACTCCGCCCGGCGTGCGGCGCTCAGTGCACCGCGACAGTGCGGCGCTCAGTGCACCGCGACCTCGCCCGCGTGCACGGCCCGCAGCGCCCGCTCCACCGTTTCCTGGTTCTCGCCGACCGGAGCCACGTAGTCGAGGACACCACGTGCCACGTCCTCCCCGACCGTTCGCGTCATCACCCACGTCGCCAGGTACTGGGACGCCAGGCAGCCGCCCGCCGTGGCGATGTTCCCCTCGGCGTGGAACGGCGTGTCCAGCACGGTGACGTCGAGGGCCTCGACGAAGGGCCGGGTCTTGATGTCCGTGCAGACCGGCATCCCGTTCAGCAGCCCCAGCCGGGCGAGCACCAGCGCACCGGAGCACTGGGCGCCGATCAGCTGGCGTGAAGGGTCGAGCTGCAAGCGGGAGAGCATCCGGTCGTCGGCCGCCACCTCGCGTGCCTTGACGCCGCTGCCGATCAGTACGACCTCGGCTTCGGTGACGAAGTCCATCGGGCGCTGCCCGGTCACTTCGACGCCGTTCATCGAGGTGACCACCGGCGTCGGCGTCGTGATGAAGGCCTCCAGGCCGTCCTTACGGCAACGGTTGATCAGCGCGGAAGCGATGAAGCTGTCGAGTTCGTTGAACCCGTCGAAGGTGACCACTGCTACCTGCATCACAACTCCTTGACGTACGGCACCGGCTTCGCAGTCTTCCTGCCCCGCCAATCCGGTGCGAGGGCCAATCGGCGGCCGGTGGACTGCCTGACTGTGCCAGGCCGTCCGAGATCCGGAGTCCGAGCCCCCTTACCGGCCCGCCGATCCGCCGATGGTGCCCAAGGCGTCTCCGAGGTCCCGTTCGGTGGCACCCCGGGTCTGGAAGCCCTGCTCGAACAATTCGGCCACGCGTTGCTGCGCCGTCTCGCTCCGGACGAGCTGCTGGAACAGCGCTGCGTCCGCGCGTACGTCGGCAGGGGCCGGAAGGCTGATGTCGTTGATCGCCGACTTGGCCGCGATCAGCGCATCGCGGGGGAAGCCGCCCATGCGCGCGGCCATGCCTGCCACGAACGCGTCCAGTTCGGCGTCGGGAACGGCGCGGTTGATCCATCCATAGCGTTCGGCGAGGTCCGCGTCGAAGTCCGACGACGTCAGCACGGCCTCGAGCGCCCGGCCCCGGCCCAGCAGCCGAGTGAGGTGCTGGATCGCGCCCGCGCCCGGAGGAGCTCCGACCGCCACTTCCAGTTGGCCCAGGACGGCGTTCTCCCGGGAGGCGAAGCGCATGTCGCAGGCGAGGAGGAACTCGCTGCCCGCTCCCCGGGCGCGGCCGCGCAGTTTGCCGATGGTGACGACCGGAAGTCGGCTCAGCTTGCGGAACAGCATTCCCAGGGAGGCGTCGCCGGGGCCTCCGGCCTTCGCGGCCTCGGCGGTGTACTCGGCGACCTTCGTCATGTCGACGTGCGGGAAGAAGTATTCGGCGTCCGCACTCTCGAAGACGGCCACGCGTGGGGCGTCCGGTTGCGCCAGGTCGTCGAGGAGCGAGACCAGGTCCCGCACCACCTCGGGGCCGATGAGGTTCATGGGCGGTGCGTTGAAGGCGGCGGTCAGGACGTTGCCGTCCACGCTGGTGTCGATGGTTTCGTACGAGGCGGTCATGGGGTCTTCCTGTCGTCGCTCGTCACGACTCGGCGGCACGCCCGGCGGCTGTCGGCCGGTGATCATTGCCCTGGTGCCCTGGTGCCCTGGTGCCCTGGTGCCCTGGTGCCCTGGTGCCCTGGTGCCCTGGTGCCCTGGTGCCCTGTGCCCTGGTGCCCTGGTGCCCTGGTGCCCGTCGCCGTGCGGTCCGCGGCGGCGCCCTCCTGCCATGCTACGGCGCAGGGCGGGGCCACGACCTGGGGCGACGGGTCCGGCGAGACGCCCCGGGAGCGCCGGACCGCGGCGGGCCTCCGCCACGTTTGCGCCGTCCCGAGTGGCATGTGAGGGTTGAGGATGGTATAGCCCAAAAAGCCTGGATCTGCACCTCCAGAGCTACCGGGGACCCTCGGGTCCGCTCCGTACAGCGGGCCAGGTCTCGTCCCTCACCGTCAGTGCAGGAGACGCAATGAAGACCGCAGTGCAGTTCCCCAGCAACAACCTCATGCTCGCGGGGAACCTCTACACACCCGACGACTACACCGAGTCGGAGCGCCGGCCCGCCGTCGTCGTCTCGCACCCCTACGGCGGCGTCAAGGAACAGACCGCCGGCCTCTACGCCCAACGGCTCGCCGACCAGGGGTTCGTGAGCCTCGCGTTCGACGCGAGCTACCAGGGCGAGAGCGAGGGCGAACCGCGCTTCCTGGAGAACCCGTTCGCCCGCGCCGAGGACATCAAGAGCGCCGTGACGTTCCTGTCCGTCTGCGATGAGGTCGATCCCGGGCGCATCGGTGCGCTGGGCATCTGTGCCTCGGGCGGCTACGTCCCCTACGCGGCCCAGACCGAGCACCGCATCAAGGCCGTGGCCACCGTCAGTGCCGCCGACATGGGCGGGCTGTTCCGTGAGGGTCTCGGCGGCGGTCAGAGCGAGGACGTCATCCGCGGCATGCTCGACCAGGCCGGCGAGGACCGCACCAACGAGGCCCTGGGCAAGGAGCCCCACCTGGAGCCCATCGTCCCCAACACGCCGGAGGAGGCGAAGGACGCGCCCACGCTGTACCGCGAGGGCAGCGACTACTACCGCACGCCCCGGGCCCAGCACCCCAACTCACCCAATCGCTGGGTCTTCCGCAGTGTCGACCAGATCGCCCAGTACTCCTCGTACGACCTGATCCACCTCATCTCCCCGCGTCCGCTGCTGATGATCGCAGGCACCGAAGCGGACACGGCCTACTTCAGCCGGGAGGCGATCGGGAAGGCCGGGGAGCCGAAGGAACTCTTCTGGATCGACGGCGCCACGCACATCGACCTCTACGACAAGGAGGAGTACGTGCCCACCGCCGTCGCGAAACTGACGGACTTCTTCACGCAGCAACTCACCAAGGCCTGACGCCCTGGTCTGTCGCGCCCGGCCACGAGGATGCCGCCGGTACGCGACGAGGGGTTCCGTCGCCCATCGACGGAACCCTCGTTCGGGGCGGTACCCGCGCTGGCCCCACCCGCGATCGCCCCGGTCGGCCGTGCCGGACTCGGGGGATCAGGCCGCCGCGAGGTTCTCCTTGAAGAAGCCGGTCAGCTTCGCGACCGCCGCCGGCACGTACGCGTCCCGGTCGTAGAGGTCGATGTGCGACGCCCCTTCCACCCAGAAGAGTTCCTTGGGCTCGCGGGCCCTCGCGATCGCCTCACGGCTGAAGTACGCGGTGTCCGCCTCGGTGCCCGCGATCATCAGCAGGGGACGAGGAGAGATCAGATCGACCATGTCGAAGGAGGAGTACTGGGCGATCTGGTCGACGCTGCGGAACAGGTACCGGTTGGGGGAGTTGGGGTGCTGGGCCCGGGGCGTGCGGTAGTAGTCCTGGCCCTCCCGGTAGAGGGTCGGCCAGCCGGCCGCGTCTTCCGGGGTGTCCGGGACCACCGGGTCGAGCCGGAAGGTGCCCTCCGTGACCTCGGCGGTACGGGCGTCCGCGGCGGCCGCGAGCATGTCCTGAAGGACCTGCTCGTCCTGTCCGCCGCCAAGTCCCTCACGGAACAGCGCGCCGATGTCCGCCGCGCTCACGGTCGCCACCGCCTTGATCCGGTGGTCGGTCGTGGCCGCGAACGGGACGTAGCCGCCCGAGGCGCAGATGCCCAGCGCGCCGATGCGGTGCGGATCGACCTGGTCGAGCGTGGCGAGGAAGGTCACCGCGCTCCTGATGTCCTCGGCGCGGGCGAACGGGTTCTCCAGGAAGCGCGGTTCGCCCTCGCTCTCGCCCTGGTAGCTCGCGTCGAACGCGAGCGTGACGAAGCCTTCCGCGGCGAGCTTCCGCGCGTACAGGCCGGCGGTCTGCTCCTTCACACCGCCGAAGGGGTGCGAGGTGACGACGGCGGGGCGCCGGTCGCCCTCGACGTGGTCGTCGGGGAGGTAGAGGTGCCCGGCAATGGCCAGCCCATTGCTCTGGAATTGCACATCGATGGGAAGCATGGTGTTTCTCTTTCCTGATTCGCAGGTTTCGTGTGTGTCATGGATGAGGCCCGTACGGCCGGTCACGTCATTCACGGTCACACGGGGTCAGGAGAGGAACAAGAGTGGCCTTTTTCCCAGGAACGATCGTTCCTGGGAAAGATTTCTCCCCCTCACGGACAGGCCGTCGGCTGCGACACTGGAAGGCATGGGTACCGCAGACGCGCAGCGCAACGAGCTCGGCGAATTCCTCAGAACCCGGCGCGCCGAACTCGCGCCCGCCGATGTCGGCCTGCCCGACTCCGGAGCACTGAGGCGAGTGCCTGGACTGCGCCGGGAGGAGGTGGCCCAGCTGGCCGCCATCAGTACCGACTACTACACGCGGGTGGAACAGGGGCGGCTCAAGGCCTCGGAGCCGGTCGTGGCAGCCCTGGCCCGGGCGCTGCGGTTGAACGAGGACCAGACCGTGTACCTCCGCGGGCTGGCGGCGAAGCGCGGGGGCCGAGCCACGAGGCGGCCCGCGCAGCGTGTCCGTCCGCAGTTGCAGCGGCTGCTGGACCTGCTTTCCGACGCTCCCGCCCTTGTCCTCGGCCGGCACATGGACGTGCTGGCGTGGAATTCGCTCGCCGCTGCCCTCATCACGGATTTCTCCGCGCTGTCCCAGCCCGAGCGGAACTATCTGCGCCTCGCATTTCTCGACCCGGATGTCCGTCGCCTTTCACCGACTGGGAAAGCACGGCGCGCACCTGCGTGGCATATCTCAGAATGGACGCGATGCAGTATCCGGATGACCCCCGGCTCGCCGCGCTCGTGGGTGAGCTGTCGGTGAAGGACCCCGATTTCCGCATCTGGTGGGCGACGCACGATGTCGCGCACAAGGCGTGCGGGACCAAGGCCCTCGATCACCCGGTGGTCGGTGCGCTGACGCTCGACTGGGAGATTCTCGGCTGCACGACCGACCCGGATCAGCAGCTGATGGTGATGACCGCGGCGCCCGGCTCGTCGTCCGAAGAGGGCTTGCGGTTTCTCGCTTCGTGGAGGAGGGCGGAGGCGACGCAGTGATCGCGGGAGCGGCCGACGTTAACCCGTGGTCGTGGAAGGCGGGCCGGTGGCAGACTCGCCGGGGCGCTCAGTGAGTTCGGTTCCGGCCAAGGAGTCCGTATGCCCCTTGATGTTTCCGTCGCGGGGCAGTGAACGTGCTGCCCTACGTCTACCGCGTCACCAAGTACGATCCGGCTGATCGCAATGAGCACGGGTACTACACCGGCTCCGAGGACACGGGGAGCGACCACGGGAGCGTCGAAGCCGCCTACCTGGCGGCCGTTGCTGCCTTCGCCGAGGACAGCGCGGTTCAGTACCTGGCCATACGCGAGCCGTTGATCTCCGTACCCGTCCACTTCGGGCTGGAGCCCCCGATCGACGGGTACGGCCTGGCCGGTCACTTCGCGCCCGACCTGACCGGATTTCACGACGGGGCGGAGGTTTCCCTCGCGGTGGCGTCGGAACTGCTCCGGGCCATGCTGCGCGACAACGGTGCTTGGTGCCGTCTCGAAGTGGAGGGGCGCTTCTTCGTCGACGTGGGATGGGACCAGTACGTCTACGTCGGCAGCGGCGGGTCTTGCGATCGGGCGGTGGCCCACACCCATGAACTCGGTCTGTTCGCCGAGCGACTTGATGCGTCTGCCTACGATGCGTCGTTCGACGAGGAGCCCGGTGAGCAGCGTCCCGCCGACGATGCCTTCTGGGCACGGGTGGCCTGGTGCGTCGCCACAGGTGAAGCAGGCATCCTGGAGGAGGGAAACGTCCACAACGTCTCCCGATGGCACCGCATCACCCAGGCGAATCTTGACGCGGTCCGCGCCCGGCTCGTGCCTCGGGCGCGGTTGACCGTGTGGCCGGACCTGTCCACGGACCTCGACGCCGTACGAGACGCCTTCCCGGAGGAGGGCCTGATCGAGCTCGTCCGGGAGGACGAGGACGGGCGGATCACCAGCGTCTTCGCGGACGAGGACGCGTACGAGGAACTGGCCGCGCTCCTCGACGGCGCTCGCGCAGCAGCGGTGTTGCCGATCACCGTCGATGAGCGCCATCCGCTGTTCACTGCCGTGCTGCCTGATGACGACGGTGTGCTGCGAGCGCGCTGGAGGACCGACCCGACACCGAGCGACATCCGGTGGGCCGCGATCAAGGCGTTGCAGCGCGGTCAGATCTGCTCGGGCATCGTGATGTCGATCGGCGAGGCCGAGGCGCTCGTCGACCTCCACGGTTTCGAGGGAGTGATGACCGTCCCCGAACTCCCGGGACAGCGTGCGGCTCAGGGCCTGGGGGAGATGGTCGGCGTCGGTGAGGAGGTGACCGTCGAGATCGTGGAGGTCGACATGGTCCGCGAACGCGTCGCTGTGTGTTTGAAGGGGAACCAGGACGAGCCCGGCCGTCCGGGGGCATCCGTCTGACGACGGTCGGCCCGCAGCTCAGGTCCCTCGGGCCTCGTCCCCGCCCCACCCTCTGGACTTCCGATGTGCGCCTCCGCCGCCCATGTGCAGAGCGCGCGCGTTCGCGTTCCGCGTGATGCACTGGAGGAACAGGAGGTGCGTCGTGTCAGGTCGAGCCGGCAAACCCCGCAACATCTTCCTCGTGTGGCTGGTGTGGCCGCTGATCACCCTCGGTATCTACCACTTGGTCTGGTACTACAAGGTGAATCGCGAGGCCCGCGACTTCGACGAGCGGATCGAGGTCGATCCGATGCTGTCCGTGCTGGCCGTCACCATCGGCTGGCTGGTGATCGTCCCGCCCTTCGTGTCGGTCTACAACACCGGGCTGCGCATCGCCCGCATGCAGACCTCGGCCGGGCTGCAGCCCACCTGCAATCCGTGGATCGGGGTCATCCTCGGGATCATTGCCGGTCTGCACTCGCTCTACTACCAGCACGAGCTGAACCAGATCTGGGCCCACTACGGGAACCCGGTGGAGGGCGAGCAGGTGGCGCTGGCTGTGTGACCGCTGTCCGAGCGGGCGGCGGGCCGGATGCGGCCAACCCGGGAAGCGTCCTGCGGGAGGGGCTCGTTCCGCCCGTCATCCTCCCTAGGCTGACGGGCCATGGAATGGATATCGCCGGTCAGCACCGCGCTCGGAGCAGTCATCGGAGTCGGGTCCACGCTGCTCGCCGAGCGTCTCCGGTGGCGTCGTGACCGCATCACCCAGGCACATGCGACGCGGCAACAGCTGTACGCCGACTACTCGGCCGCGCTGTCACGGATGCGGACCGCCCTCAGCGAGTACGCGCACGCGGTACAGCCCGTGGAGGAGCGCGCTCGGCGAGTACGAGAGCTCTTTCTGTCGCCGGGCGCGTACGAGCTCCGGCACCAACTCGCCATCCTCGCGCCGCTCGAGGTGATCGATGCCTCTCAGGCGGCGTTCCTGGTCCTGAGGGAGACACGGGACTGCCTTGTCGCCGGGGCCGACGCGGACAGCGCGTCGTACAGGGAACTGGACGAGGCGTTCGACGGCGCCATCGGCCGTCTGCGCACGGTCATGCGCAGGGATCTCGGGGTGAGTGATCACGTCGTGCGCTGACGGTCACGCCACGGGGGCACGTACCCTGGCGCCCCGCACAGTTCGGCGTCGGCACCAGGGGAGAGCATGGTCGATCTCAAGCAAGAGCTGCACCGCAAGCTGAAGGCCGGCAGGGCCGGGTTGTTGGGGAAGCTGGAGGGGCTGAGCGAGTACGACCTGCGGCGGCCCCTCACGCCCAGCGGGACCAATCTGCTCGGGCTCGTCAAGCACTTGGCCGGTGTGGAGTACGTGTATCTCGGGGAGTCGTTCAAGCGGCCGGCGCCCGAGACCATGGCGTGGGTCGAGGACGGGTCGCTCTGGGACGGCGCCGACATGTGGGCTACCGCCGACGAGTCCAGTGAGTATCTGATCGGGCTCTACGAGCGGGCCTGCGCGCACGGTGACCGGACCGTCGAGGAGCTCGGGCTGGACGCTCCCGGGTGGGTGGCGCACTGGCCCGAGGAGCGGCGCGAGACCACGTTGGGCGTTCTGCTCGTGCGGATGGTGGTCGAGACCGCGCAGCACGGGGGGCACGCCGATGTCGTCCGCGAGCTCATCGACGGGCGGGGCGGTCCCGATCACGACGAGATCGGCGACGAGGCGTGGTGGCGCGACTACGTCGCCGGCATCCAGCGCGCCGCCGACACCTTCGCGGACAAGGCCGGGGAGTAGGCGGGCGAGCAGGCGCGCCGTGTGTACGCGGTGGTCGGACCGTTCGTCCTCCCGGTACTCGACCGGACCGTACCCCGCTCCCGGCCGTCGGCGGTTACGTTGAGTGCGTGATCGAGACCTGGAATCCCACCGACGCCGGCGTACTGCGGCTTCCCTCCGGCCGGTATGTGCGGGGGCGCGGGCTGCGGAAAGGGCTGCCCGATGGGCGTGTTCCCGACTTCGGGGTGTATCTGCTCGGGAAGCCGCCGGCCCAAGTCGACTGGGACTTCACATGGTTGAAGTGGCCCGACTTCCGGCTGCCCAGTGATCGCGGCGCCGCCCGCGAGGTGCTGCGGGAGGCGTGGGAGCGGGCCGCGCGGGAGCGGGTGGAGATCGCCTGTGGGGGTGGGCGGGGGCGGACCGGGACCGCGCTCGCCTGTCTCGCCGTCCTCGACGGGGTGCCCGCCGAGGACGCCGTGCGCTATGTGCGGCAGCACTACGACTCCCACGCCGTGGAGACACCCTGGCAGCGGCGCTACGTCCGTCGCTTCACCGGGCCGCGCACAGGGGATCGATCATGAGCGGCATGGCCGCTGTCGGACCCGCGAGGCACACTGGGACACATGTGCCGCAGCATCAAGACTCTCCGTCCGCCCGTCCTCCCCGAAGAGGCCACCGAGGACGACATCCACGCCGCCGCCCTCCAGTACGTGCGGAAGGTGTCCGGCTTCCGGGCGCCCGCCGCGCACAACCAGGAGGTGTTCGACCGGGCCGTCGAGGCGATCGCGGAGGCGACCGGCCGACTGCTCGACGGGCTCGAGATCCGCGGCGGCGGTGGCGCCGCTAAGCGGTCTCAGGAGCAGGCGACGGCGTCGGACGCCGCATGACGTAGGCCGCCAGTGCCCCCGCGCCCGCCAGCGCGAACACGGACACGGCCGCGCCGACCCAGGTCGCGCCGAGCCACTGGCCACCGAAGTAGCCGAGGCCGACGCTGTAGCCCGCCCAGGCCACGCCCGCGAGCGCCGACCAGGGCAGGAATTCCTTCACCTTGCGGTGGGCCGCGCCCGCGCCCAGGGAGACGACCGAGCGGCCGGCCGGGGCGAAACGGGCGATCACGACGAGCGTGCCGCCGCCACGGCTCAGGGCCGTACCGAGCCTCGCCTGCGCACTGGTCAGGCGACGGGACTTGGCGATCGCGCGGTCGAAGCGGTCGCCACCGCGCCAGGCCAGGCGGTAGGCGACGAGGTCACCCAGGACGGAGGCGGTGGCCGCGCACAGGACCAGGACGAGGAGCGAGGGGACCTCGCGGGGGACCTGACCGGCCGCGTTCGCCACGGACGTGGCGGTCGCGGTGGTTCCGGCGGCCGCGGCGGTCGCCGCGGTGATCACCAGGACGCCGCTCGGCAGGACGGGAAGGAAGACGTCGAGGAGGACGGACAGGGCCACCACGGCATAAATCCATGGGCTGCCGGTCAGCGACCCCATGCTCTCGAGCACCTTGACTCCCCGGTTCGTGAACAACGCCGCGACGTCGCAGGGGAGCGGCAGGGGCGGCAGTACAGCTGTACAGCGTACGCCTGAGGTTCACCCCGAGATCGCTTGGGGGGTACTGATGTTGTGATCATCACGTCTGCCCGGAATGGGGAATTACGCCGCTCCTGCCGGGGTTGGGCGGAGCCCTCGCCTCCGCTCCTGCGGGGGTTCGCCGGAGCCCGAGAACCTCTCCTTGCAGCGGACTCCCCGCCTCCGCACGCCTGAGCGCCCGCGTCCCCTTCGTGCGGACGCGGGCGCTCGGCGGTCTGCGTTCTGCGGTCTGCCTTCTGCGGATCGGGATCAGGCGGAGACCGTGGTCCGCTGCTCGCCCTCGCTGCGGTTCGTGCCACGCGCCGCGAACAGCTTGTCCACCGCGAGCGCGCCCGGGCCGGTGAAGATCAGGAGCAGGAAGGCCCAGCAGAACAGCACCGGCTCGCCACCGCTGTTCTCCAGAGGGAAGAGGCCCTCCGGCTGGTGCACCGAGAAGTACGCGTACGCCATCGCGCCGGAGCAGAGGAACGCGGCGCTGCGGGTTCCGATCCCGAGGAGCACCAGGGTGCCGCCGATCAGCTCGATCACCGCGGCGGGTCCCTTCGGCCAGCTGCCGGCCGCGATCGTCTCGCCGTCGGTTATGACGCCGAAGAGCGTGTTGGCGCCGTGGCAGGCGAAGAGCAGGCCCACGACGATGCGGAACAGGCCGAGGGCGTAGGGCTGGTACTGGTTCAGCCGGGAGGTCAACTGGGTGTTGGCCATGGGGACTCCTGCGGTGTGGGGGACGAGAGGTGGAGCTCGCCTACAAGTTAGGTCGACCTAATCAATGCTTGCAAGTTCAACATTCGGCCGGACTTCTTTTCTCACGCGAACTTCACGTAGGGGCAACGTGCGCAGCGCGGCCCGGGCCACGGCGTCCGCGTCGGCGAGCGTCACCGAGTCCACACCGGGGCGCGCACCGGCCGCCGTCACCCAGTGCACCCCCTCCGTCGGCACGCCGAGGGCGAAGCGCCTCGGGTGCGCCCGCCCCCGTCGGTCCACCAGGCGGTACGGACGCCGGGTGACGTCCAGTCCGCCCGTCTCGTAGCCGTCGACCGCGTGCGGCCGGCACTGGCCCGTCATCATCAGCCGGCTCAGCAACGCGTCGCTGGTGCGCCGGAGATCGGGCTCCGGCAGCCGCGCCTCGATGAGCGTCGTCGCCGTCACCGCCGAGCCCGGGACATCGGGGGAGTGCGCCGTGAAGCGCCCGTCCGCCGTGCCCATGGCCGTCCGCGGGCCGATCACCTCCAGCACGCCCGCCTCCACGAGCGCGGTCATCTCCTCGATGCGCCGGCGCGGCGGCCCGATGGAGAGGAAGGCGTTCAACGGCGTGTACCAGCGGTCCAGATGATCGCGGCGGGACGTGCCGGAGAGGCCCGCGTGGTCCACGATCAGGCGCAGTTCGTTGCGCAGATCCCGCAGGACGTCGAGCGCGGCCTTCACCGGGCCGGCCACGTTGCCGAGGGCCGCCTGCTCCGCGTCCTGCCGCAGATGGGCCAGCAGCCAGGCGCGGTGCTCGCGCGGAGAGCCGAACCGTTCACCCGCGTACGGGCGGGACAGCCGCTCCCACGACCAGCGGCCGGCGGCCGGGACGCCGAACTCGTCCAGTACGGCGGCCTCTTCGGCGCTCCCGTGCGGCGCGGCGAGGAAACGGCTCCGGAAGCCGGGGGCCGCGTCGAGCAGCGCCTCGTAGTGGACCGTCTCCACCTCCTTGGCCACCAGCGGCCATATCTCGGTGAGGAAGTCCGGCGGAGTGCTTGCGGCCGCACGGTCGCGGAAGGCGGCGATCACCTCGGCCGTGAGAACGAGCGGTTCATGACGGCCGGAAGGGCCCTTGGCGTTGTCTCCGCGTGCCTGGTACGGCACCCCGCGCCGCGATCCCGCGTAGAGCCGCGGCTCACGGCCCGAGGCCCGGTAGACGAGCGTTCCGGAGGTGTCGCGGACGAACGCGCCGCCCCGGCCGGTCGTCAACAGGGCCATGTGGTCGAAGAAGTTGAGGCCGAGGCCGCGCAGCAGCACCCGCTCGCCGGGCTCGATGCCGGAGAGGTCGATGTCCGCCGGGTTGGCGGGGGCGACGTAGCGCAGACGCGGGTGACGGGACGCGTACTCGGCGAGATGCGCCTGCGTCTGCCGTCCGACGACCGGCAGATGGCCCTGGGCGAGCACCACCGCGCTCAGTCCGGTGAGCGTCGTGCCGTCGTCCAGGGCCAGGGTCTGTGGCGGGTCCGGCTCGTCGCTGTGCCGGTCGTCCGCCAGTGCCACCGCGCGTGCCCGGTGCACCCGGACCGTCACGGACTCCGGTGCACCCGCGACCGCGCGCCGGAACGCCCACTCCAGATAGCGGCCGTAACAGGCGCGCGTGGGGTAGTCGTCGGGGCCGAGATCCTCGTCGGTGTGGGCGGCCGCCCACTCGAAGAGGCTCGGCCCCGGGCGTATCGGGCCCTCGCAGCCGACGCTGGCGTCCGTGAACACCGTCACCTGGGAGGCGACCGTGTTCATCAGGAGCTCCGCCGGCTGGTCCGTGCGCCAGACGCGCCCGGCGCCCGGGGGCGCGGGGTCGACGAGATGGACGGTCAGCGGTGTCCCCGGCCTCAGTTCCGGAACCGAGGCGCAGAGTCTCTCCAGGACCGACGTGCCGCGGGGGCCCGCGCCGACGATCGCGACGGCGTGGGCACGGACGAGGGCACGAGGGGGCGAAGCGGTGGACCATACGTCGCGTACGTCGGACAAAGCGGAAACTCCCCGGCATTGAGGCGCGCTCGGAAGCGGAGCGTCCGCCACATCATGCCGGGGGTCCGCCGTGAGTCGAACCCCTGGGGGAGGGATCACCCTGTGCTGTGGGAAGGGTCACGGGCCGTGGTCAGCTCGCGTTCGTCGACCGTCACCAGCCGCGCACCCACCCCGCCGTCGCCCATCTGGGCCTGGTCCAGGCGCAGATGGGCCGCCCGGCCACGCAGGTGCAGTGTCATCAGCTGATTGCCGAACCACGGTCCGCCCGTGCGGTCCCAGTGGACCGGCGGACGGCCCGTCCGGCCGTGGCGGGCCAGCGCATGACCGAGCCGCCGCCCCAACCGGCTCCAGCCGAAGCGGAATCCGAACCTCATGGACCGGGGTACGGAGTTGTGCACGGGCGAGCAGGTCAGCTGCACCACATGGGCGTCCGGGCCGGGCTTGCCGCGCCAGTCGGGTTCGGCGACGTAGGCATGGTGGACATCGCCGGACAGCACACAGACCGTCGCCGGTGCGCCCTCGCCCGTGCCGGTCTCGGCGAACAGCCGGGCCATCTCCTCGAAGGAGTCGGGGAAGGCCGCCCAGTGCTCCAGGTCGGCCGCACGGCGCAGCTTCTCGCCGATCCGCGCCCAGCGCTCGCCTCGCTCGCCGCGGCACAGCGCCGCGTTCCAGCTCTCGGCGTCGTGGATCAGCGGAGGCAGCAGCCACGGCAGCGAGGTGCCGACGAGGAGATGGTCGTACGAACCCTTGCGGTCCAGCGCCTGTTCCCGTACCCAGGCGGCCTCACCCGGGTCCAGCATGGCGCGGCTCTTCTCCTCCAGGACCCGGGCGGCGCGGCTGTCGACCATCAGCAGTCTGGTCCGGCCGAAGTCGCGGCGGTAACTCCAGCGCACACAGGCCGGATCGGTGTCCGCCTTCGTGGCGAAGGCCCGCAGCTCCTCGGTGCCGTCGGGCGAGGAACGCACGGCCGCGTACGTCTCGTCGGTCTCCAGCTCGGCGGGCGTGAGATTGCCGAGGTGCTGATAGACCCAGTACGACATCAATCCGCTGGTGACGCGCTTCTGCCACCAGTCGGTGGTGCGCATGTCGGACACCCAGGCGGCGCTGGTGTTCCAGTCGTCGATCAGGTCGTGGTCGTCGAAGATCATGCAGTTCGGGACGGTGGACAGCAGCCAGCGCACATCGGGGTCGAGCCAGGACTCGTCGTAGAGGTGGGTGTACTCCTCGTAGTCCGTGACCTCGGCGCCGGGCGGCTGGTCGAGATCGCGCCGCTTCGCCAGCCACTCCCTGGTGCTCTCGGAGGTCTCGTCCGCGTACACCTGGTCACCGAGGAGCAGCAGGACGTCGGGGCGCTCGGAGGCCGGGGCGGTGGCCAGCCGGGACGCCAGGGTGTCGAGGGCGTCGGGGCCCACCGGGTCGTGGTCCTCGGCCGCCGGGGCCGCCCAGCGGCAGGAGCCGAAGGAGACGGTCACGGCCGTGGAGCCGGCCTCGGGGCTGGTGATGGTGCTCGGCGGGAAGGCCGAGTGCTCCAGCGGCCAGACGCGGTCGCCGTCGAGCAGTACCTCGTACTCCGTGGTCGTGCCCGGGGTGAGGCCGGTCACCAGCACCAGGGCGTAGAAGTGATCGGCGACCCGGAACGTGGGCGCGGAGCCGCCGGCACCGTCCGCGCAGCGGACCTCTGCCGTGCAGGCCCGGTCGGCCTCGACCCAGACCGTCGCCGTGCCACCCGCCTCCCAGTCGACGAACCGCAGCAACGGTCCCAAACGCAGCCCTGCCATGTGTCCTCCTCCGTCGCCCCGTACCGTACGGAACGACGGAGGGGTAAGGACAGGTTCCGGCGAAGATCCGCGCCGGACGGTCAATCGCTGGTCAGCAGCCGTTCAGCACGGACTGCAGTGCGCTCTTCTCGGCGGAGTCGACGCTCATGGCGTAGTACTGCTTCACCTGTACCCACATCCGGGCGTACGTGCAGCGGTACGCGGTGCGCGAGGGCATCCACTCGGCGGGGTCCTGGTCGCCCTTGGACTGGTTGACATTGTCGGTGACGGCGATCAGCTGCGGACGGGTGAGGTCGTTGGCGAACGACCCTCGGCGGGTCGTGGTCCAGCTGTTCGCGCCGGAGCGCCAGGCCTCGGCGAGCGGAACGATGTGGTCGATGTCGACATCGGCGGCGGCGGACCAGGTGGCGCCGTCGTACTCCGAGTACCAGCTGCCGCTGGTGGCGGCACAGCTGGAGTCCTGTACGACGTTCTTGCCGTCGCGCTTGAGGACGACCTCACGGGTGTTGCAGGCGCCCGACTGGGTGCTCCAGTGCGGGAACAGATCGCGGCTGTAGCCGCTGGAGGAACCTTCCGCCCGCACCGTGAGCTGGCTGAGGTAGGTGCGTGCGGTGGCGGCGCTGACCGGAGTGGGCGGGGCGGCCTGGGCGGTGGGGGCGGTCGCCAGGAGACCGGTGACGGCGAGGGCGGAGGTGGCGGCGAGAACGGATATGCGGCGGCCTTGACGCGCGTAGATACCGGGCATGCGAACTCCTCTGTCATGGGGGGTACTTGGCCAGTGGGCGTGGCCATGCTGACGGCGCGGGGTTGCCGTGGGGTGGGCGCCGGGTTACAGACTGACGACATGGGCACGTCACATCAAGAGTTCTGACGAAGCGGCACATGGCCGTCGGCGGCGTAGGGTTGGCGGGTGCTGCTGCCGGTGAACGTCACATTCGGGGCGGTTCTGGCCGTACTGCTCGCCGTGGCGGCGACGGTCGCGGCCGTCGCCCATCTCGGCCGGGCTCGGGAGATCGCGGTCGCGGGAGTGCGGGCCGCCGTCCAACTCGCCGCCGTTTCCCTGGTCATCGGCTGGGTCGTCCGGTCGCTGTCGCTGCTGTTCGCCTTCGTGCTGCTGATGTACGCCGTCGCCGTACGGACCGCCGGGCGGCGCATCACGGCCAACCGGACCTGGTGGTGGGCCGCACTCCCGATCGCCGCGGGTGTCTTTCCCGTCGTCGCGGCGCTGCTGCTCACCGGGCTGGTGCCGGTCAAGGGCATCGCGCTGATCCCCGTGACCGGGATTCTCATCGGCGGGGCGCTCACCGTGACCGTGCTCAGCGGGCGGCGCGCGCTGGACGAGCTCAGCCTGCGGCGCGGCGAGGTGGAGGCGGGGATGGCGCTCGGGCTGCTGGACCGCGACGCCCGGCTGGAGGTGGCCCGCCCGGCCGCGTCGGACGCGCTGCTGCCGGGGCTCGATCAGACGCGGACGGTGGGGCTGGTCACGCTCCCGGGCGCGTTCGTGGGCATGCTGCTCGGCGGGGCGTCACCGCTGCTGGCAGGCGCGGTGCAGCTGTTCGTGCTGGTCGGACTGATGGCGGTGCAGGCGGCGGCGGTGGCGGTGCTGCTGGAGCTGGTGGCGAGGGGGGTGCTGCACCGTGAGGAGGAGTGAGGGGGGCGCGCCTCGATCGCCGGCGGGGCGTGAGGTTGCTTGACCTCGTGAGCCGGGCGGTGCGTCGGTGGCGGGGGTCTGGGTGTGCGGGTGCGGTGCGGGTGGTGGCGGGGCGCTGCCCCGGGCCCCGCGCCTCAATCGCCGGCGGGGCTGATTTTTGCGGGACCGGTGCGTCGGTGGCGGCGAGCGTGGGTGTGCGGGTGGTGGCGGGGCTCCGCCCCGGACCCCGCGCCTCAATCGCCGGCGGGGCTGATTTTTGCGGGACCGGTGCGTCGGTGGCGGCGAGCGTGGGTGTGTGGGTGGTGGCGGGGCTCCGCCCCGGGCCCCGCGCCTCAATCGCCGGCGGGGCTGATTCTTGCGGGCCCGGTGCGTCGGTGGCGGCGAGCGTGGGTGTGTGGGTGGTGGCGGGGCTCCGCCCCGGGCCCCGCGCCTCAATCGCCGGCGGGGCTGATCTTGCCGGGTGCGTCGGTGGCGGTCGGGATGACGTTCGCGCGGCCTGCGCTCAGGGCGTGAAGCTCAGCGCTATCAGCCCGTTCAGCGTCCACTCCACCGTGATGCCGTGCAGGTCCTCCACCCAGACGTCCGGGGACAGCGACT